>JAPOZM010000016.1 GCA_026706075.1 Gemmatimonadaceae bacterium
CCGGCGAGGCGGATCATCCGCCGCGCGAGATCGACGATCTTGATGGGCTCGCGCAGTCCCTGTTGAGGGCCGCCGTCATCGCCTCCCCCAGCCGCAGCAGTATCCGGCATCCCAGGCCGGGGTCGGTGGCGGCGATCTCCATCAGGTCGGGGCGGAAGAAACCGACGAGCTCGCTCCTCTCCGCGGCGATGAAGGTGGCCGGCGCCGGGGACTCGTCGAGGAGGGCGAAGCGGCCGATGATGGCGGGAGGGACGAGGGTGTCGGTGATCTCCACGCCCCCCGGGTCCTCGCCGATGAGGTGGACGGAGCCGCGGCGGATCACGTAGAAGCCGGACCGGGGGGCCCCCTGCCGGAGCACGACCTCGCCGTGGGCGAAGGTGCGCACGTGGACCTGGCGCACCAGGGTGGCCAGCTCCTCCGGCTCCAGCCCGGCGAAGGCGGGGACCCGGCCCAGGAGCGCTTCGAGGGACTCGGCGCGCTCCGCTTCGGGAGAGAAGTAGTTCTCCCATTCCGGGTCGGGGGAAACGTGGCGGGACCTGGCGGAGGGGGTCATCTCTCCGCAAAGATAGCGGTTGCCGTCGCGCCGGCCATGACTCTAGTTGTCGCCGGAGCGGGGGACCCGCCGGATTCTCAATCCAAGCCTCCAGTGAAAGGAGCCGACCGTGCCCAACTACACCTTCCAGCACATCCATCACGAGGCCGAGGACGTGTCCGTGGCCGTCGACTGGTACAAACGCGTCTTCGGCGCCACCGCCGGCGAGCCCTTCGAGCGCGCCGGCGCCACCTGGGTCGAAGTCCACGTCGGCGAGACCCAGATCACGGTCACCGACCGGGAGTTCGCCACGATGGAGCTGGGGCGCTACCAGGGCGTCGACCACTTCGCCTTCACCACCGACGACTTCGACGCCACCCTGGCCCACTGCGAGAAGGAGGGCGTCCACATCTGGTTCGGCCCCGTCGAGGTCCCCGGCACGACCCAGCGCATCGTCTTCATCGACGGGCCCGACCACGTGAAGATCGAGTTGATGGAGCAGGTTTGACCGAGCGCGAGCTCCGGCCCTTCGGGCTGTGGGAGAGCCCGCTCTCGGCGGACGACGCCGGCGCCGGCACGGGGCTCTCCTCGCCCGCCTTCGACAGCGACGGCCGCACCCTGGCGTGGCTCGAGCGGCGCGGGGACCAGGCCGTGGTCGTCTGCCGCCGCCAGGGGGAGGCCGCGCCCGTCGAGCTGACCCGCGGCCACACGGTGCGGGCCCGGGTGTTCTACGGCGGCGGCGAGTTCGCCATCGCCCGCGGGCGGGTGATCTTCGTCGAGGACGGGGACCACCTGAGCGCCGTTCCCCTGCGGGGGGGCGGCGTGCGCCGCCTCACCCCCGCCTTCGGCCATCCAGCGGCCCCCGCCCCCTCCCCCGACGGCCGCTGGATCGCCTACGTCCACGGCGACGGCGCCACCGACCGCCTCGCCGTGGTCGACGCCGGGGGGGCCAACTGGCCCCGGTCGCTGGTGGACGGGGCCGACTTCTACATGCAGCCGGCCTGGCACCCCCGCGGGCGGCAGCTGGCCTGGGTCGAGTACGACCTGCCGGACATGCCCTGGGACTCGAGCCGCCTCGTCGTCGGCCGGCTGCGCTTCCCCGCGGGAGCGGCGCCGGTCCTGGCCGAGCGCCGGCTGGTCGCCGGCGGCGAGGGCCAGGCGGTCTGCCAGCCCGAGTTCTCCCCCGACGGCCGCTGGCTCGCCTGGGCCGGCGACGAGGGCGGCTTCAGCCAGCTCTGGCTCCACGACCTGGAGGACGGCTCGACCACCTGCCTGACGCCGGACGAGGACGGGGACGTGGCCCTGCCGGCGTGGGTGCAGGGGGTGCGGGTCCTCGCCTTCTCCGGCGACGGCCGCCGGCTCTGGTTCACGCGCTCCCACCTCGGCCGGCGGAGCCTCTTCGTCTGCGACCTGCCCGACGGCCGGCCGCACCTCTTCGAGCCGCTCGCCGACTGGGCCAGCGTCACCCACGTGGCCGCCGCCCCCCGGGGCGGCCGGATCGCCGTGGTGGCCTCTTCTCCGCGGCGGCCGGAGCGCATCTGCAGCGTCGGCGGGCGCGGGGCGGAGCCGAGGGTCACCGTCCAGGCGCGGTCCTCGGCGGAGCGCCTGGAGGCGGCCGACCTGTCCACCCCCCGGCCGGTGCGCTGGACCGCCGCCGACGGCGCGGTGGTCCACGGCCTCCACTACCCTCCGGCGAGCCGGCGCTTCGAGGGGGCCGGCCCGCCGCCGCTGATCGTCGACGTCCACGGCGGCCCCACGAGCCAGGCCGACCTCCGGTACGATTCCGAGGCCCAGTACTTCGCCACCCGGGGCTGGGCGGTCCTGCTGGTCAACTACCGGGGCAGCACCGGGTACGGCCGGGCCTACATGACCGCCCTCCGGGGGCAATGGGGCGTCCTCGACATGGAGGACGTTGTCGCCGGCGCCCGGCACCTGGCCGACGAAGGGTTGGCCGATGGCGGACGCATGGCCGTCTCGGGCGGCAGCGCCGGGGGCTACACGGTGCTGCGCGCCCTCACCCTGCACCCCGGGCTCTTCGCCGCCGGGGCCTGCCGCTACGGCATCTCCGACCTGCTGGCTCTCGCCGACGAGACCCACAAGTTCGAGTCCCGCTACACCGACTCCCTTCTCGGCCCCCTGCCGGAGGCGGCCGGCCTCTACCGCGAGCGCTCGCCCCTCTTCGCCGCCGACGCCATCCAGGACCCCGTGATCCTCTTCCAGGGCGACGAGGACCGGGTCGTGCCCCGCAGCCAGTCCGACGCCATCGTCGACTCCCTGCGGCGCCGCGGCGTGCCCCACGAGTACCACGTCTACGAGGGCGAGGGCCACGGATTCCGCCGGCCGGAGAGCCGGCGCCACTGCCTGCGCGCCACCGAAGCCTTCCTGCGGCGCCACGTCCTCTATCGCGGAGACGGACCGTGAACTACGAGACCGTCATCGGCATGGAGGTCCACGTGGAGCTGGGCACGGCCTCGAAGATGTTCTGCTCCTGCCCCGCCGAGCACTTCCAGGTGCCCCCCAACCGCCACGTCTGCCCCGTGTGCACCGCCCAGCCGGGGGCCCTGCCCGTGATCAACGGCCGCGCCGTGGAGCTCACGGTGATGACGGGGATGGCCCTGAACAGCCGCATCCGCCCGCGCTCGGTCTTCGCCCGCAAGAACTACACCTACCCCGACCTGCCCAAGGGCTACCAGATCTCCCAGTACGAGCGACCCCTGTGCGAGGGGGGCCACGTCGACATCGCCGCCGACGGGGAGAGCCGCCGCGTCGGCATCGTCCGCGTCCACCTCGAGGAGGACACGGGCAAGCTCCTCCACGAGGGCGGCGCCAGCCACGTCGACCTCAACCGCGCCGGCGTGCCCCTCATGGAGATCGTCAGCGACGCCTCGATCCGCTCCGCCGCCGAGGCCGGCGCCTACGTGCAGAAGATCCGCCAGATCGTCCGCTACCTCGGAGCCTCCAGCGGCGACATGGAGAAGGGGGCCCTGCGCTGCGAGGCCAACATCTCGGTGCGCCCGGCCGGCTCGGAGGCCCTCGGCACCAAGGTGGAGGTGAAGAACCTGAACAGCTTCCGCTCGGTGCGGAACGCCATCGACTACGAGGTCGAACGCCAGGTGGAGGTGCTGGAGGCGGGCGGCCAGGTGCGCCAGGTGACCATGGGCTGGGACGAGACGGCCGAGGTGACGCGGGAGCAGCGCTCCAAGGAGGAGGCCGACGACTACCGCTACTTCCCCGAGCCCGACCTGCTCGAGCTCGATCTGCCCGAGGCCTGGATCGAGGAGGTCCGGGGCCGGCTGCCCGAGCTGCCCGACGCCCGGGCGGCGGCCCTCACCGCCCTCGGGCTGGCCCCCCGGGACGCGGAGCAGCTGGCCGAGGACGGGGCCGTGGCCGACTACTTCGAGCAGGTCGTGGCCGCCGGCGCCGACCCCCGGACCGCCGCCAACTGGGTCACGGGCGAGATCTTCCGCCTCCTCAACGAGAGCGGCGGCGACATCGAGGCGCTGAAGGTGCGGCCGCCGCAACTGGCCGAGCTGATCGCCCTGGCCGCGGCCGGCGCGGTGAGCGGCCCCGCCGCCAGGGAGGTCTTCGGCGCCATGGCCGAGAGCGGCGGCTCGCCGGCGCGGATCGTCGAGGAGCGGGGCCTGCAGCAGGTCTCGGACACCGGCGAGCTGGAGTCGCAGGTCGACGAGGTGATCGCCGCGCAGGCGGACGCCGCCGACAAGGTGCGGTCCGGCGACCCGAAGCCGATCGGCTTCCTCGTGGGTCAGGTCATGCGCGCCACCCGCGGGCGGGCCAACCCGCAGCGGGTGCAGGAGCTGCTGCGCGAGCGCCTGCTGTCCTGACCGCCGCCCCGGGGCGGGATTCGGCCGACCCGCGGACCGGCGCCCCCCGGACCCTGTCCTACCGCAGCAGCAGCACCCGCCCCGAGGCCCGGTCCGGTCCCGCGGTCAGGCGCAGGAGGTAGACGCCGCTCGCCGCCGGCCGTCCCCGGTCGTCGGCGCCGTCCCAGACCACCCGGAACCTGCCCGGCCCGGCCCGGGCCTCGTCCCTGAGGGTGCGGACCCGGCGGCCGAGGACGTCGTGCACCACCAGCCGCAGAGGCGCCTCCCGGGGCAGGTCGAAGGCGATGGCGGTGGCCCCGTTGAAGGGGTTGGGCCAGGGGTCGCGCAGGACGAACTCCAGGGGCGTCTCCCCGGCCCCCTCGGCGACCGAGGTGTCCGGCGGCTCCCCGGAGAGGAAGGGGGTCCAGACCGCGGCACCGGAGAGCTGCTCGGCGATCTTCTCCGGATCGTTGGTGCCCCAGTAGTTGCCGCGCGCGTCGACCTCCTCGTCGCTGCGGTTCTCCAGGGCCAGGCTGTTGCCTTCGAATTGGTTGTCCCGGATCGGGTCGGGCACCGCCGGACCGTCGACGCGCAGGGCCGTGACGTTGCCCGCGAAACGGTTGCCGACGATGGCGGGGGCCGAGTCGACGGAGTGCAGGCCCACGGCGGCGTTGACGAACTCGCTGGTGCGGACCGCGGCGGCGGCGGACCCGGTGAGGACGGCCCCGTTGGCGGTGAAATGGCTCATCTCCACCGCCACCGTGCCCCCCTCCACGCGCAGGCCGCCGCCGAGGTTGGTGTCGAAGTCGGTGGTCCACACCTCGGAGGCGGTCGACGCCAGATGGGCGCCGGTGCCGCGGTTGCGGTGGACCTCCACCTCCTCGAAGACCATCCTCTCGGCGCCGTCGACGCGCAGGCCGTCGCGGCGGTTGGCGGTGATGTGGGTGCCGTGGAGCTCGATCACCCCTCTCCAGCCGTCCAGCTCCAGTCCGTGGAGCTCGTTCCCCTCCACCGTGCTCCGCCACAGCTCGAGACGCCGGCCCACGCCGCCCTCGGCCAGCAGCCCCGAGCGCGGATCGCCGCTGTCGAGGACGCCGTTGCCGCTCACTCTCGTGTCGATCAGCACGAGGCCGGCGCCGCTGGTGACGACGCCCTCGCGGCCGTTCTCCTCCACCACGCTGCTGCGCATCCGCAGGTCGCCCGGCCCCCGCACCCAGACAGCCCGGTCGGCGATGGAGCGGAAGGTGGCGCGGTCGATGGTCGCCATGCCGAAGAGGCCGACATCGACGCCCCGCACCAGCCGCTCCAGACTGGCGTCGGCCAGGTGGAACCCCCCCTCCGCCGTCATCTCCCCGCCGATCCCGATGATCGCCTGATCGAGGCGGAGGCCGGTGGCGTCGACGGCGCCTCCGGCGGCCAGCTGCAGGCCGGCCCACAGCTCCTCGGGCAGGATCGAGTCGACGGTGAAGACCGCCGGGTCGGCGGCGGTGGCGGCCACCGTCAGGCGGCCCTCGACGGCCAGCTCCACGTGCTCCGGCAGGGCGCCGCGAAGGGCCAGGTCCCCGGGCGCGAACCGGGTCTCCGATCCGGGGGCGATGTCCAGGACCGCGCCGGCGGGCACCAGCAGGTCCCAGGGGATGGACCGCTCCCCTCGCCACCGGGTCGTCCCCGGATGCAGGCGGTCCCTCGCGATGCCGAGGCGCGCCCCTTCGAGGACCAGTCCTCCGGCGTCCCGGGCCGGCTCCAGCCCCGGGCTGCCGCCGCCGAAGACCAGCACCCCCAGCCAGCCGCTCCCCTCCGCGTGGGTCAGACGCACCGGCGCGGCGCTGTCGCCCTCGACGACGAGCTCCCCGTAGACGATGAGCTCGCAGCGGCCCGGGTCGAAGCCGGTGCCGCGGCTGTCGGCGGCGGCGAAGCTCACCCTCGTGCCGGGAGCCAGAGTCAGGGAGGCCCCCGCCTCGACGACGATGTCGCCCTCCACGGCCACCTCCCCCGACCATCTCTCCGATCCCGTGACCTGGCCCTCCGCGGGCTGGCGCAACAGCACGTCCAGGCCCATGCGGCCGTTCTCGAGGGGGGTGATCCGGTCGAGGACGAAGCCGAGGGGGACGCCGCGACGGGAGCCGGCGTGGCCGCGCAGGCCGGGGTTGGTGTCGAAGGCGAGGCGCCGGAACCTCACCCCGTCGAAGGGGTCGGTGGCGTCGCCCTCGTTGCCGTTGTGCTCGCCGTCGTAGGCTGGGTCCCGGGAATGGAAGTCGAGGTTGTCGCGCCCCGAGACCGGGTCGGGGTCGCCGCCCGGGTAGCCGCGGTCGGCGTAGAGCCCGTCGGCGCAGACCAGGTCGACCTGCTTGTGCCGCTCCTCGTCGTTGTCGGCGCGCTCGTCCACGTGCCAGACCAGGAGCCCTCCCGCCGGGATGTTGCGGTTGTAGAATCCGTGGGCCTGACGGTTCTCGATGAGGAAGTACTCGTCCGGCGTCAGGCTCACTTTGAGCACGCGGCCTCCGCGGTCGATCGACTCCAGCTCCACGTCCCGCATCGACTCGGTCACCTCCACCAGGCGCTCGTTGCCCGGCCCGAGCCAGCCCAGCTTCGCCAGGGACCAGGCGGAGAAGGCGTTGGGGCCGTCCCCCTCTCCCCAGCCGAGGATCCCCAGCCCCATGAGGCCCCACTTGCCGATGCCGGCCGACTCCTCCGCCGGGTCGAGCTCACCGGTGGCGGAGATCGAGGACTGGTCGAAGAGGTCGGGCAGGCCGAGGAGGTGGGCGAACTCGTGGCACATGGTCCCGGCCGTCACCCCGAAGACGTGGCCCCGCTGGGTGGTGCCGGCGAACCCGGAGAACCGGTCGCGGACGCGGATGACCCCGCCCCCGGCGGCCTCGTCGTCGGAGAGGAACTCGGCGTTCAGCCCCAGGCTGGCGATGCCCGTGGCCCGGGTGATGAAGAAGTTCTCGGGCGCCGTGTGCAGGTTGATGAAGAGGATGTCCACGTAGCCGTCGTCGTCGCCGGAGTTGGGCACCCCGTCGGGGCCGTCGTTGTCGAAGGCGCCCATGTCGATGTCGGCGTCGGCCTTCTGCAGGACCTCCCGGTTGAAGCGGCCGAAGTCACCGAGGGTGCCGGAGCTGTCGGCCAGGTAGGCGGAGGCTGGTTCGAGGGACTCGTAGCGCCGCGGCAGGACCTCCCCCGACACCCGCAGCTCGCCGCCGGACATCTCGTCGTAGAAGTGGGTGAGGCTGCCCGGCCGGCTGTCGTCGAAGAGGTCGTCGGCCCACGAGGGCTTGCGGTCGTCCCCGGGGGCCTCGCCGGCGAACTTGGCGAATATCACCAGGGCGTTGTAGGTGCCGCGGGCGGCCTCGGGCGAAGGCGGGCCCGCCGGGCGGGCGGAGGGGTCGGCGGCCTGCCAGGCGTCGGCGGGGGCGGCGAGCAGACCGAGCAGGACCGGCCAGACCGCGGCCGGGCCGCGGACGCTCACGCCCCGGCGCCGCTCACGTTCGGCGCCCGGCCGCATTCCTTGATGAAGGCGTCGGTCTCCGCCTCGTACGAGAGGAAGGGATCGTCGAGATTGAGGTACTTCTCGTCCTCCACGTAGATGGAATCCCAGTCGATGACGTAGCGCGCCTTCTGGCCGGTGAGGGCGCGCATCACCTTCGACCGGGCACGGGCCCGCGTGTCCTCGGGAGGCCGGACGATGGCCTGGTTCACGCGCTCGTCGTCGACCACCTTGCGCAGCAGTCCCCGCTGGCGCAGGTCGTGATAGAGGCCGCGGGAGGGATTCAGATTGTGGTACTCCAGGTCGAGCGACTGGATCCACGGGTCGTCCCAGTCCTTGCCCTCCGCCGCCATGAAGGTCTCCAGGAGCCACTTCTTCGTCACCCAGTCGAGGCGGTCCATCAGGGCCATGGGGTCGCAGGCCAGGGCGTCGAGGACGAGGCGCCACTCGTCGAGGACCCAGTCGCCCTCGGGGTCCTTGCCGCGCAGGTACGTCTCGGCCAGCCGCAGGTACTGGCGCTGCACCTCCAGGGCGGTGGTGTAGCGTCCGTCCTCGAGCTGCACCTCCCACTTGAAGGTCAGGTCCCGGGAGATGTCGCGGATCGCCTGCACCGGGTCGAGCATCTTCACCTCGGGAACGATGCGCTCCTCGAGGAGCTCCAGCATGAGGGCCGTGGTGCCCACCTTCAGTGCCGTGGCGTACTCGGACATGTTGGAGTCGCCCACCAGCAGGTGCAGCCTGCGGTAGAGCCCCCAGTCGGCCAGGGGCTCGTCGCGGGTGTTGATGATGGCGCGGCTGAACTGGATCCACTGGTAGATCTCGGTGACGATGTGGTCGGCGCGCTGGGAGATCTGGTAGGGGACATCGCCCTCCTCCCCGGTTCCGTACTCGAAGATGTCGGTGTGGCAGCCGACGCGGCCGGCGCCGGCGTAGATCTGCCGGCTCACGAAGAACGGCAGGATCGCGGGCAGCAGGACCTGCGAGAACGGCACGTCGCGGCGCACCAGGTAGTTCTCGTGGCAGCCGAAGGTGGCGCCCGTGTAGTGGTCGATGTTGTTCTTGAAGAACCCCGCCTCATCGGCCAGTCCGAGCTGGTCGAGGGAGCGCTGCAGGATCACCTCGCCGGCGCGGTCCGAGGCGACCAGGTCGAAGAGGCCGCGGCACTCGGGCGTGGCGTACTCCACGTGCCCCATGTCGATGTAGATGCGGCCGCCGTTGAACAGGAAGCCGCCGTTGCCCGGCGGCTCGTCGCGCCCTCGGTAGTGGATGTCGACGATGCCCAGCCCCTCGCGGTAGAAGACGCAGTCCTTGGTCTTCACCGATATGTAGTCGGGGCTGAGGAAGGGATCGGAGTCGGGCGGCATGCAGCCGTACTCGATCTCCAGGCCGTAGAGGCGGTTGCGCACGGGACTACTCGAAGGCGGCCAGGGAGGACTCCAGCTCCCCGGGGCTCAGCAGCCGGAACCTGGTCTTCGTGGGCCGGCTGCGCTCGAGGACGGCGGCCTCGAAGCGGCCCCCGGCGAGGGCGGCGCGCACCGCCTCCCCCACCTCCTCGTCATCCACCTCCCCCTCCCCGGGCCCGTCGGGCTCGTCTGGGCCGCGCCCCGCCAGGACGCGCCCGGTGCCCCAGGCGCGAAGGGCCCGGGCCAGGGCCCGGTCGAGGGACTCGCCGCCCTCGCCGCCGCGCAGCCTCGCCTGGATCGCCTCGGCCGCCTCGGAGGAGCCGGCGATGGCGGCGGCCTCGGCGGCGCTGTGGAAGGAGCCGTCGGGATCGATGGTGTAGAACGTCTCCGCCGCCGCCGGCGGGTCGAGCTCGGCCACCAGGACGCGGGCGATGTAGGGCGAGCGGAAGATCTCGTCGAAGGCGGACTTCATCAGGGGCCCCACGCCGAGGTTGACCAGCCGCTGCAGGGAGACGTCGCTGGCCGACAGGTTGAAGACCTCCACGTGGGCGATGTCGATGACCGCCTTGCGCAGCTTCTCGATGTCGGCGGGATGGCCGATGCCGGCGAAGGCCACCCGGTTGTAGACCTCGAAGAGCTTGCGCGGCCCCGGCGTCGAGGTGAGCAGCAGCAGGCCGTCGTCGTAGGCCAGGGCGACCACGGGGCTGGCCCCGGCGAGCTGGTCCTCGGTGTACTCGCGCCGGTTGCGGATCGCCTCGACCCAGCGGTAGGGCTCGTCCAGCATCAGCCGCTCAACCCGGCGTAGACCTGTGCCAGCTCCCCCTCGGGGACCTCGAAGATGCCCTCGCCGGTGACCCGCATCACCTGGGGATAGATGGCGGCCGTCGCCTTGAAGCCGCCCGTGGCGGTGTCGTACTCGGCCGCCGTCTCCAGCATCTTCACCACCAGCTCCAGGGCCTCGTCGCCGCTGCGCTCGGCGAAGGGCCGCTCCCAGCGGTTGAGGTAATAGAGGGAGCCGCGGATGATCGGCGATCCGGAGCCGGTGGTGCAGAAGTCAACGGACTCGAAGGTGGCGCCGAGGACGTCGTAGAAGAAGATCTTGCCCTCGGGGCCGGAGCCGGCGTCCTCGCAGGTGGCGTAGATGGGGACCACGGCGCCGATCCCCTGCAGCGCCAGGGGCAGGTTCTCGCGCAGCAGCCGCGACAGGGTGCGCAACCGTCCGTCGAGGCTCAGCTCCTGCAGCTGGGTGCGGCGGTAGTGCTGGAAGGAGATCTCCAGCATGCGGGCGATCTCGTAGGCGCTCGCCGGAGATCCGGAGAGGGCAAGCACCGAGCGGTCGTCCACGGAGAGCACCTTGTCGGCGCGGTCGTGGATGACGGTGTTGCCCGCCGTGGCCCGGCGGTCGCCGGCGACCAGGACCCCCTCGGCGCAACGCACCGCGAGGATCGTCGTGCCCTCCGCCGCCACTGCCGCGGAGGCCGCGGGAGCCGGGACGTCGGGCGCGGGCGGCAACTGCCCACGCTCCTTGAGGATGTTGAGGAAGTCGGCGCTCTCCATGGCCTGGGATCCGCTCTCCTGCCGTGGTCCGAGCGCCGCGGAGGCCACGGTGGCGGCGCTACTGGCCCGTGCGCTGGCGGTATCGGCGCGCCTGGTTCGGATCGACCCGGCGCATGCGGCGCAGCAGGTCGTCGGTGTCGGGGCGCTCCACCTTGGGGCGCCGCGGTCCCTGGTCGTCGCCGCCTTCGTCGCCGCCGTCCATCGGCCGCGGCCGGGTGGTTCGCTCGCCCAGTTCGAATCCTCGGGTCATCGGAAGCTCCCTCGTCTCACCGCTCCGGCACCGCTTCGGACAGGGCCTCCAGCAACTCGGCCACCGACCCCGCCCGGTCGAGCTTGTCGTTGAAGATAGCCGCCGAATCGGCGTCGACACAACACTTCAGATCGACCGTGGCGAGCCTCCCGTCGACCTGGAATTCGATGCTGTCCCAGTTCAGCGAACGCACGGCGGTACCGAACTTCTCCACCGCCCGGCCCCGGAAGCGCGCCCGCGTGCGCTCCGGCGGCTCCACGAGGGCGCGGTCGATGGCGGCGGCGTCGCTCAAGCGGAAGACGGGGCCCCCTTCCGACCGCTCCAGGAGCAGGAACAGCCCCTCCCCGGGATCGACGTTGTGGTACTCCAGGTCCTGGCTCTGCAGCCAGGCGCGGTGGCCGGGGTCGCCCCAGTCGAGCCCCTCGGCCTCGGCGAAGGCGTCGAGGAGCCACTTCTTGGTCACCCAGTCGCAGCGGCCGGTCAGTTGCGCCGGGTCGCCCCCGAGGGCGTCGAGGGCGAACCCCCACTCCCTCAGGACCCAGTCGGTCTCGGCGTCGCGGCCGGCGGCCAGCTCCCGGGCGCGCTCGAGGTAGGCGCGCTGGATCTCGATCGCCGTGGTCGGGCGGCGGTCCTCCAGCTCCACCTCCCAGCGGCGGCGGGGGTCGCGGCTGATCGCCTTCACGGCGCCCACCGGGTCGGCGAGGACCAGCCGCGGGGCCTTCCCGGCCATCAGCAGGTCCAGAACGAGGCGCAGGGCCCCCACCTTCAGCGCCGTGGCCCACTCGCAGAGGTTGGCGTCGCCGATGATGATGTGCAGGCGGCGGTAGCGGTCGGCGTCGGCGTGGGGCTCGTCGCGGGTGTTGACCAGGGGCCGGCGGGTCATGGTGTCGACGCTGGCGATGACCTCGAAGAAGTCGGACCTCTGGGCCAGCTGGTAGAGGCCGGGGTCCGTCCGCGAGTCGGTCTCCACCCCGACCTTGCCGGCGCCGGCGTAGATCTGGCGCGTCACCAGGAAGGGCAGCAGGGCGGCGATGACGTCGTCGAAGGGGATCGACCGGGGCAGCAGGTAGTTCTCGTGGCAGCCGTAGCTGTGGCCGTCGAAGTCGGTGTTGTTCTTGTAGAGGCGCACCACCCCCCGGCCGCGGAGGGCGCTGCGCCGGCGGGCGCAGTGCCGGAGGATGGCCTCGCCGGCGCGGTCCTGGGCCACCAGGTCGGCCAGGGTCAGGCACTCGGCGGTGCTGTACTCGGGGTGGGTGTGGTCGTTGTAGAGGCGGGCGCCGTTGCCGAGGATGAGGTCGGACTTGAGGTCCTTCAGGGGGATCTTGCGGGCCCGGTCCTTCTGCAGGTGCTCGGTCTCGTCGCGGTCGTTCAGCAGCCCGTCGACCTCGAAGCCGCGCATGTCGCGGCGCGGGTTCTCGAGGCCGTAGTCCCAGCGGGCGACGAAGTCCTCCCGCAGGTAGCAGCGGATCAGCTCCATCGACTCGACGACGACGTCGAGATCGTCGACGCCGTCGACCTGGATCCCGTACTCGGTCTCCAGGCCGAACATCCGTTCAGATGACGCTTCCGGAGGCGCCCGCGGGGGCGGGGCGGTCGGCGGCGGCGGAGCGGGGGTTGACGCGCACGACGTTGTCGGGGTCGTAGTCGAGGAGCTTGAGCCAGTCCTCGACGCTGTCGGTGGGCGGGAAGACCTCGCTCTCGCGGAACTCGGCGCGCACCGCCCCGAGCAGGTCCTGCTCGCTCACGCCGGCGGCCTCCGCGTCCTCGGCGGCGATGGCCCGCTTGATCGCCGTCTCCTTGGCGCGCTGCACGATGTTGTCGATGAGGGCCCCCGAGGCCAGGTCTCCGAAGTGGAGGCTCTCGGTGCGGCCGCTGCGCAGCGCCACCTCCAGGACCCGGGTCTCCTCGGTGCGCGCGAAGAGGGCCGCCGCCGCCGCCGCGATCAGGCCCTGGCGCGCCGCCTCGGCGCTGCCGTGCTCGCTTACCGCGGCCGGGTCGAGGGGAAGCCCCGGCCCGAGGTAGAGGCCGAAGATCTCCTCCGCCGCCTCCCGGCCGGGCCGGTCGACCTTGATCTTGCGGTCGATCCGCCCCGGGCGCAGGATCGCCGGGTCGATCAGGTCGTGGCGGTTGGAGGCGAGGATGATGACCACCTCCTGCAGCGACTCGATGCCGTCCATCTCGGTGCAGAACATGGGGACCACGGTGTTGGCGATGTGGTGGCTGCGCATCGACCGGCGCGTTCCCAGGATCGACTCGGCCTCGTCGATGAAGATGAAGGGCAGGAAGCCCTCCTTGCGCTTCTGCCGGGCCTGGGCGAAGACCTCGCGCACCATGCGCTCGGTCTCCCCGAGCCACATGTTGAGGATCTCCGGCCCCTTGATGTGCATGAAGTACTCCTCCACCTGCAGGCCCTCTTCCTCGCGCAGGTGCTGCACCAGGCTGTAGGCGGTGGCCTTGCCGATCAGGGTCTTGCCGCAGCCCGGGGGGCCGTAGAGCAGGAAGCCCTTGGGCGTGGAGTACTCGAATCTCTCGAACAGCTCCGGGTGCAGGGCAGGCAACTCGATCGTGTCCCGGATCGCCCGGATCGCCTCCTCCTGGCCGCCGATGCGGCTCCAGGGCACGTGCGGGATGTCCTCGAGGAAGTACTCGCGGCTCTCCTTGGAGGCGAGCCGTTCCAGGGCGACCTTCATCGACGGGTCGGTGCGCACCTCGTCGCCCACTTTCAGGTCGACGCCGGCGAGAGCCTCGGAGCGCTCGATGACCAGGTCGGTGGTGCCGTGCTCGTTGCCGAGGCGCAGCCGGCCGTCCTCCAGCAGGTCGGACACGCGGGCCACGGGGCCCGCCGGGGCGGAACCCAGGAGCCCGACGATGGCGTAGGCCTCGTTGATCAGCACCCGGGCGCCCACGGTGAGATCGGCGGGATTCACGCGCGGGTCGATGTTGGCGTAGTACTCGGAACCGCTGACGAAGACGGTGGCCACCCCTTCCTTCGGCGACCCGAGGAAGATGCCCACGCGGTTGGCGGGGGCCGTGACCTTCTCCAGCGCCGTCTCCAGCTCGACGAGGGTCCGCCGAGCCTCCTGGAAGGTGATCTCGCGCTCCATCAGCTGCCGCCGCAGGTGGTAGAGCAGAGGCCGCGCCGGGTCGCGCTCGGACAGGCTCAGCAGAACCTGGTCGACGAGCCGCAGAGGCTCGTCGTCGTGCTCCTCCTCGGGCTCGCCGCCTCGGAAGCGCTCGTCTTCGAAGGGGTCGAGCTCGTCGCCGCGGGGGCGGCGGCCGGGGCGTTCTCCGTCCTCGGCGATGGGGAAGGGGCTCCTAGTGGATGACCGTGCCCAGTCTGGTGTAGCGGGACCGGAAGGGCAGGGTGGGGAGGTTCAGGAGGAAGTTCCCCGCGTCGAGCACCACCTGCGGCAGGCCGTGAATCAGGGGGCCGTGGACCAAGGTCGAGGACCAGTAGATGATCATCGCCTTCCCCTTGATGCGCTCCTTGGGGACGGGCCCGAAGATGCGGCTGTCCTTGCTGTTGTCGCGGTTGTCTCCCATCATGAAAAAGTGACCGCCGGGGACGCGCAGGGGCCCCAGATTGTCCCGCGAGCTCATCGACCCCGGTATGGAGGCCGTCTCCGTGTACTTCCCCAGAGTCGGCAGCCGGGAGGGCTTCCCGTCGACGATGAGCGCCTTGTCACGGATCTCCACCACCTGCCCCCCCACGGCGACGCAGCGCTTGATGAGATCGCGCCCCGGCTCGGTGAGGGAGCGGAAGATGACGATGTCCCCCGGCTGCGGGTCGCGCAGGCCGGGGAGCCGGAAGAGGGGGCCGTCCATGCCCGGCAGCTCGAGGGGGGCGCCGTAGATGAACTTGTTGGCCAGCAGGTAGTCGCCCTTGAGGAGGGTGTCCTCCATGGAGGCGGAGGGGATGTAGAAGGCCTGCACCACCGAGCTGCGGATGAGCAGGGCGAGACCGACGGCGACGATGATGGAGGATCCGTACTGGCGGGCGCCGCCGCCCCTGGGTCGCGAAGAGGTCGTGCTCGGCATGAATCGGAGTATAGCAAAGGGCCTTCTCCCTGTAAACGCGGGGTCCGGCCTCGCTACCCTCGGTCCGGGAACCCGGCTGGAGGGGCGTCGAACCAGCCGGAGTCTCCGAAGCTCGGGAACATGCCGAAGCCCCTCTCCAGGTCCCGCCGTTCCCATACCAGACCGGTCTCGCAGTAGCTCAGCGACCCGTGTCCGGGGGGTGAGAACCTGGGCCGGGAGAGCAGGTCGGCGCGATGCCAGAGACTGCGGTGCCGGAAGCACAGCCCTCTCTCGAGGTTCTGCTCCAGGAACTCGATCATGTGCGGGAAGGTGCGCTGGAAGGCGGTGCCGGCGCCGAACTCCATGCGGGCTCCGATGGCCGTGCCCGCGGACTGGATTTCGGCCATCGACATGGGGACTCCGTCCTCGACGAAGAGGGCGTCGAGGTTGGGATCGACGACGACCCACCTCTCCCACTCGGGGGCCCAGACCTCGGCGACGAAGTGGCCGTTGGATCCGTTCACCGCTTCGGTCAGGGCGGCGCAGCGGGCCGGGATGCCCACGGCCTGGCAGGCGCTGACCAGGCTGGCGGCATAGTGCACGCACATCAGGATCGGCCGCTGGCCGTTGTGCCCCCGTCGCGCCGGCCCCCAGGAGAGGGCGGTCTCGGCGTCCCAGGGGCCGTAGAGGTGGCCCCTGGCGGAACTGGTGTGCTCCCAACCGGCCGCCAGCCACGAGGACAGGACCCGCGCCCGGGCCAGGGTATCGCCCCCCTCCCGCGCCCCCGCGGGCAGGCGCTCGCGAAGCGACTGCACCCGCGGTGACCCGGGATCCTCCCAGACCATCGCCGGCGGCGGCGGATCCTCGCCCTCTTCCACGCGCACGCGGACGACGTACTCGGCAAGCACCGCGTTCAAGTAGCCCATGCGCTCCCGGCGCCAGGTGATGCCGCCGTCGTCGCTGAGCTCCGATCCCGGCGAAGCGTGACCGGCCTCCAGGGCCAGGGACCAGCCGTCCATGGCGGTGGTGTCCGTCCACAGCTCGAAGTGGTTGGATCCCTCGCGCAGGGCCCCCGCCGCCACCTGCACCCGGTACCACTGGTAGACGCCCGGCCCCGCCGGCTGCAGGGCCAGCGCTTCCCCGCCGTTCACGGCCAGCCGCAGGGGCCCGGTGTGGCCGGGATACGCCCGCGCCAGCACGAAGACATCGGCCGGCGCCGAGGTGGCCGGCAGGTCGAGGGTCTTTCGGGCCCACCGAAACCGCGTCAGCTCCTCGCAGAGGGAGGGGATCACCCGGCCCTCCTCCGTGTGGTAGAGGCGGCTCACGTGGCGGCCGGATCCCGGTAGCGGGCGACCTGGTCCTCGTCGAGCTCGACGCCGAGACCCGGGCCCTCCGGCACCGCGGCCACCACGGGCCCCAGCTCCAGGGGCTCGGTGATCATGTCGGCGTCGTGGTACAGGGGGCCGAGCAGGTCCCCCGGGTAGCGCTCGCTGTCGATGGCGGTACAAGCCACGGCCAGGTGCAGCATCGCCGCCGTGGCCACCCCCAGCTCGAGGTTGCTGCCCATGCTGCAGACCAGCCCGGCGGCGGCGGCGATCTCGGCCACGGCCAGGGAGCCGAGGAGGCCCCCGTTCTTGCCGGGGTAGACGGCGAGGACGTCGGCGGCGTCGGCGCGCACCAGGCCCAGCGCATCCCGCGGGGTGAAGACGCTCTCGTCGGCCATCACCGGGATCGACGTCGACCGGCGCACCGCGGCCAGGGCCCGCGGGTCGTCGGTGCCCACGGGCTGCTCGGCGAAGGTGATGTCGAAAGCCTCGAGCGCCGCCAGGGTCCGGCGCGCCGTGCCCAGGTCCCAGCCGCAGTTGGCGTCGACGCCGATGGAGACGCCGGGGCTGGCCAACTCGCGCACGAGGCGCACCCGCTCGATGTCCTGCGCCGGGTCGAGGCCGACCTTCACCTTGAGATGGCGCACGCCGCGGTCGAGGAACCGCTGCGCCAGGGCGGCGGCCCGGGGCGGCTCGAAGGCGCCCACCACCATCTTCATCGGCGCCGCCTCCCGCACCTTGCCGCCGAGCAGCCGGTAGACCGGGAGCCCGGCGGCCTTGCCGGCGATGTCCCAGCAGGCCATCTCCACCGCCGCCCGGGTGAAGGGGTTGAGGCTGAGGGCCTGCTCCATCCGCCGGGCGACGCCGCGCACGTCCCGGGGGTCGGCTCCCTTCACGGCCGGCTCCAGCACCTGCGACATGGCGGCGGCGCACCCGGGGCTGGTCTCGCCGCTCCAGCGCGGCGACAGGGTCGCCTCCCCCAGCCCGACGAGGCCCTCGTCGGTGTGGACCTTCACCATCACGTACGGCGAGTCGATGTGCTCGCCGTGGGCGGTCTTCGTGGTCATCCCCTTCTTCAGGGGCACCAGGACCGGGATCGGCTCCAGGGAGATGATCCTCACGGCCTCACCGCCGCCGGTGTGATCCGCGCCCGTTCCACCGTTCCCTCGAAGCGGGCCGAGCCGCCGCTCAGCTCCCCCACGGTCACCTCGGCGTCGCACGCCACCAGCCGGCCCGAGGCCTGGCGCCGGGCGGCCAGCTCGCCGTCGACGTAGAGGCTCAGGCTGCGCCCGTCGTAGACCCCGGACAGGTGGTGGGCCCCCGGCTTCAGCCTGCGGTACGCGGCGACACCGCGCACGCCCTGCTCGGTGTTGATCAGGAAGCTCGGCCCCGGGACCGCGGCACAGAGTCCGCCGTTGTGCCCGTAGTCGCCGTAGCGCAGGCTGAAGGCGCCGCCGTCGCCGAGAGTGTCGCAGCGCAGCACCCGGCCGTGGTAGGCCTCCCCCCGCCCGTCGAAGAGCGGGGCTCCGTAGAAGTAGCGGCCGTCGAAGGCGCCGGCGTTGTAGCCGAGGGTGTGGAGGCCGTCCGTGCGCGACGCGTCGAACCCCGACCAGCTGCCGGCCTCGGCGAAGGGGCGGGTCGTGTCGTAGCGCAGGAAGTTGCAGTGAAAGGGAATCTCGCCGGCGGCGGCCCGGCGCGTCCAGGGGCAGTAATAGACGTAGCGGCCGTCGAAGAAACCGCCGTCGAAGCCGCCCGTGTCCAGGCCGTCCGTGCCGCCGGCTTCCCGGCTCTCCCAGGCGTCGGCGTCGGCGAAGGGGCGGGTCGTGTCGTAGCGCACCATGCGGCTGTGGCCGTAGGAGCAGAAGTAGAGCCAGCGTCCGTCGAAGACGGCGCCCACGTTCATCCCCAGGCCGTGGGGGCGCGCGTCGTGGACCTCCCAGGAGGCGGGGTCGTCGAAGGAGCCCAGGGTGTCGTGGCGGGCGACGACGCCGTGGATGAGGGGGACGAGGTAGATGTAGCGCCCGTCGAAGGCGCCGCCGTCGAAGCAGACCGCCTCTGGCGACAGGCGGGAAGTGTCGAAGACCTGGTAGCTGCCCGGATCGCGGAACTCTCCGTGCGTGTCCATGCGCAGCACCCGGCCGCTGGGCACGCTCTCGTCGAAGGGCCGGCCGGGGACGCTCTCGTACCCCGGCGGGAAGTAGACGTAGCGGCCGTCGGTGGCCGCCCCCTGGCCCGAGACCGGCAGGCCGGCGTCGTGGGCGCTCCAGGAGGCCGGGTCGCCGAAGGGGCGGCCCACCTCGAAGCGCAGGACGCGGCTGTGGTAGCCCTGCAGGTCCTCGCGCGGTGTGAAGATCACGTGGCGCCCGTCGAAGGAGGCCCCGTAGTAGCTGACCGTCGTCAGGCCGTCGGTGTTTCCGGCGTCGAAGGCCTCCCAGGCCGCCGGATCGTGGAAGTCGGCGTGGGTGTCGCAGCGGAGCACGTGGCCGTGAACGCTGTCGCGGCGGCGGAAGGGGCGGATCGGACAGTAGTAGACGTGGCGCCCGTCGAAGACCGCCCCGTAGTGGCCGGCGCACAGGAGGCCGCCGGTGTCGGTCGCGTCGTACGCCGAGAACACGGGGGTCTCCGCAGGCCTCCACTGCGAGACCAGGGGCTGCATCGCCTCGGTCCGGTCGGCCGAGGTCCTCACCCACGCCTCCACCGCGATCTCTCCATCCGGCCCCGGTCGGGGATCAAGCTGCGAGTGGTCCGTCATCGTTCTCCTCCCTGCTCGTCGTCAGGAGGCGAGCGAGTCTAGCCGCCATCGACCGGCCGTCAACCCGGCCGGCCCGCGGCGTGCTCCGCAACACCTGATTCCATATCCTTGCCGCCCCTCCCTCACGACTCAGCCAAAGGACGAGGAAGATGAAGCTTGGCGAGATGACCTGGCCCGAGATCGGCGACCTCGACCGCGAGCGCTTCGTCGCCGTCTACCCCATCGCATCCTTCGAGCAGCACGGCGACCACCTGCCCCTGCTCACCGACACCCTGGAGTGCGAAGGCATCACCGCCGCCATGGAGGAGCGCGCCGGCGACCGCATCGTCGTCCTGCCCACCCAGTGGCTGGGGTACTCCTTCCACCACATCCACTTCGGCGGCAGCCTGACGGCCACCTCCCGGACCCACGTGAGCATGGTCGTGGAGACGGTCGATTGCCTGGTGCGGGCCGGCTTCGACAAAGTCCTGATCCTCAACGGCCACGGCGGCAACCAGGCCGACATGCGGGTTGCCCTGCAGGACCTGCGCGAGCGCCACATGGAGGCCCGCGTCTACGGCGCCTCCTGGTGGGAGGTGGCGCAGCCCGGGCTCGACGAGGTGCGCACCGCCGGACCGGACGGCTCCGGTCACGCCGGCGAGACCGAGACCTCGCTGATGCTGCACCTTCATCCGGACCTGGTGCGCCCCGCCCGCCCCGTCCGCGGCGGCGCCAGGGCTCCCTCCGCCTACGAGAGCGAGGTGCAGCGGTTCCACATGCTCGAGGAGGTCAGCCCCCGGGGCCACTTCGGAGACCCCGCGGCGGCCAGCGCCGAGAAGGGCGAGCGCATGCTCGCGGCGATCGTCGACAGCCTCTGCGGCATCGTCGACGACATCCTCTCCGGACGGCTGGATCCGCAACCGGCGAGGGAGTCATGAGACCGCAGACCCCCGGGCAGATCGGCCTCTGCAGCTGGTCGATGAGGCCCCGCGACGCCGGCCACATGGCCGCCATCATGGTGGAGCTGGGCGTGGACAGGCTGCAGCTCGGGCTGGTCCCCCACCGCGACGACGCCGGCCTCGTCGACGGCGTCCCCGAGGCCCTGGACCGGATCGGCGCCCGCGTGGTCTCGGGCATGTTCGGCACCGTGGGCGAGGACTACACGACGCTGGAGACGATCCGGCGCACGGGGGGCATCGTCCCCGACGAGCACTGGGAGGCCAACCAGCAGGTGGCCCACAAGGCGGCGGTCAAGGCCCGGGAGCTGGGACTGTCCTTGGTGTCGTTCCACGCCGGCTTCCTCCCCCACGACGTGGAGAGCGCCGAGTTCCGCAAGCTCGCCGACCGCATCGAGATCGTTGCCGGGATCTTCGGCGACCAGGGCATCGACCTGCTCTTCGAGACAGGCCAGGAGACGGCCGACGACCTGTGGGCCTTCTTCGACCACCTCGAGGGCCGCGGGGTGACCAACGTGGGCGTCAACTTCGACCCGGCCAACATGATCCTCTACGACAAGGGCGACCCCCTGGAGGCGCTGCGCAGGCTCCTGCCCCGGGTCCGCTCGATCCACATCAAGGACGCCGTCCGCACCACGACGCCGGGCGAGTGGGGCGCCGAGGCCGTCGTCGGCGAGGGCCAGGTGGACTGGACCGCCTTCATGGGCATCCTGGCCGAAGGTGGATACATGGGCGACCTGCACGTGGAGCGCGAGGGGGGCGACGACCGCGTGGGCGACGCGAGGAAGGCCATCGATGTGATCACCCGAGCGATGGCGGCGACCCGATGACCAACGAGGAGAGTTACTGCTTCGACGTGGGCGGCTACCTGGTCGTGCGGGAGGCCCTGCAGCCGGGTGAGATCCTGGCCCTCAACGCCGCTCTGGAGCGCTCCGGCCGGCCGGAGGGGATGCTCGGCTGGCCGGGGAGGGAGCGCGAGCCCTTCCGCGACCTGCTCGTGCACCCGGTCCTGGTGGATTACCTGAACGAGATCTGCGGCACCGGCTTCCGCCTGGAGCGGCTGCCGCGGCTGATCTCCGACGACCCGGCGGCCGGCACCGCCTTCGACGGAACCCTTTCCGGCGGCGACGAGCCACGGGACCCGGCGCGGGCCTACTACCACCAGAACCACCGCCGCCAGTGCCAGCTCGTGCGCGCCGTCTGGGCCCTGGCCGACGTCGAGGAGGGCGACGGCGGCCTGGTCTTCGTGCAGGCCAGCCACAAGACCAACGTGCCTCCGCCCCCCGGCTTCCTGGAGGGCGAGCGCGACCTGGGGCTGGTGCGCGGGGCCCGGCTGCGGGCCGGAGATCTGCTGCTGCTGGCCGACACGGTCATGCACGGCCTGCGCCCGTGGAAGGGGCGCGGCCCCCTGCGCCTGCTCGACTACGGCTTCGCCGCCCGCGGCGTCTGCCTCGAGACCGGCACCGGACCGCAGGCCGGGGAGCCGGGCCGCCCCGAGTGGCACGACGAGCTGACCCCGGAGCAGCGGGCCGTGCTCTACCGGCCCGGGAGGCGCGACGACACCCCGGCGCCGGTCCTGGCCGCCGACGGCGGGCGCACCCGGGTCTCGGAGTCGCCGGAACCGCTGCACCCGTCCTTCCTGGCCCCCGACCCGGCCAGCGGCATCGACCACGAGGAGCTGTTCTTCTGGGACCTGTGCGGCCACCTCGTCCTGCGCCAGGTGATGGACCCGGACGACCTGGCCCTGGCCAACGAGGCGATCGACCGCTTCGAGGACCGCATCGTCGTCGGGGAGGAGCTGGCCCGCGGCTCCAGGTCCCTGGCCGGCACCGGCCGTCCCACCCTGAGCGGCCTGCTGCAGCTGCCGGAACCCTGGTGCGGCCCCTTCCGCCGCATGGTCGCCCATGCGGCCGTCGTCCACCGCCTCACCTGGATGGGCGGCAGCGGCTTCCGCTGCGACCAGCCCGCGGCCTTCTGCGCCGTCAAGGGCACCTCGGGCCACGCCCTGCACGACGCCAACGAACCCCTGAACCCCAGCCGCTCGTACGTCTTCAGGAACGGGCGCAGCTACTGCGAGGCGGTCACCGTCACCTGGCAGCTGCGCGGACTGGGCGAGGAGGACGGCGGCTTCGCCTGCGTGCCCGGCAGCCACAAGGCGCAGTATCCCATGCCGGACGGGGTGCGCACCTGCGACGACCATATGGGACTGGTGGCCCACCCGACCTTCCGGGCCGGGGACGTGCTGCTGTTCATGGACGGCGCCCAGACCCACGGCACCCTGGCCTGGCGGAGCGAGGTCCCGCGCCGGGGGATCCTGGTGAAGTACTCCTCCCGGAACTTCAACCGCTCCGGGGGAGAGATGGTGCACCCGTCAGCGCGCTGGGGTGATCTTGTGGAGGGGATGACCGACGCCCAGTTGGCCGTCATGCGCGGCCCCGACCGGGACAACCACAACGGCAACGTGCCGCGGCTGGTGGTGGAGGACGGGGGCGTCGGTGTCGACTACGAGCGCAAGGGCGGTCTCTACAACGCCGAGACGCCGAAGGGGCCGCTGGCCCCCGGCTGAGCCGGCGGGGCTCCGCTCACCGCTGCGGCACCTTGACGACGCGCCCCTTCTGCCAGCTCTGGATGATGCTCTCGATGGCGAGCTGCACCTTGAGGGCGTCCTCGGCCTTGGCGTCGACCTCGTCCGGGGGCGTGCCCTTGCGCAGATCGTCGATCCAGGCGCCGATGCGCGACGGGAAGGTGTCGGCGAAGCCCATCATCCCGCCGGGGTGGTCGTAGCTCTCCACCTCCTTCGAGAACCGGGGGTAGAAGGTCAGCCGCTCACAGGCCTCGTTTATGACCACGCGGCCCTCGGAGCCGACCAGCTCGAGGGTCTCCAGGCCGTAGCTGCCGCCGGCGTCGTACGATCCCGTGAGATGGCCGATGACGCCGTTGGCGAAGAGCAGGTTGGCCTGCACGTTGGACCAGATCCGACGGCCCTGGCCCTTCTTGAAGAACGCCTGCACCCGCTCCAGGTCGCCGGCGAAGTAGCGCATCACGTCGAGGGAATGGGGGTGCAGGGCGCGGATGTGGAACCACGGCGAGGACTCGTTGGGGTTGTTGATCCACATCGTCATGTTGACCATGTGAAGCTCCCCCAGCCGGCCCTGATCGAGCCAATCCCGGGCCTTCACCGCCGCCGGCGTGAACCGGTGGTTGAGGTTGATGCCGTAGGGCAGGCCCATCTCGCGGGCCAGCCGCACCAGGCGGCGGGCCTTGGGGATCTCGTTGGAGATCGGCTTCTCCCCCAGGACCGGGATCCCCGCCTTCAGCAGCTGCATCGTCGGGGTGTAGTGGTCGCCGCCGTTCTCCACGCCCGCCGTGGCGACGCTGGCGGCGTCGATGGCGACGCCGCTGTTGAGCATTCGGCGGACGCTGTAGAACGCCTGCGCCCCGTGGGCCGAGGCCGCGGTGTCGGCCCGCTCCCGGCTGACATCGCACACGGCCACTACCTCGGCGTGGGGGTGGGCCTGGTAGCACCTGGCGTGGTTGTTGCCGATGCCGCCCATCCCCACGACGGCGATCCGAAGCTGCTTGCCCATCCTCTTCCTCCTCCTGCCGGGACGCGGGTCAGGCACTCTCGACGGGGTCGGGGAGGTTCACCCCCAGCTCCCCGGCCAGGGCCGCGATCTGACCCCAGGCGGTGTCGTCCACCTCCATCCCCTCCCTCCGTCTGGCCTCGTGGATGCGGTGCGAGTTCTCGCCCGGGAGCATGACCTCTCCGAAGCCCTCCATGGGCGGGCAGGACTTGAGCCAGTCGATGAAGTCGTCCACCTCACCGAGGAACCCGTCCAGGCCGCGGAAGGCGGCGATGTCGTAGACCGTGAAGAACAGGGCGTTCCCCGTCTGCGGCGGGTCGGCCTGACTGCAGCCACCGCCCGACAAGGCACCCGCGAGGATGTCGACGACCAGGGCGAGGCCGAACCCCTTGTGGCCCACCGTGGGAAAGCCCAGAGGAAGCATGGCCCCCGGCGGATCTCCGTAGTAGTCCTCCACGTCCGTCGTCAAGCGGCCGTGGCCGTCGATGATGCAGCCCTCGGGGACGGCGCTGCCGCGGTTGCGGTAGTCGCGCAGGGCGCCGCCGGAGGTCATGCTCGTCGTCATGTCGAGGACGATGGGCCAGCTCCTGCGCGTCGGGATGCCGACGGCCAGGGGGTTGGTCGGCAGGCGCCGCTCGCGGCCGCCGTACGGGGCCACGGCCAGATCGGAGCCGTGGCCGTTGGCGCACAGCACGCCGATCAGGTTCCCCTGGCGGGCGATGAGGTCGACGAAACGCCCCAGCCGCGCCACGTGGTTGCAGTCCCTGACGGTCACCGCCACGATGGCGTGGGACCGGGCGCGCTCGATGGCCAGCTCGGCAGCGCGGGTGGCGGTGACGGGGCCGAAGTTCCAGCCGCCGCTGACCTGCACCACGCCGCCCCGGTCGTGCAGGATCTCGAGCTCGGCCCCGGGCTTCACCTGCCCCTTGCGGACCATCTCCGTGTACTGGGGGAAACGCAGCACCGAGTGGGAGTCGTGGCCCAGCAGGCCGGAGTCGACCATGTGGCCGGAGACCAGGTCGGCCTCCGAAGGGGGCACACCGACCGTGGCGAACAGGTCGCGGCCGAGTCGCTTGAGGTCCTGGGCGCGGAACCGGGGCACACTCCCTCCTGTGGCTTGGTGGGATCTTTGTGAGAACGGCGGTTGAGAAGAGCCGTCAGCCGGCGGCCGCCGGCGGCATGACCACCAGCGCGTTGGCCACCGGCCGTTCGCCGGTCTGATCGGACGGCCGGTTCACGACGTGCTCGCGCACCACCATGGTCGTTGATCCGCCTCCGTCGAGGTTGATCGCCTGCCAGGCGTTGTGGCGGCTCTTCGTGAAGCCGGCCAGGTCGGCGGACATCAACTCGGCCAGTTCGGGCAAGGTCATGCCGACGCTGTGGCCGGGCTGCCGGCCGTCGACGGTGACCAGGAACACGTGGCGCCCGCCCCGGGACAGTCCGATGGCCGAGCGCGGATGCCGGTCGTTGGCAAAGGACTCGCCCAGATGCTCGCGCTCGTGCTCGATGGAGACGCGGCCGTCCCGGATGATGCGCGGTCCCCCGCCGATGGCCACGTCGAGGCTCCCCCTGGAGGGGGGCAGGGCGCAGTAGAGATGGACCGTATCCCCGGGGCTGATCGCCGCCTGGCGGGCGAAGTCGGCGCCGCCGGCCACCAGCCACTGGCCCCTCTGCAGGAGCAGGGGCCACGCCTGGCGGCGCATCTGCACGACCCGCACCGCGGCCGTGTCGTTGACCAAGGAGGTCGTGCCGTCGAGGCTCTGCAGGAAGAATCCCACCGACGCCCGCACCGAGTCCTCCCGGCTCGCGGCGTGGCGGTTGTAGAGGGTGAGCTCGGCGTCGGAGCGCGGCGCCCGGTTGAGACGGGAGAGGGGCAGCACCTGGCCCGACCGGGTGATGAGGCCGGCGTCGAGCTCGAAGACCGCCGTCTGCGGGCGGCCGTCGGCGGCCAGGGCGAAGGCGGAGCGCGAGCGGGGCTCGCCGATCAGCTCGCCTTCGGAGATCTGCACCCCGAGCGGGCGGCCGGGGGTGCCGGCCTGGAAGAAGTCGCCGTTGATGGCGGCCAGGGCGTCGGCGGCGAGATCGCTCGTCTTCACCAGTCCGAGGCCCTCGGCCGGCGATCTCACGGTGCGCAGCCGGATGCCGGCCTTGCGCGCCTCCAGCAGGTCGATCTCGACGACGTGGATGGCCCACGGGCCGTCGACCAGATCGATGGAGTGGTGCCAGACGCCGGGTGCCAGTGTCTCGGTGTCGGCCGGAGCCGTGGAGCCGCCGTATGCGCCCGGGAGGCACAGCATGGCGGCGATCGCCGCGAAGCGAAGAACGCGAGTGCCGGAATTGGAGAAGGGGAGTCGTGCCACGTCGGTTTGAGGCGCGGATTCGAGGGGATGACCGCAGGCGGGGGAGACCGCCCGGCGGCGGACCTCAAGGCGCCAACGTCCATTCGGCGCCGCAGCCTCCAAAGTTACCAAGGCGGATCATCTTCCGTCAAGGAAAGTCTTGGCCGGAGGCCGCCACCTCCAGCGCGTCAGCGCCGACGACGGCGCCGAACCCCATGCGCGACCGGATGTCGGTGATCGCCGCCCCCAGACACCGGCGCCGGCGGCCGGCCTCGCCGTCGAACAGGTCCTGCTGGCCGCTGGCCGGACTGGTGCGCGACGGTACGGCCGCGATCGTCCGGACCGCGGCGCGGCGCACGTGGATCTGCCGGAACAGCTCCTCGGCGGCGGCGCACAGGACCGGAAATTCGTCGGTGGCGGCGGGAAGCCGCGTCGTTTTCTGAGCCCGGCGGTCGTCGGTGTAGGCGATGCGCAGGATCAGGGCCTTTGCGGCCAGGCCGCGCAGCCGCAGCTCGTGGCAGGCGCGGTCGACGGTGAGGGCCACGGCCGCGCGCAGCAGGCTGTCGTCGTTGGCGTCCTCGCGGAGCACGGTCTCGGCCTCGACCACCCCGGGCGCGCCCGGACGCGCCTCGACCTCCAGGCCGCGGACCACCCCGTAGAGCCGCTCCCCCGTCCGGCGGCCGAAGCGCCGCCGCAGGGCCCGCCGGTCGAGGGGCAGCACCTGGCCCACCGTGTGGATGCCGTAACGGGCGGCCCGCTCGCGGCAGACCGAGCCGAGGCCGGGCAGATCGGCCAGCTCGGTGCGCGCCAGGACGCGGTCCTCGTCGCCCGGTGCGCACAGGACGACGCCGCCGGGCAGGGCCTCGCGCCCCAGGACGCGCGCCACCAGGCGGGCCGTGGAGACGCCGACGGCGATCTCGCCCAGGCCGCTGGCGCCGGCGAGCTGACCCTGGAGCTCGGCCCCCGCCGCGCGCCAGCCGCCGGCCCGGGCCGCGGGCGTGCCGCCGAGGTCGAGGATCGCCGACAGCCGGGCCCACCCGCGGCGCACCCGGAACGACGGGGTCCACCGTTCGAGGACGGCCGTCACGGTCTCCGCGGCGGTGGCCTCGGCGGACTCGTCCCGGTCGACGACGGCGACCCGGCCCCGGTGGGCGCGGCGCATGGCGAAGAGGAGCGTACCCGGCTCGACGCCGAGATCCCGGGCCCGCGCGGAGACCGCCTGCACCGCCGCCCGGTGGCTGTCCCGGCTCTGCCGGAGAACGACGAAGGCCGAGCCCCGCAGGCCGGGGCGGGCGCGTTCGAGGGCCTGGGCGGAGAACTGCCCCACCTCGACGGACAGCCACAGCGGTTGCGGCCGCGGCCGCGGCCTGCGCCCCCCCCGGCGGGCGCTCACGCCGCCACGCCCACGTCGGCGTACCGGTATTCCCCGCCGAAGCTGTCGGCCAGCTTCCGGGAAGCGAGCTCCAGATCCACCAGGCCCGGCGACCACTCCACCGCCCGCACCTGCTCGGCCACCAGGGAGATCGCGCCCCAGTCCTCCTCGACCCGGCCGCGGACCTCGAAGGGCCCGCCGCCGAGGACGGCGTCGGCGCAGCGCTGGAACACGTCCGGCCACAGGATCACGTCGGCCGTCCCGCTCCTGTCCTCGAGGGTGAGGAACATCATCGGCTCGCCGGTGCGCTCGACGCCGTGGATGCGCTCGGTGACCTGGCGGCCGAAGACCTTGACGCGCCGCCCCGCGCAACGCTCCAGGTCCCCCATGGGCACGGTGCCCCGCGAGGCCGGGTGCAGGTCGAGGATCTCGAGCAGGTCGCCGGAGAGCATGTAGCCGAGGAGCTCGTGCTCGTTCAGGCACCGCTGGGCCAGGTTGTAGTCGCCCAGGACGCCCGCCGGGACCCGCTTCTCTGGCGGCTCCGCGGCGGCGAACAGGCCGGCGCTCTCCCCGGGCGCGCCCCGGACGGCTGGAAAGACGTCGTCGAGGAGCCACAGGCTCTCGGGCTGGGTGAGCCCGAAACGGTCGAAGGCGCCCACGAGGATCAGCCGCTCGACCTCGGCCTTGTGGAGGTGGACGGGCGCGCCGGAGCCGGCCATGCGCTCGACGAAGTCGACCAGGTCGCGGAAGACACCGTGATCGCGGCGCTCGGCCTCGACCGCCTCGAGGGCGGCGCGGCGGACGCCGCGCACGTGCATCAGCCCGGGGCGGATGCGGCCGTCGCGGCCGACGTATTTCAGGCGCGAGTCGCCGATGTCCATGGGCAGGATGCGGCAGCCCCAGCGCCGGGCCTCGTCGAGATAGACGTCGCGGCGGTAGAAGCCGTGGCCGTTGCTGATCACGGCGGCGAGGAACTGGGCCGGGTAGTGGGCCTTGAGCCAGGTGCACTGGAAGGAGAGCTGGGCGTACGTGGCCGAGTGGCTCTTGCAGAAGCTGAAGCCGGTGAAGGAGCTGACGCGCTCCCACAGCTCATGCGCCTGGGCGGCGGTGAGGCCGCTGTGGCCCATGCAGCCGGCGAGGAAGTCGCGCTCCGTGCGCCGCCACTGCTCCTCGGCCGGGGCGCCCTCGTGGAGGGAGTTCATCATCTTGCGGATGCGGTCGGCCTGGGCGAAGCTCAGGCCCGCCACCTGGTGGCAGATCCTGGTCACGTCCTCCTGGAAGACGCAGACGTCGTGGGTCCGGCCCAGGATCGGTTCGAGGGCGGGGTGCACGAACTCCCAGTCCCTGATGCCGGCCTTGGACTTGCGCTCGCGCTCGACGTAGGTGGCGGCGTACCGCGACCCGGCGGGGCGCACGAGGCTGGAGGTGATGGTGATCTCCTCGAAGGTCCCGGCCCGGGCCTTCTTGTTCAGCCGCGTCTGGGCCGGGCTCTCGATGTAGAAGATCCCCCTCGTCCGGCCCTTGCGGATGACGTCCCGCACGGCGGGGTCGTCGCAGCACTTGTCCACGTCGAAGACCCCGGGGTCCTCCTCGCCCTGCTCGGCCAGCTGCCCCAGGGCGTCGCGCAGGACCGAGAGCGAGCCGTTGCCGAGGATGTCGAACTTGATCAGCCCGAGCTCGTCGATGCCGTTGTGCATGTCGATCTGGGTGATGACGCGGTCCTTGTCGCC
This sequence comes from Gemmatimonadaceae bacterium, assembly GCA_026706075.1. GTDB lineage: Bacteria > Latescibacterota > UBA2968 > UBA8231 > UBA8231 > UBA8231. Next base: position 29,105 of record JAPOZM010000016.1, read on the forward strand.
GCCGGAGCGCTCGCAGGCGACGTGGCGGCGCATGGGCTGGTCGGTGATCAGCACGCCCCCCGGGTGCTGGCCCAGGAACCGCGGCTTGCCCCGGATGGTGGCGGCGAGCCGCCACAGGCGGCGGATCCCGGCGTCGTCGATGCGCGCCGAGCGGGACCCGCGGCCGCGGATGATGCGGGTGACCTCGTCGTCGGTGTAGCCGTGGACCTTGGCCGTCTCGCGGAAGGAGGCGCGCTCGCGGAAGTGGAGGGTGGTGCAGGTGACCGCCACGTGCTCCTCGCCCCAGCGCCGCCCGATGAACTTCTGCACCTCGTCGCGCTCGTCCCAGCCGAAGTCGAGATCGGCGTCGGGCGGCGAGGCGCGGTCCTCGTTGAGGAAGCGCTGGAAGTAGAGATCGTGGCGGATCGGATCGAGGTCGGAGACGCCGATGTTGTAGAACGTGATGCTGTTGGCGGCGCTGCCGCGCAGGATCGTGCAGTCCGTCGTCCGCCGGTAGCCGGAGGCGAAGCGCTCGTTGGCCCAGTCGCGGATCTCCTTGACGATCAGGAAGTACGACGGGTAGCCGAGCTTCTCGATCGTCTCCAGCTCCATGCGCTGGAGGCGGCGGGCCCGGGCGTACGTGCCGAGGCCGGCGTAGTTGCGCTCGAGCCCCGCCCAGGCCAGCCGCGCCAGGTGGCCGGCCGGCGTCTCCCCCCCCGGCACGTCGACGCGCGGCAGGATCCACTCGCCCAGGGGCAGCTCGATGGAGCCGCACTCCTCGGCGATGACCTCGGCGTTGGCCAGGGCCCGGCGGTGCGACGGAAAGGCCGCCGCCATCTGGCCGGCGCTGCGCAGGCAGGCCTGGGGCGAGGCGCACTCCCCGGGCCGCAGGCGCGACAGCGTCGAGTTGAGGCCGATCGCCGTGAGCAGCTGGTGCGTGGGCCACTGCCCCGGGTCGAGGAAGTAGCAGTCGTTCTGGGCGACCAGGGGCAGGTGCAGGGCCCGGGCGACGGCCTCGAGCTCGCGGCTGCGGCGGCGGGTGGCGGCCGAGTTGGCGATCAGCTCGCCGTAGAGGCGGTCCCGGTTGGGGGTGGCGGCCAGGGCGCCGAGGAGCCCGGGCGAGGAGGTGAGGAGCACGAAGTCGGGCCACTCGCGGGCGAAGACCTCGTCGAAGCGGAAGCGGTCGGCCTCGAGGTGGCGGCGGGTGACCACCTCGCACAGGTCGGCGTAGCCACGGGCGTTGCGGGCCAGCACGACGAGGCGCTCGCGCCCGTGGGAGCCGGCGCCGTCGGCCCGCGGCGACATCTCGGCGGGGCCGGCGCGGAGGCCCTCGTCCGCCGGGAGGCGGCCCCGCCGGGCGCGGGCGGCCAGGACCTCTCCGCGGCGCGGCTCGGTGAGCTCGACCCCGAGGACGGGCCGCAGGCCCTGGCGGCGGCACTCCTCGTAGTGGAGGACGAGCCCCGACATGCGGTCGGTGTCGGTGAGTCCCACGGCCGGCATCCCCAGCTCCCTCGCTCTCCCCACGATTTCGGGAATACCGGGGACGCCGGCGTGGAACGAAAACGACGAGTGGCAGTGCAGGTGGACGAAGCTCAACCCCATCTCCCGGATAGCTGCACATATGGATATCGGTCGTGCAGAACCGGGTCAAGGGCAAAACGGCGGTCCGTCGGAGGGACCGGCTCGTGAGAGAGATCCTGCGGGTGAAACGGAGGATGCCCGGCGGGGCCGGGCCGCTAGCTCAGCCGCGAGGCAGGCTCGGCTGTCCCGAGGTCGAGGGCCAGGATCCCGATGGGACTGTTGCCCACTTGGAGGACCTCGAGCGGAGAGAGATGTCCGGTCTCGTCGTCGATGCGGTAGGTGGCCAGCTTGCCGGAGCCCTCGCCGAGAGCCAGCAGGTAGGCGCCGTCGGGATCGAGGGTGAAGGAGCGCGGCGTCGGCTCGGTGGGCGTGTGGCTGATCGGCTCCAGCGCCCCCGTCGACCCGTCGACGGAGAAGGCGGCGATCGAATCGTGCCCGCGGTTGGAGGCGTAGAGGTACTCCCCCGTGGGAGTGATGCGGATCTCCGCCCCGGTGTTCTCGCCCTCGAAGCCCGTGGGCAGGGTCGGCACGTTCTGGAACCGCGTCAGCGTCCCCTTGCGGGTATCGAGCTCATACGCCGAGACCGAGGAGCTCTGCTCGTTGACGAAGTAGACCACGTCCATGGCCGGGTGGAAGCAGAAGTGACGCGGCCCCTCTCCCGGGGGCGGCTCGAGCCGCTGGCCCGCCGGGTTCGAGGAGAGTCGGCCGGTCTTGTCGTCGAAGCGCAGCTGGTAGATCAGGTTCGGCCCGGCCGTGTGGGGTACGAAGGCGAAGCGGTTGCCGGCGTCGATCTGGATCGAGTGGGCACGCTCGGCCGTCTTGATGTTCATCACCGCCGGCGTGCCGACGGAGCCGTCGCGGCGGATCGGATGCACCGCGGCCATGCCGGCGCGGTAGTAGGAGGTGAACAGGAAGCGGCCGCTGGCGTCGGTGGAGAGGTAGCACGGGTCTGACTCCAGCGGCGCCGTGCCGAGGGGCGCGAGCCGTCCGCTGCCCTTGTCCAGGCGAAAGGCCGCCGCCTGGCGGCCGCCGCGCAGGCCGGCGTACAGGAACCGCTGCTGCGGGTCGACGCACAGGGGGCCGGGACCGGCGCCGGCGGCGACGATGGCGTACGAGTCGAGGGCCCCGGTCTCGGGGTCCATGGCGTAGACGTTGATGCGGTCCTCGGTGCTGAGCGATACGTATACGTAGTACGGCATTCCCTCTCCTCGAGGTGGAAGATCGGACCGGAAGGCGGCCCCGGCGCCGGGCCGGGGCAGGCCCGCGCGGGAGGGTCGAGGCGGTCTTAGCGCCGCCGCCGACGGCGCTTGGGACGGAAGGGACGCTTCCCGGGCTGAAACTCGCTGATGCCGAGCGAATGCCCCAGAAGCTCCTGGCCGTCGAGGTTCGTGATCGCCTCCTTGGCGGCCGACTTGCTCGGCATGTCCACGAGACCCCGGCCCCGGTCCCTCTGGATCTCCACGGCGGAGACCTTGCCGAAGATCTCGAAGAGCGTGCGCAGGTCGTCCTCGGTGGCGTTGCTGGCCAGGTTGTCGACGGCGAGTCTCATGGAGTCCTTTCCGCCGCCCGGCGGAGCCGACGGGACGGCGAAAAAAGCAGGGCGGCGGCTGGCGGCCGCCTGGAAGCGCGGCGGCTCGCGGAGCCTTCGAATATAGGGGCCGGCGCCGGTCTCACCAAGGTGACGAGACGCCTCAGCCTCCTCCGGACCCGTCGATGCAGTACAGGTGCGCGGCGGTGCGGATGAACAGCTGCGAGCCCGCCACCGCCGGCGAGGACAAGGTGAACGACCCGTCGAGGGGGTTGGTGGCCAAGTGTCCGTACTCGGCGGCGGCGGCCAGCACCGTGGTGACGCCGTCCTCGTTGAGCACGTAGAGCTTGCCGTCGGCCACCACCGGCGAGGCGCTGACGCGGCCCTGGGCGGTGCGCTCCGGCCCCCACACGACCCGGCCGGTGCGCGCGTCGAGGGCGGTCGCCAGGCCGCGGTCGTCGACCATGTAGAAACGGGTGCCGTCGCAGGCGGCGGTGGGCACGTCGGGGGCTCCGGCCCCCTCCCAGCGCCAGGCCAGGTCGTCCTGGCCGACGCGGCCCTCCTCGCCGACCCGGAAGGCCAGGAGCGGCTTCTTGCGGCTCTGGGCATAGACCATGCCGCCCACGGCGATCGGCGACCCGACGATGCGGTAGTTCCCCTCCCGGCCCGGGTTGAGGCCGCCGACGCGCCACAGCTCCCGCCCCGAGGCCGGGTCGTGGCCGGTGAGGTAGTCGCCGCCGGAGACGACGATCTGCTCGCCGGCCCCCGTGCTCAGCACGGCCGGGGTCGTGTACGCGTCCGGCGACTCGGCAGGCGCGTCCGTGGGCCGCTCGACCCGCCAGGCCAGCTCGCCGGTGGCGCCGTCGAAGGCGGCGACGTACGACGGGGCGTCGGTGCGCATCCCGTGCAGGACCTCGACGATCAGGCGGCCGCCGTGCAGGGCCGGCGACGAGGCGTAGCCCCACATGAGGCCGAACTCCCCGAACTCGGCCTGCAGGTCCCGCCGCCAGACCGGCTCGCCCTCCATGGTGAAGGCGGCGACCACGCCGGTGCCGGTCACCGCCCAGACGTGGTTCCCGTCGGTGACCGGCGAGGGCGACGTGTTGTTGTGCTTGCGCCAGGTGCGGTTGCCCTCGGCGAGGACGGCGCGCCACAGCTCCTTGCCGTCGGCCCGGGACAGGCACAGCAGCAACAGGTCGTCGCCGCCCGGATCGCGCTTGCGCCGGCGGCCCTGCTCCGCGGGCGCCGGGCCGGCCTCCGGGGCCGAAGGCGAGGTGACGAAGACGCGGTCGCCCCAGACGATGGGGGTGCCGCCGCTCCAGGAGGGCAGCGGGGCCTTCCACAGGACGCCCTCGGAGGCGCTCCACTGGGACGGCAGGCCGGTGGCTTGGCTGACCCCGTTCTGGTGGGGCCCGCGCCACTGGGGCCAGTTGTCCGCGGCGGCGGCGGAGGCGACGGCGGCCAGCAGGATCGAGGGGATCAGGGTTCTCATGGGATGGCTCCGGCTTGGTTCCGTTGAGGGCGACTTCGCCCGAAAGGTACGACACGGGCGGTGTCGAGTCCGGGGACCCGCCGGCAGGGCGCCTTGCGGGCCCGATTCTTGGCGGGGGTTTCCTTCGAGGGGTATTTTCGAGCGCCACCCGAGCCGACATCCAGTGAAGCCCACACCCTTTCACCTCCTCCTCTGCGCCGCCCTCGGCCCCCTCCTGCTGGCCGCCCCGGGCTGGAGCGCCTGGCCCGCCTGGCGCGGGCCCTTCCAGAACGGCGGCGCCCCGGAGACCGGCCTCGTCGAGTCCTGGACGCCGGGCGGCCCCGGCCAGGTCTGGAAGGCCGCCTTCACCGGCCGCTCCACCCCCGTCGTCCTCGACGGCCGGGTCTTCGTCACCGGCCGCGTGGGCCGGGACGTCACCGAGCAGGAGCGGATCGCCGCCTTCGACGCGGCCACCGGCGAGCTGCTGTGGGAGGACCGCTTCAACGTCTTCCACACGACGATCCCCTTCAACCGCGTCGGCTGGGCCAGCCCGGCGGCCGACCCGCGGACAGGGCGCATCTACGTCCACGGCGTGCAGGGGCTTCTGCGCTGTTACACCCGGGACGGCGAGTTGCTGTGGGAGCGCTCCCTGACCGAGGAGTTCGGCCGCATCTCCGGGTACGGCGGCCGCGTGCAGACCCCCGTCGTCGCCGGCGGCCTGGTGATCGTCAACTTCCTCAGCAGCGGCTGGGGCGCCCACGGCGTGCCCCGAGACCGCTACTTCGCCTTCGATGGGGAGACGGGCGAGGTCGTCTGGGTCTCGGCCCCGGGCGGGCGCCCCCTCGACACGACCTACTCGACCCCCGTGGTCGCCGAGATCGGGGGCGAGCGGCTGGTCGTCGCCGGCAACGCCGACGGCTCGGTCTACGCCATGCGCCTGGGCACGGGCGAGAAGCTCTGGGGGTTCCGGCTGAGCCGCCGCGGCCTGAACGCCGCCGTGGTGGTCGGCGGTGACCGCGTCTACGCCAGCCACGGCGAGGAGAACGTCGACGGCAGCACCATGGGGCGCGTCGTCTGCATCGACGGGCGCGGCCGGGGGGACGTGACCGGCACCCACGAGCTGTGGCGCTACGACGCCCTGTGCGGGTACGCCTCGCCGGCCCTGTCCGACGGCGTCCTCTACGCGATCGACAACTCCGGGAACCTGCACGCCCTCGACGCCGACAGCGGCCGGCGGCGCTGGCACCGCAATCTCGGCACCGTGGGCAGGGGCTCCCCGGTGGTCGCCGACGGCAAGCTCTACGCCACCACCGTCAACGGGCGCTTCCACATCCTCCGCCCGGGGGAGACCGACGGCGAGCTGCTCGACAGCGACCAGGTCCTGGCGCCCGACGGCGGGCCGGCGGAGATCTTCGGCTCCCCGGCCGTGGCCCACGGCCGCGTCTACTTCACCACCGACGAGGGGCTGTACTGCCTCGGCGACGGACCGGCGGCCGAGGAGGGGCGGGCGCGGCCGGCGCCACAGACGGCGGAGGGCCCTGCCGGGGAGGCCGTGGGGCTGCAGCTGGTCCCCGCCGAGAGCACGGTCGAGCCGGGCGGCTCCGTGCGCTTCGAGGCGCGCCTCGTCGACGCCATGGGGCGGGTCACCGGCGCCGCCGAGGGCGGGACCTGGTCGGCGGAGGGTCTGGCCGGCACCCTCAGCGATGGCGTGTTCACCGCCGATGCCGGCCCCGACCACGGGGGCGCGGTCAACCTGAGCGCCGGCGGCTTCACGGCCGGCGCCCGGGTGCGCGTGCTCACGCGGGGATCGTGGAGCCTCGACTTCGGGGCGGCCGGCGCCGTCGAGGACCGGCCGGTCCCCGGGCACTGGATCGGCTCGGCGGGCGGCAAGTTCCTCCTGCGCCGGGTGGAGGGCGAGGATCTGCTCCACAAGCCTTTCGCCCGCCGCGGCCTGCAGCGCTCCAACGTCTACCTCGGGCCCGCGGACCTGAGCGGCTACACCATCCAGGCCTCGATGATGGGCGACCGGCACCGGCGCAACCTCCCGGACATGGGCCTCGTCGCCCAGCGCTACACCCTCGACCTGATGGGCAACCACCAGCAGCTCCAGGTCCGCTCCTGGGCCTCGGACCTGCGCATGGCCGCCAGCGTCCCCTTCGAGTGGGAGAGCGGCGTCTGGTACACCATGAAGATGCGGGTCGACCTCGAATCCGAAGGGGCCGTGGTGCGGGGCAAGGTCTGGCGCCGGGAGGCCCCGGAGCCCGCCGCCTGGACGATCGAGGCCCCCGACCCGCTGCCGAACCGCCAGGGCGCGCCCGGCCTCTACGGCCACTCGGCCGCCGAGATCTACTACGACGACGTGGTGCTGAGGATCGATGACTAGACGGAACTACCTCCTCCTTCTGACGGCGGCCCTCGCCGCCGCCCTTCCCGCCGGCGCCCAGGAGGCGATGTGGGGACACACCGGGGCCCGCAACATGGTCTCCGAAGCGGTCGGCCTGCCCGTCGAGTGGGACGTGACCACGGGCGAGGGCGTGCTCTGGTCCGCCCCCCTCGGCTCCCAGACCTACGCCGGCCCCCTGCTGGCGGGCGGCAAGCTCTTCGTGGGCACCAACAACCAGGGCCTGCGCGACCCCCGGCTCACCGGCGACCGCGGGGTGCTCATGGCCTTCGCCCGGCCCGGGGGCGCCTTCCTGTGGCAGTCGACCCACACCAAGCTGCCCGCCGGCCGCGTCAACGACTGGCCCCAGCAGGGCATCTGCTCCACCCCCTACATCGACGGCGACCGCCTCTACTACGTCTCCAACCAGGCGCAGGTGGTCTGCGTCGACACCGAGGGCTTCGCCGACGGCGAGAACGACGGCCCCCTCACGGGCGAGGCCTCCACCGGCCCGGCCGACGCCGACCTCGTCTGGTCCTTCGACATGATCGAGGAGCTCGACGTCTTCCCCCACAACCTGGCCACCTGCTCCCCCGCCGGCCTCGGCGACCTCCTCTTCGTGGTCACCTCCAACGGCGTCGACGAGGGCCACGTCCACATCCCCTCGCCCTTCGCCCCCTCCTTCATCGCCCTGCGCAAGTCCACCGGCGAGCTGGTGTGGGAGGACGCCTCCCCCGGCATGGGGATCCTCCACGGCCAGTGGTCGAACCCGGCCATCGGCACCATGGGGGGCCGCCCGCAGGTCCTGTTTCCCGGCGGCGACGGCTGGCTCTACTCCTTCGAGCCGGAGACCGGCAAGCTGATCTGGAAGTTCGACTGCAACCCCAAGGACTCGGTCTGGGAGCTGGGAGGCCGGGGCACGCGCAACAACCTGATCTCGACGCCGGTCATCGTCGGCGACCGCGTCTACCTAGGCGTCGGCCAGGACCCGGAGCACGGCGAGGGCCGGGGCAACCTGTGGTGCATCGACGGCACCGGCACCGGCGACGTGACCGGGTCCCACGCGCTCTGGCATCTGGGCGGCGAGGAGTACAACCGCACCATGTCGACCGCGGCCGTCCACGACGGCCTGCTCTACATCGCCGACCTCAGCGGCTTCGTCTACTGCCTGGACGCCGCCACCGGCGAGAAGAGGTGGACCTACGACACCTTCGCCGCCATCTGGGGCTCCCCCCTCGTGGCCGACGGCAAGGTCTACATCGGCGACGAGGACGGCGACGTGACGATCTTCCGGGCCGGCCCCGAGCTGGAGGTGATCGCCGAGATCAACATGGGCAGCGCCATGTACACCACCCCGGCGGCCGAGGACGGCATCCTCTACCTGGCCTCGCGCAACACCCTCTTCGCCCTGGGCTCGCCCCGGCCGTGACCGAGCCCGGCGGTCTGGCGAATCGGGTGAGCGCCGCCCGGGGGGCCCTCGACGCCCACGTGCGCGAGATCGTGGCCTGGCACTTCGACCCGGCCACCGGCTGCCCCTTCTGGCTGGAGCGCGCCGCCGGCCTCGGCTTCGACCCCCGCGACCGCATCGGCGGGTACCGAGACCTCGAGGTCCTCGGCCTCTTCCGGGACGAGTGGCTGCGCGGCGGCCCCGTGCGCCGCTGGGTGCCCCGGGCGTTCGCCGGCGAGCCCGTCTTCGTCTTCGAGACCGGCGGCTCCACCGGCGTGCCCAAAAGCCGCATCAACATCCGCGACTTCCAGGTCGACTACGCGGCCTTCTCCGAGAGCCTGCCCGAGGAGGGCTTCCCCCGGGGCGGGGACTGGCTGATGCTGGGGCCCTCGGGGCCGCGGCGCCTGCGCCTGGCCGTGGAGCACCTGGCCCAGATGCGCGGCGGCCTCTGCTTCCTCGTCGACCTCGACCCGCGCTGGGTGAACGTCCTCATCCGGCGCCAGGCCCACCAGGAGCTGGCCGCGTACAAGGCCCACGTCGTCGACCAGGCCCTGAAGATCCTGCGCGCCCACGACACCATCCGCTGCCTCTTCGCCACGCCGCGCCTGCTGGAGGCCCTGTGCGAGAAGATCGACCTGGTGAAGGCGGGCATCCGGGGCGTGTTCTGCGGCGGCACCGAGATGGACGCCCAGTTCCACCGCTTCGCCCGCGAGGAGCTGGTGCCGGGGGCGGCCTTCGTGCCGACCTACGGCAACACCCTGATGGGCCTGGCCCTGTGCAAACCCTTCGACCCGGCCGACGACTACGCCATCACCTACCACGCGCCGCAGCCCCGGGCCGTGATCGAGCTGGTCGACCCCGCCGACCCGGGGCGCCCCGTCGACTACGGCGAGACCGGCCGCGTGCTGCTGACGACGCTGACCCGCGAGTTCTTCATGCCCCGCTTCCTCGAGCGGGACGAGGGCGAGAGGGCCGGCCCGACCGAGAGCTGTCCCTGGGACGGCGTGCGGGACCTGCGCCTGCTGGCCTCCCTCGAGGAGAGCGTCACCGTGGGGGTCTACTAGAGCCAGATGCCCGGGCGCGCAGTCCCGCCTGAATCCGTCCGCCGATGCATCCCGGCTGGCCGCCTTGCGCCCAGTCGGCGGGTCCCCTGCCTGCCTCCGCCGCGCGCCCTGCGAGCCGGGGGCCTCGGCGCCCCCCGTCGAACGCGCACCGGTGGGCGCGGGCTCTGAACACCGTGGATCTCGTACACGTACCCGTCCTGCGCGCCGGCCGGGAGTACGCCAGCCGCCGGCGGCGGCTGCTGACCGACGTGCGCACCGGCGATCCCGTGGCCGAGGTGAGCCTGGCCAACGGCGGCCTGATCGCCCGCGACCTGGCCGGGGCCGCGGCCCACCGCCAGGCCCTGGAGCGGATGCCGGCCGGGGAGCTGGCGATCCTCTGCGCAGAAGCCGCCCGCCGCTTCCGCCAGGACCGTCTGCCCGTGGACGGCGGGACGGACCAGTCCTTCGAGGACTACCTGTCGCACCTGGCGGCCACGGCGGGCATGCCCCCGAGCCTGGGGCGGCGCAATGCCGACAAGATCTGCGGCGTCCTGGAGTCGATGGAACAGGTGCTCGACGGCCTGACCCGGGGGCTGGACCTGGCCGTCGTCGACGCCGGATGGGGCGAGGAGAGGGGCCGCACGATCAGCTACCGCCGCCAGACCGACGTCCTCGGGGCCGTCCTGCCCAACAACTCCCCGGGGGTCCACACCCTGTGGCTGCCCGCCGTCCCCCTGAAGACGCCCCTGGCCCTGCGCCCCGGCGCCCGCGAGCCGTGGACGCCCCTGCGCCTGGCCCGCGCCTTCACCGCCTCCGGCTGCCCGCCCGAGGCCTTCGGCTTCTACCCCGGGGACCACGACGGCGCCGTGGAGATCCTGGTGAGGTGCGGCCGCTCCCTGCTCTTCGGCGGCGACGACACCGTCGACCCCTGGCGCGGCGATCCCCGCGTCGAGATCCACGGCGCCGGCCGCAGCAAGGTCCTCCTCGGGCCGGACCTCACCGACTGGCGGGTTCACCTCGACCTGCTCGCGGCCTCCGTGGCCGACAACGGCGGCCGTTCCTGCCTCAACGCCTCCGGCGTGTGGACCACGGCAAACGGCCTCGACCTCGGCCAGGCCCTGGCCGGGTGCCTGGCGCGCATCGAGCCGAGGCCGCTGGACGATCCCGGGGCCGCCCTGGCCGCCTTCCCCGAGCCCGGGACGGCCCGGGCGATCTCCGCCCACATCGACCGGCTCCTGGCCGGCGGCGGCGCCCGCGACCTGACGGCCGAGGTCAGAGGCGAAGGCCGCCTTGTCGAGGTCGACGGCTGCACCTTCCTGCGACCCACGGTCGTGCTCTGCGAGGATCCGTCCCATCCACTGGCCAACACGGAGTACCTCTTCCCCTTCGCCGCCGTCGTGGAGACCTCCGCGGAGAGCATGCTCGAGGCGGTCGGCCCCACCCTCGTGGCCACCGCCCTGACCGAGGATTCCGGCCTGCAGGGCCGGCTCATGGACCACCCCGGGATCGACCGGCTGAACCTCGGCCCGGTGCCGACGACGGCGATCTCCTGGGAGCAACCCCACGAGGGGAACCTCTTCGAGCACCTCTACCGGCGGCGGGCCCTGGGGCGCGCCCGGAGCCGCGCCTGAAGGCCGTGCGACCTTTCGACCTTCACGGCGGGGCGAGGGTCCTCTTCGGGGCCGGGCGCCTCGGCGAGCTGGGAGCCGAGGCCGCCCGCCTGACGGCCGGACCGGTGCTGCTGGTCTCCGATCCGGGGGTGGCGGCGGCCGGACACACCGGCCGGGCCGCCGACTCCCTGAGTGCGGCCGGGATCGAGGTGGTCCGCTTCGACGGCGCCGGCGAGAACCCCACGACCGGTCAGGTGGCAGCCGGCGCCGAGACCGCCCGCCGCCAGGGACCCGTGGAGGCCGTCGTCGCCGTCGGCGGGGGCAGCGCCATGGACTGCGCCAAGGGGATCAACTTCCTCCTGAGCCACGGCGGCCGCATGGAGGACTACGAGGGCGACGGCCGCGCCGGCGGAGTGATGCTGCCTTCCATCGGGGTGCCGACCACGGCGGGCAGCGGCAGCGAGGCCCAGCGCTTCGCCCTGATCTCGCGCGAGTCCGACCGCCGCAAGATGGCCTGCGGCGACCCCGGGGCCCGCTTCCGCACGGTGATCCTCGACCCCGAGCTGCCCCTCTCGGCACCTTCCCGGGTCGCGGCGGCGGCCGCCATCGACGCCGTAGCCCACGCCGTGGAGAGCTTCACGGCGACCAACGCCAACCCCCTCTCCCGCCTGTACGCCCGCCAGGCCGCCCGCCTGCTCTTCGGCGCCTTCGAGGCCTGGCTCGCCGATCCCGCGGCCGGATCCGGCGCCGGCGAGATGCTCCTCGGCGCCCACTGGGCCGGCGCCTCCATCGAGCGCTCCATGCTCGGCGCCGCCCACGCCTGCGCCAACCCGCTGACCAGGGCCCACGGCGTCACCCACGGCGTCGCCGTGGGCCTCATGCTGCCCCACGTGATCCGCTTCAACGGCGCCGCCGCAGAGGGGCTGTACGCCGGGCTGCTGCACGCGTCGGGGACGGGGGCCGGTCGGAAGGCGGGCGCCGGCGCGGCCGAGGCCCTGGCCGCGCGCGTGGAGGAGCTGCTGGAGGCGGCCGGACTGCCGCGGCGGCTGCGGGAGGTGGGCGTGCCGCGGGACGGCCTGGAGGTCCTGGCGGCGGAGGCGGCGGAGCAGAAGACGGCGCGGTTCAACCCCCGGACCGTGGGGCCGGTGGAGTGCGCGGGTCTCTACCGGGAGGCGTATTGAGTCCCGGGCGTATGGACCCCGCACCCGACGGTGGCCATACTCCCGGAATGGCCGGCATCTCGGATCCTCGCCGCCCTCCATTCCTCCCCGCCCTCCTCCTGGCCCTGGCCACCGCTGCCAGCGCCGCCGCCTCGGACTGGCCCTCCTTCCGGGGCAACCTCCAGCTCACAGGCGAGGCCCGGGCGCCGCTGCGCGAGCCTCTGCGCCTGGCCTGGTCCCTCGACACCTCGGCCACCGCCGACTCCGGCCGCTACGCCGGCATCGAGTCCACGGCGGCGGTGACCGGGGAGACCGCCTACGTGGGCACCCTCGACGGGCGGCTGCTAGCCCTGACCCTGACGGATGGCCGCATCCTGTGGAGCTACGACGCCGCGGCCGAGATCAAGTCCTCTCCCGCGGTGGCCGGGGGCGTGGTCTACGTCGGCGACGAGGACGGCCTCCTGCACGCCGTGGACGCCGCCTCGGGCGCAGAGCTCTGGCGGTTCACCGCCGGAGGCGCGGTCACCGCTTCCCCCACCGTGGCCGCGGACCGGGTGCTGGCCGGCAGCTACGACAACTCCCTCTACTGCCTCTCCACCTCCGACGGCCGCAAGCTGTGGAGCGTGGCCACCGGCGGATACGTGCACGGCGCCGCGGCCGTGACCGGGACCACCGCCGTCATCGCCGGCTGCGACGGGGTCCTGCGGCGCCTCGACCTCGACACCGGGCGGGAGCTGGCCTCCGTCGACCTGGGCACCTACGCCGCCGCCAGCGCCGCGGTGGACGGGAGGCGCGCCTACCTGGGCACCTTCGGCGACGAGGTCCTCGCCGTCGACCTGGAGAGCGGGGGCGTGGTCTGGCGCTACCGCCCCTCCGGGAGCAGCTTTCCCTTCTACGCCTCGGCCGCCGTGGCCGGGGACCGCGTGATCGCCGGGGGCCGCGACGGCATGGTGCACGCCCTCGACGCCGGTACCGGGGAGCCCTTGTGGGTCTTCGCCGCCGGGGGCCGGGTCGACGCCTCCCCCGTGATCGCCGGCGACCGGGTCTACGCCGCCTCCATGGGGGGCCGCCTCTACGGTCTGGACCTTGCCACGGGGGCCGGGATGTGGACCTTCGAGGGGGCCTCCGCCTTCGCCGCCTCCCCCGCCGTGGCCTCCGGCCGGCTGGTGATCGGCGACGCCGACGGCGTCCTCTACTGCTTCGCCGCCTCTTCCGTGGAGACGGAATGACCGCGAGTCCTCCCTCCTCCTCGATCCGGCCCGAGCCAGCCACCACGCGCCTGGACCGGATGCTGACCGGGACCGACGTTGGCAGCGTCTTCGTCTCCAACTACCCGCCCTACTCCTTCTGGCGCGCCGAGCAGGTGCCCGGCGCCGAGGCGGTCCTGGACTCCCCCGCCGACGGCGCCCCCCCCGACCTCGGGCTCTACCTGCACATCCCCTTCTGCCGCAAGCGCTGCAAGTTCTGCTACTTCCGCGTCTACGTGGACCGCAACGCCGCGGACATCCGGCGCTACCTCGACGCCCTCGGGCGCGAGATCGAGACCTACTCCCGGCGGCCGCGCATCGCCGGCCGGCCCCTGAGGTTCGTCTACTTCGGCGGCGGCACCCCCTCCTACATCAGCGCCCGGGACCTGCGCTCCCTGGCCGCCCGCGCCCGGGCCGCCATTCCCTGGGACGAGGCCGACGAGATCGCCTTCGAGTGCGAGCCGGGCACCCTGACCGAGGCCAAGGTGGCCGCCATCGCCGAGATCGGGGTCACGCGCCTGAGCCTGGGCGTGGAGCACCTGAACGACGACGTCCTGCGCGAGAACGGGCGCGCCCACGTGAGCCGCGAGGTCTACCGGTCGATGCCGTGGATCCGGGCCGCCGGCTTCCGCCAGGTCAACGTCGACCTCATGGCCGGCCTCGTCTCCGACAGCTGGGAGAGCTGGCGGGACACGGTGGAGCGCGCCGTTGACCTCGACGCCGACAGCGTCACCATCTACCAGATGGAGCTGCCGTACAACACCGTCTACTCGAAGGCGATCTCCGAGGGGCGGCGGCGGGAGCTGATCCTGGCCGACTGGCGCACCAAGCGGGAGTGGCACGCCCACGCCATCGAGACTCTGACCGCGGCCGGGTACGAGCAGACCAGCGCCTACACCCTGGTGCGCAAGGGAAGGCCCTCGGAGTTCGTCTACCGCGACGCCTTGTGGCGGGGCAGCGACATGATCGGCGCCGGGGTCTCCTCGATCTCCCACGTGGGGGGCGTCCACTTCCAGAACGCGGACTCGTGGGAGGAGTACCTGGGCGCCCTCGACGAGGACCGGCTGCCCACGGGCCGCGCCCTGCCCACCACCGCCGCCCAGCGGCTGGTGCGCGAGATGATCCTGCAGCTCAAGCTCGGCCGCATCCGTCCGGCCACGTTCCAGGCGAAGTTCGGCGTCGACGTGCTCGCCGAGTTCGAGTCCGCCTGGGAGAGCCTGGAGGACGAAGGGATGCTCACCCGCGGCCCCGACGAGGTGCGGCTCACGCCGGAGGGGCTGTTGCGCGTCGATCAGCTCCTGCCCCTGTTCTACGCACCCGAGTTCCGGAACGCCCGCTACACGTGATGAAGGAGTCGCTCACCGTGAACAGACCTGCCGCGCCGCGCCGCGGATCGATCCTACGGGCCGCCGCCCTGATCGGCCTTGCCGCCGCCGACACCGCCCCTGCCGAAGACCCCGCCCCGGCCGCCGCCCCGGCGGGGCTGGCAACGGCAACGTCCTCCCACGCCGGGGAGACGGCCCCCGCCGCCGACTGGCCCCAGTTCCTCGGCCCCCACCGCAGCGGGTCCGTCGAGGAGAGCGTCGCCGTGTGGCCGGACGAGGGACCGACCATCCTCTGGCGACGGCCGGCCGGCGACGGGTTCTCCGGCATCGCCGTGGCCGGGGGACGCGCCTACACCCTGTGGACGGAGAAGCGGCGGGAATACCTGTTCTGCCTGGACGCGGCCGACGGCAGCGAGTTGTGGCGACTGGACACGGGGGGCAAGTACTTCGAGCCCCAGGGCGGCAACGGCCCGCGCAGCACCCCCTCCGTGGCCGGCGACCACGTGTACGCCCTCGGCGCCACCGGCCGCCTGGTGGCGGTGCACGCCGCCACGGGGAAGGTGCTGTGGAGCGCCGACCTGCCCTCCCTCTTCGGCGGCCAGATGCCGCGCTGGGGGTTCTCCGGATCCCCCCTCGTGGACGGGGACCTGCTGCTGGTGGAGACGGCCGGAGGCCCCGGCCGGGCGCTGGGCGCCCTGAACCGCTTCACCGGCGAGGTCGTCTGGAGCGCGCTCGACGACCCGGGCAGCTACAGCTCGCCGGTGGCCGTCGACCTGGCGGGCATGCGGCAGGCCGTGTTCTTCATGCGTACCGGCCTCGTGGCGGTAGACCCGGCCGACGGCCGCCTGCTGTGGCGCCGCGCATGGGAGACCCCCTACGACGTCCACGCCACGACTCCCCTGGTGATCCCCCCCGACGGCGTGTTCATCTCCAGCGGCTACGACAAGGGAGCCGCCCTGGTCCGGGTCACCCGCGACGGTGAGGCGCTGAAGGCCGAGACGGTCTGGACTTCCCGCTTCATGGCCAACCGGATGGCCACCAGCGTCTACGCGGATGGTCATCTCTACGGCTTCGACAGCACCATCCTCAAGTGCATCTCCGCGGCGACCGGCGCCGAGGCCTGGAAGGTCCGGGGGTACGGCGAGGGCACGCTGATCCGCGCCGGGGACAAGCTCGTCGTGCTCTCCGATCAGGGCCTGCTGGCCCTGGTGCGGGCCGCCCCGAAGGCGCACCAGGAGGTGGCCCGGGCCCAGGTCCTCGAGGGCAAGCGATGCTGGACCGCGCCGACCCTCGCCGGCGGACGCCTGTTCCTGCGCGACGACCGCGAGGTCGTCTGCGTCGACCTCAGTCCGGGCTGAGGCCTTGAACGATCCCCTGCCGCGGCTGCGGCGCCTGCTGGCCGAGGTGCTCCGGAGCAATCCCTTCTACGGACCGCGGCTGCGCGCCGCCGGCGTGCGCTCCCCCGGCGACCTGTCGAGCATGGACGACTACCGGCGCCTGCCCTTCACCACCAAGGAGGAGCTCTCCCTCGACCAGGCCCGGCACCCGCCGTACGGCACCAACCTCACCTGGCCCCGGGAGCGCTACGTGCGCCTCCACCAGACCTCCGGCACCACCGGCCAGCGGCTGCGCTGGCTCGACACGCAGGCCGACTGGGACTGGTTCACGGGGTGCTGGATGGAGGTCTACCGCGGGGCCGGCGTGCGGGCCTCGGACCGCCTGTTCTTCGCCTTCTCCTTCGCCCCCTTCATCGGCTTCTGGAGCGCCTTCGACGCCGCCGCGCGCATGGGCGCCATGGCCATCCCCGGCGGCGGCATGTCCTCTGCGCAGCGGCTGGAGGCCCTGGGCGCCAACGAGGCGACCGTCCTCGTGTGCACGCCCACCTACGCCCTGCACCTGGCCGGCGTCGCCCGCGGCCAGGGGCTGGACCCGGCGGCCACGGCGGTGCGCACCACCATCCACGCCGGCGAGCCGGGGGCCTCGCTGCCGGCGACGCGGGCGCGCATTGAGCAGGCCTGGGGGGCCCGCTGCTTCGACCACGCCGGCGCCACCGAGGTCGGGGCCTGGGGCTTCGAGTGCGGCGAGCAGGACGGCCTGCATCTGAACGAGGACGAGTTCCTCTGCGAGATCCTCGAGCCGGGCACGGACCGCCCCGCCGACGAGGGCGAGCTGGTGATCACCAACCTCGGCCGGATCGGCTCGCCCGTGATCCGCTACCGCACCGGCGACCGGGTGCGCTGGCACGAGTCCGCCACCTGCCCCTGCGGGCGGAGCTGGCGGCGCCTCGCCGGCGGCGTCATCGGCCGCCTCGACGACGCCCTGCTCGTGCGCGGCGTCAACCTCTACCCGGGGGCCATCGAGAACGTGGTGCGCCGCTTCCCCGAGGTGGAGGAGTTCGCCGTCCACGTGCGCCGCCCCGGGGACCTGGACGAGCTGGAGATCGAGGTCGAGGTGAACGCCGGCGGCCGGGGAGCGGCCGAGGTGACGGAGGGGCTGACGGCGGCGGCCCACCAGGAGCTGGCGGTGCGCCCGCGGGTGCGCGCCGCGGCCCCGGGCAGCCTCCCCCGCTTCGAGCTGAAGGCGCGGCGGGTCACCGACCACCGGGAGCCGGCCTCGTGAAGGACCGCTCCGACGTCGTCGTCGCCGGCGGCGGGCCGGCGGGGGCCACGGTGGCCGCCCTGGTGGCCGAGGGCGGGTACCGGGTGCTGCTCCTGGAGCGGGAGCCCACGCCCCCCTTCAAGGTCGGCGAGTCCCTGATGCCGGCCACCTGGTGGACCTTCCGGCGCCTGGGCCTGCTGGAGCAGCTCCGGGCCAGCGCCTTCCCGAGGAAGCACAGCGTCCAGTTTTTCGGCGGCTCGGGACGCGCCTCGGCGCCGTTCTACTTCTCCGAGTTCGACCCCGGCGAGAGCGCCGTGACCTGGCAGGTCCTGCGCAGCGACTTCGACGCCATGATGCTGGACAACGCCCGCGCCAGGGGGGCCGAGATCGTCCAGGGCGCCGCGGTCCTCGATGTCCTCTTCGAGGGAGAGAAGGCCACGGGCGTGCGCTTCCGCGATCCCGGCGGGTCCGTCCGCGAGGTCGACGCCGCCGTCACCGTCGACGCCACCGGCCAGAGCGCCCTGCTGGCGCGCCGGCTGAAGCTGGCCGAGACCGAGCCGAATCTCAGAAAAGCCTCCCTCTTCACCCACTTCTCCGGCGCCCTGCGCGACGAGGGCATCGACGAGGGCGCCACCCTGATCCTGCACACCCGGGAGAAGGACTCGTGGTTCTGGTACATCCCCCTGCCCGACGACCGCGTCAGCGTCGGTGTCGTGGGTGACCGCGACTACCTGCTGCGCCGCCCCGGGAGGCCGGCGCCGCAGCGCGTCTTCGACGACGAGCTGGACGCCTGCCCGGCCCTGGGCGAACGCCTCGCCCCGGCGCGCCAGGTGCTGCCCATGAAGGTCACCCGCGACTTCTCCTACCGCGCCCGCCGCATCGCCGGCGACGGGTGGGTGCTGGTGGGCGACGCCTTCGGCTTCCTCGACCCGATCTACTCCTCCGGCGTGCTGCTGGCCCTCAAGTCCGGCGAGATGGCCGCCGACGCCATCGTCGCGGCCCTGGCCGACGGCGAGCCCACGGCGGAGCGCCTGGGATCCTTCGGACCCGACTTCACCCGCGGCATGGAGGCGGTGCGCAAGCTGGTCTACGCCTTCTACACCAAGGAGTTCAGCTTCGCCGAGTTCCTCCAGGCCCACCCCCACTGCAAGCGGGGCCTCGTGGACATCCTCAGCGGCAACCTCTACGACGAGCGGGTCCACGAGATCTTCGAGCCCATGGCCGGCGTCTGCCCGCTGCCGGAGGAGATGTCGCTGGGGTGAGCCGCTCCTCAGGGCCCAGGAAGCCGGAGCGCCACTTCTCGCGTGTGCAAACCAACTGCGACAAGCGTGTCGGGCCTGCCTGCGTATTCCTGACGGGAACCAGAACACCCCCACCCAGTCTTTCAGGACTCGAGCCGAACGACCCCCTCTTGAAGAAAGGTCCTCGATGAGACCCATCTACCTCTCCTGGGCTGCCGCCATCCTGCTGGCAGCCTGTTCAGACGACGCTTCCTCACCCACTGGGAGCGACGAGGAATCGGCGCAGCAGTTCGGAAAGGACGAGACCTACGACCACACCCGCGCGGGGGCGCGGCTGATCCTGTCATACGACGCAGAGGCCAACGCCTTCGCCGGCACGGTGCAGAACACCACGGATGCGACGCTGCGGCAGGTGCGGGTCGAGGTCCACCTGTCGAACGGGACGGAGCTGGGGCCGACGCCGGAAGCGGACCTGGAGCCCGGAGAGACCATTCCGATCACCCTGGAAGCCACGAGCGACGCTTTCGACACGTGGAGTGCCCATCCGGAAGTTGGAGGCGGCGACGAAGGTAGCGGCGAGCACTCCGGAGAAGGTGACGGCGAGCACTCGCGGGAAGGCGGGGGTGAACACTCCGGCGAGGGTGGTGAAGGCGGCGAGAGCGGCGGCGAGCACTCCTCCGGCTGAGCCAGCCCGGGCATGTCTGCCACTACTCCCACCTCAGTCTGGAAGGATGTCGCTCATGCAGTCTGAGTACAAGGCCTGGAACAAGGCAGCCTGGGAAGAGGTCCACGGCTTCTATGACTCTGCCACGACTGCGGAGGACTTCTACGGCCCGGCCAATCCTCAACATCGGCTGGCTCCGGAGTTCTTCGAGTTCTATCGGCGGAACCGACCGGGCAGAGACGCTACCCACGCCCTGAGCAATGCTCTGGTGATGTGGAGCAACCTCAAGGGCGTCAGCCACCAAGTTCAGCAGGAGATCAGGCACATCTCCATCGAGGAGGACGTTTGGGAGGAGATTGCCAGCGACCTGCCTCGGATTTTCTGCGCGGATGACAGGGAGGAAGAAGGTCTGGCGCTTCTACGGGATCTCGCCGAGAGAGTCGTCCCCCTGAAAGGCCGAACGGCCCTGCTCTTCGAGCTCTCCACAGGGCTGATGGAAAAGGGGGAAGCAACCGAGGCCCGGGAAGGCTTCGACCGGATCATCGAGTGGAACGCTTCCGAGAAGCATGTCATCGACGCCCGGGGATACATCCACGAACTCGACCACCTCAACCCCGGGCAGCCGGCCCCCCTGTTCACAAAGGACGCCGTCGATGGAGCCTCGATCGATCTCGCCGGCTTTCTGGGCCGTGTCGTTCTGCTTCACTTCTGGGGCACGTCCTGCGGATTCTGCAAGTTGATCTACCCGGATCTTCGGTCCCTTTTCCAGGAGTACTCGGTGAATGACCTCGCTCTGGTCGGTCTGTCCTATGACCAGGACCCCGAGTCGCTGAGGTCGACCATACGTGAGCAGAGATTCACGTGGCCGCAGATCTGTGAAGGGAATGGCTGGAAGGACGAGGTCTTCCGGCTGTACAACGTGAGGTTCGCGCCGACGGCGTACGTGATCGATCGATCCGGAAGCATCGCCCGCAAGATCACGGGCGGAGATCGCGGCGACGAGCTTCGGGAACTGGTTCGTTCGCTGGCGTGAGGACTGCATCCCCGGCAGAGAGGAACCTGCACCTGGCTTGTGATCGAGGTATGAAGAAGGCTGATTCGGACGACCTGCGGTCGGAATACCGCCGTGATGATCTCGGTCCTGGTGTCCGGGGCAGGCATCTGGATTCCTTTCGGTCGGGGACGAATCTGGTTCTACTCCAACCGGACGTTGCGAGAGCCTTTCCGACGGAGGATGCCGTGAACGATGCGCTCAGGTCATTGATGGACTCAGCAGAGGGGTCGGAGGCCAACCGTTGACCCGCAGACCGACCCTTTCCGGATCCCTCGCCCTCGTCGCCTGCCTGATCGCCGCTTGCCTCCTCGCCGCCGCCTCCCCGGCGCCGGGCGGGGACTGGCCCCAGTGGCGGGGACCTGACAGGGACGGCCGCGCTCCCGGCTTCCAGGCGCCGGCCGCCTGGCCGGACAGCCTGCGGCGGGAGTGGCGCACCGAGGTCGGCGAGGGACATGCGGGTCCGGTGGTCGTGGGGGACCGCGTGTACGTGCACGCCCGGCTCCACGACCTGGAAACCCTCTCCTGCCTGTCCCTCGCCTCGGGCGAGGTGCTGTGGCGGCAGACGAACCCGGCGCCCTACGAGATGCACCCGGCGGCGCGGGGCCACGGCAAGGGCCCCAAGTCGACGCCGGCGGTTGCCGGGGGACGTGTCTTCACCCTCGGCATCACGGGCATCCTGTCCTCTCGGGACGCGGCCAGCGGCGAACTGCTGTGGCGCTGGGACTCCGAGGGCCGGTTCCCCGCCTCCGCGCCGGTCTTCGGGACGGCCACCTCTCCCCTGGTCGTCGGCGACCTGGTGATCGCCCACCTGGGCGGCGCCGAGGGCGGGGCCCTCCTGGCCCTGGCGGCCGACAGCGGCGTCGAGCGCTGGCGCTGGGAGGACGACGGTCCGGGGTACGCCTCCCCCGTGGTGGTGGATGCCGGGGGACCGGTGCTGGTGACCCAGTCGGAGCGGTTCTGCCTCGCCCTCGACGCGGCCACCGGGCAGGAGCTCTGGCGCCTCCCCTTCACCACACCGTACGACCAGAACATCGTCACGCCCGTCCTTCTCGGTCCGGGGACCGTGGCCCTCTCCGGGCTGGAGCAGGGAACTCTGGCCGTCCGCCTGGAGCGCGGCGAGGCCGGCCTCCAGGTGCGGGAGCTGTGGAACAACCCACAGGACTGGCTCTACATGGCGTCGCCGGTGGTCGCGGGCGGCCGCCTCTTCGGTTTGACCCGGAAATACCGGGGTCGGTTGTTCTGCCTCGAAGCAGAGACCGGCCGGAGGCTCTGGGAAGGTCCCGGAGAGCGGGGCGACAACGCCGTCCTCGTCGACCTGGGTTCGGCGCTCCTCGTGCTGTCCACCGAGGCGCACCTCGCCGTGGTCTCCACTTCGGCGCCGGACTACTCCCTGCTGGCGGAGTACCGCGTGGCCGAGAGTCCCACCTGGGCCCACCCGGCCCTGGCCGGGGACCGGCTCCTGGTGAAGGACAAGACCCATCTCGCCAGCTGGCGGCTGCCGGCCGCCGAATCCGGGAAGACCGCGCCCTGACCGGCGAAACGCTCCATAGGGTGATTCAGTTGGTCCGCCAAGGGGAAGCAAGAGTGTCGGTCCACGGATACGATGAAATGGCGGCAGATGACATCAGAGTGCGGGATGTGGTGGAAGGGGTGGAAGGTGCGATTGTCGTTGAAGACTACCCCCGCTACCCCAAGGGACCCTGTGTGCTCGTCCTGCAGCACGACCGGGCAGGACGACCGATACACATTGTGTGGGGTATCCCTGCTGGACACACTTCGCCTGCCGTCGTAGTAACGGCCTATCGCCCCAACGCGCAGGATTGGGACGAGCATTTCCTCAGGAGGCGTACGTGATGAGCAAACCCACCACCAAGTTGCTGCGTGTAGGGGAGTATGCCGCGGAGGTGGAAGTGGAGCTGATCGAAGGGGGCGCGGGATGGCCGCCCTATCTGACCGTGGAGGACGCCGGCAAGTTGGATGATGTACGTGAGGCTCTCAGGGTCGGCGATCTGGAGCACGCGGCCCGGATGGCCCGGGTATTCCGCCTGACTCCCATTGAGGTGTGAGCCCTGAGATGCGATCGCGCCCTGTCCTGCTCCTCGACGTCGACGGGGTCATCCTCGACAACGAGCGGTGGGAGAAGGAGTCCGCGCGGCTCGGCGGACCGGCCCTGGCCTCCCTGCTCGGCGGCGATCCCGAAGTGTGGGCGGCCCACCAGGAGAGGGTCTGGCAGGAGGTGTGGAGGCGCGGCAGCAGCGAGTTCCGCTCCGACCCCGGACTCCGGGGGCTCAACCTCTCCCGCTGGTGGGACCGGGTCGAGGCCGAGTGGATCGCACAGGTGTGCGAGGTCGTCGGCGTCGAGGCTCCGGGGACCTTCGAGGAACGGGTCGATGTCGCCGAGCGGGCGACGATCCACATCCTCGAGAACACGGAGGGCATCTTCCCCGGGGCCGCAGGCGCGATCGAGGAACTCTCCGGCCGCTTCGAGATCCACATGGCGTCGGGGAACCCTTCCTTCGTCGTCGAGACGGTCCTGCGCAGGCTGGACGTGAGAGACCGGGTCGGGAGGCCCTTCGGCTCCGATCTGGTCGGATTCCAGAAGGGAGACTCGCGGTACTACCCGGCCATCCTCGAGGCCGTCGGGGCCGTACCTTCTCGGACGATCGTGGTGGATGACGGCGAGGAGCCCCTTGCCGCCGCCCGGGCGGCCGGGCTGAGGACGGTCAAGGTGGGAGGCGCTGCCTCGGACGAGTCCGACCTAGCGGTGGGATCTCTCGCCGAGCTGCCGGATGTCATTGCGGAGGTCGTGGAATCGACCGAAACGGAGACTTCATGAGCGACGACAGAGAGCCTTCGGCCGATCCGGCCGCAACCGGGGCGGACCACGGAGCCCCCGCACCGGGCGGGTCCCGCGCCCGCGGGATGGTCTACGTCCTGCTGGGGATCCTCTACCTGCTGCACAACGACCTGTGGCTGTGGGACGACGGCCGCCTGGTGGCGGGGCTGCCGGTGGGGCTGGTCTACCACGTCGCCTTCTGCGCCGCCGCCTCGGTGATGCTCTACCTGCTGGTGACCCACGCCTGGCCGGCGCACCTCGACGGGCAGGGGGAGGAGCAGCCTTGACCCTCGCCGTCATCGCCGTCTACCTCGGCCTGGTGATCCTCGTCGGCTCCCTGAGCCACCGGCTCTTCCGGGGCACGGGCGAGGACTACTTCGTGGCCAGCCGCTCCATCGGCCCCTTCCTGCTGCTCATGTCCCTCTTCGGGACCAACATGACGGCCTTCGCCATCCTCGGGGCCTCGGGCGAGGCCTACCACGAGGGCATCGGCGTCTTCGCCCTCATGGCCTCGGCCTCGGCCCTGGTCATCCCCTGCGTGTTCTTCTTCGTCGGCACCCGCGTCTGGGCCCTGGGCAAGCGCCACGGCTTCCTGACCCAGGCCCAGTTCTTCCGCCAGCGCTGGCAGTCGGACGGGCTCGGCCTGCTGCTCTTCGTGGTCCTGGTGGCCCTGCTGGTGCCCTACCTGCTGATCGGCATCATGGCCGGCGGCCTGACGCTGCAGCAGATCACCGGCGGCCAGGTGCCGGAGTGGGCCGGCGGCCTGCTGGTCTGCGCCGTGGTCATGACCTACGTCTGCTACGGCGGCCTGCGCGGCACCGCCTGGGCCAACGCCTTCCAGACCCTGGTCTTCACCATCCTCGGGGGCGTCGCGTTCTTCGTCATCATCAGCCAGCTGGGGGGGCTGCGGGCGGTGATGACGGCCCTGGGCGAGTCCCATCCCGACCTGCTCGTGCGCGGCGACCACATCAAGCCCCTGAAGCTGCTCACCTACACCTGCATCCCCCTGTCGGTGGGCATGTTCCCCCACATGTTCATGCACTGGCTCACGGCGCGCAGCGCCGGCACCTTCCGCACCCCCCTGGTCCTCTACCCGCTGTGCATCGCCGCCGTGTGGGTGCCCAGCGTCGTCCTCGGCGTCGCCGGCCGCCTCGACTTCCCGGCCCTGAAGGGTCCGGCGGCCAACTCGATCCTCGTACGCCTGATCGACCTCCACGCCCCGGAGGTGATGGCCGGCCTGCTGGCGGCCGGGGTCTTCGCCGCCGTCATGTCCTCCCTCGACTCCCAGTCCCTGTCGGTGGGCACCATGTTCACCCAGGACGTGGTGCGCCACTACGGCTTCCACGACCGCATGTCCGAGCGCCAGCAGGTGCTCTACGGCCGCCTCTTCGTGGCCCTCGTCCTCGTCGTCGCCTACGTCCTGGCCCAGGTCTCGAACCGATCGATCTTCCAGCTCGGGGTCTGGTCCTTCACCGGCTTCGCCTCCCTCTTCCCGGTGGTGGCGGCCGCCGTGTTCTGGCGGCGCAGCACCCGCTGGGGCGCCTTCGCCTCCATCGCCGCCGTGGTGGTGCTGTGGACCTGGTTCTTCGTCCGCGGCTGGCAGAGCCCGGACCATGCCCTGGCTGGCGGCGTCATGCCCGTGGCCGTGATCCTCGCGGTCTCGGCGGCGGCCATGATCCTCGTGTCGCTGGCCACGAAGCCGCCTGACCGGGCCGTCGTCGACCGCTTCTTCCCCCGGGCCTGAGCCGCGGTGCGCGTCGCCTACATCACCGCCGGCGCCGGCGGCATGTACTGCGGCAGCTGCATCCACGACAACACCCTGGCCGCGGCCCTCACCGGCCTCGGCGTCGACGTCGCCCTGATCCCCACCTACACGCCGCTGCGCACCGACGAGGAGGATGTCAGCCTGGAGCGGGTGTTCTACGGCGGCATCGGCGTCTACCTGGCGGAGAAGTCCGCCCTCGTGCGGCGCCTGCCGTCCTGGGTGACGCGCCCCCTCGACCGGCCGGGCCTGCTGCGCTGGGCCGCCGACCGCTTCGGCGGCGCCACCGAGGCCCGCGACCTGGGGGCCCTCACCCTCTCGGTCCTGCGGGGCGAGGAGGGACGCCAGCGGCGGCAGCTCGAGGAGCTGTCCCGGTGGCTGGCGAAGGACCTGCGCCCCGACGTCGTGCAGCTCACCAACAGCATGCTCGCCGGCCTGGCGGGACCCCTGAAGCGGGCCCTCGGCCGGCCGGTCCTGTGCGGCGTGCAGGGGGAGGAGATCTTCCTCGACCGGCTGGTGGAGCCGTACCGGACGCAGGCCCGGGAGGAGCTTCGAAGTCGCGCCCGGGACGTGGACGGGTTCCTGTCGCCGAGCGCCGTGTACGCCGACTTCATGGCCGGCTACCTGGAGGTGCCGCGGGACCGCTTCCACGTGGTGCCCCTCGGCCTGCGGCTGGAGGGGCACGGCCCGCCGCCGGACGGGGCCCGGGGGCCCGGACCGTTCCGCATCGGCTTCCTGGCCCGAATCTGCCCGGAGAAGGGCCTGCACGTGGCCGCCGGGGCCCTGCGCCTGCTGGCCGAGCGCCTTGGGCCGGAGGCCGTGCGCCTGGAGGCGGCGGGCTGGCTGGGGCCGGCGGACCGGGCGTACTTCGAGGAGGTCAAGAGCGGGCCGGAAACCGAAGGCCTCGGCTTCGAGTACCGGGGCTCCGTGGACCGCGCCGGCAAGATCGAGTTCCTTCGGGGGCTGCACGCGCTGACCGTGCCGGCCCCCTACCACGAGCCCAAGGGGCTGTACGTGCTCGAGGCGCTGGCCAACGGCGTCCCCGTGGTGCAGCCCCGGCACGGCGCCTACCCGGAGCTGGTGGAGGGCACCGGCGGGGGGCTGCTGGTGGACGCGGCCGAGCCGGAGGCGGTGGCCGCGGGCCTGCAGGAGCTCTTCGAGGACGAGGACCGGCGCCTGCGGCTCGGCCGCCGGGGCCGGGCCGCCGTGCACGAGAGCCGCGGCGACGAGCTGATGGCGGCCAGGACCCGCGAGGTCTACGAACGCTTCGCAGCGGGGTGACCCGAAGGAGGAACGCACCATGACGTGGCTGCTCTTCGCGCTGATGACCGTGCTCTTCTGGGGGACCTACGGCGTGCTGCTCCACACCGGGGTGACCGCCATGGGCGATCCGGTGAACGGCCGCTTCCAGGCCTTCCTCTTCGTCGGCGCCGCCTACCTCGTGGTGGCCGTGCTCGGCTCGCTGATCGTGCTGAAGGTCAACGGCGCCCAGTTGCAGGGCATGCCCGTGGCCGGCATCACCTGGTCGACCCTGGCCGGGATCGCGGGCGCCGTCGGCGCCCTGGGTATCCTGCTGGCCTTCGGGTCCAAAGGCTCTCCCGCGGTGGTCATGTCCCTCGTCTTCGCCGGGGCGCCCGTGGTCAACGCCGTGTTGGCCATGGCCGTGCACCCGCCGGCCGGCGGGGCCCTCAACTGGCCCTTCGTCCTGGGCGTGCTGATGGCCGCCGCGGGCGGTTGCCTGGTCACCCTCTTCCGTCCCACCTGACCCCGTGCCCTCCGAGTTCCGCACGACCCGCCGCATCGAATTCGAGGACACCGACGCGGCCGGCATCGCCCACTTCTCCCGCTTCTACGTCTTCATGGAGCAGGCCGAGCACGCCTTCCTGCGCTCCCTCGGCCTGTCCGTGCACATGCAGCTGGAGGGCCGCCGTCTCGGCTGGCCGCGGCTGTCGGCGTCGTGCGAGTTCCTCGAGCCGGTGCGCTTCGAGGAGGAGGTCGAGATCCATCTCACGGTGAAGCGCAAGGGCGAGAAGTCGATGACCTATGCAGTCGAGTTCTCCCGCGGCGGCCGGCCCGTGGCCCGCGGCGAGATCGCCTCGGTCTGCTGCCTGTGCGGGGAGGACGGGTCCTTCAAGGCGGTTCCGATCCCCAAGGCGTTCGCCTCTCGGATCAGGGAGCACGGGCACTCCTGATGCCTGCCCCCGAGGCCCCGCGTGAGTTTGGCCGGTGCCTCCCGGCTGGTGGCCTCGGGACCTGTCGAGGGGTCCCCTGCCCACCTCCGCGGCGCTTCCTGCGAGCCGGGCGCCTCGGCGCCTTCCTTCGCAGGCGGACCTGCGCGCCCAGGCATTAGGTGCCCGGCCCGGATGAATCGCGCCCGCCGGCCCTGGTCCTGCGCCGGCTGAGCAAGTCCTTCGACGGCGCCGACGGCGAGGTGCCCGTCCTCATCGAGATCGACCTGGCCGTGGAGGCCGGCGCCTCGGTGGCGGTCACCGGCCCCTCCGGGTCGGGCAAGAGCACCCTCCTGCACCTGGTCGGAACCCTGGACGAGCCGAGCGGCGGGACCCTCGAGGTGGACGGCGTCGATCCCTTCGCCCTCGGCGAGAGAGAGCTGGCCCGCTTCCGCAACGACGTGGTCGGCTTCGTCTTCCAGGACCACCACCTGCTGCCGCAGCTCGACGTGCTGGAGAACGTGCGGATCCCCACCCTCGCCTTCGGCACACCCGATGAGGCCGACGAGGAGCGCGCCCGGGAGTTGATCGAGCGCGTCGGCCTCTCGCACCGGCTCGGACACCGGCCGGGGCAGCTCTCCGGCGGCGAGCGCCAGCGCGCGGCGGTGGCGCGGGCCCTGATCCGCCGGCCGCGGCTGCTGTTGTGCGACGAGCCCACGGGCAGCCTCGACCGGACCACGGCCGGGGCCGTGGCCGACCTGATCTTCGAGCTCCACGGCCAGGAGGGCGCCCTGCTGCTGCTGGCCACCCACCACGAGGGGCTGGCCCGGCGCTGCGACCGCGTCCTCGAGCTGCGCGACGGACGGTGCTCCGAAGCCTGATCCACTACCGGCGCGTCCACGCCGCCACGGCCCTGGCCGCGGCGGTCTGCACCGCCGTGCTCGCTGGGGCCCTGGTCGTGGGCGACTCGGTGCGGGCGAGCCTGCGGGGGCTGACTCTCGACCGTCTGGGCCGGGTGGAGCACGCCGTGGTGCGAGACCGCTCCCTGCGCACCGGCCTGGCGGAGGAACTGCCCGCGGGCACGGCGCCGGTCCTGCTCCGGCCCGGGTCCGCCGCCCACGCCGGCACCGGCGCCAGGGCGGGCGGGGTCCAGGTCCTCGGGGTAAACGGACGCTTCGCGGACCTCTTCCCGGAGGGGGAGGCCGTGGAGGCCCTCGCCGCCTTCCTCAACAGCGAGGGGAACCGGCCCGCCGGGGCGCGGGAGGTGATGATCACCGAGAGCCTGGCCCGGGAGCTGAGCGCGGCACCGGGCGACGTCCTGCTGCTGAGCCTGCAGCGCCCCGCCGAGGTGAACCCGGAGGCCCTCTTCGGGCGACGCCGGCCGGAGGAGCTGCTGCGCCGCCTGCGCTGCGAGGTGGCCGGGGTGATCCCCGACCGGGGGCCCGGCCGCTTCGCCCTGGAGACGCACCAGAAGGCGCCGCGCACCCTCTTCGCACGCATGGAGGAGCTGCAGCGGGCCCTCGGTCTGCATGGCCGCGCCGACCTCCTGCTGGTGCCCGGACCCGCCGGGGGGGAGCCCTCCAGCCCGGCGGCTTTGCGCCGCCGCCTCGACGAGGCCCTGGGGCTCTCCGACCTCGACCTGGTCCTGCACCGCCGGGGGGATCACCTGGCCCTGGAGAGCCGGCGGTTCGTCCTCGATCACCCTCTCGGAGAGAGCGTCCTGGGCGAGGCCCGCCGCCTGGGACTGCCGAACCTCGCCGTCTCCACCTATCTCGCCAACGCCATCGACGTCGGAGAGCGCTCGCTGCCGTACTCGACGGTCGCCGCCCTGGAGGCCGATCCCCCCGGGAGCTGGGGGCCCGTGCCGTCCTCCGGTCCGGGGCTCGTCCTCAACGACTGGGCGGCCAGCGACCTGCAGGCAGGCGCCGGAGGCGAGGCGGTCCTCCACTACTACGCCTTCGGCCCCCGGGAGGAGCTGATCGAGAGGCGGGCGGTCCTCGGGATCTCCGGGAGCGTGGAGATGGCCGGCCTGGGGGCGGACCCGGCCCTGACACCCGACTACCCGGGGATCGGAGGGACCGACGACATCTCGGAGTGGTCGGCGCCGTTCCCCGTCGACCTGGACCGCATCCGGCCGCGGGACGAGGACTACTGGGACCGCTACCGGGCCGCCCCGAAAGCCTTCCTCTCCCGCGAGGCCGGCCGCGGGCTGTTCTCCAGCCGCTTCGGGGAGCTGACCTCGGTGCGCCTGCGGCCGTCCGAGGGCGAGAGCCTGGAGAGCGCGGCCCGGCGTTTCGGGGAGGCCCTGCTCGAGGAGGCGGGGTCCGTGGCCGCCGGGTACGAGGTGCGGCCCCTGCGCGCCGAGGGGCTGGCCGCGGCCGAGGGCGCCACCGACTTCGGGGGACTCTTCCTCGGCTTCAGCCTCTTCCTCATCGCGGCGGCCGCCCTGCTCACGGGGCTCCTCTTCCGGCTCGGGGTGGAGCAGAGGGCCGGCGAGGCCGGCCTGCTCCTGGCCGCCGGGTTCCCGGCGGGGGCGGTGCGCCGACGGCTGATGGCCGAGGCCCTGGTCGTCGCCGGCGGCGGCTGCCTCCTCGGGCTGGCCGGAGCCGCCGGGTACGGCTGGCTGATGATGGCGGGCCTGCGCACCTGGTGGCAGGCCGCCGTGGGGACCTCCGCCCTGCACCTGCACCTGGCGGCGGGGACCCTGGCCTCCGGCGCCCTGCTGTCCCTGACGGCGGTCCTGGCGGCGATGGTGCTCACCCTGCGGCGCCTCGGGCAGACGCCGGCGCGCGCGCTGCTCGCCGGGGAGGTGGAGCCCTCTGCCCAAGGGCGTGGCCGCGCCGCCCGCGTGGTGGCCCCGGCGGCGGCCCTGGCCGCCCTCGCCCTGATCGCCGGCGCCGCCGTCACCAGCACCGCCTCTCCGGGAGTCCGCGCCGGCCTGTTCTTCGCCGCCGGGGCCCTGCTGCTGCTGGCCGGACTGGCCCAACTCTCCCGGTGGCTGCGACAGCCGCCTGGGCCCTCCCCGCGCCCCGGGCGTTCCGGATCGCTGGCGGCCGCCGGGGCCCGCAACATCCGCCGCCACCCCGGCCGCAGCCTCACCGCCGTCAGCCTGGTGGCGTGCGCCGTCTTCGTCATCGCCGCCGTCGGCGCCCACCGGCCGACGGTCATGTCGGACGGCCGACTGCCGCCGGGGGCCGGGGGCTACTCGATCGTCGCCGAGTCGGACCTGCCCGTGCACGGCGACCTCAACGACGCCGGGGTCCGCCGGGGGCTGGGGCTGCCCCCCGCCCTGGAGGAGAGCCTGGAGGGCGCCCGCATCGTGCAGCTGCGCTCGCTGCCGGGGGAGGACGTGAGCTGCCTGAACCTCTACCGGCCCGGGCGGCCGCGGCTGCTCGGGGCGCCGCCGGAGCTGATCGAGGGAGGCCACTTCCCCTTCGCCTCCCATCGGCCCCTGGCCCCGCACATGGACGGCAACCCCTGGCGGCTGCTGGAGGAGGACCTCGGCCCGGGGGTGGTGGCCGCCGTGGCCGACGCCAACTCGGCCCAGTGGATCCTGCACCGGGGCCTGGGGGAGGAGATCGCCATCGAGGACGCGGCGGGCCGGCCCGTCCGGCTGCGCCTGGTCGCCTTGCTGCAGAGGTCGATCCTGCAGAGCGAGCTGCTGATCTCGGAAGCCGCCTTCGAGCGCCTCTTCCCGGAGCGGACCGGGTACGGCTTCTTCCTCGTGGAGACGCCGGACGAGTCCCGAGCGTCGGCGCTGATCGCCGGCCTCGAGCGCGGCCTGCGCGACTTCGGCTTCGACGCCGCCCCCACCGCCGACCGCCTGGCCCGCTTCCTCGAGATCGAGACGACCTACCTGTCCACCTTCCAGAGCCTCGGCGGGCTGGGCCTGTTGCTGGGCACGGCCGGCCTCGGCCTGCTGCTGCTGCGCAACGCCTTCGAGCGGCGCCGGGAGCTGGCGGCGCTGCAGGCCTTCGGCTTCCGCCGCCGGCGGCTGGCGCGGCTGCTGTTCTGGGAGACCGGCCTGCTGCTGCTGGGCGGCATCGGCCTGGGCGTAACGGCCGCGGCCGTGGCCAGCCTGCCGCACCTGGGACCGAGCCTGCCGTGGGCCTCCCTCGGGTCGACCCTGGGGCTGGTCCTGGCGGCCGGATGGCTGGGCAACGCCGCGGCCGTGCGCCTGGCCCTGCGACGCGACCTGCTGCCGGCCCTGAAGGGGGAATGAGCCTTGGCCGGGCCCGCCCTGACCGTCCCGCGCATCGCGCAGGCCCTCGCCGGGCGCGAGCCCGTGCTCCGCCCCGGGGCCGGTGACCGCGCCGCGGTGGCCCTTCTGCTGCACGAGCCCGCCGACGAGGCGGCACCCCGGCTGCTGGTGATCGAGCGCGCCCGGCGGGAGGGGGATCCGTGGTCGGGCGACCTCGCCTTCCCCGGGGGCCGCGTGGAGCCCGGCGACGCCGACGAGCGCGCCGCCGCCGAGCGCGAGACCGCCGAGGAGACCGCCGTCGATCTGGCCGCCGCCCGCTTCCTCGGCCGCCTCGACGACCTCTCCGCCACCCTGCTGCCCATGACCGTGGCCGCCTTCGTGTACTTCGTCGAATCCGTGGCCGTCCCCGCCCTGTCCCTCTCGGACGAGGTCACCCAGGCCTTCTGGGTCCCCCTGCCCGACTTCTTCGACCGCCGCCGGCGCCGCGAGCACCGGCTGCGGCGGGGGACTACCGAGCACCGCTTCCCCGCCCTCGACCTGCTCGGCCCCGGCCGTCCGCTCCTGTGGGGTCTCACCTACCGGTTCACCCTCTCCCTGGGCGAGCTGGTGGCCGAGGACCTGGGGTGACCTCCGGCCCCTTCGTGGACGGGCCCCTGGTCCGGGCCGCCTTCGTCGACCGCCCAAACCGCTTCCTCGTGCGCTGCCGCCTGGCCGGCGGGAGGCGCCTCCGGGCCTTCCTGCCCAACCCCGGGCGCATGGACGAGCTGCTCTTCCCCGGGGTCGAGCTGACCCTGGTGCCGGCGCCGGCCGGCGGGCCCCGCCGCACGAGGTGGACGTGCGTCGCCGTTGAGCGCGACGGCGAGACCCTCTTCCTCCACACCCACCGCACCAACGCCGTGGCCCGCCACCTGCTGGAGAGCGGCCTCGTCCCCGGGCTGCGCGGCTGGGGCATCGCCGGCTCGGAGGTGACCTACG
This sequence comes from Gemmatimonadaceae bacterium, assembly GCA_026706075.1. Taxonomy (GTDB): domain Bacteria; phylum Latescibacterota; class UBA2968; order UBA8231; family UBA8231; genus UBA8231. The sequence goes on from JAPOZM010000016.1 coordinate 61,375, forward strand.
GGCGCAGCCGCTTCGACTTTGTCCTGCAGCGTGGGAGCCGCCGGCTGTGGCTGGAGGTCAAGTCCTGCACCCTTTTCGGCAATGGCGGGGCCATGTTCCCCGACGCGGTCACCGAGCGCGGCCGGCGCCACCTGCTGGAGCTGGCGGAGATGCCGCGCCGGCGCGGGGAGCGGCCGGCGGTGATGTTCGTGGTGCACACGCCCTCGGCGCGCTGGTTCCTGCCCGACTACAACACCGACCTGGCCTTCAGCCGGACCCTGCTGGAGGTACGCCGGCGGGTGAGGATCCTGCCCGTGGCCGTCGGCTGGAACCGAGACCTCACCCTGCGCGAGGAGACCCGCCTCCTCGACGTCCCCTGGGGCCACCTGCGGCGCGAAGCCGAGGACCGCGGCGCCTACCTGCTGCTGCTGCGGCTGGCGCGGCGGCGCCGGCTGCGGATCGGCGGCCTGGGGGAGATCACCTTCGCGGCGGGGTGGCACGTCTACGTGGGCTCGGCCATGACCAACCTGACGGCGCGCCTGGAGCGCCACCGGCGGAAGAGGAAGCGGTTCCACTGGCACGTGGACTACCTGCGCGACGCCGCCGCCGAGGTCGTGCCCCTGCCGGTGCGGTCCTCGCGCCGGCTGGAGTGCGAGCTGGCGGCCGGCGTGGGCGCCCTCTTCCCCGAGGCCGCGGCCGGCTTCGGGTGCTCCGACTGCGGCTGCGGCAGCCACCTCTTCGCCGCCGGCGGCGACCCCCTCGACCGGCGCGACTTCCACGAGCTGCTGCAGCGCCACCGGATGTCCGCGCCCGGGTGAGGCCGCTCCCGGCGCCGGGCTGGCCCACGGGGGCGGCCTTCCGTAGTCTACCCGCCGTGATCGACCTGTCCGGAAAGGTGGCCCTCGTCACCGGAGCCTCGCGGGGCATCGGCCGGGGCTGCGCCGTGGAGATGGCCCGCTGCGGGGCCGACGTGGCCGTCAACTACCGCTCCCACCCGGACGAGGCCGAGGAGGTGGCCGCCGAGGTCCGCTCCCTCGGCGGCCGGGCCGAGACCTACGGGGCCGACGTCTCCGACCGTGATGCGGTGGACGCCATGATCGCCGGCGCGGTCTCCGCCCTGGGCGGCCTCGACATCGTCGTGGCCAACGCCTACTACTCGAAGCGCCAGCCCTTCCTCGAGCTCGACGTGGAAGAGGCCCGCCGGACCCTGGACGTCACCCTCTGGGGCGCCTTCCACGCGGCCCAGGCCGGGGCCCGGCAGATGGTCGCCGAGGGCCACGGCGGCCACATCCTCTTCATCAGCTCCGTCCTCGGCTTCATCCCCTTCCCCACCTCGGCGCCCTACAACACCGCCAAGGCCGGCGTCAACCACCTGGCCTCCACCATCGCCGGCGAGCTGGCCGGGCACCGGATCCGCGTCAACGTCATCGAGCCGGGCTGGACCGACACCCCCGGGGAACGCCAGTTCACGACGGAGGAGGAGCTGCGGGCCGGAGGCGAGGCCCTGCCGCTGAAGCGCCTGGGCCGGCCCGACGAGATCGGCAAGGCCGCCGCCTTCCTCTCCTCCGACGCCGCCGACTACGTCACCGGCGCCACCCTGCGCGTCGACGGCGGCTTCTGGCTGCCGCGCTGAGACCGGTGACCGCCACCCGGGGCCGACTGCGCAGCGCCGACTGGTTCGACGCCGAGCCCAAGACCTCCTTCATCCACCGCAGCTGGATGCGGATCGAGGGCGTGCCCGACCACGCCTTCGACGGCCGGCCCGTCATCGGCATCTGCAACACCTGGTCGGAGCTGACCCCGTGCAACGCCCACTTCCGCGACCTGGCGGAGATGGTCAAGCGCGGCGTCCTCGAGGCCGGCGGCGTCCCCCTGGAGTTCCCGGTCATGTCCCTGGGGGAGGCGATCATGCGGCCCACGACGATGCTCTTCCGCAACCTCGTCTCCATGGACGTGGAGGAGTCGATCCGGGCCAACCCCCTCGACGGCGTGGTGCTGCTGGCCGGCTGCGACAAGACCACCCCCTCGACCCTGATGGGCGCCGTCAGCTGCGACCTGCCGACGCTGGTCGTCTCCGGCGGGCCGATGCTCAACGGCAAGTTCCGGGGCCGCGACATCGGCTCCGGGACCGACGTGTGGCGGTTCTCCGAGGAGCTGCGGGCCGGGCGCATGACCGAGCACGAGTTCGCCGAGGCCGAGGCCTGCATGTCGCGCTCCGCCGGCCACTGCATGACCATGGGCACCGCCTCCACCATGGCCTGCATGGTCGAGGCCCTGGGCCTGACCCTGCCCGGCGGCGCCGCGATCCCGGCGGCGGACTCGCGCCGCAAGTCCCTGGCCCACCTCGCCGGCAACCGCATCGTGGAGCTGGTGAGGGAGGACCTGCGCCCCTCGCGGATCCTCGGCCGCCCCGCCTTCGAGAACGCGATCCGGGTCAACGCCGCCATCGGCGGCTCCACCAACTTCGTCGTGCACCTGCTGGCCCTGGCCGGCCGCGCCGGCGTCGAGCTGTCCCTGGACGACTTCGACCGGCTCGGCAGCCGCCTGCCCCTGCTCGTCGACCTGATGCCCTCGGGCCGCTTTTTGATGGAGGACTTCTACTACGCCGGCGGCCTGCCCGTGGTCATCCGCGAGCTGGAGCACCTGCTGCACATGGACGCCCTCACCGTCACCGGCCGCAGCCTGGACGCGAACACGGCCGGCGCCCCCTGCCACGACCGGGAGGTGATCCGGCCCTTCGGCGAGCCCGTGCAGGAGGAGGCCGGCCTCGCCGTGCTGCGCGGCAACCTGGCCGAGGACGGGGCGATCATCAAGCCCTCGGCGGCGACGCCGGAGCTGCTCCAGCACCGGGGCCGCGCGGTCGTCTTCGAGGACATCGAGGAGCTGCAGGCGCGCATCGACGACCCGGACCTCGACGTGGACGAGAGCTGCGTCCTGGTCCTCAAGGGCGCCGGCCCCAGGGGCTACCCCGGGATGGCCGAGGTCGGCAACCTGCCCATGCCGAAGAAGCTGGCCGAGGCCGGGGTGCGCGACATGGTGCGCATCTCCGACGGCCGCATGTCGGGCACGGCGTACGGCACCGTGGTCCTGCACACCTCGCCCGAGTCGGCCGTGGGCGGGACCCTGGCCCTCGTGCAGAACGGGGACGAGATCGAGCTGGACGTGAGGGGCCGCGGCCTGCACCTGCACGTCGCCGACGAGGAGCTCAACAGGCGCCGCGCCGCCTGGACCCCGCCGCCTCCCCACGATTCCCGGGGCTACGTCCGCCTCTACGTCGAGCACGTGCAGCAGGCCCACCTGGGGGTGGACTTCGACTTCCTCCGCGGCGCGTCGGGGGCCGTGGTCCGGCGGGAGGCCCATTGAGGAGCCCTGTCGCCGTGCCCTTCACCATCACCTCGCCCCTGCCGGAGGATCTGGGCCCGATCCCGATCTCCGCCCGCCTCGACCTCGGCGCGTTGATCCGGAAGGCCGGCCGCGAGGAGCCTCTGGACCCGGGGTCGATCGAGGTGATCGACCTCGCCGAGGGCTCCCGCGTGCCCTTCCACCTGGCCGAGGATTTCGCCCACGGTGACGAGGGCCGCGTCGAGTTCGCCGTGCGCGAGCCCTCCCGCACCCGCTACGAGATCCGCTTCGACACCGTGCCGCCCGGACGCCGCCGGCCTCATCTTCCCGCCCGGGTCCGGACCCCCGCCGTCGGCGCCGGCGACCTGTTGCGCCACAACGCCGGCGAGCCCCGGCCCGTGACCCTGCACAGCTTCGGCCTGGCCGACCTCGACGGCGACGGCCGGCCGGACCTGGCCGGCACCTGGAACTACTACCACCGCCCCGGGGAGCCGCGCTCCGGCGTCGTCTGCCATCCGCGGGTGCCGCGCGAGGGCAGCCGGCTCCACTTCGGCGACCCGGTGCGGCTGCGCTTCCGCGAGCCCGGCTCGGAGCGGCTGCAGCCCTTCCCCGGCACCTACACGGACGCCGCCTTCGGCGACTTCGACGGCGACGGCGAGCCCGAGCTGGTGTACTCCGCCGACGGCGGCGGACGCCTCGGGCTCTACCGCGTCGCCGGGCGGGACGGCGGCGGCTGGCCGGTCTTCGAGCCCGCCGGAGAGCTGGCCGTCCCGGTGGAACGCACCGAATCGCTGGCGGTGGCCGACCTGGACGGCGACGGCGTCCTGGACGTCCTCTTCAACGGCCGGTGGATCCGCAACCTCAACCCCGGCGGCTGGCCGGTGGAGCCGGCCGAAGCGGTCGATCTCGGCGCCGGAAAGCGGATCGCCTGCCTCGACGCGACCGGCGACGGACGCCTGGACCTGGTCGGCCTGCGGGAGAGCCCCCCGGCCTTCACCGACCACCCCGACGAGGAATCCGCCTGCCCGGGCTCGACCGCCTTCTGGCGGCCCCGGCTCGAGGGTGACACCCCCGCCTTCGCGGAGCCGCGTCCGGTCCACGGGCTGCCGCCCTCGACCACGCGGATCTCGGCCGCCGTCGACCGCGGCGCCCCGGGACTGCTGGCGCAGCACGACCTCTGGCAGCAGCTGACCTTCTTCGAGCTGGAGCCCCTGGGCGACGGCTCGCTCCAGGCCCGCGCCGCCGGCCGCGCCGAGTCGCTCTCGGCGGTGCTGGCCTGCTCCGATCAGAGCTGGCCCTGCTTCTGCGACTGGGACGGCGACGGCACCGCCGACCTGCTCATCGGCGGCGGCTACGGCTGGCCGCGCATCCTGCGCAACCGCGGCACCGACCAGGAGCCGGCCTGGGCCGCGCCGGAGCTGATCCTCTCGGAGGACCGGCCGGTGCGGCTGCTGCGGGACGAGATCCTTCCCGGCTCCCACTGGCACAACATGGGCTACCCCTATCCCTGCTTCGTCGACTGGGACGGCGACGGACGGCCGGACCTGATGCTGCCCAACGAGACCAACCGCGTCTTCTGGTACCGCAACGTCGGCACCCGGGAGGCGCCGCGCTTCGGGCCCCGGCAGCAGCTCGTCGTCGACGGCTACCCCGACTCCGAGGAGGGACGCGCCGAGGCCGCACGCCTCGCCTCCGACCCGGATCTGCCCAGCCACCCCTACCCGGCCGACCCGACCTCCCCCTTCTTCTGGCGCACCGGCGCCGCCTTCGGAGATCTCGACGGCGACGGCCTCTGCGACCTGGTCACCCACGACGAGGAGCGGCGGCTCACCCACTTCGTGCAGTACGACGCCGGGGACGGCCGCCGCGGCCTGCGCAAGCGGGACCGGCTGCGGCTGGAGGACGGGCGCGAGATCGACGACTCCTGCGTTGGGCGGGAGCGGCACTGGACCGAGTCGTTCCGCCTTGTCGACTGGGACGGCGACGGCCGCCTCGACCTGATCTACAACACCGCCGGGAGCGGCCACATCTACCTGCTGCGCAACGTCGGCTCCCCGGAGGAGCCCGTCTTCGCCGAGCCGCGCCAGTTCCGCTGCTACGGCGAGCCCCTGGCCTTCACCGTCCACGGGCCCCACGCCTGGCCCTTCGACTTCGGCAGCGGCCGCCCCGGCCTCGTGGGCTGCGTGGAGTGGAGCGTCTACCCCTTCTTCGCGCACGCGGCGCTGGAGATGGACGAGCACCCGCACTGGCAACTCGGAGACCCGTCGTGACCACGATGACCTGGACCCCGGTGGAGGGCACCCCCGGGGAGATCCGCAGCCGTTTCCCCCGCCCCCTCGACGCCCTGGCGCGGGGCGAGGTCCCCGCCCTCGTGCTGCGCGGCGCCTTTCCCGCCGACCACTGCCGCGCCCTCATGGACCGTTTCCGAGAGCGCGGCCTCGCGTACGACCCCGGGCGGGGCGGCGAGGGCAAGGTGCCGCGCGTCGACATCGGCACCAGCTTCGGCCGCTACCGCTCCGACCCCGGGAAGTTCTTCGAGCACTCGCGGCAGACGCGGGAGCTGTTCTCCACCCTCTTCGACGGCTACGAGGACCCGGTGCGCACCATGTATCAAGCGCTGGCGGAGTTGGCGCCGGAGAAGCGGGTGATGACGGCCCGCGAGCCCGACGGCCGCGAGTACGGCCCCGCCATCTTCCGCATCTACCACGCCGAGGTCGGCCACGGGCCCCACTTCGACTCAGTGGCCAAGCGCACGAAGGCGGTGGAGTACGCCGTGTCGCGCTTCGACCGGCAGTTCGCCGGCGTTCTCTGCTTCCAGAACTCGGAGGGCGGCGACGACACGGGCGAGCCCTTCCTCTACAACTGCCCCTGGACCCCGGAGCTGCAGCCGGTGATGGCGGCACGGCGGTTCCCCGAGCACGTGGCCGCCAACGGCATCGAACGCGCCCAGGTGAACCTCGAGCCGGGGGACCTCTACTTCTTCTTCTCCGAGAACATCCACGAGGTGCCCCACGTGGTCGGCGACCGGCCCCGGGCGGTGCTCGCCATCTTCTTCGCCACCTCCGACGACGAGGAGGAGATCTTCGTATGGGCGTGAAGCCTGCCGGGGCCCCGGCCTCCGACCTGGACCTCGCTCCCGAGGAGGTCCAGACCCGGCGCCGCATCCCCTGGTACCGCACCCGCCTCGACCGTCAGCTCCTGGCCGAGCTGAACCGCCGCAGCGACCTGCTGGGCCTGGCCCAGACCCTCGGCTTCCTGGGCACCCTGACGGCGACCGGCGCGGCGGCGTGGTATGCCTCCCTCCATCTGGCCTGGCCCTGGTTCGTCCTCGCCGCCTTCGTCCACGGCACGGGCTACAACTTCATCATCAACGGCTTCCACGAGCTGTGCCACAGCTCCGTCTTCCGCACGAAGTGGCTGAACCTCTTCTTCCTGCACGTGCTCAGCTTCCTCGGCTGGTACAACCCCGTGCAGTTCTGGGCCAGCCACTCCGAGCACCACAAGTACACCCTCTACCCGCCCGAGGACGGGGAGGTGGTGCTGCCCGTGTACATGACCCTGAAGGGCTATCTGCGCGGCGCCGTGGTCGACTTCTGGGGCGCCTGGCACCGGATCCGGGGCGTCTTCCGCCGGGGCGTCCTCGGGCAGACCAGCCCCGGGTGGGAGACGGTCCTCTTCCCGCCGGAGGAGGTGGAGAAGCGGCGGCGGCTGTTCCGCTGGGACCGGGTGCTGCTCGGCGGCCACGCGGCGATCCTGGCGGGGTCCCTCTACATGGGCTGGTGGCAGCTGCCGCTGCTGCTCACCTTCGCCTCCTTCTACGGCCGCTGGCTGTTCCTGCTGTGCAACAGCAGCCAGCACATCGGCCTCAGCGACGAGATCCCCGACTTCCGCCTGAACTCGCGCACCTTCCTGCTCAACCCGGTGGTGCGCTTCCTCTACTGGCACATGAACTACCACATCGAGCACCACATGTACGCCGCCGTGCCCTGCTACCGGCTGGGGAGGCTGCACCGCGCCATCCGCCACGACCTGCCCCCCTGCCCCCGGGGGCTGATCGCCACCTGGCGGGAGATCGCCGCCATCCAGAAGCGCCAGAAGCGGGAGCCCGGGTACCAGCACGTGCCCGAGCTGCCGGCCGGGGCGGGGGCTCCCGCGCCCTGAGGGGCGACGCCGTGAGAGCCGCCTGGAGCAGAGGCACGGCCCTGGGCCTCCCCCTGGCGTTGACGGGCGCGGCGGCACCGGCCGACCCGAGGCGCGCCGCCCCGTGAGAGCCGCCTGGCGCAGAGACGCGGCCCTCGGCCTCCCCCTGGCGTTGGACGAGCGCGGCGGCGCCGGCCGCCCCGAGGTGCGCCGCCGCGGTAGAGCCGTCCGGGGAAAGGGCGCCGTCCTCGGGCTCCTCCTGGCCCTGGCGGCGGCGTCGCCGTCGGCCGCCCTCGAGGCGGTTGCCGCCCTGTCCTACTACATGGAGGAAGCCGAGGGACGGCTGGTGCTGACCGGCTTGCCGGCCGTCCCGGAGGACGCGGAGCTGCGGGCCGACGTGCTGGCCGGCGAGCGGGTGCTGGCGCGCGGCGCTCCTGTCGTACAGGGCCGGCGGCCCTGGGTGGCGTTCCCGCTGGGTTCCCTGCCGACGGGCGACACCGAGCTGACCTGCCGCCTGCGCTCCGGGAGCGAGGTGGCCGGCCGCGCCAAGGCCGTGGTGAGGCGGCTGCCGCCGACGGCCAACGCCGTGCAGGTCGACCGCCTCGGCGGCGGCCTCCGCGTCGACGGCCTGCCCTGGTTCCCCTTCGGCTTCTACTGCTACTGGCCGGTGCAGCCGACCCTGGCCGGTGAGGAGGCGGCGCGGGGCTTCAACCTCATGAGCCCCTACCAGCCCAACGACCCGGCGACCCTGGACGAGCGCATCGCCTACCTCGACCGCGCCGCCGCCCTGGGGATGAAGGTCCACTACCAGCTGCTCGACGTCTCCGGCGGCGGCGGGGTGTACAGCGGCTCCGGCCGGGAGATCCCCCCGGAGCAGCGGGACGAGTGGCTGCGGACGGAGATCGAGGCCGTGCGCGGCCACCCGGCGCTGCTGGCCTGGTACATCGCCGACGAGCCCGGCCTCCGGGGCGTCGACCCGGAGGCGATGCAGCGCCTCTACGACCGGGTGCGGGAGCTGGACCCCTACCACCCGGTGACCATGGTCTTCCTCGACGGCGGGGCGGCACAGCGGTTCGCGGCGGGCCTGGACCTGGCCATGATCGATCCCTACCCGATCCCCAACGCGCCCCCGGCGACCGTGGGACCGGCGGTGGCCGCGGCGCGCCAGGGGCTGGGACCGCGGACCCCCGTGTGGCTGGTGGGCCAGGCCTTCGGCGGCGGCGAGCACTGGACCCGCGAGCCCACGGCGCGGGAGCTGCGCCTGATGACGTGGCTGGCCCTCGTCGAGGGGGCCACGGGGGTGCAGTACTTCATCCGCCACGGCCTGAGCGGCTTTCCCAAGTCGCCGGCGACCTGGGCCGCCGCCGGCCGCGCCGCCCTGGAGGTGCAGGCCCTGACGCCGCATCTCCTCTCCCGGGAGCCGCGGCCCCTCGCCCTGTCGCCGCAGGAAGGGGTGCGCGCCGCGGCCTGGCGCCACGGCGGCGAGACCGTGATCGCCGCGGTCAACACCCGCAACCAGCCCCTCCCCTTCGAGCTGCTGCTGCCGGGGTCGGAGACGGAGATCCTTGAGGCGGACGTCCTCTACGAGGACCGCGTGGTGCCGCTGCGCGGGGTGTCGCGCCCCCGCGGGGTCCGCCTGCTGGGGCGCCCCCTGGGAATGGTCACCGGCCTGCTGCGGCGCGGCCGGGACGCACCCGGGGCGCGGGACCTGAAGCTCGAGGACTTCATCGACGCCTACGGCGTCCGCCTCTACCGCCTGCGGGGGCCGGCGCCGGCGCCGCTGAGCGTCCTCAACCACATCGTCGACCCAAGCTTCGAGTGGGACGCGTCGCCGGCCGTGCCGGCCGCCATCTACGCCCGCGTCGGCGAGGGCCGCGGAGCCACCGCCTTCGTCGACGGGCGCCTGGCCCACCACGGCCGGCGTTCCCTGCGCCTGGTCTCGCCCGGCCCCGGTCAGGGTGTCCGCGTGCGGCCCTACGCGCCCACCGTCGTGCCGGCCCGGACCTACCGGCTCTCCGTCTGGGCGCGGGCGCCGGAGGGCACGGCGCCGGTCCTGCGCCTGTGGTCCCACGCCGGGGGCGACTCGGCCGACTTCCGGCTGAGCGGCCGCTGGACCCGCTACCATCTCGACGCCACCAGCGGCGGCACCAGGCGGGCCCCCCTCGACCTCGGCCTGGCCACGGCGGGCACGGCCTGGCTCGACCTGGTGGAGTACCAGGACATCTCGCCCCGCATCCTCACCAGCGCCACGCCCACCGGCCACTGGATCTCGGTGGAGTCGGTGGTCCAGGAGGGCGAGGTCCACCTGCGTCTCGACGGGCGCGAGGCCACGGCGCGGGACCCGGTGTACGCCCACCCGCTGACGACGCGAGGGCCCAGCCGGGTGCGGGTGGCCCTCGTCGACGACGGCGCCGTCCTGGCCCGGACCGGGCTCGACCTGCATCACCACGCCGCCCTCGGCCGGTTCGTCGACCTGGCCCACCCCCACTCGCCGCGCTACCCGGCCGGCGGCCCCGACGCGCTGACCGACGGCATCCTCGGCTCCGGGTTCTTCGACGACGGCCGCTGGCAGGGCTTCGAGGGCGTCGACCTGCACGCCGTCGTCGACCTGGGAGAGCCGGTGGAGGTCGAGGCCGTGGCCTGCCGGTTCCTGCAGAGCACGGCCGCCTGGATCTGGCTGCCCCGGGTCATGGAGGTCAACCTCTCCGACGACGGCAAGACCTTCCGGCCCTTCGCCACCGCCGACCACGCGGTCGACGACCGGGCCCGGGGCCCCCGGGTAGAGGAGCTGGTCGCCAGGGCCCCGGCCGACCGGGCCCGCTTCGTGCGGGTGCGGGCCCGCACCATGGGACGGTGCCCGTCGTGGCATCCCGGCGCCGGCGACCCGGCCTGGCTCTTCGCCGACGAGATCCGGGTCAACCCGGACTAGCGGATGGCGTCCGACGGCATCGATCCGGCCTGGCTCGACGCCACGGCTCAGGCGGCCCTGGTCCGGGCCGGCGAGGTGACGCCCCTTGAGCTGGTGGACGCCGCCATCGCCCGCGTGGAGGAGCTGAACCCCGCCCTCAACGCCGTGGTCACCCCCCTCTTCGACAGCGCCCGCGAGGCAGCGGAGGGCCCCCTGCCCGAGGGCCCCCTGAAGGGAGTGCCCTACCTGCTGAAGGATCTGGGAGCGGCCCAGGCCGGGGTCCGCCGCACCTCCGGGGCCTCGGTGCTCGGCGACTTCGCGCCCGACGTGGACGACGTCCTCGTGGAGCGCCTGCGCGCCGCGGGGCTGGTCTTCATCGGCCGCACGAACACGCCGGAGCTGGGCGCCTCGGCGACGACCGAGCCCAGCCTCTTCGGGCCGACCCGCAACCCCTGGGACCCCCGGCGCTCGCCGGGCGGCTCCAGCGGCGGCTCGGCCGCGGCCGTGGCCTCGGGGATGGTGCCGGCCGCCCACGGCAACGACGGCGGCGGCTCGATCCGCATCCCCGCCTCCTGCTGCGGCCTCTTCGGCCTCAAGCCGACGCGGGCCCGGGCGACCACGGCCCCCGGCGCCGGGGACCAGGGGTTGTCCGTCAACCACGCCCTGACGCGCTCGGTGAGGGACAGCGCCGTGCTGCTCGACGCCATCGCCGGCGGGGTGTCCGGCGACCCCTGGTGGGCGCCGCCGCCGCGGCGGCCCTACGCCGAGGAGGTGGGGGCCGATCCCGGGAGGCTGCGCATCGCCTGGACCGCCGCGGCGCCGCGCGGGTCGGCGGTGCACCCGGACTGTGTGCGGGCCGTGGAGGAGACGGCGGCCCTGTGCCGGGACCTGGGGCACGAGGTGGAGGAGGGATCCCCGGAGTTCGACTACCCCCCCTTCGAGGAGGCCTTCATCGCCATGTTCGCCGCCGGCGTGGCCGCCTCCCTCGACGGCATCCAGCGGCAATTCGGCGTCGCTCCGTCGCCGGCGAAGTACGATCCGCCCACCTGGCGGCTCTACGAGCGGGGAGCGGACCTGAGCGCTTCCCGCTACCTGCAGGCCGTGGAGCTGACCCAGGGGGTGGGCCGACGCCTGGCGGCGTTCTTCGAGGAGACCGACATCTGGCTCACGCCAACCCTCGGACGGCCGCCGGAGCTCCTGGGGAGACTGGAGCCGTCGCTGGAGACCGATCCCGACGAGGCCCTGGAGTACGTCCTCTCCTTTGTCGCCTTCACCCCGATCTGCAACTGCGCCGGCGGGCCGGCCGCCTCCGTGCCCCTGCACTGGAACGAGGAGGGCCTGCCCATCGGCGTGCAGATCGCCGCCCCGTACGGCGGCGAGGACGTCCTCTTCCGTCTGGCGTCGCAGCTGGAGGCGGCCCGTCCCTGGGCCGGCCGCCGGCCTCCCGTCAGCGCCTGACCGGACCCTCCCGCCTATCTTTTGAGCCCATGCCGAGATTCCTGATCAAGTCCGACTTCTACCGCCCCGACTTCGACTCGGAGATACGGCGCCAGGCCCTGGCCCAGCTCTCCCGCTTCGGCGAGGCGGAGCCCTACGACGGCGAGCTCGACGCCGCCCAGGGCGGTCCCGACGTGGCCGCCGTCATCGCCAGCTCCCTGTGGATCCATCCCGGGTTCTACGACGCCTGCCCGGAGCTGCGCATCGTGGCCCGCTACGGCGTCGGCTTCGAGAAGGTCCACATCGACCTGTGCACGCAGCGCGGCATCCTGGTGACGGTCGCCCCCGAGCACATGCAGACGGTCGCCGAGTACACCATCTCCCAGTGGCTGGCCACCCTCAAGCGCCTCTACACCATCAACCGCAACGCCCACGCCGGCGACCAGGGCCTCATGGTCACCTACGAGGCCGCCGGCACCACCCTCGGCCTCTACGGGTTCGGCCGCATCGGCCAGGCCGTGGCCGAGCGCGCCCGGCCCCTCCTCGGTCCGGAGGGGAGCCTGCTGGTCTACGACGTGCGCGACGACATTGGCGACCTCGCCGCCTGCCACGGCGCCGAGGCCGTAGGCGATCCGCTCGAACTCTTCCGTCGCAGCGACGCCGTCTCCCTGCACCTGGCCGGCGACCGCCCCGTGGTCACCTTCGAGGAGCTGCGCCGGATGCAACCCCACGCCACGCTCCTCAACCCGTCGCGGGGCAACCTCGTGGTCGACGCCGACGTGCGGCGCGCCCTCGACGCCGGGCACTTGTTCTACTACGTCATCGACGACCCGGTGCGCGACGGCCGCGAGATCCACCGGGATCACCCGAGGGTGATCGCCACCAACCACAACGCCGGCATCACCGCCCAGTCGACGGCCCGCCTCGACCGCCGCACCGTGACCCAGGTGATCGACGTCCTCGAGGGCCGGGTGCCGCCCCATCTGCTCAACCCCGAGGTACTCGACCATCCGCGGCAGCGGCACCTGGCCGCCTCCGACCCGTGATCGGCGCCGCCCACGCCGAGACCTTCCTCCACGAGCACGTGCCGCTGACGCGGCAGATGCAGGTCCGCGTCACCGGCTGCGACCCGGAGGGCGTCCTTCTCGCCGCGCCCCTGGCCCCCAACATCAACCACGTGGGCACCGTCTTCGCCGGCAGCGCCTCGGCCCTGGCCATGCTCGCCGGGTGGACCCTGATCCACGCCCGCCTGGCCGAGTGGCCCTTCGAGACCACTCTCGTCATCCGCCGGGCGCGGATCGACTACGACCATCCCATCGACGGCGACTACGAGGCCTGGTGCCCGTCGCCCGCTGCGGACCAGTGGGACCGCTTCGGCGCCGACCTGCGCGCCGGCCGGGGGCGGCTGGAGCTGGCCGTGGAGGTGCGGCGGGAGGGGCGGAGGATGGCCCGCTTCAACGGTGTGTACGTTGCTCTCAGGAACGAGGAGGGAGACCAGCCATGTCCGGACTGACCCCGCAGCAGCTCGACTTCTACCGGGAGCAGGGGTACCTGCTCGTGGAGAACGTCCTCGACCCGGCCGTTTTCGACCTCCTGCGCTCCGAGGTCGACGAGACTGTCGACGCCTTCGCCCGCCAAGCCCTGGCCGACCGCCGCATCACCGAGCTCCACGAGGAGGAGCCCTTCGAGCGCCGCCTCCACCGGCTGGCGGTGCAGCTCGACGACCCGGAGCCCCTGCTGGCCCTGGTCCGCGGCAAGATGCGCTCGCCGGGGATGTTCCGGATCTACGCCTGCGAGGCCCTGGTCGACATGGTCGAGTCCGTCATCGGCCCCGAGATCCTCGCCCATCCCCAGTTCAACATCCGCGCCAAGCGGCCCGGCGTGGACGAGGGGGTCGTGCCCTGGCACCAGGACCTGGGCTACCTGGAGCGCTCCGCGGCGGAGACCTTCATGGTCAACTTCTGGATCCCCCTCGTGGACGCCACCCTGGAGAACGGCTGCCTGGAGGTCATCGCCGGCAGCCACCGCTCGGAGCTGATCGAGCACCAGAGGGGCATGGGGCCGGCGGGCAACTTCAAGGGCGTCGTCGACGAGGAGCTGCCCCCGGGCGAGCACGTCCCGTGCCCGGTGCGCACCGGCGGCGTGCTGCTGATCCAGCACACGACGATGCACCGCTCGCAGCCGAACCTCTCCGACCACATTCGCTGGAGCCTGGACCTGCGCTACTCCCACCCGGACCTGCCCACGGGGCGGGAGGGCGTCCCGGGGTTCATCGCCCGCAGCCGGCGGGACCCGGCCTCGGTCTGCGGGTCCGCGGAGGAGTGGGTGGGCATCGTCGAGAGCGCCGGTGTGCCGGAGCGCTCCTGAGGCGGTTCCCCCGACGGCCGAAAACGGGAGGGGAAATCGCCGCGTGGTTCGCTAGTGGCCTGACGTCTCCCTATCTCCGAGCAAAGTCCGCCTCGACCCTCCTGCCGCGCCTTGGTAGCCCGTTCAGGGGGATTCCCGCCCAATGGTTCCTATCCCCACATCGAACTGGACACTGGGGATCGTGAGCCTCCCCTTCTTCACCATCACGCAGTACTGGAGGAAGTTCTCCCTGTCAAAGTCTCTCATGGCCTCACAGATCCTCTTGAGATCCTCGGGGACTTCCCATCGCTCCCCAACTTCAATACTTGGCAGGAGGAACTCAATGAGGAATGCGATGTCTCGATTGATGAGGAAGAGCGTTGCCGAGTAGCTTTCCTGGAAGTGATGACGCCACGCCTCTGAATCTCTCTTCGCCGCTTCCTCGATCTCCGGCCTCTGACAGTACCTATCGGCGATTTCCCGCATCCTGCAATTTAGTGCTTCATGGAGCCGTGGAATAAGTGTCTGGAACGGCGCTATCTGCCCTGGCTGCCACTTCGCCCGCTCCCCTGCCGATAGAATGAACTGAAATAGAATGTGACGAATTGCCCGACCGATCTCGAGCATGGCACCGATACTCACCCTTGGCTGCTTGTCTTTGGTCCTCGGAAAGCCTTCGAGAAGCAGGTATCTCCAGGTAGTGTACCCATCTTGATCCTGTTCAGTCTCACTCCGAACACCAACATCAAGGCGGTCCAGGAAGAGCCCTAGCGTGGGGCAACCAGACATGCCTTCATGCAATTCGATGTATCCCATGTAAGCGCCGTCCAAGTGTCGCTTGTAGTCGCAGCTCACCTCATCGTACAGATCGCTCAAGCGATGTGTACGATCAGGCTTCTTTCCACCGTATCGCACAAGCCACTTGAGGCCCTGCTCGATGGCTGAGTACAGTGATGGCACCCACAGCCACTGTTGGACTGCTTCGTAGTCAGGGGCCAAGTCAGGAACCACTCCGCCCGACCTATTGTAGGCCTCTTCAAGTAGATTGAGGGCGTCGCCAATCCTGTAGGCTGCCGGCGAGTAGTCCTTGGGCATAGGGGGCCTCCTGGTGATGAACCCAATATACAGAAGATCTCACGACCGCTGTCCCCTCAGTGTCTGCCGATGGTGAGTCGACGCCGGCAGGGCCGCATGGAGAGAAGTTCAGCCCTTGGAGGTTGCCCGATCCGGGGCTCCAACCTACCCTCTACCGTCGAGCGGAACCTACCCGTATTCAGGAGGACAGAGGAGTGACATTGCTTGCCAGAGGTGTACGATCCAGCTGTGAGGGCAAAGGCAGAATTGGGGTAGTCGCATTGGCAGGCTGGGTGCTGGCGCTCACTGCCTGCGGGGGGGACAACGGTCTGACCGAGCGAGTCGAAAAGCTCGAAGAGAGACTCGAAACCCTGGAGCAAGAGAGGGCGGAGCTTCAAGCGAGAGTCGATCAGATTCCTATGACCGAGGAGAACGGCGCCGAGATTGCTGCGATCCGAGCCAAGCTGGCTCAGACTGGGGTCACAAGCTCGGATCTTGCGGCCCTACGCAGACGGATCGAAGCTCTGGAAAGGGTGGTCTATAATTGGGCTCAAGTTGTCACTCGGTATCAACGATCTGTCTACACCGTGATCCACTACGCCTGGCATGAGGATGAGGAGATAGAGAGTCTCCTTACGTTCGTCGGGACTGCCTTTGCAGTAGGGAGCCGGGAGGTCATCACCAATGGACACATCGTCGATGCTCTCCTTTTCTACGACGACAATATTGAGTCATTCAACGAGAGGTGGAAGATCGATCTAAGGACCAACTGGCTCCTTGTCCAGAACCTGACCCGCACTGGCAGCTACAAGTACAACTATTTCTGGGTAGGGAGTCACCGGTTCCACAGAGATTGGGATGTCGAGAGCGTTGACTTCACCCCGGACGTAGCCCTATTGAGACCTCTGGAGGGCACCCTGTCTACCTACAACCGATTGCCGCTTGCTACGTCCAGTGAGGCTCGGAGACTGAGGATCGGGACCCCGATCGGCACTCTTGGCTTCCCTGGCGAGCTTCAGGTTAGCGACCTAAGCGACCTCTACCCCATAGCAACCTTCAAAGATGGGACCATAAGTGCAATCAGGATGCCGGACGAGGAGAGCACTTACAACGCGAGGGAAGCGTATGTCATCCAGCATAATCTGGACCTTTCGGGAGGCACGAGCGGCAGCCCAATCTTCACCGCAGAGGGAAAGGTCGTAGCAATCAACAACTCGGGGATCGTAGCAACAGCCTTGACTTTTGGGGGAATCCCAACGCAGGTAAGTCAGGCTTCCCTCGGATTCGGAATCCGATCTGACAAGATCCATGAGCTTCTGAGTCAAGCCGGAGTAACGGCTAAGCCGGTATCGAGGAAGGTGCCTGTCCCCAACCTGGAGGGGATTGATCTAAGTTCACTGGTAATTCAAGGGCCGCAAGGCGACCTAACAGAAGCGCTGGAGGAGAGATTCTTGGATTGAGTCCAACTTACCGGACACTGAGCCAAATCGCCAAGAGGGCCACCAGCACCTGATACCAATGGGAGTTCCATGTTCATAGTGGCCGCAACACTCTTCTTGCTCGCCTCCCAAGGGCTGGCAGACATCCGGCCGAGCGTCGAGACGGCGGGCGGCCCGGAGCGCCACTGAGCCCTGTGGGCACCGCTGCCTCTGCCCCCCCGGCGGCGCCGGAGACGGCCCTGGTCCCGGCGGGCCGGTTCCGCATGGGCAGCGATCGGGGCCGGCCCAACGAGGCGCCGGCGCACGACGTATGGGTCGACGCCTTTCGCCTGGCGCTGCGGCCCGTGACCCGCGCCGAGTATCAGATCTTTCTCGACGCCACGGCCCGGCCGCCGCCGCGCTCCTGGGATGACGAGCGCTTCGCCGACCCGGAGCAGCCGGCCGTGGCCGTGAGCTGGTTCGACGCCGTCGCCTGTTGCGAGTGGCTCTCCGCGAAGTTGGGCGCGGACTACCGCCTCCCCACGGAGGCGGAGCGCGAGAAGGCGGCCCGGGGCGGGATGGAAGATCGGGAGTATCCCTGGGGCGACGGCCTCCCCGACTGGATGGACCCACGCTACCGCGGCGACGACGTGGAGCGCCCCGACCGCGTCGGGCAGGACCCGCCCAACGGCTACGGCCTGCACAACATGGGCGACCTCGTCCACGAGTGGTGCTCCGACTGGTACGACGCCGGGTACTACGCCGTCTCCCCGGAGCGCAACCCGGCGGGACCTGCAAGCGGCCAGCGGCGCGCCTCGCGGGGCGGCTCGTGGAGGCACGCCGTCAAGGTCACCCGCTGCGCCCACCGCTCGGCGATCCTGCCCGACCGGCAGTTGACCGACTACGGTTTCCGCGTGGCGCTGGGGGTGGACTGAGCCGGGGAGTCGGCGGAGCGGCCCCGTTCGGCGGGGATGCAACCGCAGCGGGTGTAGGCTCCGCGCTAACTCACCGGCTGCGGATTCTCGCCCAGGGGATCGACTGACTTGGGCGAGGCGAGTGCCGACGTCCCTTGGGGCTGTAGCCACCTCTGCTGCAACAGGCGCCGGACATCGCGACGCCCAGGTGCGAGTTGCCGTCTCGACCGGGGCGGGACCTCGCGGCCTCGGGGGCGCCGCCGGGAAGCACCTGACAGACAGGAGTTCACCGATGCCACCTGGCCAACCGCAAGAGACCCCGTACACGTCCCTGGAACCACCAGCCCCCGGACCGAGGGTGGTCCACTTCCCCGGGGATCGGTCCTTCGGCGAGATCGTCGTGCGGGATTGGGGGAGCCCGGTCGAAGGCGGCTACAGCAGCGACTGGGATGACCTGGGGTTCCGGCTCGCCGCGGAAGCGCGCGGTCCGGTTTCCATCCCCGCGGGCCAGGAGGCCGGCCTCGCCCTCGCCGAGGGAGTCGAAGGCTTCGGAGAAGGACTGCGTCTGCTGCAGCCGGGAGATCTCCAGTACGTCTTCACCGGCTGGCGCAACTCGGTCACGTGGACCGACGACGACTGCCTTCACCTGTCGCGCCTGCGGGGTCTCGTCTGGGTGAGCCTCGTGGGCGCCGCGATCGGGGACGAGGGGCTGCGCTGGCTCGGCCGACTGCCGGGCCTCCGCCACCTCGACCTGCACCGGATCCCGGGGTTGGCCGACGAGGGCATTGCCCATCTCTCGGGACTGACGAAGATCGAGAGCTTCTTCTGCACCTCGCGGCGTATCACCGACTCCAGCATGGCGGTCTTCGGCGGCTGGGGCGAATCCCTGCTGCAGATCCGGCTGTCGAGCGAGCGGATCACCGACGCCGGCATGGCCCACATGGCCCGGTGCGCCCGCCTCGGGAACATGTTCATCCCCCGGGGCGTGACCTGGCGGGGGGTGGCCGAGCTGCACGGCAAGCCCCTGAAGACCATCGTCATGAACTGGGGGTCCGACGGAGGCAACCGGAACATCGACGACGCGGCCCTGGAGCAGCTCGTTCCCCTGTGGGAACGGACCCCCACCCTCACCGGCCTCGACCTCGGGATGACGGCCATCACCGACGCCGGGCTGCGGCTGCTGCAGCGTCTGAAGCAGCTCGACTGGATCTACGTCGGCGACAACGACGGGGTCACCGAGGAAGGGATCGCGGCCCTGGAGGCGGCCCTGCCGAAGGTGGGCGGAGCCTGACGGAGCCGCTCCCTCAGCGGCCCTCCTTCCGCAGGATGTCGCCGGCGATGGTGTAGGTCGTGCCGTGCATGGCGATCACCACCAGGCCCAGGCCCTCGGCGAGATAGCCGCCGGGGTAGAGGCCGGGGATCTCCACCGACTCGCCGCTGTGGGGATGGACCGGCATCTGCTTCACCTGGAAGCGGTAGGGGTCGTGCTTGTCCACCAGGCTCAGGGGGCTCTTGAAGCCCTGCAGCAGCGAGTAGTCCGCCCTCCCGCCGATCTCCTTGAGCACGTGGTCCACCTCGACGGTCTGCGCCTGCCCGTTCTGCGACAGGGTCACCCGGCCGCCGCCGGAACCCTCTTCGATGCGCTCCACCCGCGTGTCGTAGAGGGCCCGCAGCCGCGGCGACGGCTCCTCCAGGATCTCGGCGATGCGGGCGTAGTAGGGCAGGCCGCCGCGGCTCTGGTTGATCAGGGCCCAGTGGCGGCCGTGTGACTGGCGCATGACGTAGGTCACGTCGCGGCCGGCGTCGTGCAGCTCGGTGGCCGCCCAGTCCGCCGAGCGCCCGCCGCCGACGACGAGGACGCGCTCGCCGGGGAAGTCCTCGGGCCGGTCGTAGAACTGGGTGACGAAGGGCAGCTCCTCCCCCGGCACCCCGAGGGACCGCAGCTCGCCCCGCTGGCCCACGGCGTAGACCAGGTAGCGGCAGGTGTAACGGCGCTCGGCCCGGCCTTCCTCGACCGCGTCCACCGGCTGCGGGAAGGCCGGCCGGCGCAGCTGCACGGGATCCTTGTCCGCCCAGTCGGAGACGTCGACGGCGGTCACCAGGAATCCCTCCTCGTGGGGCTCGACGCGGGTGACCCGCTCCCAGGTGCGGATGTTGTCCTCGATCCCGAACCGGCGGGGGATGCTGCGGTAGTAGTCGACCAGGCGGCCCTTGACGATCAGCTCGTTCACGTCGAAGTCGTCCCCCGCCTCGCGGGCCCACTGCGCCAGGGGGTAGAAGGGGAACTCCATCCACTGGCCTGGCGACAGGGTGAGCAGGCGCTCGGGGACGTTGTTCCACAGGCCGCCGACCTCCTCCTGGGTGATCAGCAGGCAGTCGAGGGGCTCGTCACGGCGGAACTCCAGGGCGATCTGCTCGGGCCCGGCGAACCACTGCCGGGGGTGATGGAGGACGCGGAACAGGTCGGCCGGGTGCAGGCCGGCCCGCAGGAGGGCGCGGTAGTCGAGGCCGAGGAGGCTGCCCGGGTGATGGCGGAGGTAGTCGCCGATCTGCGGGTAGCGCTCCTGCAGGACCGGGCTGTGGCGGAAGTACGGGTGCCAGCCGCCGAGGACCACCGCCAGGGGCAGTCCCGCGGGACCGCCGCCGACGATGATGACGGTGTGGTGCTCGGGGGTCTCGCTCACAGGCCGGCGACCCGGCCGCCGGCGCCGGCCCGGAGGCCGCCGCCGGCGCGCAGGAACTCGGCCCCCGCGGCGTGGCCCCCGACGCGGGACACCCGCTGCACCCGGTGGCCCAGAGCCTCCAGCCCGGCGGCGATGCCGCCGTCCACCGTGTCCTGAAGTTCCAGGGGCTCGGCGCCGATCACGTGCAAGCGCGGCGCCAGGGCGGCCTCGGCCGAGGTCGCCCCGTGGTCGACGATGCGCCGGGCCATCAGCGTTCCCACGGCGATGATGCGGCGGCCCCCGGGCATGCCGAGGGCCACGTCCCGCTCCGGCAGGCGCAGGACCATGGTCATCACGTTGTTCAGGGGGCGCTTGCCGCCGGCCACCGAGTTCGGACGGCCCGGCCGCGGGTCCAGGCGGCACATGCCGTGGCCGAGGACGATCCCCCGGCCGGGCACGGTGAAGACGGACCCGAAGGCGTTCCCCTGGGTGATGGTGGCGGAGACCACGTTGCCCTCGGCGTCGGCGGCGGAGACGTGGCTGGTCTCGGGCCGTCC
This sequence comes from Gemmatimonadaceae bacterium, assembly GCA_026706075.1. Taxonomy (GTDB): domain Bacteria; phylum Latescibacterota; class UBA2968; order UBA8231; family UBA8231; genus UBA8231. The sequence goes on from JAPOZM010000016.1 coordinate 82,153, forward strand.
GCCGCCCGCGGCGAAGGCCCGCTGGTCGACGTGGTCGGGAAAGCGCAGGAGGTCCTCCACCCGGCCGGCGGCGTACTCCTCGCTCAGCAGCCGCTCGACTGGGACGTCCACGAAGTCGGGGTCGCCCAGGTAGGAGAGCCGGTCCCGCCAGGCGAGCTTGAGGACCTCCGCCGCGTGGTGCCAGAAGCGCACGTCCGACGGCGGCGCCGGCTCGAAGCGGGCAAGCATGTTCAGGGCCTGCATCACGGTGAGCGGCCCGTTGGGCAGGACCGCCCCGAGGATCTCCGTCTCGCGGTAGCGGGTCCGGTAGGGCTCGGTGACGCCGGGCTCGAAGGCGGCCATGTCCTGGCGGGTGAGCACGCCCCCCGCCACGGAGACGCTGTCGGCCACGGCGCGGCCAAGCTCGCCGTCGTAGAAGTCCCGCCAGCCGGCCTCCGCCAGCCGACGCAGGGTGAGCTCCAGGCCGGAGGGATGCCAGGTGTCGTCCGGCGACGGCACGCGGCCTTCCGGCAGCAGGTGCTCGGCGCTGGCCGGGAACCGCCGGATCACCGCCTCCAGACCGGCGATCGAGGCCTGGAGGGGCTCGCCGAAGGGGAAGCCGTCGGCCACCAGGTCGAGGGAGGGCTGCACGATCCGCGGCCACGGGAGCCGGCCCCAGCGCTCCCACAGGGCGCCGATGCCAGCCATCTGGCCCGGGACGGCCACGGCGAGGGGACCATGCACGTTGGCGTTGTCCGCGACCGAGCAGTCGTACTCGTCCTCGTTGGTCCCCTTGGGGCCGGCCCCCACGGGCCCGACGTCGTACATGCTCTCGTGGGCGGCGGCGGGGGCCCTGGCGTTGGCGTCCAGGGACCAGACCCGGCCGCTGTCCCCCTCCAGGACCACGGCGGCCATCAGGTAACCGCCGACCCCGTTCTTGTCGGGGTGGCGCACGGCGCAGGCGAGGCAGGCGGCGGCCGCCGCGTCGAAGGCGTTGCCGCCCTCGCGGAAGATCCGCTCCCCGGCGCCGGCGACCAGCTCCGACTCGGCCGCCACGACGCCGCGGGTGCCGACCATGGAGTGGGGGGTCCTGTCGGTCATCGAGTCCGGGGCCTCGGGCCCCGGTCACCAGGGGATCCCTGGATCTGTCGTCGTCTCTCCTGCTGCACTCTTCGTCTCCCTGTATCCGCTCGCGCCCCAATCCCGCCCTGGCTCCGGCGCCCGCCCCAAGGGAGGTCCTCCGTGATCGCGGGCCCCGGCGCGGGAAGGGGCAGAAGAACAGGATCTGCCGCGCCCGGGGCCAGTCCGGGAGCGACGAACCGTGTGCCCGGGGACTCGAGATCCCTCCCCGCCCGATGGAGACCTGCAGACTCGACGTTGCCAGCCCCCTCCCCATGTCGGACTCTTTGCCGAGGCCATGGGAAGGGCCTCGGAGAATCACGCATGAAGACTCGCCGTTCCACATAGGGCCGTCGGGATGACATCCCCGTCAAGCCGCCGCGACACCCTGTGGATCCTCGGCTTCCTCTCCGCGGGAGCCTTGGGCCTCGCCTGTTTCGTCGAGCTCTACGAACGCGCCCATCCGGCGGCTTCCCTCAACTTCCGGGTGGACCGCGATCAGGCCTTCGAGACCGCCGAGACCTACCTGGAACATCTCGGGTACGACCTCGGCAGCTACGAAGAAGCCCGGATCTTCTCCCGCGACGGGCTGCCCCAGGTCTTCCTGGAACGCACCCTGGGGCTGGCCGAGACCAACCGGCTGGTGCGGGACTGGGTCGCGGTCTGGTCGTGGCAGATCCGCTGGTTCAAGCCGCTGCAGAAGGAGGAGCTGCGCGTCGGCATCGATCCCGGCGGGCGGGTCACGCGATTCGCCCACGCCATCCTCGAGTCGGACGAGGGAGCCAGCCTGCCACAGGAGGAAGCGCGCGGCGTGGCCGAGAGCTTCCTCACCGAGGTGCAGGGCTTCTCCCTCGACGACTACGAGCCGATCGAGGCCTCGAGCGTCGACCGTCCGGCGCGCCGGGACCACACCTTCACCTGGAGGAAGGGGGACTTCGTCGTCGGCGAGGACGGCCACTACCGGCTCCGGGTGACGGTGCAGGGAGACAGGGTCGGGGGGTTCTCGGAGTACCTCAAGGTGCCCGAGAGCTTCGCCCGGGAGTACCGGGAGATCCGCTCCCGGGCAGGCCTGATGGCCAACATCGCCGCGACTCTGGCCATGGCCCTGGTCGCCGCCACGGCCGTCGTCCTCGTGCGCAAGTACCGGCGGCGGGAGCTGAGCTGGCGCGTCCCCGTGGTCCTGGGAGTGCTCACGGGCGCCCTCAGCTACGTCGGATCGATCAACGGCTATCCACTTTCGTACTACGGGTACGACACGACCCAGTCGTACCTCTCCTTCCTCCTCAGCTTCCTCTTCGGCGGCCTGCTCTCCGCCGCTCTCCTCGCCGTCGCGATCCTCCTGATCGGCACGGCCGGAGGCGCCGCCGGCGGCGACGTGAAGGGCTGGAGCAACCCCCTCTCCCGGTTGTCTCCGCGACGCTGGCGCTCCGCCGCCTTCGGCCGGGTCGTCCTCATCGGCTACGGACTCGCCTTCGCCCACCTCGGATACGTGACTCTCTTCTACGTCCTGGGGTACGAGTACCTGGGGGTGTGGTCTCCCGCGGCGATGACCGAGTACAGCAACACCTACAGCACCTGGCTGCCGTGGATCTATCCCCTGCTGACCGGTCTCGTGGCCACCACCCTGGAGGAGTTCCTCTTCCGCCTCGTGGCCATCTCCCTGCTCCTGCGGTGGTTCGGGAAGCGCTGGCTCGCCGTCCTCCTTCCCGGCGTGGTCTGGGCCTTCCTGCACGCCAACTACCCCCAGGAGCCGGTCGGCATCCGCGGTCTCGAGCTGACCGTGGTGGGTGTCGCCTACGGCCTGGTCTTCCTGCGCTTCGGCATCTGGACGACCGTCATCTCCCACTACGTGTACAACTGCTTCCTCGGCACGTTCCCGATGATGCAGTCGGAGAATCTGTACTTCCAGGTCTCCGGCATTCTGGCCGTCGCCGTCATCTCCGTTCCCGCCATTCCCGCCGTCTTCGCCCTCGCCACCGGCCGTCGAGACCCTGCGGAGCGGCTCGAAGGGCCGCCGTCGGACGGAACCCCCGCACCGCCCTCGGCACCTGCCGCAGGGCCCGAGGCCGCCCCGCCCGCGGATCTCCCGGAGAGGGCCGCTCCTCCCGTGGAGAGCAAGACGCCCCGCGACTACCTGGTCTCCCGGCGCGGCCTGGTCACCTTCGGGATCCTCGGTCTGGGTGGCTGGTGCGCCTACTTCGCCTTCGACCCCTATCGGTACGGCGAGTACGCCCGGGAGCGCCTCATCCCCCGGGAGGAGGCCGTGGAGCGGGCCGAGGAGGTCCGGCGGCAGCTCGGCATCGACCTCGAGGACCACCGCCGGACCGCCTACTTCTCGAGCGGCCTCGGATCGCGCCACTTCACCCACCTCCTGCGCAAGGCGGGTCCGGCGCGGGCGGATACCCTCGCCGCCGAGCACACCTCCTCGTGGAGCTGGTACGTGCGCTGGTTCCGGCCCCTGGAGAAGGAAGAGCTGGTCATCGGCATCGACGGCGGCGGCGAGCTGTCCTACCTCTCCCACGCCATCCCCGAGAGCCGGGAAGGCGCCGAGCTCGGCATCGACGAAGCCGAGGTCACGGCCCGGGAGTTCGTGCTCCGGCACCTGGGCCGGGACGTGGCCGATACCACACTCTACATGCGCCTTGAAGGGCGGTCCTCGAAACGAGAGAACCGGGTCGATCACAGTTTTGTGTGGGAGCGGACCGACATCAAGGTCGGGGACGGCGAGTTCCGCGTCGCCGCCTCGGTGCAGGGCGACCGCATCGGCCGAGGTTCCGTCGGCTACAAGGCGCCGGAGGAGTTCCTGCGGAAGCTGGGGGAGCGCACGGTGAAGAGCACCGTCGTCTCCACCCTCTCCACGGTGGCGGTGATCGTCACCCTCGTCCTGTGCGTCATCCATCTCCTGCGCGCCTACCGGCAGGGAGACGTGGACTGGAACCTGCCCCTTCGGCTGGGTCTCTTCCTCGGACTGGCGGCCCTCCTCGAAGAGCTCGGCGGCTGGCCCGCGCTCTACCGCGGCTACGACACCAGCACCGCCATGAGCACCTTCCTCGGCAAGGAAGGCCTGGGGCTGGTGACGAAGGTCGCGGTGAACGTCACCCTGGCCTGCCTGGTCTGCGCCCTCGCCGACGCGATGTACCGCCGTCACCGTCCCGGCGAGATGCAGATCGCCGGCTGGATCGACGTGCTCCGCCTCCGGCGCGGCAGTGCGGCCCTGTGGCTGCAGGTCGTCTTCCTCTGCATCTGCTGCACCGGCATCGTCCGGGGGGACGGCGTCTTCTCCCGCTACCTGGATCTCGCCTTCCTCGGCGACTATCTCGCCGCGCGGGGAGGCTCGCCGCCCGGCATCAACACCTGGCTGCCCGCCCTCGACAGGCTCCTGGACAAGGGCAGCCTGTTCCTCGGAGTCCTCCTCCTCCTCGGGCTGCTCCTGGTCTGGCTGGGCACCTTGCGCCGTGTCTGGCTGGCTGTTCTCGGGGTGCTCCTCGTCCTCCTCCTGCGCAGCGTCGTATCGCCGGCCGAGGACTTCCATCACGCCGGCCTGCTCCTGGCCCGAACCCTTCCCTCGGTGCTCGTCCTGGGATACCTGGTCTGGAGATACATCCGCTTCAACCTGCTCTGCTACGTGGTGCTGGCCTGGAGCTCCCTGATCTTCTCCGGCCTCCCCTACCTCCAGTTCGACGCCGGCATCTACAAGATCAACGGCTTCCTCATGGTCCTCTTCGGGCTGGCCCCCCTCTTCCTGGCCTTCCTCGCCTGGCACCGCGAGCGAGCCTCGCCGGGAGGGCCTCTCTCCGACGCCGTCCGCGGCCATCCCTGACCCCGCCGGATCGGCACCGGCCGCCGGACTCGGCCGGCTGGCTGGTGATGCTGCCGTGGAAGCGGGTGCGCAGGCAGAGCGCCCGCGCCGAGGGGTGGGGCTCAGCGCAACTTCGGGTTGGCGGCGTGGCGCTCGCGGTCCCGGCTCGTCCGAGCCTCCAGCCTCCGGGCGAAGGCCTCCTCCAGGTCGACGCCGGTCTGGTTGGCCAGGCAGATGAGCACGAAGAGGACGTCGGCCATCTCCTCGGCCAAGGCCTGGCGGCCCTGCTCCTCGCCCGGCTTGAAGCTCTGCTCGCCGTAGAGGCGGGCCATGAGGCGGGCCACCTCGCCCACCTCCTCGGCGAGGATGGCGGTGTTCGTCAGCTCGCCGTAGTAGCGCACGCCGACGGTGCGGATCCACTCGTCCACCTGCCGCTGCAGGCCGGCGAGAGTGGTGTCGGACACGGGGGGCCGTACCGGCTAGCCGGCGGCCAGGCTCTCGAGGACGTGGACGGGGACCGGCTCGAGGCCGTCGCGGCGGCGCTGCTGGTTGACGTCGTCGATGCGCCAGGGCACGGCGGAGCCGTCCTCGCGGAAGCGGGCGTAGTAGCCGCCCTGGCAGCGGCTGACCGGCATCAGCGGCTCGGGACGCCGCACCGCCGCCAGCTGCGCGGCGGACATGCGGTCGCCAGTGGAGATGTCGACGACCTCGATCTGCTCGGGGCGGATGCGGCCCTGGCCGCGGGCCTCGGCGAACTGCAGGTAGGGCGTCTGCACGGGATCCAGCCCCATGAGCCAGGTGGCCACGGCGTCGACGTGGACCTCGTTGACGCCGGCCACGGACCACCCGAGGGGGTAGTTCTCGCCCTCGTTGAAGGCGGTGCCGTCGCGTCCGATGAGCCCGTCCACCACGCACAGCCGCGGCATGCCGAGGGCTCGCACCGCCGCCACGATGTCGCACAGCTTGTGGTAGAAGCGCTCCTCGAAGACGCTCAGCCCGGAGTCGCCGAGGCGGTTGAGGGCCTCCTCGCCGAGGGGCTCGTCGCAGGGCTGCACGGTGCACAGGTGCCTCTCGGGGCGGCCGAGGACCCCCATGAGGTTCTTTATGGCGAGGGTGGTGCAGCCGAGGTTGTGGCACTTGGCCAGGGGGGCGTTGACCAGGAAGGCGCAATCGGTGACCGCCGTGTAGACCGGGTAGCGCTGGAAGACGACGCCGCCGGGGACCTCGACCTCCCGGGTCGGCGTGTCGTTGAAGGGCACCAGCCGCGCCCCGGCGCCGGCGATGGAGTCTTCGTACCCCGTGAGCTTCCAGGTGTGGCCGCCGCCGGGGTTCTCCCCCGACTGGCCGTCGCCGACCTCGATGCGCGACGGCTCGACGCCGCGGGCGGCGAAGGACTCGACGAGCCCGGCCAGGAACCCCGGATGGGTGATGATGCGCTTGTCGGCGGGATAGAGGACCGTGGCGTTGGGCTTGATGCAGATCGTGCCGCTGTCGGGCAGCTCGAGATCGAGGCCGTCCACCGCGGCCCTGGCCAGGACGCGGTAGCTCTCCCAGGGCGCGGTGTTCCCCTGCACCGGGGCTCGCGCCAGGTAGACTGCTTCGGGCTTCAGCTCCAATCCCATCCGATCCCCCTTACAGGCGTTCGATCCCGGCCCCGAGCTGGACCAGGCGCGCCTCGAGGTTGGCGTGGCCGCGGTCGAGCTGGTAGAGATTGGTGATCTCGGTGCGGCCCTCGGCGGCCAGGCCGGCGAGGACGCAGGCGGCGCCGGCGCGGATGTCGCTGGCCCGCACCCGGGTCCCCTTGAGGCGGGAGGGCCCGTGGACGATCACCAGCTGGTCCTTCTCCGGCGATATCCGGGCCCCGAACTGGCGCAGGCTCTTCACGTGGCCCATGCGGTTCTCGAAGACGGTCTCGCGGATGAAGCTGTCGCCGTGGGCGGTGCAGGCCAGGGCGGTGAGCCCGGGCTGCAGGTCGGTGGGCATGCCGGGGTAGAAGGTGGCCACCACGTTGATCGGCGACAGCCGCTCGGGGCCGCTCACGGTGATCCGGGCGCCGTCCCGCACCCGAAGCTCCACCCCCATCTGCCGGAGCTTGGCCTCGAAGATCTCCAGGTGGTCGAGACGGACCCCGGTGAGGGTGGCCTCGCCGCGGGTGATCGCCGCTGCCATGAGCATGAGACCGGCGTCGAGGCGGTCGTGCATGACCGTGTGCTCGGCGCCGCGGAGGCGGTCGACGCCGGTGATGCGCACCCGGCGCGTGCCCAGGCCCTCGACGCGGGCCCCCATCCTGGCCAGGAGCTCGCCGAAGTCGACGATCTCGGGGTCGGAGGCGGCGTTGACGATGACCGACTCGCCGTCGCTCAGGCTGGCGGCCATGACCAGGTTCTCGGTGCCCGTGTGGCTCGGCACGTCGCAGTACATCTCGGCGCCGCGCAGGCCCTCGGCGCGCACCACGTAACCGCCCGAGGGGGTGCCCTCCACCTTGGCTCCCATGCGCGCGAAACCGCGGTAGTGGTAGTCGGTTCCGCGCTCGCCGATGGTGCAGCCCCCCACCTCGTCGATCGTGGCGGTTCGGAAGCGGCTGATCAGGGGCCCCACGAAGAGCAGCGAGGCCCGCATGCGGGCCCCCATCTCCGGCGGGAGCTCGGTGGAGTTGACGGTGGTCGTGTCGATGACGGCGGTGCCGACGGCGGGATCGAAGTCGACGCGGGCCCCGAGGCGGCGCAGGATCTCGAGAGCCACCAGCACGTCCTTCACCGGCGGCACGCGATGCAGGACCGTCTGGCCCTCGGAGGCCAGGAGCGAAGCGGCGATCATCGGCAGGGCCGCGTTCTTCGAGCCCTGGATCCCGGTCTCTCCCCGCAGGGGCCGGGCGCCCTCGATGCAGAGTGCTTCTTCAGCCATCTCGTGTATTCACTTTCGCGCGGGGAGGAGAGGGCGGAGGGTCTGGCGGAGCTGTCAGGGAGTGGCGCTAATGTAACCGGGGCCGGCCCGATCCGTCAACCGGGAAATCACACCTAACACATTGGCTTGACAGATAGATAGGCCTGCGTATATTCGCCCCCCAACAGGCTGCTCCACCCCACTCGAAACACCTTCTTTACCCCCTTTATCAGGAGTTCACCCAATGGCCGACGCACCCAAGATCACCGCCTGGCTCAAGCCCGTCTGCGGCTGGAGCGCCGGCGTTCGCGAGGTCTTCGACCGGCACGGGCTGGAGTACGAAGACCGCGACATCATCGGCAACCCGGACCACTACGCCGAGATGGTCCAGAAGACCGGCCAGCCCCTCTCTCCGTGCGTCGAGATCAACGGCCAGGTGCTGGCCGACGTGAGCGGCGAAGAGGTGGAGGCGTGGATGGTGAAGAACCAGGTCGTCGGGGCCCTGGCCCGGTAGACCGCCGAGACCTCCAGAAGCGACGAACGCCCGCAGCCCTCCAAGGGGCTGGCGGGCGTTCGTGTGTACGGCCCGTCAGGCGGCCAGGATCTGCGACAGGAGGCGGCGCATCGCTTCGGTGATGTTGGGCTGCTCGTGGTTGAGGGGCCCCTCGGAGGCGGGCCTCACCAAGGTCAGGGCGCCAAGGGGCGGGCCGTCCCCGTCGGCCAGGGTCAGCACGTAGAGGAAGCCCACGTTGCCGGCGCCCTCCGGCAGCAGGTGGGCGGCGAGGGCGGGAGGCAGCTCCGGCTCCTCCCCGGCGGCCTGCTGCCCCATGATCAGCAGCGGCTGGCCGGCCTCGAAGGCCCGCCCCGCCAGCCCCGAGGCGGCCTCTATCACGGGCTGTCCGTAGAACGGCTCGGCCGACAGCCTCTCCCGGATCTGCTCCGGCGAGCCCTCCTTCGACAGCACCTCCTGCAGGTGCAGCCGGCCCTCGCCGTCGACCCTCTCCCAGAGCATGAGGTGGGCCACCTCGATCTGCATGAGCAGCTCCATGCCGCGGCGCATCGCCGCCTCGGCGGGCATCTGCCGCAAGTGCCCGGTGATGTGCTCCGGGATCGCCGCGGGCTCCGGCATCTGGAATGGGATCACGCTCACCGCCATCTTCGGCTCTTCTCCTTGACAATCTTTCGGGGGGGCGGATATATTCGGCGCTTCGTTCGAGACTGGCTCTTTAGCTCAGTTGGTAGAGCAGGGGACTGAAAATCCCTGTGTCCGCGGTTCGATTCCGCGAGGAGCCACCACTATCGTTCCAATGGGAAGACAGGCACTTGGCCAGGAGAGGTCAAGTGCCTGTCGCCTTTTCGGTCGGACAGGCACCGGCCGCGCCCCTCACCCACCCATACCTGCCGGAAGGACCGTATTCCCGATAGATGCACACAATGTTCAGGGTCTATCTGGATACGGCAAACTGGATCGATGTCTCGGAAACGTAGGTCGTGAGGTTGGATCTGCCGACGCATCTCAGCCCGTCCGTGACTCGAGGACACCGTACCCGGGGCCATCAGCGATGACCGAACGACTCGGCCGATTCGTGGACTCCGACCCCTTCCAGCACGGGGTCCTGGCTGTCATCGTTCTGGCGGCGGTGCTGGTGGGGCTGGAGACCTCAAGGGACCTGGTGGCCTCCCACGGCTCCCTGCTCCACACCCTCGACCAGGTGGTCCTGGGGATCTTCGCCCTCGAGGCGGCCCTCAAGATCGGGCGCCACGGCCGGCGCTGGTACCGCTACTTCGCCGACCCCTGGAACGTCTTCGACTTCCTCATCGTCGTCGTCTGCCTGCTGCCGGTAGGAGGGCAGTACGCGGCGGTGCTGCGCCTAGCGCGGGTGCTGCGGGCCCTGCGGCTGGTGACGGCCGTGCCGCGGCTGCAGCTGCTGGTCGGCTCGCTGCTGAAGTCGATCCCCTCCCTGGGCTATGTTGGTCTGCTGCTGACGGTGCTGTTCTACGTCTACGCGGTGATGGGGATCTTCCTCTTCCGGGGCAACGACCCGGTCCACTTCCAGGATCTGTCCACGTCGCTGCTGACCCTCTTCCGGGTGGTGACCCTGGAGGACTGGACCGACGTGATGTACATCCAGATGTACGGCAGCGACGCCTACCCGG
>JAPOZM010000080.1 GCA_026706075.1 Gemmatimonadaceae bacterium
CTCGGCGCCGCGTCCTGCAACTCGCACAGCTCCGGGGGCAGGTCGGCCAGGAACGGCGACGACGGCAGGCTCGCGCGCCGTCCGCGCACGGTCCGCTGCCGCGACCGGGTCAGGATCAGCCGCTCCCGGGCCCGGGTGAGGGCCACGAAGAGGAGGCGCCGCTCCTCCTCCAGGTCGGTGGCGCCGTCCCCGTCCCGCAGCGGCACGAGGCCGTCCTCCAGGCCGCAGAGGATCACCACCGGAAACTCCAGGCCCTTGGCGGCGTGCATCGTCATCAAGGCCACGGCGTGGGCGGCCGGCGTGCCGTCGCGGCGGGTCACGTCGCCCTCCCGGCCCAGCAGCAGCATGTCGAGCAGCTCCTCCATGGAGGCCGCTCCCGCGGCGACGCCGACGAGCTGCTCGAAGGCCGGGGTGGGCTCCACGCCCAGATCCTCCTGCCAGACGCGCAGCACCTTGTCCGGGGGCTCGTTCTCGGCGCGGCGGGCGTACCCGGCGGCCGCGTGGCGCAGGGCCTCCATCTGGGCGGCGGCCTTGGTGGGGAGTCCGCTGGCGGCGGCCTCCATCCCGCCCGCTGAGCCGATGGCCGCCGACAACCGCTGCAGGGCCGCGGCGCCCACGTCGAAGGGGCCGTTGCGCAGGGCCTCCAGCATGCGCAGGGGCCGGTCCGGCTCCAGGGCGTAGCGGAAGAAGGCCACCGCGTCGCGGGCGCCGCTCTCCTCGAGGAACCGCCTCGGGCCGGAGACGGAGTACGGCAGGCCCTCGGTGAGGAAGCACTCCTCCAGCAGGGCGGCCTGGCGGCCGGTGCGGAAGAGGACGGCCACGTCGTCGAAGGAGCAGGTCCCGCGCTCCGGGGCGCCGCTGGCCCGGTCGGTGGCGACCATGTCGGTGCCGCCCACCAGCTCCTGCACGGCGCGGACCACGGCGATCGCCTCCGCCTGCTCGCTGGCGGCCTCGACGATGCGGATGCAGGGGCCGGGGGGAGTTGCGCCGCCGTCGCTGCCCGGGGCCGGCCGCCCATGGCCGCCGATCACCGCTCGGGAGGCCGCGCCGTCGTCGCTGACGCCAGCCGGGGGGCTGCCGCCCGCGATCACCGCCCGGGAGGCGGCGACGACGCCCGGGACGCTGCGGTAGTTGCGGTCCAGCCGGTGCGCGCGAAGGTCCGGGAAGTCCTGCCCCAGGCGTGCGAAGAACCCGGGGTCGGCACCCCGGAAGCCGTAGATCGCCTGGTCCGGATCGCCGATGACGAAGAGGCCCTCGCCGGAGCCGGCCAGCCGCCTCACGAGCTCGTACTGGACGGCGTTGACGTCCTGGAACTCGTCGACGAGCAGGTGGTCCTGCTCCGCCGCGGCCCGGCGGCAGACCGCCTCGTCCCGCAGCAGCTCCAGCAGGTCGAGAAGGAGGTCGTCGTAGTCGCGGGCGCCGCAGGCCTCCAGGCGCTCCTGGTAGGCGGCGTAGGCGGCGGCGAGGGGTTCGCCGGCCAGGTCTCCGGGCCGCAGGCCGTCCGCCTTCCAGCGCGAGATGCGGTCGCGGACATCCCGGGCCCGCGCCCCGGCCGGCCGCAAGCGGGCCAGCACGTCGCGCAGCAGGCCGAGGGACTCGGCCTCGTCCACCACCAGCGGCGGTTCGTCGCCGGTGAGCCCGGCGGTCCATTCGATGGCCAGCCGGTGGAAGGTGCCCACGCGCACGGCGCCGGCCTGCTCGCCCAGCAGCTCCGCGAGGCGATCCCCCATCTCCCGGGCCGCCCGCTGCGTGAAGGTGACGGCGGCGATGCGCTCGGGAGGGCAGGAGCGCTCCCGCACCAGCCAGGCGATCCGCCGCGTCAGGGTCCGGGTCTTGCCCGAGCCGGGGCCGGCGATCACCGCCACCGGGCCGGCGGCCCTCACCGCCTCCCCCTGGTCGTCGTCCAGATCCTCCAGGGCCTTCTCGCCGGTGGCCTCCTCCGCGGCCTCGAGCAGCGCTTCCAGGCGCGGCGTCCCGTCAACGGGCTCCGAGGCAATGCGCTCCACGACGCGTGCGGCGTCCAGGGCCTTCGCATCGACGGGCGGCGCAACGGACGGCGCCCCGGTGTCGACGGCGGCGGGCTCCGGCGCGATGCCTTCCACGATGTCGGCGGCGTCCACGGCGCGGGTGCCGGCCCCGCCGGGCGGTGTCCCCTCGGGAAGGTTGAACAGCCGGCCCTGGCCCTCCAGCTCCCGGCGCTCCTCGTCGCTGAAGACCTGGATCACCCCGTACTCCCCGTCGTACCCGGGCTCGATGGAGACGCGCCCCTCCCGCATGCGGCGCACGCCCTCGGCCACCAGCGGCTCCCCGCAGGCGGCGATTCGTTCCGGGTCGACGGCGCGCAGCACGGTCAGCTCGGGGCCCAGCTGCTCCAGGAGCTTCCGGTAGACGGCCTGCACCCTCTTGCTCTTCGGCCCCACGCCGATGCAGGAGCCGATCACCTCGTCGAGGGCGATGAGGTACTCGAAGGGCCGGTCCACGGGCGGCTCTTCTTCCTCGCCGCGGTCGGTCAGGCTCTCCACCCGGTGCAGGACCCCCACGGTGAGCTTGCGCCCGCACTCCGGGCAGAGGCCGCCGGCGGCGCGGGTCTCGGCCGGCTTCCAGCGGACCCCGCACTTGCGGTGCCCGTCGTAGTGGTACTTCCCCTCCTCGGGGTAGAACTCGATGGTGCCGGTGAACCGGGCCGGGTCGCGGGAGCGCAGGGCCTCGACCATTCCGGTGTAGGAGATATCCGTGTCGAAGCAGGTCGCCTCGCGGCCGAGGCGGGAGGGCGAGTGGGCGTCGGAGTTGGAGACCACCGCGTAGCGGTCGAGGGCGGAGAGCCGGCTGTTCATGGGCGGGTCGGAGGAGAGGCCGGTCTCGACGGCGAAGATGTGGGGCAGCAGGTCGTCGAAGCACTCCTCGAGGCTGTCGAAGCCGGAGCTGGCGCCGAGGACGGCGAAGTGGGGCGTCCAGATGTGGGCGGGGATGAACAGCACCCGGGGGTCGACCTCGAGGCAGATCTCCAGCAGGTCGCGGCTGTCCAGGCCGAGGATTGGGCGTCCGTCCGAGGCGAGGTTGCCGATCGCCGAGAGCCGCCGGTCGAGGTCGTCCACGGCGTCGAAGCCGGGAAGGCAGACGACGTTGTGGACCTTGCGGGTGCGCCCGCCCCGCTTGTAGATCGAGCTGATCTCCACGGTGAGCAGGAAGCGCACCTGGCCCCGGCACGAGCGCGGCACCTGCCCGTCGACGGGGGCGGCGAGCTTCGGGCGCAGGCGGAAGAGCCCCTCCTCCGCCGGCTCCAGCTTCTCCTTCAGCTCCGCCAGCCACTCCGGGTGCGTGAAGTCGGCCGTGCCGACGACGCCGATCCCCTTCAGCTGCGACCACTTGTGCATGCTCTCGGGGTTCAGGTCGCGGCTGGTGGCCCGGGACCAGCGCGAGTGCAGGTGGATGTCGGCGACGAATTCCATTCGAGGCATGCGGGAAGGGGACGGGAATATACCGCCCCGGTTGCTGCGGCGCGTCCGGAAGCCCGCTCAGGTCCGGCCCGGACCGGGGGCCCTCGGCGCCGTATGCGACAAGGCGATCCCGGCGGCCACCAAGGCCATGCTGCCGACCACCGCCGGGGTCGGCACCTCGTCCATGATCCACATGCTCAGCGCCACGCCGACGGCGGGGGTGACGAAGCCGTAGATGCCGAGGCGGCCGGCGCTGTGGCGGGTGAAGAGGTGGACGAGGATGATGAAGCAGGCCCCGGCCACGACGACTCCCTGGTAGAGCACGCCCAGGACCGCGCCCGCATTCCAGGCGTACCCCGAGGTGCCTTCGAAGACCAGGCTCAGGCCCGCGAAGACGGGCACGCTCAGCAGGGCCTGCCAGAACAGGACCTTGTAGGGATGCAGGCCGGCGACGAGGCGCTTGATCACCACCTGCCGCAGGCCCAGCAGGGCGGCGCTGAGGAGGACCACGGCGTCGCCGAGCATATGGGCCGTCGAGCGCCAGGAGAGGCTCTCGGCGAACATCCACACGATGCCGGCGAAGGAGAGGACCATGCCGAGCACCATCCGGGCGGCGAGCCGGTCGCCGGGGATCAGCAGGTGGGAGAAGACGGCGGTGAAGAAGGGATAGGCCGAGATCACCACGATGGCGCGGCTCGAGGTGGTGTGGTCGGAGCCGATGTTCAGGGAGCCGATCTGGGCGACGAAGATCAGGGTGAGGCCGAGGAGGGGGCGCAACTGTCCCCGGGCCAGGGAGACCGGCTCCCGGGTGACGGCGGCGGCGATGGCGACCACCGCCCAGCCGATGGCGAAGCGGGCGGCGCCGAGGGCCAGGGCCGGCATGCCCTCCAGGGCGGCCTCGATGGCGACCTGGTTGCCGCCCCAGAGAACGGCGGTCAGCAGCGCCAGGGAGGCGGCGCCGGGACCGATGTGGTCGGTGCGGTAGCCGGCCAACCGCCCGGCTACTCGATCGTCGCGCTCAGGATGGCGTCGAGATTGGGGAAGTGCTTCTCGAGGAAGGCGTTGCCCTCCTCGCCGATGCGTTGCTGGTTGTTGGAGGGCGTGGCCCCGTACTCGTCGTTGAAGGACTCGACGACCTCCATGCCTTCGACGACGCGGCCGAAGGGTGAGAAGCCCTGGCTGTCAAGGCCGGCGTTGTTCTTGTAGTTGATGAAAAGCTGGGTGGTGCGCGTGTTCGAGCCGGCCATGGCGAAGGTGATGGTGCCGGCCTCGTTGCTGGCGATCACCGGGTCGTCGGGGATCCGGGCCTGGTGCCACACCTTGTTGAGGGCCGGGTCGCCGCTCATCCCCCACTGCACCACGAAGCCGGGGATGACTCGGAAGAGCTTGGTGCCGTTGTAGTAGCCGTGGCGCACGAGGTTGTAGAACCGGTCGGAGCCGCGCGGAGCCAGCTTGCGCTCCACCTCGACTACGAAGGTCCCCTTGGTGGTCTCGAACCGCGCCCGGAAGGTGGCCGGCGACTCCTTCGTCATCGCCGCGCCCGCCGGGTCCATCAGCGCTCCCATGTCGCCTCCCATCGTGCCCTCCTCCTCTGAGGTTCCGCAGGCGGTCAGGCCCGCCAGCGCGGCGCCCGTGGCGATCGTCGTGATCGGTCTCATCGATTCCCTTCCTTGATGGTAGTCATGACAGCCTTCGGACCGCCGCGGCCAGCCCCCGGCGGGTGATGCCGAAATGCCTCCAGGTCTCCAAGTGCCCGTCCGACGGGGCCGTGGTCGGATCGGTGATCCCCAGGTGTTCCACGGGCAGGCCCGCCTCGGCCGCCTTGGACGCCACCAGCCCCGCGAAGCCCCGCACGCCGGTCTGCGGCGTGCCGATGAAGCCGTCCTCCACGGTGACGACCCCGCCGGGGTAGGGGGCGAGCAGCTTCTCCAGCTCGCGCTCCGCCAGCGGCAGGCCGTTGACGACGTGCACGTCCGCGGCCAGGCCCTGCCGGGCCAGCGTCCCCGCCGCCTCGCCGGCGAGGAAGGCGGGCGCCCCGAAGGCGAGGATGGCCCTGTCGGCGCCCTCGGTGCGGCGGTAGGCGGTGACCGGCTCCCATGGGTCCGTCGGCTCCCACAGCGGCCCGGAGCCGTCCTGCTTCTCCAGGACCGGCAGGTTGTCCCGGGGGATGCCGATGACGTGCCCCCCGTAGTGGGCGGCGAGGTCGACCACGGCGAGGAAGGCGGAGCGGGCGTCGGCGGGCGCGTAGAACCGGTGCAGGTAGGGCAGGTAGGTGAGGCCCACGTTGATCCAGTCCAGCCCCCAGCCGGAGAAGTGGTCGCGGCCGGTGCAGGCGCCCACGTGGGAGAGGTGGAAGGTGACGTTGAGCCCCTCGTTGACGCCGGTGAGGTTGCGCTGGTAGCGCCACATGTCGAAGCCCTCGCGGGCGATCCCCTCGAAGAAGGCGGCGAAGGTGGAGACCACGTTGAGCTGGGGTTCGCGGGAGCTGACGGCGAGGCCGTCGGCGATCAGGCAGGCGGCCTGCTCCTCGATGCTCATCTCGAAGGCGTGGTCCGCCGCCAGCAGGGCCCGGGCCTTGCCGAGCTTGGTCGAGGCGTCGAGGTCGCAGCTGACCACGAACATCGCCTCCGGATGGGCGGCGGCGACCGCGGCGTACCCGGCCTCGGAGCCGTTGCGGGGGCTCACCTTCTCCCCCGTGCCCGGCAGGTCGGCGGCCGACCGCTGCTCTTCCGTCAGCACGAGGTTGGGGCTGCCGGGCGCCGGCCGGGCGCGGGTGACGACCTCCCTGGGGGCGGCCTTGCGCAGCCGGCCGAGAGCGGCGCGCTGGGCCCCCGTGGTCTGGAACATCGGCCCCGCCAGGACCTCGGCCTCGCTGCGGTCCTTCATGTGGCCGTCGTGGTGGCCCTCGCCGCCGGGCAGGTCGTTCACCAGGAAGAGGCACTCCACCATGGGGCCGTCGTCGCGGAAGCTCATCAGCGACCCGGGGACCCACACGGGGCGGTCCATGGAGACGCCGTGGGCGGCGGCCATCTCCTCGACCCGCTCGGTGACGCCGTAGCGCTCGCCGAACCAGCGCAGGTCGACGACGCCGTGGGCCTCGTGGGAGCGGTAGCCGGTGGGGTAGATCAGGTTCGGCGTGCCTTCCTGCGCCAGGCGCCAGCCCTCGCGGTAGGCCTCGAAGAGAGCGGCCGAGTCGTGTAGGGTGGGGATCTCGAGGATGCGCACGCCGAGGGCCTCGATGATCGGCCGCGGGTCCTTGTCCATGATCGAGCGCGTCGACCCTGAGAGCTGGATGCCGTTGCGGTGCATGACGAAGGTGATCGGCGCCCGGCCCACGTCGGCGCCGTTGAAGCCGTTGAGGGCCTGCCCCGAGACCCAGCCGGCGTCGCCGCAGTGGGCGATTACCCAGGCGCCGTCATCCCGGCGGGCCCGCTTGCCCAGGGCCTGGCCGACGGCGGCGGGGATCATGACGCCGAGGCGGCCGCCGTTGAGCTGGGTGCCGCCGGGGAGCCAGGAGACGTGCCCCGGCAGGTCCAGGCCGCGGCGGAAGTCGTCGACCACGGCGTCGTCGTCGATGAACCCGAAGGCGGCGAGGGCGCCGTAGTAGCCGACGCTCGTGTGGGCGTGCTCGATGGTGTAGTCGACGCGCTCGTAGTCGGTGACGGCCAGGGTGAGGGTGAGGGCGGGGATCAGCTCGAGGCCTCCGCCGAGGTGATCCAGCTCCCCGATCGCGGCCAGCGAGGCCAGCGACCGGATGGCGGTGCGCGCCGCTTCGATCTGCAGCCCCTCGAGGGCGTCGACCTGCTGCCCGGTCAGGCCGGAGGCGGAGGAGACGTCGACCTGGAGGGGCAGGACGGTGGAGGAGACGCTTGCGCCGAGGTAGCGGGCGCCGGAAAGCAGCTTGCTGTTGCGGCGAGCCTGGCCCGCGACGGCGGCCTGGATGCTGTTCATGCTCTCTTCCTGACGGGGAGCTCGGGGGGCGAATTAGGGTACCGCCGGCCGGGGCCCCCGGCAAGCAGCTTTCGGGCTCACTCCGACTCCCCCTCCCAGTAGCCGACGTAGTCCCCCCTGCGGTAGAACCGGTCCGTGGCCGCGATCCCCACCTTGTCGGAGTCGGGGTACTCGTAGACGTCGTGGTGGATGTTCTCTCCGAGGGCCAGAAGAACACAGTCGGCGGCGCTCTCGTTGGTGAACTTGTGGGTGCCGCTGGGGCCGGGAGGGCAGGCGATGCAGGAGCCCGCGCGCACGGTCCAGGAACCCCGGTCCGAGCGAAGGGTGCACTCGCCCTCCAGGACGAGGAACATCTCCTCGCCGAAGTGGTGCAGGTGGAAGGGCCAGGTCGATTGGCCCGGCGGCAGCCGGACCAGCTCGTACCCCAGCCTGCGGGCCCCGACGAGGCGATCCAGCTCCTTGGTGTCCCAGCGGTAGCCGTTTCGGTCGAGGCCGGGCACCCACGGCACCTCGTCGGCGTGGATGTGGTTGATGTGGATGTCGGTGCGCGCCTCCAGGCAGCGGAGCAGCTGCTCGCGGGCCCCGGTGACGAGGGAGTGCCCGTCGCCGACGAGGATGGCGTCGAACTCGAGGGCCAGGAGCTTGCGGCACTCCAGGGCGGCGGCGGGCGCGTCGTCGAGCTTCTCGTCGGCCAGCAGGCTCAGTCGTCCCACCGGGGCGCCGACCACGAGGTCTCCCGCCAGGATCACCTCCCGCTCCGGCCAGTACAGGGCGATCTCGCCGGGGCTCTTGCCGTGCTCCAGGGGCACGGCCCGCAGACCGGGGAGGATCTCCCCTTCGCCGACGGCGCGGTCGACGCTCACACCCAGGGTGCCCGCGTCGGCCTCGGGGGCGATCACCCGGGCGCCGGTGCGCTCCCGGAAGGCGCCGGCCTCGCGCTCGTGGTCGCGGTTGGTCAGCACGATCCAGGCGGCCCCTCCCAGCCGCTCGAGCTGGGCCAGGTCGGACTCGATCATCGGCACCGGGTCGAAGAGGACGTTCCCCTCCTCCCGCACCCACAGATGGCCGTTGAAGTCGATCTGCCGGTCCTCGTTGAAGACGGACCAGCAGTACATGTCGGGATAGACCTGCTTCATGGGGGCGACCTCCTGGTCTGGTGATGGGGCCGGAGGCGGTCTCTCCGACCTCGCGGGCCTCTGACAGGGCGGAACAGGTGGGCACGCCCAACCCGTTCAACCCCGTCCCGACGATTCTCTTTGCACTGCCCGAGGCGGCGGAGGTGGAACTGACGGTGTACAGCTTGGCGGGTCAGGTGGTCGTACCGGACGCGGCGTGTCGTCGGGGATTTGTTGCTACCGGCTTCAGGCCGGCGATCGGGTCGCCCGCAGGGAGGCAGCACGCGCCATCAGCCGCGCGTCGGTGCGCCGCGGGCGTCCGCTCCTGACTCGAGCGCCGCTTCGGCACGCAGCTTCAGGCCCAGCGCGCGGACGACCCTGAGGACGGTTTCGAAGGTCGGATTGCGGTCCCCGGAGAGCGCCTTGTAGAGGCTCTCGCGAGACAGGCCGGCCTCCGTCGCCACCTGCGCCATTCCCCGTGCGCGAGCGATGTCGCCGAGAGCCTTGGCTACGAACGCGGCATCGCCCTCCGCCTCCTCGATGGAGGCTTCCAGGTACGCGGCCATTTCCTCGCGAGTGCGAAGGTGCTCGGCAACGTCGTAGGGCACTGTAGCGGTCTTCGCCATGGTCTTCACCTACAGGTTTCTCGCCAGCCGCAGGGCCGTGTCGATGTCGTCGCTCTGGGTGCGCTTGTCGCCGCCCGCGAGCAGTACGACGACTGTGCGACCCTGCCTCTTGAAATACACCCGGTAACCCGGTCCGTAGTCGATTCGGATCTCTGAAACGCCTTCGCCCACGGGCCTCACGTCGCCCGGGTTGCCCGCCGCCAGCCGCTCGACCCGAACCAGCACTCGGGCGCGAGCGCGGACATCCCTCAAGCCGTCGAGCCAGCTGGCATAGACCTCCGTCCTGCGAACTTCCAGCACTCGCCCAAAGTAGCCGACAGGCTACACCGCTGTCAATTCCCTCCTGGCCGTCTCAGTGCCCGGACGGTGCTGCGGTGCTACGAGCAGGCGGACGAAGGACAACGCGGGATCTCGGCGAGGGCCCGAGGATCTCGGTCACCGAGCTCTGAGTGACGCCCTTCGGCGACCTCGTGTACGACGACGAGGAGGACTCCGTGGCTTCCAGACCAGGGCCGGGGCCACGCCCGCCCGCCTCCCAAGCCTGGAGCCGGGTCCGGCGCGGCTCTATCTTGAGGCCCCCTCGCCCTCGCAGCGCAGCACCATCGGAAGGCACCCGCCCTTGAGCGCCGACCGCAGACCGAAGATCGCCGCCGTGGTCACGGAGTACCGCAAGTTCTCCCACGGCCAGCACATCGTCGACCGCTTCCTCGAGGGGTACGGCTGGAACGGGCGCCATCACCGGCCGCCGATGGACCTGGTCTCCCTCTACGTCGACCAGCACCCCGAGGGCGACCTCACCCCGGACCGCCTGGCGCGGTTTCCCGAGGTGCGGGGGGTGCCCACCATCGCCGACGCCCTCACCCTGGGCGGGTCCGACCTGGCCGTCGACGGGGTGCTGCTCGTCGGCGAGCACGGCCAGTACGGCCGCAACGAGAAGGGCCAGCAGCTCTACCCCCGCTACGAGTTCTTCCAGCAGATCGTCTCGGTCTACCGCACCACGGGCCGGTCGGCGCCGGTCTTCAACGACAAGCACCTCTCGTGGAACTGGGACTGGGCCCGCCAGATGTACGACCAGTCCCTGGAGCTCAGCTTCGCCTTCATGGCCGGCTCGTCCCTGCCCGTCACCTGGCGCACGCCCTCCCTCGAGATGCCCCTCGGCGCGCGGGTGGAGGAGGCGGTCTGCGTCTGCTACGGCGGCGTCGACAGCTACGACTTCCACGGCCTGGAGACCCTGCAGTGCATGGTCGAGCGCCGGGCGGGGGGCGAGCACGGCGTCGTCGGGCTGCAGGCGTACCGCGACGAGCGGTTCTGGCAGGCCCATCACGACGGGGTGTGGTCCCGGGAGCTCTTCGAGTCGGCCCTGAGCCGCAGTCACACCCTGTCGCAGCCGCGGCCGGGGTTCAACGACGTGCTGCCGAACATCGACGAGCTGAAGCAGCTCTGCGAGAGCCCCGTGGCGTATGTCTACGAGCACGCCGACGGCCTGCAGTCGTCGATGCTGCTGATGGGCGGCCTGGTGCAGGACTTCAACTTCGCGGCGCGGCTGACGGGCGAGGAGCGGCCCTTGTCGACGCAGATGTACCTGCCCATGCCGCCGGCCCGCACCTCGCTGGCCAACTTCTTCAGCCCCCAGGTGAACAACGTGGAGCGCATGTTCCTAACCGGGCGGGCCTCCTACCCGGTGGAGCGCACCCTGATGACCACGGGTCTGACGGCGGCCGGGGTGGACAGCCTGCACCAGGACCAGGCGCGCCTCGAGACTCCGCACCTGGCCGAGGTGACCTACCAGCCGAACCCCGAGTCCACCTTCTGGCGCACGTGAGGACGGAGATGCCCGACGATCGCGACATGAGGCTGGCGGTGGTGGCCACCATCTACCGCTACCTGTCCCACGCCCAGCACTTCGCCGATCGCTTCCTCGTGGGCTACCCGTACGAGGGCGAGTGGCGCCGCTCCCCGGGGCGGGTGGTGTCGCTCTATGTCGATCAGAGTCCCGAGGGCGATCAGGCCGTGGACCGGGGGCGGGAGTTCGGCTTCGAGGTCTACCCCACGGTGGCCGAAGCCCTGCGCTGCGGCGGCGGAGAGCTGGCCGTGGACGGCGTCCTGCTCATCGGCGAGCACGGCGAGTACCCGGACAACGAGCTGGGGCAGAAGCTCTACCCGAGGTACGAGCTGTTCAAGGAGTGCGTGGCCGTCTTCGAGGCCGACGGGCGGGCGGTGCCGGTCTACAACGACAAGCACCTCTCGTACAGCTTCGACTACGCACGGGAGATGGTCGAGGACGGGCGCCGCCTCGGCTTCCCGATCCTGGCCGGGTCGTCGCTGCCGGTCACCTGGAGGCTGCCGGACCTGGAGCTTCCGCACGGCACCGGCATCGAGGAGGCGCTGATGATCGGGGTGGGCGGCTCGGACGCCATGGACTACCACGCCCTCGAGGCGATGCAGTGCATGATCGAGCGCCGCCGGGGGGGCGAGACCGGCGTCGCCGCGGTGCAGCTGATCGAGGGGGACGAAGTCTGGGAGGCCGGCCGCGAGGGCCGCTGGTCGATGCGCCTGCTGGAGGCGGCCCTGTCGCGCTCGGACACCCCCCGGGGGGCGACGCTGGAGGACGGCCGCACCCAGGACCTGCTCGCTTCCGGCGAGATCGAGCGCCTCGTCGAGGCGCCCGCCGCCTACCTGCTGGAGTTCCGCGACGGCCTGCGGGCCACCCTGCTGATGGTCAACGGCGCCGTGGGCGACTACTGCTTCGCCGCCCGGCTGGAGGGCGAGGCGGAACCGGTGTCGTGCCAGTTCCTGCTGACGCCGACGCCGAACGTCACCTACTCGGCCTGCCTGGTGGCCAAGATCGACGAGATGCTGGTCACCGGGGCGGCCCCCTTCCCGGCGGAGCGGACCCTAATCGTCTGCGGGATCCTCGAGAGCTGCCTGCGCTCCCGGCACGCGGGCCACCGCCGCCTGGAGACGCCCCACCTCGACGTGGAGTACCTCGCCCCCGAGGCCTCCCACCACGCCCACAGGTAGGCGGGCCCCGCCGTCCGGCGGGGGTCACGCGTCCGCCTGCGTCCAGTCTCCGTCGATCAGGCGCCAGACGCCGCCCGGGTTCTCGTCGCGCAGCTCCACCGGCAGGCGGTGGGGGCGCACCTCGTCGTAGCAGCAGAGCATGGCGAAGCGCAGCATCGAGGCGGGGATGCCGACGGCGGTGAAGCCGGGGTGTCCCGTGGCCGGGTACGGTCCGCCGTGGTTCATGGAGGGCACCACCGCCACTCCGGTGGGCATCTTGTCGTTGAGGAGGCGCCCCACCCGCCGCCGCAGGGCCGGCGCGATGCGCTCGTAGGCATCGTCGTCGGAGCCGCCCGTGTCGGAGTAGATGCAGCCGGTGAGGTTGCCCTCGAGGCGGCGCGCCACCTCGGCGGCCTCGTCGACGTCGCCGGCCACCACGAAGAGGCTCTCGTTGCCGAAGGCCTCGGTCTGCAGCGCCTCGGGGTCGTCCAGGAACCTCTCCGCCGTGGTCCGCAGCAGGGTGTTGCTGTAGCTGTATCCGGTGCCGCCGCCGGTCGTGCCTCCGGTGACCAGCTCGGCGCCGGCGGCCTGGAGCGTGCGCACGCTCGCCTCCATGCCGCTCTCCACGCCGGCGGCGAGCAGGGTGCCCACCGGCGCCTTGTCGAAACCGGCCGCGGACCGGGCGATGAAGCCCTCGGCCTCGTCGCCGGCCAGGAGCACGACGATCCCCGGGTTGGTGCAGAACTGTCCGGTCCCCATGAGGCATGAGGTCTGGAACTCCTCGGCGATCTCGGCGCCGCGCTCGCGGATCGCCCCGGGCAGCACGTACACGGGGTTGATGGAGCTGAGCTCCAGGTAGATCGGCTTGCCGGCGGCGTCGGCCGCCGCCTTGAGGGCCAGGCCCGCCGACCTCGACCCGGTGTAGCCGGTGGCCCCGATCTTCGCATGGGAGACCAGACTCTTGCCGACCTCGTGATCGGTGCGGTAGATGAGCTGCACCGTCGCCTCGGGCAGGCCCGCCTCGCCGACGGCCGCCCGCGCCTCTTCGGCCAGCAGGCGGGTCGTGCCGGGATGGGAGGAGTTGGCCTTGGCGATCACCGGGCAGCCGGCTCCGACGGCGGCGGCGAAGTCCCCGCCGGAGACGCTGTTGAAGGCGAGGGGGAAGTTGTTCGGCCCGAAGACGGCGACGCCCCCCTCGAGGGCCCGGTACATGGAGCGGATGCCGCTGCCGGTGTCGATGGTGGGCAGGCTCCAGGAGCGGGCCCGGGCGGAGGCCGCGGCCTGGCGAAGCTGGCCGGTGGTCCGGGGCAGCTCGATCTCGGCCAGCCGGGGCGCGGCGGGCAGGCCGGTCTCGGCCTCGGCCATGGCGACGATCTCGCCGGAGCGGGCCTCGATGCGGCCGGCGAAGGCCTCGAGGAAGGCGGCGGCGCCGGCGGGGTAGGACTCCTGGAGCGCCTCGGAGGCGGCGGCCGCCGCCTCGACGGCTTCCGTCACCTCCTCCGGACCGCTGACGGGATAGGTCTCCCCGGTGGCCTGGCGGGTGCGTGGATTGGTGGGCTCGAAGGTGCCGGCGGCCCTGGAGGGCCGCCACTCTCCGGCGATCAGGACCGGCTGTGGCTGCGGCATGGCGCGGAATCCTTTCTTCGCGAGCCGGTGCCGGCTCGGCTTTTCCCGGGAGACAGTCGGTGCAGGGGCGGCCAGGCCGGCCGCGTACGTCTCAGAACGTGCTGTCCCGGTTGGTGATCGGGCACCATCGCGAGATGGTGAGGAAGTCGTAGAGCGCCTCCCGGGCCCGGGGGGTGCCGATCCTCTGCAGGGCCTCGACGCTGTGGTTGCGGACGTAGCGGTTGCCGTCGTCCAGGGCGGCCACCAGGGCCTCGGTGGCCGGGGCCGCCTCGGGGCCGCGGCGGGCCAGCGCGTAGGCAGCATCGAAGCGCACCTGGGCGTCCTCGTCGGCGAGCAGCTCCTGAAGTGCGGGGACCGCCGCCTCCGGCCGCCCCCGCATGGTGCCGAGGGCGTCGGCGGCGTTGCGGCGCACGAGCTCCGACGAGTCTCCCGCCAGCCCCGCCACCGCCTCCACGGCGTCGGGACCGGCCCCCATCTCGCCGAGGGCGAAGGCCGCGTACCCGCGGCTCGAATCCGAGGCTGCGCCGCAGGCCTCGATCAGCGCCGGCTCCGCCGCACCGCCCGCGGCCGCCAGTCCGTAGGCCGCGTTCAGCCCCGCGGCCTCCGCCTCGTCGTCGAGGGCGTCCACCAGGGCGTCGACGGCGTCCTCGCCGGCTGCTCCCAGGCCGTAGCCGGCGTTCAGCCTCACCGGCTCGGCCTCGTCCCGCAGGGCATCGCGCAGGGCGGCCACGCCGGCGGCGGAGGCCCCCGGGCCGCCCAGGGCCGTGGCCGCATCCAGGCGTTCCTCCAGGTCACCGCCCCGCAGGCGGTCGATGGCCTCGGCGCCGCCTCCGGCGGCCGGGGCCTCGAAGGGCTCGCCGC
This sequence comes from Gemmatimonadaceae bacterium, assembly GCA_026706075.1. Lineage (GTDB taxonomy): Bacteria > Latescibacterota > UBA2968 > UBA8231 > UBA8231 > UBA8231. The sequence goes on from JAPOZM010000080.1 coordinate 14,617, forward strand.
GGTGCCAGCTCCAGGCCGACCGCCACATGGCGTCGTGGCGATTCCCGAGGCCGTTGCCGCCCGGCCAGTCCCGCCTCTCGGAGCGCCAGGTGGGGGCGGCGGGCTCGGACATGCGGGTGAACTGGAACTTCATCATGAAGCGGGTGTCGTCGGTGTGGTTGGGGAAGGCCCGGTGCCACAGGTCGAAGTGGACGAGGACGGCGGTACCGGCGGCCCCGAGACAGGGCTCGGCCTCCCCGGCCGTCTCCCAGGACTCCTTCGCCATGTAGTTCTGGGACCCCGGAACGACCCCGGTGGGGCCGTTGGCGATGGTCACGTCCTGGGGGTAGTAGAACAGCATCGCCCAGCGTGTGCGGTGGTTGCGCGGCAACCGGTTGAAACCCCAGTAGCTGTCCTTGTGGGTGCCGCCGCCGTCGCTGCCGCCCCGGTTCACGTGGCAGTGGCGGTGGGAGTGCATGATGTAGTCGGGGCCCAGCACGCTCGTCAGGGCGCCGCGCAGGGACGGGTCCTCGAAGACCTGCCTGAGCTGCGGCACCCGGGGCAGGATGTTGTTCCCCGGGTTGCCCTCCTTCTCCAGGACCTCCGACGTGCGCCGGTAGATCTCCTCGTGCAGCGCCGCCGGCAGGCTCGTGTCGAGTACGAGGTAGCCGTTGGCGATGTAGTCGCGCATCTGTTCGTCGCTGAGCAGGTACTTCGGATCGATCACGGAGAGCCTCCTCTTCCAGGATGGTCCGGGGTGCCGGAGCGCTACCTTAGCCGGAGCCCGCCTTCCCGGCAAGGTGCAGGCGGCTTCGTCCGAGGGCGGGCTGTCGCCGGTGCTGCTCGATCAACGGCCCCGAGCCGGTCACGGCCGGGAGCCGGGGGGCCCGGCGAAGGGCGGAGTCAGCGCTTCTCGCCCCCTGGAGGAAGGGGCCGCAGCCGCACCAGGGTCGCTCCCCAGCCGCCGCCTCCGGTGCCGGCCAGGGAGTAGCGCTCCACGAAGGGGAGGCGGTCCAGGGCGGCGTGGACAGTGCGCCGCAAAGCGCCCGTGCCCTTGCCGTGGATGACGCGGGCGTCCAGAATGCCCCGCTTGCGGCACTCGGACAGGTAGTCGGCCACCAGATCCGCCGCCTCCCTGGGCCGGAAGGTGTGCAGATCGAGGGTCCCGTCGATAGGCAGCTCCACCGGCTGCTCTTCGAAATACTCCTCGTCGTTCATCGCTGCTGGCTCCCTTGGGCGGGCAGGCCTTTACCTTATATAAGGACATGGGCTCTGTCCCGGGCCCCCCATCGGCAATCCAGCGAGGAGTCGATCCCATGCCCCATCCTGTCCGCATCGGCGTCATCGGCGCCGGCTCCGGCACCTTCTCCCTCGGTCTGGTGAAGGACCTGTGCCTGACCGACAACCTGGCCGGCAGCGAGGTCCACTTCATGGACATCGACGCCGACCGCCTCGACGCGGTGACCCGCATGGCGTCGCGCTACACCGGCGAGGTCGGCGGCGACTTGCGCTTCCGGCAGACCACCGACCGGGAAGAGGCGCTGAGGGAGGCCGACTTCGTCATCAACACCGCCATGGTGCAGAGCCACTACCACCAGGTCGACATGCGCGCGCTAATGGCCCGCCACGGCTACTACTACAGGGGCGTGTCGGGCGGGTCCTTCTACCAGTTGCGCCTGATGATGGAGGTGGCGCGGGACATGGAGAGGCTGTGCCCGGATGCCTGGCTCATCCAGTCCGGCAACCCGGTCTTCCAGGGATGCACGCTGATGACCCGGGAGACGGGGATCAAGGTCTGCGGCCTGTGCCACGGGCACTACGGCTACCACACTATCGCCAGGGAACTGGGCTTCGACCTGGAGCGCGTCGACTTCCAGGCGCCGGGGGTCAACCACTGCATCTGGATGACCCATTTCCTGTACGACGGGGAGGACGCCTATCCCCGCATCGACCGCTGGATCGCCGAGCATGGCGAGGAGTACTGGAGGACCCACGAAGCCGAGAGCACCCACGACACCCAGCTCTCGCGGGGGGCCGTGCACCAGTACCGCATGTACGGCCTCTTCCCCATCGGCGACTCGCCGCGAGTCGGCGGCTGGTGGTACCACACCGACATCGACACCAAGAAGCACTGGTTCGGGGAGCCCTACGGCGGTCCGGACACCCACATCGCCAGGCCCGTCCACGTGGAGCGCCTGGAGAAGCGGCTGGCCGAGATCCGGGCCGCCTGCGAGGACCCGTCGGCGCGCATGACCGAGCTCTTCGGCACGGAGCGCACCCGCGAGCAGCAGGTGCCGATCATCGACGCCCTGACCAACGACGAGCGGGGCACCTTCCAGGTGAACGTGCCGAACCGGGGGGCTCTGCCGGGAGTGGATGACGACGTGGTCGTCGAGGTGCCGGCGGTGATCGACCGCAAGGGGATCCAGCCCCTGCGGGTGGCGCCCCTGCCGAAGAAGATCATGCTGGAGCAGCTGCTGCCCACGATCCTGGGGATGGAGCGGGAGCTGGAGGCCTACCGCACGGGGGACCGCAGCATGCTGCTGTGGACCGCCCTCGAGCACCACCAGACGCGGTCGTACGACCAGGCCTTCGCGGCCCTGGAGGAACTGCTGAGGGACCCGTCGAACCGCGAGCTGGCCGAGCACTTCCGCTACCCGTGGACGGAAGGCGAGGGCGGGCGCTACCTGCAGTCCCCGGAGGGGGTGGCGGCGGGCTGATTCGGGGGGCTGCCCACGGCCTCAGGAGGGCGCGGCCGGCCGGTCCCCCCGGCTGAGGCCCCAGAGCTCGGGACGGAACTCCACGGCGTTGACCGCCTTGGCCTTGCCCGGTTCCTCTTCCAGCATCTCGAATTCCACCATGGTCCCGCGGGTCTTGTACTGGGCGAACTGGGCGTTGTCGAGCGGCCGGCCCTCGGCCGAGCGCAGGTCGGTGATGTGGAGGAAGATGTCCTCGCGCACGCTGTCCATGCCCATGCCGGTCTGCACGGTGAGGAATCCGTAGCCCCTCTCCTCGTTGACGGCGTGCACGATGCCCCGGAGGCGCGGCGTCTCTGCCCGGTCTTCGGGCAGCAGTCCGGGCACCAGGTACCCCGAGAAGTGGTTGTCCACCTCCTGCCGCAGCCGCGTGCTGGTGTTCATGAACGACAGCAGATCGACCCGCTGGCCCCGGTTCTGCAGGGCCCGCACGAGGCGGACGAAATCGCCGTCGCCGGTGCCGAGCAGCACGTAGTCGAGCCGCTCCGTCTGCAGCAGGGCGTCCACGGCCAGCTCCAGGTCGGCGTTGGCCTTGGTTATGACCTGGCCCTCCGTGTCCCGGTAGATCTGCACCTCCTTCAGGACCAGGTGATAGCCCTCGCGCCGGACCCGGTTGCGGTACTCGGCCTTCCTCTGTCCGTACTCCGGATCCCTGGCTTCCCGGTCGCGGTCCACCGCGATGTAGGCGTTGGCGCGCACGACGACGGCGCCCTGGGCCTCGGCCAGGGCCTTGACCTGCCGGTACTGGAGGGCGTAGCCGCCGCAGCGGTTGAGGTTTTCCATGTCCAGGAAAATGCCCGCCTTGAGCAATCCGTGTTCTCCCGTGTGAAGGGCGGCGCAGACCGCTGGTCTCGAGCGCGGAAAAGCGGACCGGCGGTCCGGAGGAATGATCGCCGGGCACGTAGCGCGCGGCCGACCTCCCGGAGAAGGAGGAGCCGCGAGGGGGTGGCGGAACCTCGGCCGGAGGATCCGCGGTCACGCAGGAAAGGCGACTGCCCCTCGAGGGCTCACCCGATGCGACGGCGTGAGCCTCCGGGGGGCAGCGCGAGAACCGGCTCTTTGCGGGCGGCGGCGGCTCCGTGGAGGCGCTTCGGGGCGCCGGTGGCGCAGGGCCCCGAAGCGCGGTCCACAGCCGTTACATGCTGTAGCTGTACTTCACGTACCAGAAGGCCCCGCCGAAGCCGAAGGGGCTGAACTGGCTGTA
>JAPOZM010000036.1 GCA_026706075.1 Gemmatimonadaceae bacterium
AGGGCGCGGGCGACGCCGACGCGCTGCTGCTCGCCGCCGGAGAGCTGGTGCGGGAAGAGCTCCTTCTTGGCCACCATCTGGAAGCGGTCGAGGAGCTCGCTCACCCGCGCCTTGCGCTCGGAGCCCTTCACCTTCTGGTAGAGGAGGGGCATCTCCAGGTTCTCGTAGACCGTCTGCTCGTCGATGAGGTGGTAGGCCTGGAAGACGAAGCCGATGTGCCGGCGGTGCACCTCCGTGCGCTCCTTCTCCCCCATGCCGCTCACCTCCTGGCCCTGGAAGCTGTAGGCGCCGGCCGTCGGCTCGTCGAGCATGCCCATGATGTGGAGCAGGGTCGACTTGCCGGCGCCGCTCGGCCCCATGATGGAGACGAACTCGCCCTTCTCCACCTTCAGGTGCACGTGGCGCAGGACGTAGGTCTTGAGGGAACCCGTCTGGTGGTACTTCTCGATGTCGTGCATCTCGATCATGGCGGTCTCCTCTTTGCGGTTACTTCGTGTGCAGGGTCCTTGCGGGGCTGGTCAGGGCAGCTCGCATCGCCTGGCCGCCCACCGTCAGCCCGGCGATGAGGAAGGACAGCGCGCCCGACACCATGAACAGGGCCACGCCGACTTCCACGCGGTAGGCATAGTCCTGCAACCAGTGGTCGGCCAACCCGTAAGCGACTGGCACGCTGAGTAGGAAGGCGATGGCCACGGGCTTGGCGAAGTCGCCGAGCAGCATGGCGGTGATGCGGCCGGGGGAGGCACCGAACACCTTGCGGATGCCGACTTCTCTGGTCCGTGCTTGAGCGGCGTGGGCCGCCAGACCGAAGAGCCCTACAAGGGCGACGGCGATGGTCAAAGAGAGGAGGAGGGTGAGCGCGCGTCCCACCTTCAGTTCATCGGAATAGTAAAACGCATTCGCTTCTTCGAGGGACTCACGCCGGATGGGGCGATCCGGTACGGTGGCCGCCCACTTGTCGTCTATCACTTGGAGGGCTTCTCCGAGATACCCGGGGCGTACCCGCACGGTAATGGCATCCACGTAACGGTCAATCTGTCTCATGACCAGTGGTCCTATCTTGTAGCGGGGACCCTGGAAGTGGAAGTCCTCGATCACCCCCACGACGCGTCCGACATGGGGAATCGTACTTCCCAGGGGCTGTTCCAATTCCCACCTGCGCACGGCGGTCTCATTTATCACGACCGCTTTGGCGTCGGCCGGCTCGTCGGTCAGGGGACGTCCCTGGGCCATGCGCAATCCCATGATCTCAACGTAGTCGCCATCTACTGCATCGTAGTGGTAGGTGATCTTTGTTCCCCCTTCTCCTGGCAGAGACATCATGCCCCCGCTAGAGAGACTGACCGCGGCGATACGGCTGTCTTGAAGCAACTCAGCTTTGAAAGCGCGGGCCCGGTCGGCGCTCAGGCCGTCGCTATGGGGGTTGTAGACGATGACAACCTGTTCCGGCTCCAATCCCAGGACGGAGTTCTCGCGGAGCATGCTCTGGATGAAGCTGACTTGGTGCCATATCACCAGCGTCATCGTCGTCAACGTCGCAGCAACGGTGAATTGCGCCAGTATCAGACCCTGGCGCAGGCGTGCGCCGCCGATACGGCCCCCGCGCTCCAGGACCGCCGGCTGAAAGCATGCCACGACCCAGGCCGGGTAGGCGCCCGCCGCCAGTCCCACCGCTGTCGCCAGCGCCGCAGCCGCGGCGCAGGTCGAGAGAGTCCAGCTGGATGACCAGTCAACCCCTCCAATCACCGGCAGGAACGGAGTCACAGCTTCTGCCATGGCAACGCCAAGCAACGTGGCCCCGAGGCTGAGCAGTACCGACTCGCACAGGAGTTGGCGAATGAGCTGGGCGCGATGGGCGCCGAGCGCCTTGCGGATGCCGATTTCGTGCAGCCGTCGCTCCGCACGCGCTGTCGCCAGGTTCACGTAGTTGAACCCGGCGATCGTCAGGAGCACCATGGCCAGGGTGGCGTACAAAGCGAGGTGCCTGGGGTTGCCACGCGGGCCGATGTAGGTGCCAATCTCCGTGTCGAAGTAGATCGATTTGAGGGGCTGCAGGGTGCAAGAATCGAAATCTTCGAGCAACCCCCCGGCTTCCTCGACGATGCCGGGAATGCGCTCGGCTACCGTAGCGGCATCTGCATTGAAATGGAGCTGTAGGAAGGCTTCGTAGGAGTAAATTCTCCAGGGGCTCAACTTTGTGTGAGCTTCCTGCCTCAGGCTCTCCTTGTTCACAGTTGCCAAGGAGAGCAGTGCCGAGAACTGGAGCAATGAGGTGGAAGGGGGCTTTCCTACGATGCCGGTAACGATACAGTCGAAGTCCTGGTTGTAGCGGATGACCTGGCCCATGGGATCGCTCTCTCCAAAGAGCCGCCGGGCCAGTGGTTCGGTCAGCACCATGGTGTAGGGGCGCGACAGAGCGGTCTTGGGGTCGCCGCGCAGGAGCGGCAGGCTGAACATTTCGAACACGCTGGGCTCTGTCCAGAGAGTCTCCTCATCTATTCCGCTCTTTTCGCCAACCCTGAACAGACGCGGCTTAGCCCAGCGAAAGCGAACTGTTTCTTCGACTTCGGGCACTTGCTCCTTGAGGGCCGACCCAAGAGGTAGCGGTACTATTGCCCTGCCGGATCCACCAGTTCCCTTCAGTATGCGGTATACCCGGTCTCTCTTCTCGTGGAAGTCGCCCACCGAGAGCTGGTGGGCGGCCAACTGGATGACCAGCAGGCAGAGGGCCAAACCGACGGCCAGGCCGAAGAGGTTGATCGCCGCGTAGCCGCGCTCTCGCCACAAGTGGCGGAGGGCGGTGGTCAGATAGTTGGCCAGCATGCAGGTCCTTTCCTTGGCTGATCTGGCTTCGGGCTACTCGGTGCGCAGCGTTTCAACGGGATTGGTCAGGGCCGCCCGCATCGCCTGGTGTCCCACCGTCAGTGCGGCGATGAGGAAGGACAGCACTCCCGACACCACGAACAGGCCCGCCCCCATCTCGACGCGGTAGGCGAAGTCGTGGAGCCACTGGTTGCCGAGCCACCAGGCGACGGGGACGCTGAGGACGAAGGCGATGGCCACGGGCTGGGCGAAGTCGCGCAGCATCATGGCGGTGAGGCCGCCGGCGGAGGCGCCGAAGACCTTGCGCACGCCGATCTCGCGGGTGCGCTCGTGGGCGGCGTGGGCGGCCATGCCGAAGAGGCCCACGGCGGCGACGGCGATGGCCAGGAAGAGGAAGGCCGTGAGGGCGCGGCCCACCATCAGCTCTTCGGAGTAGAGTTTGCCGACGACTTCTTCAAGGGAGTGGCGCTGGATGGGGCGGAAGGGCGAGACGGCGGCCCACTTGTCGTCGATCACCTCGAGGGCCTCGTCGAGATGGCCGGGCTGTACCCGCACGTTGATGACGCCCGCCGCTCCGTAGAGTTGTTCCATGACCAGGGGCTCTACCTCACTCCTGGCGCCGTCGAAGTGGAAGTCCTCGACAACCCCCACGACGCGCCTTTCCCCCCAGGTGGGGATCGTCTCTCCCAGGGGCTCCTCCAATCCCAGGACCCTGGCGGCGGTCTCGTTGATGACCAGCGCCCGGGCGTCGGCGGGTTCGTCCGTCAGGGGGCGCCCCTGGACCATGCGCAGGCCCATGATCTCGACGAAGTCCCCATCTACCTGGTAGTTCCAGATCCTCCGTCCTTCCGCCATGTGCGCCGCTTTCGTGCCCTCGCCCGGCACCGTCATGGCCACACTCACCGCGGCGATGCGGCTGTCCTGCAGCAATTCCGACTTGAAAGAGCGAGCCTGATCCACGGTGAGGCCGCGGTTTCTGACGACCACCACCTGTTCCGGCTTCGACCTCAAGATGGAGTTCTCGCGGAGGAGATCTTGGACGTAGTCGAGCTGGTGCCACATGAGGAGCGTCATCGTCAGCAGGGCCGTGGTCGCCGTGAACTGGGTCACCACCAGGCCCCGGCGCAGGCGCGCACCGCCTGTCCGGCCCCCCCGCAGGCTACCGGTCGGCTGCATGCGCGCCACGACCCAGGCCGGGTAAGCCCCCGCCAGCACCCCGACTCCCGCGGCGAGCAACGCGGCCCCGGCGTACGTGGAGATCGACCAGTGCAGCGTGGGAAAGTCGAAGGAGGATCCCGTGATGGCGGGTATGAGCTGGAGCAAGACGGCTGCGAGGGCCGCTCCCACCACCGTCGCGGCGGTGCTCATGAGCACCGATTCGCTCATGAGCTGCCGAATGAGCTGGCCGCGATGGGCACCGAGGGCCTTGCGCACGCCGATCTCGTGGATCCGCCGCCCCGCCCGCGCCGTGGCCAGATTCACGTAGTTGACGCCGGCGATCGTGAGGATCACCACGGCGAGGATGGCGCTCAGGGCGAGGTACATGGGATTGCCGCGCGGGCCGATGGTGGTGGGCACCTCCGTGTCGAAGTAGATCGACTCCAGGGGCTGCAGGACATGGGGAGGCGGCGCCTCGGACAACCCCCTGGCCTCCTTGACGATGCCGGAAATGCGTGCAGCGGTCGCAGCCGGGTCCGCGCCAGGCGTCAGCTGCACGAAGGTCCTGAAGGCGGAGGCGTTCCACCCCATCATGTCCGGATTCCGCTCGTACCTCGTGGCGAAGGAGATCAGCGCCGAGAACTGGAGCAGTGAACTGGAGGGAGGCTGGCCGACGATGCCCGTGACCTCGCAGTCGTACGCGTCGTCGACGCGGACCACCTGCCCCATGGGGTCGCTGTCTCCGAAGAGACGACGGGCCAGGGGCTCGGTGAGGACCATGGTGTAGGGGCGGGTCAGGGCCGTCCCGGGGTCCCCGCGCAGGAGGGGCAAGCTGAACATGTCGAAGACACCCGTCTCGGCCCCGCTGCCCTTCTCGTATACGCCCTCCTTGTCCCCGACCTGGAGCAAGCGCGGCCACACCGAGCTGAAGCGGACCGCCTCCTCGACCTCGGGCAACTGCTCCTCGAGGGCGGGCCCGAGCGGGCCCGGCAGTGATGCTGTGTACTGGGGCCCACCCCACAGGTCAGGTCCAAGTACGCGGAAGACCCGGTCCTTGTTCTCGTGGAAGTCGCCGACGGAGAGCTGATAGGCGGCCAGCTGGATGACCAACAGGCACAGAGCCAGGCCGACGGCCAGCCCGAAGAGGTTGATCGCCGCGTAGCCGCGCTCTCGCCAGAGGTGGCGAAGGGCGGTGGTCAGGTAGTTGGCGAGCATGCTTGCTCCTTACTCCGTGCGCAGCGTTTCAACCGGATTGGTCAGGGCCGCCCGCATCGCCTGGTGACCCACCGTCAGGCCGGCGATGAGGAACGACAGGGCTCCCGACACCAGGAACAGGCCCGCCCCCATCTCGACGCGGTAGGCGAAGTCGTGGAGCCATTGGTTGCCCAGCCACCAGGCGACGGGGACGCTGAGGACGAAGGCGATGGCCACGGGCCGGGCGAAGTCGCGCAGCATCATGGCGGTGAGGCCGCCGGCGGAGGCGCCGAAGACCTTGCGCACGCCGATCTCGCGGGTGCGCTCGTGGGCGGCGTGGGCGGCCATGCCGAAGAGGCCGACGGCGGCGACGGCGATGGCCAGGAAGAGGAAGGCCGTGAGGGCGCGGCCCACCATCCGCTCCTCGGAGTAGAGTTCGGCCGTGACCTCTGCGAGGGAGTGGCGCTGGATGGGGCGGTAGGGCGCGACCGCGGCCCACTTGTCGTCGATCACTCGGAGGGCTTCGTCGAGATGGCCGGGGCGTACCCCCACGATGATGACGCTGACCCACTGCTTCTGATCGAAGGGCACCATGAGCAATGGCTCTATCCGCCTGTGGGGACCATCGAAGTGGAAGTCCTCGACCACACCCACGACGCGCCGTTCGTGGACGCCCGTGAAGCCGGAGAGGGTTTTTCCCACCGGCTCGGTCCAACCCAGCATCCGCGCTGCGGCCTCGTTGATGACGATCTCGCCGATGGCGTCGTCCTTCAGTCCGCGTCCCTGGACCATGCGCAAGCCCATGGCATCGACGAAGTCGCCATCCACGTCATACACTCTGATCTTCGCGTGCTCTCCCGTCCCTTCGGGCTTGACGAGTTTCTCCGCCCTGAAGGTCTTTCCCGGTACCGTGGTACCGAATCCCACGGTGACGATGCGGCTGTCCCGGAGAAGCTCGGTCTTGAAGATCCTGGCCTGATCCGGGGTCAGTGCCTTGTTCTCGATCACCACCACCTGTTCCGGCTGGAACTCCGGATCCGAGCCTTGACGGAGCAGGCTCTGGATGAAGTCGACCTGGTCCCAGATGAGCAGGGACATGGTCATCATTGCGGCGGTGGCCGTGAACTGCGCTACCACCAGCCCCCGGCGGAAGCGGGCACCGCCCACGGAGCCTCCTCGTACCGCCGCGAACGGCTGAAGGCGCGCTACGGCCCAGGCGGGGTAGGCCCCGGCTGCCAGTCCGATCCCCAGTGCCAGGGCCGCGGCTCCAGCGCAGGCAAGGGTCGTCCACTGCATGGGAAGGGTGAGATCGAATCCGCCAACGGAGGGCATGAGCGGCGCGGCGACCTCGGCGATGGCCGCCCCGATGACCGTGGCGCCGACGCTGAGCAGCAGCGACTCCGTCAGGAGTTGGCGGATGAGCTGGCCGCGGTGAGCGCCGAGGGCCTTGCGTACGCCGATCTCGCGAATCCGCCGCCCCGCCCGCGCCGTGGCCAGGTTCACGTAGTTGACGCCGGCGATCGTCAGGATCACCACCGCGAGGATGGCGCACACCCCCAGGTAGACGGGGTTGCCGTTCGCACCGAGGCTGTTGGGTACCTCACCGTCGAAGTAGATCGACTTGAGGGGCTGCAACACGTAGGAACCCGCCGTTTCGGAGGACTCGGCAGCGTCCTCCTCGATACCGGGCATCGCCTTCCTCTCCACTCGTACGGTCACGTTCTCGGAAGGTGTCTTCTTCAGAAGCTCGAGCACCTCCGGAGGGAGCTGGCCGACCACCTCCGGGGGGATTCCCCCCTCCATCAGCCCCGACACACTGGCCCCGGGAGTACGACCCAGGGATTCGGGCACTCCCGTGATTCCCTCGACGACGCCGGGGACGAGCGCTGCCACCGCGTCCGGAGCGGCGCCGGGGGTCAGCTGCACGAAGGTCGTGAAGGCCCTGGAGGTCCTGGACCCCATCATTCCCGGCTTCTCCTTGTACTCCGTGGCGAAGGAGAGCAGGGCCGAGAACTGGAGCAGTGAACTGGGGGGTGGCTGCCCGACGATGCCGGTGACCTCGCAATCGAACTTCTCGTCGAGGCGAACCACCTGTCCCATGGGATCGCTCTCTCCGAAGAGGCGCCGGGCCAACGGCTCGGTCAGCACCACGGTGTATGGGCGCTCCAAGGCGGTCTCCGGGTTGCCGCGGACGAGTGGGAATCCGAATACCTGGAAGACGCCGGCTTCGGCCGTGAGCACGTCTTCGGTGATCCCATCCTTCGCACCAACCCGGAGCAGCTTCTCACTCCCCCCGCTGAAGCGGACCGCTTCTTCGACTTCCGGCAGTTGGTCCTGGAGGGTAGGGCCGAGCTCTATCGGCAGCGCCTCAATGTAACGGCCGCTATCCAGGAAGCTCGGTCCAAGTACGCGGAAGACCCGGTCCTTGTTCTCGTGGAAGTCGCCCACCGAGAGCTGATGGGCCGCCAGCTGGATGACCAGCAGGCAGAGGGCCAGGCCGACGGCCAGCCCGAAGAGGTTGATCGCCGCGTAGCCGCGCTCTCTCCAGAGGTGGCGGAGGGCGGTGGTCAGGTAGCTTCTCAGCATGTTGCTCCTCACTCCGTGCGCAGCGTTTCCACCGGGTTGGTCAGGGCCGCCCGCATCGCCTGGTGACCCACCGTGAGTCCGGCGATGAGGAAGGACAGCGCTCCCGACACCACGAACAGGCCGGCACCCATCTCGACGCGGTAGGCGAAGTCGTGGAGCCACTGGTGGCCGAGCCACCAGGCGACGGGGACGCTGAGGACGAAGGCGATGGCCACGGGCCGGGCGAAGTCGCGCAGCATCATGGCGGTGAGGCCGCCGGCGGAGGCGCCGAAGACCTTGCGCACGCCGATCTCGCGGGTGCGCTCGTGGGCGGCGTGGGCGGCCATGCCGAAGAGGCCGACGGCGGCGACGGCGATGGCCAGGAAGAGGAAGGTGGTGAGGGCTCGGCCCACCATCAGCTCCTCGGAGTAGAGATTGGCGGTGATCTCTTCGAGGGAATGGCGCTTGATCGGGCGGTAGGGAGCGACGGCGGCCCACTTGTCGTCGATCACTCCGAGGGCCTCGTCGAGATGCCCGGGTTTGACGCGCACGGTGATGACGCCCACCGACTGATCGACCTGCATGATCGCCAGGGGCTCCACCTCCTGGCGCGGGCCCTGGAAGTGGAAGTCTTCGATCACGCCCACGATGTGCGATTCTCCCCTGGAGGCGTTGATCTTCTTGCCGAGTGGCTGCGCCCACCCCATTCGCCTCGCGGCGGTCTCGTTGATGACGACAGCCTGGGCGTCGGCCGGTGCGTCGGTCAGGGGATGTCCTTGTGCCATGCGCAAACCCATGACCGGCACGAAGTCGCTGTCTGCCTGATACACATTCATCATCACCGGGTCATCTGTGGTGAAATCCGCCACGACCTGGAAATCGAAGCCTTCGCCCGGGACTTTGTGGGAGAGACTCACCGCGGCGATGCGGCTGTCTCGAAGCAGTTCCGTCTTCAGGGCCCGGGCCTGGTCCACGGTGAGCCCGTGGTTCCTGATCACCACCACCTGTTCGGGCTTCAACCTCAAGATGGAGCTCTTACGGAGGCGGTCCTGGAAGTAGTCGAGCTGGTGCCACATGAGGAGCGTCATCGTCAGCAACGCCGTGGTCGCCGTGAACTGGGTCACCACCAGACCCCTGCGCAGGCGCGCGCCGCCCACCCGGCCCCCGCCCAGGTTGGCCGTCGGCTGCATGCGCGCCACGACCCAGGCCGGCCAGGCCCCCGCCACCACCCCGACGCCCGCGGCCAGCAACGCGGCCCCGGCGTAGGTGGAGATCGACCAGTGCAACGTGGGGAAGTCGAAGGAGGATCCCGCGATGACGGGTAGGAGCTGGCGCAAGAGCGCCGCGAGGGCAGCTCCCAGGGCCGTGGCCGCGGTGCTCAGGAACACTGACTCGCTCAGGAGCTGGCGGATGAGCTGCCCGCGATGGGCGCCGAGGGCCTTGCGCACGCCGATCTCGTGGATCCGCCGCCCCGCCCTCGCCGTGGCCAGGCTGACGTAGTTGACGCCGGCGATCGTCAGGACCACCACGGCGAGGATGGCGCTCAGGGCGAGGTACATGGGATTGCCGCTCGGCCCGATGGTGTTGGGGGCGTCGGTGTCGAAGTAGATCGATTCCAGGGGCTGCAGGACGTAGGAATCGGCACCCGTCGACGGGGCGGCGGTCGCCGTCTCGGAAACGACCGAGAACGCCGTCGATCCCTTCGTCGAGGAAGAGGCCACTGGGCTCTTGAACACCGTGATGCTCTTGGCGCTCGCGGACGATGCCTCCGCAGATCCCACCGATCCGCCGGCGCCGCGGGCATCGCCTTCGGTCAACCCCTTGGCCTTGCTGACGATGTCGGGAATGCGCGCGGCTACCGCGGTTGGGTCGGCACCGGGCGTCACTTCCACGAAGGTCCGGAAGGCGGAGGCGTCCCAGCCATGCTCCAGCATCGGGTCCGTGGCGCGGGAGAGCGACCTCAGCGCCGAGAACTGAAGCAGCGAGCTGGACGGCAGTTGCCTTGCGATGCCCGTCACCTCGTAGTCCGAGTCCTCTCCGACGCGGACGACTTGGCCAAGGGGATCGCTCTCGCCGAAGAGCCGGCGGGCCAGCGGCTCGGTGAGCACGATCGTGTAGGGACTCGACAGGGCCGTCTTCGGGTCGCCGCGGAGGAGGGGAAGGCTGAACATGTCGAAGACGCCGGCCTCCGCTGCGCCGACCTTCTCGTAGATCCCCTCCTTGTCTCCGACCCGGAGCAGATTGAGCCTTTCCCAGCCGAAACGCACCACCGCCTCGACTTCGGGCAATTGCTCCTCGAGGGTGGGGCCGAGGGGTATGGGCAGTACGTCGGTGTACCGGGCCTGACCCCATGAGGTGGGTCCCAGCACGCGGAAGACCCGGTCCTTCTTGTCGTGGTAGTCGCCCACCGAGAGCTGGTAGGCGGCCAGCTGGATGACCAGCAGGCAGAGGGCCAGGCCGACGGCCAGACCGAAGAGGTTGATCGCGGCGTAGCCGCGCTCCCGCCACAGGTGGCGGAGCGCGGTGGTCAGGTAGTTCCCCAGCATTCGTGTCCTTTCGTGGCGGGATCCGCGCGCCTACTCGGTGCGCAGCGTCTCCACCGGGTTGGTCAGGGAAGCCCGGATCGCCTGTTGGCCCACCGTCAGTCCTGCGATGAGGAAGGACAGCGCTCCCGAGACCACGAACAGGCCGGCGCCCATCTCCACGCGGTAGGCGAAGTCGTGGAGCCACTGGTTGCCGAGCCACCAGGCGAGGGGGACGCTGAGGACGAAGGCGATGGCCACGGGCCGGGCGAAGTCTCGCAGCATCATGGCGTGAGGCCGCCGGCGGAGGCGCCGAAGACCTTGCGCACGCCGATCTCGTGGGTGCGCTCATGGGCGGCGTGGGCGGCCATGCCGAAGAGGCCCACGGCGGCGACGGCGATGGCCAGGAAGAGGAGGAGGGTGAGGGCGCGGCCCACCCTCAACTCTTCCGAGTAGAGCCTGGCGGTGATCTCTTCGAGAGAGTGGCGCCGGATCGGGCGCCAAGGGGCGAAGGCGGCCCACTTCTCGTCGATCAGCTCGAGAGCCGCGTCCAGGTGCCCGGGTTGGACTTGCACGATGGTGACGCCCGCCGATCCATAGAGCTGTTCCATGACCAGCGGCCCTACCTCGCTTCGCGGACCGTCGAAGTGGAAGTCCTCGAGGACGCCCACGATGCGCTTGTCCCCCCAGGTGAGGATCGTCTCTCCCAGTGGCTCCTCCAGTCCCAGCACCCTGGCAGCGGTCTCGTTGATGACGAGCGACCGGGCATCGGCCGGATCGTCGGTCAGGGCGCGTCCCCGGGCCATGCGCAGGCCCATGATCTCGGAGAAGGCCGCATCTACCTGGTAGGCCTCGATCATCCGTCCTTCCACGATGTGCGACGCTCTCCCGCCCTCGCCCGGCAGCGCCGAGGAGAGACTCACCGCGGCGATGCGGCTGTCCTGAAGCAGCTCGGCCTTGAAAGCCCGGGCCTGATCCACGGTGAGGCCGCGGTTCCTGACCACCACCACCTGCTCCGGATCCGCCCCCAGGATGGAGTTCTCGCGGAGGAGGTCCTGGGTGAAATCGAGCTGGTTCCACATGAGGAGCGTCATCGTCAGCAGCGCCGTGGTGGCCGTGAACTGGGTCACCACCAGACCCCTGCGCAGGCGCGCGCCGCCTCTTCGGCCCCCGCCCAGGTGGGCCGTGGGCTGCATCCGTGCCACGACCCAGGCCGGCCAGGCCCCCGCGGCCACTCCGACCCCCGCTGCCAGCAGCGCGGCGCCGGCGTACGTGGAGATCGACCAGTCGAGGGAGGGAAGGTCGAAAGCGGATCCCGCGATGTTGGGGATGAACTGGAGCATGGCCGCTGCGAGGGCCGCTCCCAGCACCGTCGCCGCGGTGCTCATGAGCAGCGACTCGCTCAGGAGCTGGCGAATCAGCTGCCCGCGATGGGCGCCGAGGGCCTTGCGCACGCCGATCTCGTGAATCCGCCGCCCGGCGCGGGCCGTGGCCAGGTTGACGTAGTTGACTCCGGCGATCGTCAGGATCACCACCGCCAGAAGGGCGCTGACCACCAGGTAGGTGGAGTTGCCGCTCTTTCCGAGGTTGTTGGGTAGTTCAGGGTCGAAATAGATCGACTTGAGGGGTTGCAGGACGTAGGGAGGCGGGTTCCCGGCGGAAGCCGCCTGCGGGAGCTCGAGCGCCTTCGGGGGCCCATCTCCTTGTACCGGCAGGGTGATGACTGAAGGCTGGTGCTGCAAGCTCTCCGGCGACGCTGGATGCGGGTGGTCGTGAGGTTGCAGCACGTAGGGAGGCGGATTCCCGGCGGCAGCCGGCCGCGGGAGCTCGAGCGCCTTCGGGGGGAGGTGCCCCTCTCCGTGTACCGGCAGGGTGACGACCGAAGTCTGGTGTTGCAGGCTCTCCGGCGCCGCTGGATGCGGGTGGGCGTGAGGGGTTCCGTCGAAGACGTGGGTCTTGGACTTGCCCTTGCCCTGGACCGGCCCAAGGTCTCCCTGGCCCACTTTGCCCACCACCTGCACCGACACGCCGGCAGCGGGAGTCGCCGGAGCTGCGGGCACCCCCGTGATCGCCTCGACGACTCCGGGGATGCGCGCCGCTACCGCCTCGGGAGCGGCGCCGGGCGTCAGTTGCAGGAAGGTGGTGAAGGCGTGGACGATCATCCCGGAGGTCATTCCGGGATTCTCCTTGAGCTCCGTGGCGAGGGAGAGCAGGGCCGAGAACTGGAGCAGGGAGCCCGGGGGAGGCTGGCCAACGATGCCGGTGACCTCGCAGTCGTAGCTCTCCCTGACGCGGACCACCTGGCCCATGGGATCGGCATCGCCGAAGAGACGGCGGGCCAAGGGCTCGGTCAGCACCATGGTGTACGGGCGTTCCAGGGCCGTCTCGGGGGTACCTCGCAGAAGGGGAAACCCGAAGACGCGAAGGACGCCGGGATCCGCGGTCAGCACTCTCTCCGAGATCCCCTCCCTCGTGCCCGCCCGGAGCAGTGTCGATCTGCTCGCGGTGAAGCGGACCGCTTCTTCGACTTCGGGCAGCAGGTCCTCGAGGGCAGGTCCAAGCTGTACCGGCGTGGCAAAGGTGTACCGGTCCTTGTCCCAGAAGGTGGTGCCCAGGATGCGGTAGATGCGGTCCCTGCTCTCGTGGAAATCGCCCACCGAGAGCTGGTAGGCGGCCAGCCGGATCACCAGCAGGCACAGAGCCAGGCCGACGGCCAGCCCGAAGAGGTTGATCGCCGCGTAGCCGCGCTCCCGCCACAGGTGGCGGAGCGCGGTGGTCAGGTAGTTCCCCAGCATTCGTGTCCTTTCGTGGCGGGATCCGCGCGTCTACTCGGTGCGCAGCGTCTCCACCGGGTTGGTCAGGGAAGCCCGGATCGCCTGGCGGCCCACGGTCAGGCCTGCGACCAGGAAGGAGAGGGCGGCCGAGGTCAGGTACAGGCCGACGCCGACCTCCACGTGGTAGGTGTAGTTCTGCAGCCACAGGCCGCCGAGCCACCACGAGATCGGGACGCTGAGGAGGAAGGCGAGGCCGACGGGCTTGGCGAAGTCGCGCAGCATCATGGCGGTGAGGCCGGTGACGGAGGCGCCGAAGACCTTGCGCACGCCGATCTCGCGGATGCGGTTCTGGGCGGCGTGGGCGGCCATGCCGAAGAGCCCCACCAGGGCCACGGCGATGGCGAAGGAGAGGAAGACCGTCAGGGCCTTGCCCATCATCAGCTCCTCCATGTAGAGGCCGGCGAAGACCTCCTCGAGGGGCATGCGCTCGATGGGCCGGTGGGGGGAGAGGGCCGCCCACTTGGCGTCGATCAGCTCGTTGACCTCGTCGAGGTGCCCGGGCCGGGCGCGCACGGAGATGGGGCCGACGTTGGAGACGGGAGCCATGAGCAGGGGCTCCACCTTCTTGTGGGGGCCGTCGAAGTGGAAGTCCTCGACGACGCCCACGACGCGCAGGTCCCGGCCCATGTAGCCGGTGATCGCCTTGCCCAGGGGATCCTCCCACCCCATCCTGCGCACGGCGGTCTCGTTGATCACCGCCGCCCGGTCGTCGGAGGGATCATCGGTGAGGGCGCGCCCCCTGCTCATGCGCAGGCCCAGCATCTCGAAGAAGTCGCCGTCCACCCCGTAGGTCCTCACCTCCACCTCCCCCGCGTCCTCCCCCTTCACCCCGTACCACGTCCTGCTGAGGTTGCCGGGCAAGGTCTCGGAGAGGCTGACCAGGGCGACGCGGCTGTCCTGGAGCAGCTCGGACTTGAGGACCCGGGTCTGTTCCAGCGTCAGCCCCTGGTTGCGGACGACCGTCACCTGTTCCGGCTCGAACCCGAGGGCGGACTCGCGGCGGAGCAGGTCCTGGACGTAGCCGACCTGGCTCCAGATGAGCAGGGTCATCGTCATCAGGGCCGCGGTGATCGTGAACTGCCCCACCACCAGTACCTGGCGCAGACGGGCGCCGCCCGAGCGGCGGCGGCGGACCACGGCCGCCGGCTGGAAGCGCGCCACGAGCCAAGCCGGGTAGGCGCCGGCCGCCAGCCCGATGACGAGGGCCAGGGCCGCGGCCCCGGCGGCGGCGGGGATCGTCCAGCGCATGAAGGGCAGATCGATGGGCATCCCCGTGATGAGGGCCGGGAGGCGGACCAGGATCTGCGTCGCCGCGGCGCCCAGGAGCGTCGCCCCGGCGCTGAGCACCACCGACTCGCACAGGAGCTGGCGGATGAGCTGTCCGCGCTGGGCGCCGAGGGACTTGCGCACGCCGATCTCGTGGGTACGACGGTCGGCCCGGGCGGTCGCCAGGTTCACGTAGTTGACGCCGGCGATGGCCAGGATCACCGCCGCCAGGGCGGCGCAGACCGCCAGGTAGAGAGGGTTCCCGCTCGGGCCGAGGCTGTTGGGCACATCGGCGTCGAAGCGAATCGACTTCAGCGGCTGGAGCTTGTAGGTGGAACCATCCTCCTCGGGCAGGCCCGTGAGCTCCTCGGCCATGGCGGGCAGTCTCTCTTCGATGGAGGCGAGGTCGGCGCCGGGGCTCAGCTGCACGTAGGTGATGAAGGCCTTGGCGCTCCGGGACTCCATCATGCCCCGGCTCTCCTCGTACATGGTGGCGAAGGAGAGGATCGCCGAGAACTCGAGCAGGGAGTTCGGTGGCGGCTGGCCGACGATGCCGGTGACCTCGCAGTCGTACTGCTCGTCGATGCGGATCACCTGCCCCATGGGGTCGTCGTCGCCGAAGAGGCGGCGGGCCAGGGGCTCGGTGAGGACCATGGTGTAGGGGCGCGCCAGGGCCGTCTGCGGGTCGCCCCGCAGCAGGGGGAAGCCGAAGACCTGGAGGACGCCGTCCTCCGCCATCAGCACCCAGTCGGAGAGCGACTCCCTGCCGGCGAGCCGGAGCTGCGTCGGCCACTTGCCGCGGAAGCGGACCGCCTCCTCCACCTGGGGCAGCTGCTCCTCGAGGGCGGGTCCCATGTGGATCGGCAGACCGGTGCCGAAGGCTGCGCCGCGAAACCCGGGCCCCAGGACGCGGTAGATGCGGTCCCCGTTCTCGTGGAAGGTCCCCACCGCCAGCTGGTGGGAGGTGAACTGGATGATCAGCAGGCACAGCGAGAAGCCGATGGCGAGTCCGAAGACGTTGATCGCCGCGTACCCGCGCTCCCTCCACAGGAGCCGCAGGGCCGTGGTCAGGTAGTGAGCCAGCATGATCCTTCCCTTTCCTCTTCCTGGTTTCGGTCCGGGCCGGCCGAACGGCGGATGGCCCTCACCCGACCCTTATAGCAACAACCGCGCCACGGTGCGTTACTTTTTCTCCGACAGTCATTTGTGCTGCTCTGAGCGAAATCGGCCGCCGGACTGGATGGCCGCTGGCGATACAGAAGTGTCCACACGCGGACAGCTTGAGCCGGCGCAACCCTCCGGCTGGACGGCGGGAGGCCGGGCGGCGCGGGCACCGGTTGCCAGCCGGCGGGTTCAGCCGCAGCTTTGGTCCCCATGCTCGGGTTCGGGGTCGTCCTCTACGCCACTCTCGTCCTGCTCGTCGTCATGTTCCTGCGCCGGGCATGGGGCCGCAGCTTCGACGACGTCCTCGCCCGGTCGGAGGCCGAGCACCACCAGGTCCACGGCGTCCATTCCCGCCACCCCCTGGGCGGCACGTGGAAGCAGTTCCGGCAGTGGATGGAGGAGGAGGAGGAGCGATGAAGGTCACCGTCTTCGGCGCCGCCGGCTGGGCCGGCCGCGCCATGCTGGCCAACCTGAGGGGCCCCCACGAGGTGCGCGCCGTCGACTACGGTCCGGAGGCCTGGGACAACCTGCGCGAGATCGACGGCGACTGGGAGGGCGAGACCGTCCACGCCGACATCCGCGACTACGAGGCCGTCCACGCCGCCGTCGAGGGCTCGGACGCCGTGGTGCACGCGGCGGTGTACAGCGCCCGCAGCGGCGACGGCGGCTACGGGCCCGCCAACGACCAGTCCTACCTGGTCAACCTGAAGGGCCTCTACAACGTGCTGGAGGCGTCACACCTGCTGGGGGTGGCCCGCATCGTCCACATCGGCTCGTGCCACGTGGAGCACCCGAAGGGCGTGTTCTTCGACAGCGAGGTGCGGCGGCCCGACGGCAGCCTGTACGCCGTCCACAAGCGGCTGCAGGAGGAGATGTGCCGGCAGATGCACGAAGCCTTCGGGCTGCGCATCGTCGTGCTGCGGCCGTGCTACATCGTCGACAGCCGCCTGGGCCTCGGGAAGTCGGGCTACGACCTGCGCGGCCGCTGGAACACCGGCTGGGTCTGCCGCCACGACCTGGCCGAGGCCTGCCGCCTCGCCGTCGAGCGGGAGGGGCTGGAGTTCGAGGTGCTGAACATGGCCGGCGCCGAGGAGGCGGACGCCTTCTGCAACCGCCGCTACGGCATGGAGGTGCTGGGCCTGGAGTACCGGGGGGACCTGGACCAGTACCGCTGAGGGCGGGATCCCCCCGGGAGCTTGCGCCGGCGCCCAGGTGGCTCCGCGCGGAGCACCACGCAGAGAAGCCGGCAGATAGGCTGTCCCCAGTGGGCGCCGGGGGCCATGCGCTCGCCGATCTCGTGGGTCCGCCTGTCCCCCGCACGCAACCGGAGCCGGAAGCCGGGAGCCGCTGCCCGAGTCACATGCCGTCACCGCCCGAACGCCCCAACCTCGTCTTCGTGCTCCCCGACCGGCAGCGCCGCGACACCCTGGCCTGCTACGGCAACGACTGGATCCAGGTCCCGCGGCTGAACCGGCTGGCCGAGGAGAGCCTGGTCTTCGACAACTGCTACGTCACCCAGGCGGTCTGCTGCCCGTCCCGGGCCTCCATCCTGTGCGGGCTCTACCCGGTGGACGCCGGCATGCCCGTGAACCGCCGCATCCTGCCCGGCCACGTGCCGACCATCGCCGAGATGCTCCCCGGCGGCTACCACACCGGCTACATCGGCAAGTGGCACCTGGGAGACGAGATCCAGGCGCAGCACGGCTTCGACGAGTGGACCGGATGCTTCGACCACTGGTGGCCGGAGTACACCAGCGAGGCGCTGAGGAAGCAGCTCTCGCCCTACCACCACTGGCTCCTGGAGCACGGCTTCGAGCCGGACGCCCCGCATCCGGCGGGGGCCATGTTCTCCGACGACTTCCGCGCCGCCCTGCCCGTCGAGTACCAGATGGCCACCTGGCTCGGCCGGCAGGCGGCCGGGTTCATCGAGCGCAACGCCGGACGGCCCTTCGTCCTCTACGTCAGCTCCAAGGAGCCGCACCCGCCCTTCACCAGCCCCTGGGACGGCCTCTACGACCCCGGGAGCCTGCCCGTGGACGAGACCTTCCGCGTCCACCCGGAGGGACACTCGCTGTTCAACCGCATCCGGGCCGAGTTCTGGATGCAGGCCGTGCACGACGGCGGCTTCGATCTGGGCACTGATTCGGGGTGCCGGCGAATGCGGGCCAACTACTACGGCTGCGTGTCGCTGGTGGACGGCATGGTGGGCAGTATCCTCGACGCCATCGACGGGGCCGGGCTGCGGGACGAGACCATCGTCGTCTTCACCAGCGACCACGGCGAGATGGTCGGCACCCACGGCCACGTGGAGATGCGCTCTCCGTACGAGGAGTCGGCGCGGGTGCCCTTGCTGGTGCGCGCCCCGTGGCTGCACGAGGGCCAGCGCCGCATCGGCGGCAACTTCAGCCAGATCGACTTCGTGCCCACCCTGCTCGACCTGCTCGGTCAGGGCGTGCCCGAGGGCCTGCCCGGTGCCAGCCGTGCAGGCGTGATCCGCGGTGAGGCCGATCTGAGCGGTGAGGACGTGGTCATCCAGCACAACGGCGTCGGCGACCGCGACCTGACCTCGGCGGCCGAGTCGCACACCATGCCGGCGGAGCGCGTGCGCCAGCTCAACCTGCTCAAGACCGCGCCGTGGCGCAGCGTGGTCACCGCCGACCGCTGGAAGCTGACCTTGTGCGCCGCCGATCAGGGCGAGCTGTTCGACCTGAACGCGGACCCGGCGGAGACCACCAACCTCTTCGACCGGCCCGAGCACCGGGACCGCGTGCGCTGGATGGCGGCGCGCCTGCGGCTGTGGCAGCAGCAGGTCGGGGACACGGCGCCCCTGCCGGGTGTGTAGGACCCTCTGAGGGCGCAGCGCCCGGGGGGCCAACTCGACCCGGGCGCCGCGGCGCCGGGACTCCTTCCTTCTACCCTAGAACAGCTCCAGCTGAGCGCCGCGCCGCCGGGGGCTCGGCGCCGCGTCCTGCAACTCGCACAGCTCCGGGGGCAGGTCGGCCAGGAACG
>JAPOZM010000058.1 GCA_026706075.1 Gemmatimonadaceae bacterium
CCGTTGTTGACCAGGTCGTTCTTCTCGAAGTTGAACTCGGTGGTGATGTTGAAGGCATTCTGCTGGCCGGGGGTGGGCGCCCGGAAGCCGGTGCTGTAGCTGCCGCGCACCTTGATGTCGTCGGTGATGCCGTAGTTGGTGGCCAGCTTGTAGTTGGTGGTGCTGCCGAAGTCGTCGAAGTCCTCGGCGCGCAGGGCCAGCGACAGCAGCCACTGGCTCATGGGGAAGAAGTCGCTCTCCACGTAGACGGCCGAGTTGGACCGGTCCCAGATCCCGGCGGCCACCGGGCTGAAGCCGGAGAACCCGTTGGTGGCGGGCTGGAACCCCTGGCTGGCCAGGGGCTGGCCGATGATGTACGACTCGATCTGCCCCTTGACGATCTCGAAGGTCTCGGTCCGCCGCTCCAGGCCCGCCGCCAGGAGCAGGCTGGTGTTCACGGGATAGGTGACGTCGAAGTTCAGGTTCACGTCAGACTGGACGTAGGTGCCGGGATCGAAATAGGTCGGCGTGTCGGGACCCATGGAGGCGTTCACGGTGTTGAAGATGAAGTAGTCCGCCTCGTGCCGTCCGTACGACGCGCTCAGATCCCAGCGGACCCCGGCCTCGTAACCCTGGAGGCCGAGGACGAGGGACTCGTCGGTGGTGAAGGCCCCGAACCGCGGCGTGAAGCCGCCGGGGAACATCTTCAGGAAGGAGAAGCAGTTGGGATCGTCGCGGATCTGCAGCCACGACTCCTGGTCCACCTTGTTGTCGATGATGGGAACCGGGGCGCACTCGCCGCCCTGGCCGACGCCGTCAAGGTCGCCCACCAGCAGGGAGCCCACCTCCTGGCCGTTCCAGTCGATTGTCGGTCCCTTGAAGACGCCGCTGCGGGTATGGGGATTCCGGAAGTAGAACCCTCCCTCCGTCTCCTTGCTGGCATAGTTGGCGTGGCCGTAGAAGTCGAGGCGGTCGCCGAGATCGGCGCCGTAGTTGGCGAAGAACTTGATGTCGTCCCGGATGTAGGGCTGGCCCCAGATCTGGGCGGGATTGGCCACGTCGAGATTCCCCGCGGCCTCGAGGGCGGCGGCATCGTCGCGCTGCACCGAGCGCACCGTGGCCCCCGAGTTGCCGTACTCCAGGCTCAGGTTGGCCCAGGCGCTCTCGTTGCCCAGGCCGATGTTGCCGGCGATGCTGAACAACTCGCCGTCGCCGAGGAACTTGCCGTCCCCGTCGAGGAAACTGCCGGTCTTGGTCTCGATGGAGATCCCTTCGGTGTTGTCCTTCAGCTGGAAGTTCATCACCCCGGCGATGGCGTCGGATCCGTACTGGGCCGAGGCGCCGTCGCGCAGGACCTCCACCCGCTTGAGGGCGATGGCCGGGATGACGGCCAGGTCGGGACCCTGGGCGCCGTCGGCCACGCCGTTGCCGAGCCAGTGGATCACGGCGGCCCGGTGGCGGCGCTTGCCGTTGACCAGCACCAGGGCGTGGTCGGGCGCCAGGCTCCGCAGGTTGGGCGGCCGGACGACGGTTCCCGCGTCGCTGATCGGCTGGGTGTTGACGTTGTACGAGGGCACGACGTTCCTCAGCAGGTCGGCGAGGTCGGTGCCGCCCTGCTTGACGAACTCCTCGCTGCTGACGACGTCGATGGGCACGGCCGACTCCGTTACGGAGCGCGCCTGGGCGCGGGAGCCCGTGACCACGACTTCCTCGAGCACGATCTCCTCCTCGAACTCGGCGACGTCGTCTTCTTCTTCCGCTTCTTGCGCCAGGGCCGCGGGCACGGCACCCATCAAGAGCAGTGCGCTCACGCCGAAGGCGAGAGCGGGGACTTCGAATTGCAGCAAGCGCTTCATCGGAGTGGTCCTCCGTTCAGGGAGTGGGTGTTGCAGGAGAGAGAAGATGGGTTGGATGTCAACGAACAACCAGGCGGGGCCGTTGTAGTCCCAGGGGGTGCTCTCCGGGCCGAGGGTCTGCCTGGCCCGCAGTCTCCTCGGGGTCCGCTTCCGGCACCGGGTCCAGAAGGCTCTCGTTGGCAATGTCGTAATAGCCGATGGTCAGGTCCAGATCGTCGGTGAACTCCATGGCGGTGCCGCCGGAGAGTCCCACCGGATTCTCCTCGCTGAGCTCCAGGCCGCCCGGGGCCCCGGCGATGGGACGGGCGGGGGCGCCTCCCCTGTACCGGGTGGGCCGCCGGTGCCCGAAGGGACGCCGTCGATGGCCTCGGAGCCGTGACCGGCGGCGGCGCCGGTGAGAAGTGAGCCGGCAAGGCCGGGACGCAGGAGCATCGCTCGACGGGGGAGCATGGCAGGTTCCTCATCCGGGGTCGAGGTGCCATCCCAGGGGTTTTGGACGCCTCCTCCTTCCCCGGCAGGCGGAATTTTGAAAACGCTGCAAAAGCTCTTACTCTACCACTAGGGTTGTCAACCAGTCAGGGAATAGTCGGCCGCCGGCACGGCAGGTTCAACTTTGCGAACCCTGCCCGCCTTGTGGCGGGCATCGGGGCTTATGATCTTTCCCGGCGGGACGGCCGGATCCTCGGTCGCTGCCGTCTTGGGGAGGCCGCCGGCCCGGCCGGAATCCGTCCCCTTGTCCCGAGGGATGACGAGAATGGATGTCACTCTGAGATTCGACGTCAGCCTCGACAGTGAGGAGCCCCGGCGCATTGCGGAGCAGTTCGAGCGTTTCGGGGCTGAGAACGGGCTGCCGGAGCGGACGGTTTTCGGGTTTCAGCTGGCCCTGGACGAGATTCTGACAAACGTGATTTCCTACGGATTCCCGGCGGACGCTCAGGACGCGGTCATCACTGTGACTCTCCACCTCAACGATACCGAGGTGGGGGCTGTTATCGTTGACAATGGAAAACCCTTCAACCCCCTCGAGGACGCCGCCGAGCCCGATGTGGCCCTTCCCGCCTCGGACCGTACCATCGGCGGCCTCGGCATCCACCTAACCAAGGCATTCGTCCAGAAGCTCACCTACGAGCGGGTGGACGGATGCAATCGCCTGAACCTTGTGCAACCCTTGGAGGCTCCGGAGGACGATGCATGAACGTTGAGACCAGCCAGACCGGAAGCACGGCCGTGGCCGCGGTCAGCGGCCGCGTGGATTCCGCGAATGCCAAGGAATTCGAAGAGGAGCTGAGTGCCATCATCGACAAGGGGGCCACCGGCCTCGTGGTCGATTGCGGCGAGCTCAACTACATCAGCAGTGCCGGGCTGCGGGTCTTCCTGATCGCCATCAGGAAGACGAGCGCAGCCGGGGGCGGGCTGGCCCTGTGCCGGGTGCCCGACCACATCAACGAAGTCCTGGAGATCAGCGGCTTCTCCCGTCTCGCCAAGGTCTTCGAAACGGTGGAGGAGGCCCGCGACAGCTTCGGGTAGGCCCGGGATCCATGGAGTGCAGCGCATCCGCGGGAGGCCGTCGGCGCGGAGTGTCCGCCGGCGCACGGCCCGGCCAGGGCGGTGCTCGCCCGAACACTACCCCATCGCAAACCGATGAACGGCACATGCCGAAATCCAGCGCAGGAGAGCATATCGAGATGAGAGTACGTCAAGACCAACCTGCCACGGACCGCCGGTCGCGGATCCCCGGAATGGCCGGGGCCGCATGGACCCTCGCCATCGCCGCGATCCTCCTGGCTCCAGCGCCGGCGTCGGCCTCGTCCGAGACCGACTTCGTCCTCAACACCTTCTCCTTCCTTGTCTGGGGCGTCCTCATCATGTGGATGTGCGCCGGCTTCACCATGCTGGAGTCCGGCTCGGTGCGCTCGAAGAACGCCTCCATCATCTGCCTCAAGAACATCGGGCTCTACTCGATTGCCGGGCTCACCTACTTCGCCGTCGGCTACGGCCTGATGTACGTCGACGTGGGCAAGGTGATCGGCTCGCTGAGTCTCCTGCACGGTCCATCGGCCGACGAGATCGCCTTCCTGGGCGGCGACAAGGGAAAGACGGCGGCGGTCGTGGCCACCAACTACTCGACCATGTCGGACTGGTTCTTCCAGATGGTCTTCGTGGCCACCACCGCCTCGATCGTCTCGGGGACGCTGGCGGAGCGGGTCAAGCTCTGGGCCTTCTTCGCCTTCACCGCGGTCCTGACGGCGATCATCTACCCCGTCGTAGGCGCCTGGACGTGGGGCGGAGGCTGGCTCAGCCAGATGGGCTTCGCGGACTTCGCCGGCTCGACCATC
The DNA here is from genome assembly GCA_026706075.1 of Gemmatimonadaceae bacterium. Classification (GTDB taxonomy): domain Bacteria; phylum Latescibacterota; class UBA2968; order UBA8231; family UBA8231; genus UBA8231. The sequence continues at coordinate 4,172 of JAPOZM010000058.1, forward strand.
GTCCACTCGACCGGGGGTTGGGCGGCCCTGGCAGGGGCCATCGTCGTCGGAGCCCGGTGGGGCAAGTTCCGCAAGGACGGTTCCGTCAAGGTCACGCCTCCTTCCAACATCCCCGCGGTAACCCTCGGCGTCTTCATCCTCTGGCTGGGCTGGTTCGGCTTCAACGGCGGCTCTCAGCTCGCCCTCTCCGGCGCCGCCGACGCCCTGGCCATGAGCAACATCCTCGTCAACACCAACCTCGCCGCGGCGGGGGGAGTGCTCACCGCCATCTTCGTGTCGCGCCCCATCCTCGGACGGACGGACCTCTTCGCCGCCCTCAACGGGGCGATCGCCGGCCTGGTGGCGATCACCGCGGGACCGGATATCACCGATCCCGGGCTGGCGGTGATCATCGGCGCCGTGGGAGCGCTCCTGTGCACCCTCGGACTGAAACTGCTCGAGCGCATGAGGATCGACGACGTGGTCGGCGCGGTCCCCGCGCACCTCTTCGCCGGGATCTGGGGGACCCTGGCGGTCTCCCTCTCCGGCAAGGGCAGTTTCCTCGTGCAGCTGGTCGGGATCCTCTCCGTCGGCGCTTTCGTCTTCGTCACCTCCCTGGTGCTGTGGGTCGTCCTGGACCGCACCCTCGGAGCCCGGGTCTCGCGCGACGTAGAGGAGATGGGTCAGGACGCCGCCGAGCTGGGGATCGACGCCTACCCCGAGTTCGCCCTCATGGTCGACCCCGAGGATGGAGGAGACTTCCGCGACCCGGACTGAACAGCTCCGCACTCACCGACCGGCGAGCCGTCCCATGGACTTCGACGCCTACGATCTCGACGCCGCGATCTACGACGAGATGTTCCTGCCGGACGGCACGACGCGCGGCCACTGCCAGCCTCTGTACGACACCCTGAGCCAGCTCTCCGCGGAGGAAGCGGGCCGGATCCAGGAGCGGGTCACGCGCTCCTTCTCCAACGAGGGCATCACCTTCACGGTGTACGGCGACGACGAGGCGGACGAGCGCATCATCCCCGTCGACTGCGTCCCCCGCATTCTCTCCGCCGAGGAGTGGCGGCATCTGGAGACGGGGCTCACCCAGCGCCTGGCCGCCCTGAACCGCTTCCTGGAGGACGTGTACGGGGGGGGCCGCATCATCGCCGACGGCGTGGTCCCTGTCGACCTGGTGCGCGGTTGTCCCCAGTACCGCGTAGAGATGTGCGGGGTTCCGGTGTCCCACGGGACCTGGGTCGCCGTCTGCGGCACCGACCTGGTACGCACCAACGACGGCTGGCTGGTGCTCGAGGACAACCTGCGGGTGCCCTCCGGAGTCTCCTACATGATCGCCAACCGCAAGGTGGTCAAGTCGAGCCTGCGCCGCCTCTATCGCGACTGCCGGGTCCGGGAGGTGGAGCAGTACGGCCAGGTGCTGCTCGAGACGCTCCGTGAGCTCGCTCCCGACGGGCGTCCCGACCCCTGCATCGCCCTGCTCACCCCGGGGGTGGCCAACTCGGCCTTCTACGAGCACATCTTCCTGGCCCAGGAGATCGGCGCAGCCCTGGTCGAAGGCCGGGACCTGCTGGTCAACGACGGTTTCGTCTACATGCGCACCACCGAAGGACTGCGGCGCGTGGATGTCATCTACCGCAGGGTGGACGACGACTTCCTCGACCCCCTCGTCTTCCGTTCCGACTCCCTCCTCGGAGTGCCGGGGCTGTTGCACGCCTACAAGAGCGGGCGCGTTGCCATGGCCAACGCTCCCGGGACGGGGGTGGCCGACGACAAGAGCGTCTACGCCTTCGTACCCGACATGATTCGCTACTACCTCGGCGAGGAGCCGATCCTGGCCAACGTCGAGACCTACCTGTGCCGCCGGCCCCGGGATCTGGAGTACACCCTCGACAACCTGCAGGACCTCGTCGTCAAACGGGTGGGCGAATCCGGGGGCTACGGCATGCTCGTCGGTCCCCAGGCGACCCCGGAAGAGCGCGACGCCTACGCCGAGGAGCTTCGCGCCGACCCGGCGGGATTCATCTCGCAACCGGTGCTCGCCCTCTCCCGCGCCCCCTGCGTCATCGAGGGGCGGGCCGAGCCCCGGCACGTCGACCTGCGTCCCTTCGTGCTCCACGGCCGCGAGACTCGCATCGTCCCGGGGGCCTTCTGCCGGGTGGCGCTGCGCCGGGGCAGCATCGTTGTGAACTCGAGCCAGGGCGGCGGCGGCAAGGACCTCTGGGTGCTGGAGAACTGAATGCTCGCGCGCAGCGCCCAGAGCCTGTACTGGATGGGCCGCTACCTCGAGCGGGCCGAGCATCTCTGCCGCCTGCTGCGCCTGCAGGTGGAGTCGCTGGTGGACCGGCCCGTCGAGGAGATCCACTGGGGCTGGAGCCGGATCTACGCCGGCCTCGGCCGCCTGCCTCCCGGCGGGGATCTTGGTACCGGCGCCAGCGACGACTACGTCCTGGCCGATTCCTACACCCTGGCCGGGGACCTCACCTTCGAGCGCTCCAACCCGGATTCGGTGCGCCGCTGTGTCGCACTGGGCCGCGAGAACGCCCGCCAGATGCGCAACTGCATCAGCGCCGAGATGTGGACCTGCCTCAACCTCTCGTGGCTGCGCATCCGCGACATCGGCATCGAGGACATCTGGAAGGTCTCGCCGGAGAGCTTCTACGCCGAGACCACCCGGGAGATCGACACCTTCAGCGGTGTTGCCGAGGCGACCATGTACCGAGACGAAGGCTGGCGATTCATGCGGCTCGGCCGCTTCATCGAAAGGGTCCAGCTGCTGTCCGCCTTCCTGCAGGCCCAGCTCGCCGGCCGGGAGCAGGGAGGGACCGCCGACCGGGGCTGGATGAGCCTGCTGCGCGCCTGCCAGGCCTTCGAAGCGTACAAGAGCAGGTACAGCGTCGAGGTCCAGGGCGACCGGGTGCTGGACCTGCTGGTCACCGATCCCCTGCTGCCCGGCTCCCTGTGCCGGGCCCTCGATTCCCTGGCGGAGGAGCTCGCCGCCAGCGGTTCCGGCCCGGGGGCCCGCGCCGGGGCTGCGGCCGGGCGTCTCGGCGGCCGCCTGTGCGCCCTGATCCGATACGAATGGCCGGACCGGGAGGACCGCGAGGTCCTGCTGGCCCAGGTGGGGGAGCACTGCCGGAACCTGCACGACCTCGTGACCGCCGCCTTCTTCGACTACGCGGTCGAGGACTCCCCGGTGCACTGAGATCGATGGCCGGAGCCGTCCGTTACGAGATCGAGCATCTCTCACGCTACAGCTATGACAGCAGCGTGCGGCAATGCGTCATGCTGCTCTGCCTCGAGCCGCTCCAGGACCGCGGCCAGCGGCTCCTCGACTTCGAGATCGAGACGCGTCCGGCGGCTTCCCTCAACCGCGAGACGGACAGCTTCGGCAATGCCAGGCATCTCCTCGACCTCCACCGCGAGCACCAGAGCCTCGAGATCAGGACCCGCTCCACCGTCGAGGCGGCCCCGGCCCCCGCCCTGCCCGAACGCCTGGGGGACGGCGCCTGGGCGGAGATCCGCTCCACGAAGGGCACCTTTTCCGACTGGAGCTTCACGCGGCCGAGCCCGCTCGTGCAGCCCTCGCCCGGTCTCGACGCATTCGTCGCGCGCCATGGCATCGAACCCTGCGGCGACCCTCTCCAGAGCCTGTCGAGGCTCTCCGAAACCCTCTTCCGCCGCCTGGAGTACATCCCGGGAAGCACCTCGGCGGAGTCCTCGGTGGAGCACATACTGGAGACGGGGCGCGGGGTCTGCCAGGACTACTCTCACCTCATGATCGCCATCGTCCGCTCCTGGGGCATCCCTGCCCGCTATGTCTCCGGCTACCTGCAGGGGTCCGGCAACGCCACGCACGCCTGGGTCGAGTGCCGGCTGCCGGGGCTCGGCTGGGTAGGCTTCGACCCCACCAACCAGAGCCTTGCCGGGGAGGGGGGGGAGGTGCGCATCGCCAAGGGCCGTGACTACAGGGACGTCTCTCCGACCCGGGGCATCCTCCAAGGCGGCGGGGAGATCCGGCTGGAGGTCGAGGTATGGGTGAACGCCGCCGGCGGGGACCCTGACAGCCGCACGATGGCGCAGTCCCGCGACGCCTCTTCGAGGCAGAGCCAGTCGGCGCTCCAGGGCCCCGTGAAGACGACAATGGAGCCCCGGACAACCCTGACCTGAAGGAGCTGAGTCATGCTCAAGCGCACAATCGGCGTCTTCCTGACCGCAGTGGCGGCAGCGGTCGCCGTTCACACCGTCCTCGAACCTCTGTATCACGTGTCGGGTGACGGGCAGCCGTACAGCCCCGTCTGGAACATCCTGGACCCCTTGATGGCAGTGGCCATCGTCCTGGGCCTCGTCCTCGGGTATCGGCGGAAGCAGGAGGCCGAAGCCCAGGGGGGTGAGGCCGGAGTGACCCGCGAGTACCTCGCCGCCAACATCCAGCTCTTCGGGCTCCTGTGCGTGGGCATCCTGTTCTTCTGGAGCTGGTTCAACCTGCTCATGCCCGCCTTCACCGCGCCGGGCGACGATACGGTCTCCCTGGTGTGGATTCTGATCGACGCCACCCTTCCGCTCCTGTTGGGCGCCATGGGGATCCATCTCCTGAGAGGGAGGGAGTAGAAGGGAGATCGTCGTGAAGCGACTTCGCGCCGCGGCCATTCCGGGGCTGGCCGGTCCCGGGCCCTCCCCCGCGGCATCCACGTGATTCAGCAGGAGAGGTGACCATGTTCAACACGATCGGGAAGTACCACCTCCCGGCCCTCGCCGTCCTGGCGATGGGGTGCGGCGGGGACGATGACTCCGTGGGCCCCGAGCCCGGACCTCTCGGGGCCGTCGAGATCGGAGCGGACGAGGCGGTGCAGATCCGCTCTCTCCTCTCCATCACGGTCGTGCCGTCCCTGGGGGCGGCGTTGCGCCACGGGTGCGAGCTGGCCGCGGCGGATTTCGGAAGCATCCATGGTCACACCGTGGATCTCGGCGAGGCGATGGACGCCATGTGCTCGCCGGAGGGCGGCCGCGCCGGCGCCGAGCAGATCGCGGCCGATCCCCACGTGCTGGGGATCATAGGCACCTCCTGCTCGGCCGCGGCCGTGGCCGCGTCGCCGGTGATCAGCGAGGCGGGGCTGGTGATGATCTCGCCGAGCAACACCTCGCCCCTGCTGACCTCCGACCTGGCCGGCAATGCCAATCCGGACTACCACAGCGGCTACTACCGAGTCTCCAACAACGACCTCTACCAGGCGCGGGCCGTGGCCGACTTCGCCTACAACGAGCTGGGCCTGCGGCGGATGGCCGCCGTCGACGACGGCGACCCGTACACCTCGGCCCTGGTGAGCGCCTTCGCCTCGGCCTTCCGCGCCATCGGCGGAGAGGTTCCCGCCGCGTCCACGATCGACAAGGGGGAGACCGACATGACCTCCGTCCTGGTCGAGTTCGCCGAGGCCGGTCCCGACGGCATCTTCTTCCCGCTCTTCGAGGGGGAGGGCACGCCCTTCGCCGAGCAGGCGCGGGCCTTCGACGGCCTCGAAGGGGTGACGCTGATCACCGGCGCGGCCCTCTTCGTGTCGGAGTTCCTCGGGACCCCGCAGTCGGAAGGCATGTACTTCGCCGGTCCGGAGACGGACCTCGGGTCGAACGTCAACGCGTCGACGGGGAAGAGCGCGGACGAGGTGCTCGCCGCCTTCGAGTCCACGTACGGCGGCCCTCCGACCTCCCCGTACTGGGCCCACGCCTACGACGCCACGACGGTGCTGCTCAGCGCCATCGAATCCGCCGCCGAGGAAGAGGGCGGGACCCTGCGGGTCGACCGCGCCGCCCTGCGCGAGGAGCTCGGGGCCACCGAGGGCTTCATGGGCCTCATCGGGACCCTCTCCTGCGACGACTTCGGCGACTGCGGCACGGGGAGGGTGAACATCTACCACCACACCGACTCGGGGGTCACGGACACCGCCGGGCTGCCGGTGGTCTACCACTTCAAGCCCTGAGCCCGGGCGCCTTGGAGAGACCCCAGCTGGAGAAAGAGAGCCGCTACGGACCCGACGAGCCGTGCCCCCCGCTCGTCGCCCTGGGGGTCGGAGTTCAGGGTATACTCATCGTGCTGGCGCCCACGGTGCTGGTCGTGGCCATCACCGTTCTCGCCGCCGGCCAGGATCAGCGCGTCATGTCGTGGGCCGTCTTCGCGGCCCTGCTGATCACCGGAGCGGCCACGGCCCTGCAGGCTGCCAGGATCGGCAGGTTGGGCGGCGGCCACCTGCTCATCACCGGTGTCACGCCCAACTTCATCGCCGTGTCGGTCCTGGCCCTGGAGACGGGGGGGCCGTCCCTGCTGGCGACTCTCGTCGTCCTCTCCTCGCTCTTCTACCTCGCCGTCGCGGCGTGGCTGCCGCGGCTGCGCCGCATCATCACGCCGGTCGTCTCCGGCACGGTGCTCATGCTGATCGCGGCCATGGTCCTGCCCATCGCCTTCGATCGGCTGGAGGAGATACCGGAGGGCGCGTCGACCGTGTCGGGCCCGCTGGCGGGGGCGGTGACCCTCTTCGTCTCGACGATGCTGATGCTGCGCGCTCCCGGAAACTGGCGACCGTGGTCGCTGCTGATCGGCATCGCCGCGGGCTGCGCGGCGTCGGTGCCCTTCGGACTCTACGACTTCGAGAGTCTGGCGGCCGCTTCCTGGACAGGGGTTCCGGAGATCGGATTCCCGGGACTGGAGCTGAGGCCGACCGCCGGGCTCTGGGCCCTGCTGCCCATGTTCCTGATCGTGACCCTCGTGCAGGCGATCAAGAACATCAGTGACGGCATGGTCGCTCAACAGGCGGCGAGGCCCCGGCCCCGGGCGATCGACTTCCGCCTGATCCAGGGCTCGATCTACGCCAACGGGGCGGGCATCATGATGTCGGGCTTCGCCGGGACGCCGCCCACGAGCTCCTATTCGTCGCTAACGGCCTCCCTGATCCGCCTCACCGGGGTCTCGGCCCGCAAGGTGGGATATGCCATGGCGGCCCTGCTCGCGGTGCTTGCCTTCTGTCCGAAGGTGACCGGCCTCCTTCTCGCCATCCCCAACCCGGTCATGGGGGGGTTCCTGCTGGTGGCCCTCGGCATGTTCTTCATGGAGGGGATACAGACTCTCGCCCGGGCCGGCCTCGACCTGCAGAATGCGATCGTGGCGGGTCTGGCCTTCTCCATCGGTCTCGGAATGGAGCACAGCAACATCCTCGAGGGCCTCATGGGAGATCCCTGGGGGCCGTTGCTCGGCAACGGCATGACCATGGGCACGGCCACGGCGATCGCCCTCACGGCCTTCCTGGAGGTGACCAGCCCCCGGCGTTGGCGCCTGGAGGTCCGGATGGTCCCTTCCGACCTGCCGCGGATCGACGCCTTTCTCCGGGAGATGGCCGCCGGGATGGGTTGGGACTCCGTGGCCGCCGGGCGGTTGCGCTCGGCGGGGGAGGAGGCCTTCGCGAGCCTGCTGCAGCAGGAGGACGGGCCCGGGGGCGAGGCGCCCCGCCTCCTCATCTCCGCACGGCCCCAGGGCGGCTCCGCGGAACTGGAGTTCCTGGCCGTCTTCGACGAGGAGAACCTGGAGGACCGTCTCACCTACCTGGAGGAGGAGGCCGAGAGCGTGGATGAGAGGGAGCTATCCTTCCGCCTGCTGCGCCACTACGCGTCTTCGGTCCGGCACCAGAAGTACCACGGCCTCGACATCGTCACCGTGCAGGTGGCGCGGTAGGAACCGGGAGGCTGCCTGGGAACCCCCTGAGGTCCGTGCTGCACCGGCGGCAGCGGCGCGGTCAGGCGGGAGCGCTTGAGTCGAGGAACTCGCGCATCAGGGCGACGCACTCCCCGGGCTGTTCCAGCTGCAGCAGGTGGGTGGTCTCGGGCAGGAAGTCGTAGTTGACGGTCAGGATGTGGCTGAGGTCCAGGGTCGGCAGGTAGGAGAAGGGCAGGGTGGGATCGGCGCCGATGACCTTGATGGGGCAGCAGAACGCGGCGAAGTCGACCAGGACCGCGTAGGGCGCGGCGTAGTCGACAATCTGTGCCTCGTACTCGCGGGGACAGCGAAGCTCGTAGCCCTCGCCGTCAGCCGACTCCCGCAGCGTCGTTCGGGCCACCAGCTCGTAAACACCGGGAACGGACCGCTGGTAGGTCGGCAGGTAGGGAAGGACCTCTGTCAACTCATCCCTCGTCTTGAACTTCGGGGTGCGCCGTCGGGTCATGGCGGCCACACGTTCACTGGCCGCATCGAACTCCTCATAGCTGGCTCCGCGCTTGCACAGGGGCGGATCGAAGAGTACGTAGGCGGAATACTCGCTGCCCTTCGTGGGAGAGAGGAGCGTCGTCAGGGCGGCAATCGAATGGAAGACCCCGACTTTCGGCTTCTGGCCGTAGTGGCGGTCGACCGCCTCGAGAATCCGGTCGTGGTCGCTGACGAAGGTCGGCACATTGTGGCTCTGGAGGGGGCTGAGGGCGTTCCAGCCGTGGTTCCTGAGATCGTAGACGATCAGGTCGAAGTCATCGGCGAGGAGCGACCAGAAGGGGTAGTAGAGATCGATGGCCAGACCGTTGCCGTGGCTGAGGACGAGGCGCCGTCCCTCCGGATTGCCGTGGCGGCGCACGGTGATCGAGGTGTCGCCGTCGACGGCGACCTCGCAGGTCGAGATCGGCTCGGGGATCTCCCACACGGTCTCGGGAGTCGCGCTCAAGTCGCAGCCTCGGGGAGCTCCGCCGTCTCCTCATCGCGGGGCAGCTCATGGGCGATGGCGGCGGCGAACTCCTCGTTGCCCAGATCCAGCAGCCTCCAGCGGACTTCCGGCATCCAGGGAAAGCGGAAGGTCTCCGTCGCCATGCCACGGCGCAGGGACGCGGGGATCTCGAACCCGGACATGTCCCGGGAGAGACCTGTGCCCAGGGCCTTGAGCAGTGCCTCCTTCATCGTCCAGACGTGGTAGAACGCGTGGAGCCTGCGGCTTCCACGGAGCGCTGCGAGGTCGGCCTGCTCCTGCGGGGCGAAGGCGGTGCCGATGAGTCCATCGAGATCGCGGCGGGCGACCCGCTCCTCCACGTCCACGCCGAGGCGACCACCCGGCGCCACGGCGATCAGTCCATGCCGGCCTCCGTGGCTCACGTTGAAGCTGATGGCCGCCGGGAATCCATCGACCACGGCAAAAGGCTTTCCCTGGGTGGTGGCGGCGAAGGCGAGCTCTCCGTTCGCGCAGCCGAGTCGATCACAGAGAAGGGCTCGGAGAGCGGCGCGGCAGAAGGCGAACCGGCGGCGAGGACCTGGGTGCTGGAAGCGTCGCCAGCGCGAGGACTCCTCCGGGTCGAGGCAGGCGAGAGCGGCCGCCTCGCGGGCATCATCTGGCGAGAGATCGACGTATGTGACGGCGGCATTGCCGATCCTTCGGAAAGGCCGCCACCAGCTCTCGGCGGGGGACGCGGGTGTTGTATGTCGAGGGTGCCGCAGCGGTGCGGGGCCGGGCGGCGGCGGTCCCCGTTCCGACGGGAGACCGCCGGCCGGGGACGCCGCGGGTTCTGGCTGGAAGACCGATCCTTCCTAAGAAAGGGGTCAGCCAGCGCTGCTATCGATGAACTCCACCACCTCGCGCAGGCTCTTGAGCTGCGTGCAATGCTCGATGGTGAAGGTAACGTCGAACTCCTGGGCGACCACCTTGGCGAAAGCCACGAGATCGGTGGAAGAGACGCCCGCGTCGAGGAGGCTGATACCGAGATCAGCCGGAACGTCGATCGCCTGCCCATCTACCTCCAGGTTTTCGGCGATCAGCTGTCGAAGGCGATCCGAGGTCGAAGCCATGTGATTCTCCTTCCATATTTCCAGGGGTGGATGGCATCGAGGAAAGGAAGCCCCAACCTTAGCATGGAAGACGGTCCGGGGTCAATGGCTCAGGCTCCCGGCCCGGGGGCTGACGGTCCTGGCGCCCGGACCCAGTGGCGACGGCGCTGGAACGGATAGCCCGGCAGGGAGACTCGCCGCCTCGTCTCCCCGGAGAACAACCCCGCAAAGGATACCGTCAGGCCCGCCTCGTAGGCTCCCGCAACGGCCGCCGCGAAGGCGCAAGGCTCCGAATCCCGCCGCAGGCTGGAGAGCACGGCCGGCGCCGCGGGACCATCCGCCGGCCCCGGCCAGGCCGCGGCCACCAACGGTGCGAGCACCGCGTCGGGGCCGATCTCCACGACGACCTGCACGCCCTGCCCGGCGAGCGTCTCCGCCCATCGGTCGACGGTCGCCGGCTCATGGGCCTGCCGTTGCCAGTGAGCCCCGTCGAGCTCGTCTGCCGACGTCAGCACCCGCCCGGTCACACCGCTCACCAGGGAGATGGCAGGGGGCGCCAGGGCGATGTTGGCAAGGGCTGCCTCGGGGCCGTCCGGGGAGCCCGACCCACCATCCGCTCCCAGGGCCGCCGCCAGCCGCAGACCCTCCTCGAGGCCGAAGACTCCCGCGGCCCGGGCCGCGGCAAGCTCCCCGAGGCCGTGGCCGACCACTACCCCAGGCCGGATCCCCACGCTCGACCAAAGGGCCGTGAGGGCGCACTCCAGGGCGTAGAGGGCCGCCGGCGTCGACGCCGGATCCCCGGCCCCCGCCCCGCCGAGGACCTCCTCGAGGAGCGAGGCGCCCTGCGCCTGCCGAAGCTCGGCGTCACAGCGGTCGAGGACCGCGCGGACCACGGGCTCGGTCTCGTAAAGGGACGGGACCAGGCCGGACCACCGGCTCTCCTGGCCGTCGAAGGCGAAGGCGACCTTCGTCGCCGCCCGCGGGGGAGGCCTCCCTTCCGCGCCTGCGAGCGCCTGCAGCCCGTCACGCAACGAGGCGCCGTCCTGGAAGACCAGGCCGGCGCGGTGCTCGAAGTGGCTCCGTCCCACGCCCGCCGTCCATGCCATGTCCGCCAGCAGGCTCTCGGCGACACCGTCGGAAGGGGCCTCGGCAGACCGCTCGTCGAGCCAGGAGAGGTATCCTCCGGCCAGCTCCCGCAGGGCGCCCTCCGACTTCCCGGAGAGAGGCAGGAACCTGCTCGGCCGCCCCCGGAACTCCGCTTCCTCCGGCGGCGGCAGGTCCGCCACCGGCTCGGGCAGGGAGACGGCGATGGTCTGCGCGGGACCCGCCGGCAGAGGGTCCTTCTCCGGACCGGGGCCGTCGGCCTCTCCGTATCCTTCCACCACTACGTGGGAGTTCGTCCCCGATATCCCGAAGGCGCTCACCCCGGCCCGCGGCGGCCGTCCGGGATGTCTCGGCCAGTCGGTCATGGCGGAGACGACCCGCACGGGGAGCCCGTCCCAGTCCAGGTGGGGGTTCGGGTCGTGGAAGTGCAGGTTCGCGGGGATCAGCCCCCGCCTCATGGCCAGCACGGTCTTGATCAGGCTGGCGACCCCGGCCGCCGGCTCAAGGTGGCCGATGTTGGTCTTCACCGAGCCGATGAGCAGCGGGCGGTCCTCTTCGCGCCCCCTGCCGTACACGGCCGCGGCGGCCTGCACTTCGATCGGATCGCCGAACCCCGACCCGGACCCGTGCGCTTCCAGGTAGTCCACCTCCGATGGGTCGACGCTCCCCCTGGCCAGCGCCTCTTCGATGGCCCGCTCCTGCGCCGGTCCGTTCGGCACCGTCGGTCCGGCGCTCGCCCCGTTCTGGTTGACCGCCGATCCGAGGATCACCCCCCAGATGCGGTCGCCGTCGGCCTCCGCCTCGGAAAGCCGCTTCAGGACGACCATGCCGCAGCCCTCGCCGCGCACGAAGCCGTCGGCGGCGGCGTCGAAGGCCCTGCACCGCCCGCTCGGCGACAACATCCCAAGCTCGGCCATCTCCCGGGTCAGATCGGGCGACAGGACGGCGTGGGCGCCTCCGACCAGGGCCATGTCCACCTCGCCCTGCCTCAGGGCCGAGACGGCATAGTGCACCGCCACCAATGAGGACGCGCAGTTGAGTTCCACCGGGATTGTCGGCCCCTCCAGCCCGAGGGCGAAGGAGACCCGGCCTACCGTCATGCTTCCGGCGGTCCCGAGATAGCTGACGCCATGGTCGCCGCCGGTCATCAGGTCCCGGTACTCGCTGGTGCCGATGCCTGCATAGATCCCGGTGCGGCTGCCCCGCAACCGGTCCGGGTCCACCCCGGCGTCCTCGAAAGCCTGCCAGCTCGTCTCGAGGAGCATCCGTTGCCGCGGATCCATCAGCCGCGCCTCGATCGGCGCGACCCGGAAGAACCTCGAGTCGAACTGCTCGATCCCTTCCACGAACCCGCCCTGGCGGTAGGCGGCGTACTCGGAGGGGAGGTCGTCGGCGAGATCGCTCCAGGAACCGGAGTCTCCGCGGCCGTCGGTCACGGCGTCCTCACCCGCCTCGAGCTGGCGCCAGAAGGCCGGGATATCCGGGGCGCCGGGGAACCGGCATGCCATGCCGACGATGGCGATGCCGTCGTCCTCGTCGCGCCGGGGCATCGCCTCCGTCGCCGGCCCGGGCTGCGCCTCCGCCTGAGGGGCGGGGGCGCTACCGGCGCCGCCCAGCTCGCCGGCCAGATGCCGGGCGAGACTGGCGATGTCCGGGTAGTCGAAGACCACGGTGTTGGGCACGACGTACTGGTCGGCGAAGGCCCGGTTGAGCCGGTTCCGCAACTCCACCGCCATGAGCGAGTCCATTCCCAGATCGAAGAATCCCACCGTCGGCTCCGGCGTCGCGGACAGGCGCAGCACGGCCTGCAGCTCCCCCTGCAGGAAGGAGACGAGCAACTCCTCGCGGGCCTCCGCTGCCTCCGGCAGACTGGAGAGCAGATCCTCCGACGAGGCCGGGCCGTCGACTTCGTCGTCCGAGGCCGCCGCCAGCAGGTCCTCCAGCAGGGGAGGACGCTCATCCACCGCCTCGGCGAAGACAGACCAGTCCATCGACATCACCACGGAGGTCGTCACGTCCTGGCGCACCAGCTGGTCGAAGGCCCGCATGCCCTGCTGCGGGGTGAACCAGCGGCCTCCGAGCGCGGTCCGCTGGCGGTCGATCCGGTCCCGTTGCTCGGCGGCCTCGCCGATCTCGGACCAGGCGCCCCAGGCGATCGCCTGTCCGGGGAGCCCCAGGGCGCGGCGGTGAGCGGCGAGCTGATCCAGGAACGCGTTGGCCGCGGCGTGGTTCGCCTGGCCCGGATTGCCCATGACACCGACGCGGCTGGAGAACAGGATGAAGAGATCCAGGTCGCGGTCGGCCGTGGCACGGTGCAGGTGCCAGCCGCCGATGATCTTCGGCCAGAGGACCGTCTCGAACCGTTCCCAGCTCTGGTTGGTCAGGGCGCCGTCCGACAGCACCCCGACGCTGTGGATCACGCCCCCGAGGGGCGGCAACGCGGCGTCGATTCGCGCCAGCATCTCGTCTGTCGCGGCGGCGTCGGTCACATCCGCGAGCTCGACCTGCACGGTCACGCCCCGTTCCCGCAGGCCGCGGATCGTCTCCTCGGCCTCGGCGTCCGGCGCCCGCCGTCCGTTCAGAACGATGGCCCCGGCTCCGTGGTCCGCGAGCCAGCCGGCCACGGCGCAGCCGATCCCGCCCAGCCCGCCGGTCACCAGGTAGGTCCGGTCCTGGCGCAACCGGCCCTTCACGAGCGGCGGCGGAGTCACCACGATCTTGCCCATGTGACGTGCGGACCGCATGAAGCTCAGGGCGGCCCCGGCCTCGGCGAGGGGCCACCTGCTGTGGACAATCGGTTTCAGCTCTCCCGCCGTGAGGCGCTCCATCACCCCCCGCAGGACCCTCCCCACCCACTCGGGGTCGGTCTTCTTCAGGACATCCAGCTCGAGGATGGCGTAGGCCACGTCGGGACGGACGGCCGCCATCTCCTCCTCGCTCAGGATGTCCCGCCTGGCCATCTCCACGAAGCGGCCGCCCTGCCT
>JAPOZM010000105.1 GCA_026706075.1 Gemmatimonadaceae bacterium
TCGGCTGCCACAGGGGCAGGCCGGGGCCGACCTCGTCGTCGAAGAAGAACAGCTCCAGCTCGCGCCCCAGGCGGCGGTGGTCCCGCTTCTTCGCCTCCTCGAGCATCTTCAGGTGCCGGTCGAGGGCCTCGCGGCTGGCGAAGGCGGTGCCGTAGATGCGCTGCAGCATCTTGTTGCCCTCGTCGCCGCGCCAGTAGGCGCCGGCGACGCTGAGCAGCTTGTAGTGCCGGACCTGTCCCGTGCTCAGCACATGGGGTCCGCGGCAGAGGTCGACGAAGTCGCCGTCGCGGTAGAAGGTGAGGGACTCGCCGTCCTCGAGATCGTCGAGGATCTCCAGCTTGTAGGGCTCGTCCCGAAGGAGGCCGCGGGCCTCGTCCCTGCTCACCTCCTCGCGCTCGAAGCGGTGGTTCTCGCGGACCACCCGCTTCATCTCCTTCTCGATCCGCCCCAGGTCCTCGGCGGTGAAGGGCTCGGGCACGTCGAAGTCATAGTAGAACCCGTCGTCGATCGCCGGTCCGATGGCCAGCCTCGCCTCGGGGAAGAGCCGCCGCACCGCCTGGGCCATCACGTGGGACAGGCTGTGGCGGTAGACCCACGCCGCCTCGTCGTCCTCCCAGGGGACGAGCTCGACCTCGTCGGAGGCCTCCAGCTCCGTGTGGAAGTCGACCCACTCCTCCCCCCGGCGGGCGGCGACGAACTCCCGCAGCAGCTTCCGGTCGTGCCCGAGGAGAATCTCCTTGAGGTGACCGCCCCCCTCGTGCTCGAGCACCTCCTGTTCGCGTATCCGGATCCTCACTCCACGCTCCTGTGCGTCATGAGAAAAGCCCACTGTCGGTCGGATTCGACAGCGGGCTCTCTGGGAACTCTTCGGTCGGGAATCGCTTATCCCGGAGGGGCCACCGTCGGATGTCGGTCACGGGTACCCGTGACGGGCGTGGTCGTCCCGGGAGTGGTGGTCTCGCGGCGCGAGGCATCGGCCGTTGTCATCGGCTCCCGGGACATGCAGGCGGCTCCTTCGGTCATGGCTGCGATGCGATCTAGTATGCCGCCCTTGCCGGAGAATGTCAAACCTCACTCCACGACGGAGACCGCGTCGCCGAGCCGGATGCGTCCGCTGCGCTCCACGGGGCCGAAGACACCGCCGCGCATCTCGATTCTCAGCGCTTCCTGCAGGCCCGCCCGCTGCAGGTCCATCCGCTCGCAGGGCACCGTCTCGCCGCGCACGGTCATCTCGGCCCCGCCGATGCGCAGGCTGCGGCCCACGAGGGAGCCCAGGTCGAGGCCGCGGACCACGAGGTTGGCGCGCCTCGCCCGCGGCGGCAGGCCGGCGCCCATCGCGGCCATCGCCTCCTCCCAGGCCTCGACGGAGAGCAGGGTCACCGCGCGGGACGGGTTGCGGCGGTGGTCCCCCGCCAGCCCCACGCCGGCCACGGCGATCACCTCCTCGCACTCCCGCGCCGCTCCCCGGCGCTCGGGGTAGACGAGGATCTCCTCCACCCGGCCTTCGGCGGGACTTCCGATCACAGGGGGCAGACCAGGGCGCTGTCGAGGAGCTTCTGGTTGCCCGAGTAGTCCATGGGCACCTCCACCAGGTGGACGCCGGGGGTGTCCAGGCAGGAGGCCAGGGTCGGGACCAGGTCCTCGGAGCGCTCGATCCGGTGTCCCCGGGCGCCGTAGGCCTCGGCGTAGCGCACGAAGTCGGGGTTGCCCAGGTCGAGGCCGTAGTCGGGGAAGCCGGCGTGCTCCTGCTTCCACTTGATCATGCCGTAGGCGTCGTCGCGCAGGATCAGGCAGACCAGGTCCATGCCCAGGCGCACGGCGGTCTCCAGCTCCTGGGAGTTCATCATGAAGCCGCCGTCGCCGCAGATGGCCATCACCCTCTCGCCGGGGCTGCACAGGTGCGCCGCCATGGCCGACGGCAGGCCGGCGCCCATGGTGGCCAGGGCGTTGTCGAGGAGCACCGTGTTCGGCGCGTAAGCGTCGTAGTTGAGGGCGAACCAGATCTTGTAGACGCCGTTGTCGAGGGCGATGATGCCGGTAGCGGGCATGACCTCGCGCACGCAGCGCACCAGGCGCTGCGGCTTGACGGGGAAGCCGGTGTCGTCCTCCCCCTCGCGGGCGCGCTCGGCCACCCACTGCCTGACCTGCAGGAAGTAGTCGAACTCCCAGTGGTCCTGGGGCTCCACCTTCTGCAGGATCTGCCACAGGCTGTTGCCGATGTCGCCCACCACCTCCAGCTGCGGGAAGTAGACCGGGTCGACCCGGGCGGAGAAGAAGTTGACGTGGACCACCTCGAAGCCGTCGTGGTCCATGAAGAAGGGCGGCTTCTCGACCACGTCGTGGCCGATGTTGACGATCAGGTCGGCCCGCTCCACGGCGCAGTGGAGGTAGTCGTTCTCCGAGAGGGCGGCATTGCCCATGTAGAGGGGGTGGCGGGCGTCGATGACGCCCTTCCCCATCTGGGTGGTGAAGAAGGGGATGCCCGTCTTGTCGACGAACTCCTGGAGCATGCGCGACGTGCGCTTGCGGTTCGCCGCGGCGCCCACGAGCAGCAGCGGCCGGCGGGCGCGCTCGATCTTCTCCACCGCCTGGAAGATCGCCTTCTCCTCGGCCACCGGCCGGCGCACCCGGTCCTTCGGGAACAGGCGGGTCTCCTGCACCTCTTCGGCGGCCACGTCCTCGGGCAGCTCCAGGTGCACGGCGCCGGGGCGCTCCTCCTCGGCCACCCGGAAGGCCTCCCGCACCCGGGAGGCGATGTTCTCGCCGCTGACGATCTGGTGCGTGTACTTGGTGAGGGGCCGCATCATCTCGACGACGTCGAGGATCTGGAAGAGGCCCTGCTTGCTCGTCTTGATCGGCTTCTGGCCGGTGATCATCAGCATCGGCATGCCCCCGAGTTGGGCGTAGCCGGCGGCGGTGACCAGGTTCGTGGCGCCGGGACCCAGGGTCGACAGACAGACCCCGGCCCGGCCCTCCAGCCGGCCGTAGGTGGCGGCCATGAAGCCGGCGGCCTGCTCGTGCCGCGTCAGCACCAGGCGGATGCTCGAGCCGCGCAGGGAGTCGAGGAGGTCGAGGTTCTCCTCGCCGGGGATGCCGAAGATGTACTCCACTCCCTCCGCTTCGAGGGCCTTGACGAACAGATCGGATGCCTTCATGCCTCTCCTCGAGTGCGCGGTTCCCGGCCCCGGGCGCTCACCAGCCGACGATCCCGTCTTCGATTCGCGCCAGGGCTCCCAGGAGCTGCCGCGCCTGGGGCGGGGACAGGTCGGCCTCGCCGGCGGACTTGCGCAACAGCTCCTCGGAGGTCGACGCCCGCCGCTCCTCGAAGATCCTGCGGCTGCGGGAGCCGAGGGCTCCCACGAAGGTCCGCACGGCTCCGGCCTCCAGATCGAGTCTCTCGGCGGCCCGGGCGTACCAGGCCAGGGCCTCCTCGTCCTCCCGGCCTTCCAGATTCCTCAGCAGGTCCACCAGGAACCGCCGCGCCTCGATACGGCCGCCGCCGGCGGCGGCGGCCATGTCGACGACGAGGATGTCGACGCGGACGCTGAGCTTGCCGACGACGATGCGCTGCAGGTGCCGACGCAGGACGGTGTAGTAGGAGTCGACCTGGGCCTCCGAGACGCGGGGGCCGCGCTCCAGCCGGCGCATCCAGTCCGGCGCCCGGGAGGCGGCCCGGCGGGCGAGGAGCTGGCGGTTCAGACGCGCCCGCAGCGACAGCTGTCCGCCGCCCTGGCCTCCGGCGGCGCCGACCGTCCCGCCGCCCGTCGACGGCGCCTCGGCCGAGGGGGCGGGCGCCGCGGCCGCCACCGTCGACCGGGGGGCGGCCGGAGGCGCCGAGGCCTCCCGGGAAGCGGGGTCATCTGCCGCCGTGCCGGCCGCCGCCACATCTTGCGCCTGGACCTGCCGGGAGCGTTCGATCGCCTGCCGCACCCGCGGGTCGAGGCCTTCCTCGGCGGCGACCGCCACCGGTCTCTCCATGACCTTGGCCTCGGGGGTCGGCCGCGGGCGCAGCCCCTCCGGACTCCCGCGCAGCACCAGCGGCCCCTGCCACCAGATCCAGCGGTCCCGGCCGCTGCCGATCTTGGCGCCCACCGGCCGTCCCGGCTGGTCGGCGTCGACGAAGAGGAAGAGGGCGTCGAACTCGTCGCCGGGCTGCGGCCAGGCGTCGAGCCAGGTCCAGGGGATGGCCATCTCGAAGCTGCGCGCCCGGCCCCGCACCTGGGAGGCCACCTCCACCGGCGGGCGTTCCGTCGGCGCCCGGCGCTGACGGCCGCCCCACCAGTACGGGCGGGAGCCGCCCTCGCCGCCGCCGGGAGGGGCGAGCCACAGGTTGTAGCCGGCGTCGGCCCCGGGCTCGCGGACGAAGAGCTTCATGTGGTCGTAGTAGAACATGCGGTCCCTGCGCTCGCCGGCGGGCCCGTGCCACTCGCGCTCGGCGGGCCGGACCCGGCCGGCGTCGAGGGTGTCGTCGTGGACCGCCGCGGCCACGTAGAGGTAGCGGGCGTCCCACTGCACGAGAACCACCGCCTCGTGGTCCAGACCGTCGGCGAAGACGCCGCGCAGCCCGACCCCGTCGGCGGCGGGCTCGACCGGGATCCAGGCGGCCTCCCCCCACTCGCGCAGGTCGCCGTCGAGGGTGACGGGACGCGACGGCAGCGGCACTTCCACGGCCGCCGCCGGGGCCGCCGGCACCAGGACCAGGACCAGGAGGAGGGGGAGCCGGTTCACCCCGAGGCCTCCCGCCGGCGGGATACGGCCCAGACCACGTCGGGATCGGCCATCTCCACCCGGTGCACGCCGTCGGGGAACCAGGACTGCAGGTCCAGGTAGCTCTCCTGCATCTCCTCGTCGGGATAGACCCAGTCGTGCAGGTAGTGGACGGAGGAGATGCGCGCCTGGAGCAGCTCCTTGGTGCACCCGAAGCAGGGGCGCATCGTCGAGTAGAGGACCGCCCCCTCGGTGGCGATGCCGAAGCGTGCCGCCGCGAGCAGGGCGTTCTGCTCGGCGTGGACGCAGATGCAGATGTCGTAGGCCCGGCCCGAGACGAAGCGCTCGCGGTCGGCGCAGCGGACGCATCCACCCTCGGTGCAGTTGGTCATGTTGGCGGGGGTGCCGTTGTACCCGGTGGAGATGATGCGGTCCTGCAGCACCAGGACCGCCCCGATGCGGTTGCCGAGGCAGTCGGCGCGGGCCCTCACGGCCATGGCGATGCCCATGTAGTAGTCGCCGCGCTCCGGCCGGCTGTGGTCGCTCACCGCCACCCTCTCATTTGCCGACGGTCCGGCGGGGTCGGATACTTAGCCTCATCCTCTTTACCTTCGCCTTCGGGCTCGAAGGAGGTGCCGTTGAACCCTCGCGAACAGCGGATCATGGCCGCCATCGGAGCGGTCGCCGCCATCTACTTCTTCGAATTCAACGCCCTCTACCTGTTCGCCATCGCCGGCGTCATCTACTACATCCTGCGCAACCGTACCTGACGGCGGTCAGGCGCCTTGCACCCCCTGCGCCTCGCCCCGCCGACGCGCCTCCAGGTGCCGGCGGATGCTCGTCAGCCGCTTGCCTCCCAACCCCTTCACCCCGTCCAGTCCGCCCGCCTCCAGCCGCCGTTCCAGGGTCTCGAGCCCGTCGATGCCCAACTCCAGGAAGAAGGTGCGGGCCATCTTCGCGCCGAGACCGGGGATGTCGCGCAGCTCGAGGACCGACTCGGGCACCCGCCGCTTCCAGTCCTCCCACTTGGCGCAGGTCCCGGTGTCGACCAACTCGGTGAGGAGCGCCTGGATCGTGGGGCCCACGCTCGGCAGCTCCTTCAGCCGGCCCTCGTGCCTCAGTCTTTCCAGCGACTCGGGCCAGCGGCTGACGGTGTACGACAGGCGTTTGTAGACCGTGGCGTGCGACTCCTCGTAGCCGCCGATCACGAGGTAGTCGGCCAGGCGTGAGAGCCGGTCGCCGATCCGCTCGTTCAGCTCCCAGCGGGTGCGCCCCTTGCCGTCGGTGCGCGAACGGTCCGACGCCTCGACGCTCACCGCCCTCCCTCCCGAAGCACCCGCCTGCCGGTCGTGTCCGCCATCGTCGTCACCGGTCCGAGAAGATACGCACTCGACGGCCGGCGGGGAGACCCGCCCGCGGCGCCTGGGCCCGGTCCGCGCCGTCCCTCCTGCTCTGCACGGCGGCGGCGCTGCTCGCGACCGCCGAGGCCCGGGCCCAGGCCGGCCTCGAGGATCGCGCCGCCAACACCAGCCTTCTCGTCGACCTGGCCGCCGGCCCGCCCCCCTCCACCATCTCCGCCACGGGCCTCTACAGCGACATTCGCTCCCGGACCCCGTCGCCGGGACTGGTCCCGTTCTCGGTCAACTCGCCCCTGTGGTCGGACGGGGCCCACAAGGTCCGCTACCTCGCCCTTCCGGGCCTGTCGCAGATCGAGTTCTCCCGCGGCGGCCCCTGGCGGTTCCCGCCCAACACGGTCCTGGTGAAGAGCTTCTACCTCGACATGGTGCGGGGCGACCCCTCGTCGCGGCGGATCGTGGAGACGCGGCTGCTGATCAGGGCCGGCGACAGCGACCGCTGGGAGGGCTTCAGCTACCGCTGGAACGAGGCCGGCACCGATGCCGAGCTGCTGATCCCGGGGGGCACCGGGCGCTACGAGATCGTCGATCCCGCCGCCCCCGGGGGCCGCGCCCACGTGGACTACCGCTTCCCCGCCTCGGAGGACTGCAGCCGCTGCCACACCGTGCAGGTGGGACAGGTGCTCGGCGTGAGGACGGCCCAGCTCAACGGCTTCCACGACTACGGCGGCGTCTCCGCCCACCAGCTGGAGACCTGGAACCGCCTCGGCCTGTTCACCGAGGACATCGGCGGCGACTTCGACGAGCTCCCGCGGTGGGAGGACCCCGCCGATGACTCGGCCTCCCTGGCCGGGCGGGCGCGGTCCTACCTGGCCGCCAACTGCGCCAACTGCCACCGGCCCGGCGGCCTGCGGCGCACCGAGATCGACCTGCGCTACGAGACGGCGCTGGAGGCCGCCGGCATCGTGAACGCGGCCCCCAACCTCGGCGTGGACGACTTCGACCGGCGCATCCTTCGGCCCGGCGACGGGGCCGGCTCCGTCCTCGTCCTGCGCATGCTGGCCCTCGACGACCGGCGCATGCCGCCCCTGGCCTCGGGGCTCGTCGACGAGGAAGGAGTGCGGATCGTCTCGCGCTGGATCGACGCTCTCGGCGAGCCGACGGCCGTCTCCGGCCCCCTGCCCTCCCCCGACGCCCCGACCCTGCTCCGGGGCTATCCCAACCCCTTCAACAGCTCCACCACGATCACCTGGTCCCTTCCGCAGGCAGGTCCGGTCGACCTCGCCGTCCACGACGTCACGGGCCGGCGCGTCCGCACCCTGGTCTCCGCCCGGCTTGCCGCGGGGGAGCACCAGGCCCGCTGGGACGGCCGCGACGACAGGGACGCGCCGGCGGCCAGCGGTGTCTACCTGGCGCGCGTGCGGACGACGGCCGAATCACGCACCTTCAAGCTGACCCTGCTTCGATGACGGGCGCCTGCAGCGGATGGCCGCCCCCCGCGAAAGGAAGCCGATGCACCCTCTCTCCCTCTCCCTCCTGACGGCCGCCCTCTTTCTGGCGGGCCCCGCCGACGCCCAGTTCGAGATCGGCGGGGACCCGCGGGTGAAGCCGGAGGACTTCACCATCACCACCTTCGCCGCCGGCCTCAACTTTCCCGTGGGCATGGCCGAGCTGGACGACGGCTCGATCCTCACCGCCGTGGCCAACGGCCCCACCCTCTTCGGCAGCGCCTCGGGCACCATCCTGCGCCTCGTCGACGACGACGACGACGCCATGGCCGACCGCTGGATCCGGCTCGAGGAGGACCTGGCCGTGGGCGGTCCCACGGCCCTCGACCGGGCCGGCGACCTGCTCTTCGTCACCGGCCAGGGCCAGCCGATCCTCATCCTGCGCATGGGCCCGGCGCCCGGCTACGAGATCACCCAGGTGGGCCGCATCGACCTCAACGACGCCTCGCTGCTGCACCCGAACTCCGCCCTCGTGGCCCGCCAGGTGGACGGCGTCTTCGAGCTGTTCTTCCCCCTCGGGTCGGCGGTCAACTTCGCCAGGACCACCCAGACCCGCCCCCTCGTCAGCGACTTCGGCCTCTCCGCCGACCTGGCCTGCGACGCCATCCACCGCCTCACCTTCCGCTTCGACGGCGACACGATCCGCGACGCCGAGGTGACCCAGATCGCCACCGGCCTGCGCTCGGCCTCGGGACTGGCCTTCCACCCCGGGACGGGGGACCTCTACTTCGAGGACAATGGCATCGACGGGCTGCAGAACGCCATCGAGGCCCACAGCGCCGACGAGATCAACATGATCCCCGACGACCAGCTCGGCGGCGAGATCGAGGACTTCGGCTTCCCCGACCACTACATCGCCTACCGCACGGGTGAGTTCGTCGGCGGCGGCGCCATCCCGCCCCTGGTCGCCTTCCTGCCCCTGCCCGACCCGGCCACCGGCTCCGAGGCCGAGGGCCCGAACGAGATCGCCTTCGCCCCGCCCGGGTTCCCGCCGGGCCTCAACAACGGGCTCTTCGTCGGCTTCCACGGCCAGTTCTTCCGGGGCGGCCTCGCCAACGAGGAGAACCCCCTGGTCTACGTCGACCTGGAGACGCGGGAGTACTTCCACTTCATCAGCAACGAGGAGCCCGCCGTGGGCCACCTGGACGGGCTGCTCTCCTCGGGCGACCGGCTCTACGTGGCCGACATCTCCAACCGGGGCGGGCTCGGCAACTCGGACCGCAACTCCGGGGCGATCTACGTGATCCGCTACACCGGCCCCGACCTCACCGCCGTCGGCGAGCTCTCCGTCTCCCGGCCCGGGGGCTTCTCCCTGGACCGGGCCTTCCCCAACCCCTTCAACTCCTCCACGACGATCCGCTTCACCGTGCCGGAAGGGGCGCGCCAGGCGGCGCGGCTGGACGTCCACGACCTGACGGGCCAGCGGGTGAGGCGCCTCTTCGACGAGATGGTGAGCGGAGGCGCATACGCCGTCGCCTGGGACGGCCGCGACGGCACGGGGCGCCCGGCGGCCAGCGGCACCTACGTGTACCGCCTCGTCTGCGGCGAGAGGTTCATCGCGGCGGGACGGGTGACCCTGCTCAAGTGAGGATGCCATGAAGCCGGAGCTGCTCTCTCTCACCCGGGTCTGGGACGAGGCCCCCCACAGCGCCTTCACCGACCTGCTGCGGCATGGCGGCCGCTGGTGGTGCACCTTCCGCGAGGCTCTCGATCACGGCCCCAGCCTGGGTACCCTGCGGGTCCTCTCCTCGGAGGACGGCGCCGGCTGGACCCGCGTTGCCGAGGTCGCCGAGCCCGGCGTCGACCTGCGGGACCCGAAGCTGTCGGTGCGGCCCGACGGCCGCATGGTGCTGCTCACCTGCGCCTGCGTCTACGACGAGGAGAACAACTACCTGACGCGCTCCCCGAGGGTCTGCTTCTCGGACGACGGGGTGAGCTGGACGGCGCCGGCCCGCTTCCTGGCCGAGGACCACTGGCTGTGGCGGGTCACCTGGCACGGGGAGGTCGGCTACGGGGTCTCCAAGCTGGGCGAGGGCAGCTACCCGCGCCGGGGGTTCCTCTACCGCACCCGGGACGGCCTCGAGTGGGAGTGGCTCACCGAGTTCTTTCTGCCCCGGGAGACCTGGACGGCGAGCGAGACGACGGTGAGGATCCTGGACGACGAGCGCATGGTCGCCCTCGTCCGGCCCAACTGGATCGGCGTCAGCTCACCGCCGTACCGGGAGTTCGAGTGGACGGAGCTGGAGGAGCGCATGGGGGGCCCGAACTTCCTCGTGCTTCCCGGTGGCCGCATGTGGGCCTGCGCCCGGGGCCGGCACCTCGACGGCGGCGCCGCCACCGTCCTGTCGCGGATGACGGAGACGGAGTACGAGCCGGTGATGCGGCTGCCGAGCGGCGGCGACTGCTCCTACCCGGGCATGGTCTGGCACGAAGGCCTGCTGTGGATGAGCTACTACTCCTCCCACGAGGGCAAGGCCTGCATCTACCTGGCGAAGCTCCGCCTGCCCTAGGCCACCGCGCCGGCCGTCTCCCCCCGCCTCAGGAGCCGGCGCCCTTCTCCCCGTCGAGCATGGCCTCCACCTCCCCGGCCACCCCGTCCACCACGGCCTGCAGGATCGCCTTGCCCTTGTCGAGGCTGGCCTTCTTCGCGTTGTCGTAGTTGACGCCGCCGACGCGGACCCGCTGCGGGAAGCGCGCCAGGGCGAAGGAGGTCTCGAACTCGCCGGCGTGGCCCGCCGAGCGCTCCAGCTCGAGGTTGGCCTCGTACCACTCCTGGCTGACCGTCTCCCAGTAGGTCACGTAGCGCACCCCCATGGCGTCGAGCCGGGCCAGTCCCTCGGGGGCCTTGGTCTCCATGTTCTTCCTCTTGTTGCCGCCGTGGCCGTTGACCACCATCACCTTGCCGACGCCGAGGCGCATGAGGCTGTCGCAGACGTCGTGGACCGTCTCCATGTGGACCTCGGCGCGCACCGTGAGGGCCCCGCCCCGGGCCATGTGGTGCTCGGAGACCGTCATGGGGATGGTGGGGGTCACCACCACCCGCGGCCAGAACCGCAGGGCCGCGCGGCGGACGATCTCGGTGACCGACGCCGTGTCGTGGATCATGGCCAGGTGGTCCTGGTGCTGCTCGGTGGCCCCCGTGGGCACGATGCCGGCCTCGATCGTGCCGTCTGCCACGGCGTCGTTGAACTCCTTCCTCGTCAGCTCCCCGAAATGGACGTTGCCCGGTCGCATCCTCTCTCTCCTGTGACTACGATTTGAACCGCAGGCAGCAAGTATAGCCCTTCGCCCCGACCCGATCAGGAGACCGCACATGTACTCCACCGCCCTCGTCATGCGACTGCGCCCCGGCGGCTACGCCGGCTACAAGAAGGCCCACGACGAGCTGTGGCCCGAGATCAACCGCTCTATGGCCGACCACGGCGTCAGCATGGGCATCTACCGCCACGGCGACCTGCTCTTCCTCTTCGCCTGCGCCCCCACTCGGGCCGACTGGGAGGCCAGCCGGGAGTACCCGATCCTGGAGGAGTGGACGAAGTACATGCGGGAGTACCTCGACGACGGCGACGACGGGGAGCTGTTCTTCGAGCCCCTCGAGGAAGCCTTCGTCTTCGGCCTCTTCGACACCGAGGGGATGCACCGGTGAAGACCCGGGAGCTGGTCGTCGTCGAGCCGGGGCGGATCGAGCTGCAGGAGGCCGATCTCGACGAGGATCTGGCCCCCCACGAGATCCTGGTGGAGACGGAGCACTCCATCGTCTCCGCCGGCACCGAGGGCGCCGGCTTCACCGGCCTGGTGAGACAGATGCCCTTCGGCGACGCCGGCCGCTACCCCCGCGGCACCGGCTACGGCAACCTCGGCCGGGTCCTCGCCGCCGGCTCCCCCGACCTCGGCTGCGCCCCCGGGGACCGGGTCCTCACCTTCGCCCGCCACGCGTCACATGCGAAAGCGGACGCCGGCCGCTTCGCCCTACCCGTGCCGGACGGACCACCGGGGGAGCACCTCGTCTTCGCGCGCATGGCCGGGGTGTCGATCTCGGCCCTGCGCTCCTCCTCGGTGCAGCCGGGGGACGCGGTCCTCGTCATCGGCATGGGCCTGGTGGGCAACCTCGCCGCCCAGCTCTTCCGCCTGGCCGGCGCCGACGTAGCCGTGGCCGACCTCTCCGGCCTGCGGCTGCAGCGCGCCCGCCAGTGCGGCGTCGAGCGCGTCATCCATCCGCCGGGCGAGGACCTGGTGGAGACCGTGAGGGAGTGGACCGGCGGCGAGGGGGCGCGCGTCACCGTAGAGGCGATCGGCGTGAGCGAGGTGATCGCCCAGGCCGTGGACTGCACCGCCCGCCACGGCGAGGTGATCCTCCTCGGCAGCCCGCGGGCCCGGGCCTCCTTCGACGTCACCCCCATGCTCCTGCGCATCCACCTCGAGGCGATCCGCATGATCGGCGCCCTCGAATGGCGCTGGCCGCAGCACCCCACCGAGCGCACCCGCGACCTGGACAGCAACTACCGCCAGCTGGCCGACTGGATCGCCGGGGGCCGGCTGCGGGTGGAGCCCCTGCTCACGCACCTGGTCCCGCCGGCGGAGTGCCAGCGGATGTACGACGGGCTCGCCCACCGGCGGGAGGAGTACCTCGGGGTGGTGTTCGACTGGGGGACGTAGGGGTGGCGTGGACCTAAGTGCACCACTTCGAAACAGGCACCCAACTCCTCTTGGGGACATGAAGCATGTTCAGGCCTGAAATACACCCAGACGCCGCCTTGAACCTGAATCGTAGAGCCCTGTCCATCTGTAAGGACACATCTGTGACCCCGGTCAGTGAGATCCGCTCCACCAAGGAAGCCACAGACACCTCACCTCGATCGCCTGATTTTCACGTCTCTGCTGTGATCACTGAGGCGGACATCATTGGCGAGATTACCACTGGTCTATCCGATTCAGAAGGAAACAAGGTCACGCACGAGTGGTACGACGAATCTCAGCGTTACTCCATATCCGAGGAGAACTATAGAAGCGTCATCACTCTTGCTACCCAGCTCCTAAAGTCCAAGGAGATTCGCGTTTCCTTGTCACGCAAGGCAATAGAAGAGATCATTTGTGACTGGGTACGTCAATACTCGACTGGACTCATCACTCACAACTTCGTCGAGTTCTTCACCTTGGAAGCAAGGAAGCGTGTACGTCTGCTCCAAGTCTTCGCACCGATTCGATCTCTATGCATCGAGAAAGCCTTCACCCTAGGATTGGTGCGCTTTGAGCCCATAGAAGGCCAGCGCATAGATGCTTGGGAGAAACAGGCAATCTCACGCGCCCCGGACAGGGAATGCGCGATCAAGGAATTCTACGAACGGCGGATTCGACCAATCCAGGGATATACTGCTGCGATGCTGGAGGCAGAAACTGAAGAGCAGCGGGCTCATGATCTCATACTTGAAGAGGCTCAGAGGTCGCTTAGCCTTCTGAGGGTTTTCACTCAGTCTTCGCTGCTCCCAAACATGACTTCGCCCTGCGTTCTGTGGGGCACCGGACATTCAGACTCTTCCTTCATTCTTAGGTTCGAGGGAGGGGAGTTCAGTGGCCTCCATGAAGCGCTCCTAGGACCAGGCGATCAACCCACAGTACTATCTTCGACAGCGATTGATGATGCCTATAGGATTGGTCTTGAGCGTGTGCATGAGATACTGCTTTCCGAGAACAGGTCCGACCTGGAACAGGTTGTACTCGAAGCTCTTCTGCTCTACTCAAGGTGCACTATAGCCAAGGATCCTGCCGACAAACTAGTCTACATCCTAGTGGGCTTAGAGAGCGTGCTTCTGAAAGATCCGAATGAATCAATCGCCCAGAATCTTTCCGAGCGGATTGCATTCCTTATAGCGAGGGACCTGCCCAAGAGGAAGGAGATTGTGCAGACAACAAGAGATGCCTATAGGATACGCTCTGACTTCATACATCATGGGGCCTCGCCTGAATCACTTGATACCCTTCGTGAATTCATGGAAATCGCATGGTACTCTGCGCTTGCACTGATTGGCGCTACACGCACCCTGAAATCTCGAGGGGCCCTTATCGCTGAGCTTGACGACAGACGACTATCCTGAATCCTTGGGAAGTGGCATTGTCGCTACAGCATCGCCATCGAACGCTGGGACACTTGGAGTGACAAGGGAGAGACGGCAGACGCGCAGGTTCAACGATGGCGAAGTCTTTCCGCGCTCTGATACATCAGGATGCCTCGACGCGACGATAGGGAGCAGCAAGTGCGACTAGGCACTGTAAGGGCCTTACCGCACCACCTCGTCCACCTGGGCCAGGATCTCCTCGACCGCCGGGCGGTCGGAGATGCTCTCCCCCACGAACCTCCAGACGATGCGCCGGTCCGGGGTGATGATGAAGGCGGACGGCGCGGCGACGCCGTCGTTCAGGAGGTTGTAGACCCCGTAGTCCCGGGCCACGGCGCCGTCCTCGTCGGAGAGGATGGGGAAGCCGGCGCCGCTGAGCTCCGCCATGTTGCGCGCGTCCTCGAGATCATCGGTGCTGATCGCCGCCAGCGATACGCCGCGCTCCACGAAGGCGGGGTGGGACTCTGCCAGCTCACCTAGCTGGGCCCTGCAGAGACCTCAGAAGAACCCCCGGTAGAACACGAGCACCGCGGCGGCCCGATCCTCCAGCAGGTCGGAGAGGAAGACGGAGTCCCCGTCGGCGGCGGGCAGGGTGAAGGCCGGGGCCCGCTCGTCGACGGAGACCCCCTTGTCGGAGTCCGAGCCGCAGCCGGCGAGAACCGCCATGGCCGCGGCCAGGAGCGGGACCATCGCTCTCGCCCCGCTCCTGGCGAGGACGCCGGTCATCCTCCCTGGGCCTCGTTCAGCACCTGGCGCAGGTGCCGCGCGGCGAGGCGGACGCACTCCTCCCAGCCGCAGCTGTTGCGGTCCCCGATCTCGAAGACCATGCCGAGGGAGCCGTTGAACCCGACCTCCTGGAGGAGGCGGACCACGCGCGGGTAGTCGATCCACTCCTCGTGCCCGGCGTCGATCTTGTAGATCTTGGCGCGCACGTAGATCGCGTGGGGCGCCGTGGGCCGCAGGTAGTCCTCGTAGAGGTCGACGTCCGGGTCGAACTCCCCTCGCACGTGGGAGCCGATCGCCCCCTTCCACTGTCCCGTGTCCATGAGGAAGTGGAAGTTCGGGCGGTCCACGTCGCCGAGGATGCGCAGGGCCTGCCTGGCGGTCATGCAGAAGCTGCTCTCGTCGTGGTTCTGCAGGGCCAGGGTCACCCCCTGGGCGGCGGCGTAGTCGGACAGCTCCTGGAAGCTGGCCACCATGGGCGCCCACAGGCGCTCCTGCTCCTCCACGGAATCCGGCCACTTGGCGCGGGCGAAGACGCGCACCATCTGGGCGCCCAACTGCGCCGCCGTGTCCACGTCCTGCCGGCCCTGGGCCAGGCGCTGCTCCTTCTCCTCCGGGGGGCCGGCGTAGGAGCCGGAGCCGGCGTAGCCGATGGTCAGGCCCCGCCGCACGCAGTGCCAGCGCACGGCCTTGAGCCGCTCCGGGTCCCGGTCCAGGCCCGAGAGGTGGATGTCGATTCCGTCGAGGCCCAGTTCGGCGGCCAGGTCCACGGTCTCGTCGATGGGGGCTCCCGCCCCCTCGCGCGCCATCATGCTCAGTCGAATCACTCGTCCCTCTCCTTCAGGCTTTCGGGTGAAAGGCTCTCCACGGCCAGACGGCAGGCCTCGGCGATGACCTCGGCGCCGTCGGCCTCGTCGCCGGCGGCGGTGGCGAAGCCGGCCGCCACCAGCGGACCCGACGGCAGGAACAGGATACCCACGTCCCCCTTGATCCGTCCGCTGGAGCCGTACTTGTGGGCGATCACCACGCCGGGGTCGACGTGGCGGGGCAGCATGCGCCGGTCGCGGCCGCTCTTCAGCAGCTCCACCATCTGCGCCGAGGCGGCCTCGTCGACCACCCGGCCCCGGTGGAGGGCCTTGAGCAGGCCGCCCATGTGGGCCGGGGAGGCGACGTTGTTGTCGGGCGCGTCGTGGTAGGGCCAACTGTCGTAGTCGAGGCCCTCCTCCTTCATGCGCCGCGCCATCTCGCCGTCCGCCTCCGGACTCGGGGTCCGGTCCGCCATGTTCACCATGGCGTAGTGGTAGCGGCTCATGGTGCTGTTGGTGCGCAGGTCCCCGAAGCCGAGGCCCTCCATGGTTCGGTTCACCTTGTCGAGTCCCACCACCCCCATGAGCATGTCGGTGGCCACGTTGTCACTGACGTGGATCATGAAGCGGCAGTAGTCGAGGAGGGTCAGCTCGGGCTCGTCGAGGGCCAGGCCCAGGCCGCCGGAGCCGTGGGTGCTGATGGGGCCGGCCAGCCGCCGGCGCTCCGAGAGGGACAACTCCCCGGCCGCGGCCTGGCGGAAGAGCTCGACCATGACCGGCACCTTGCAGACGCTCGCCGTGGGGAACCGCTGACCGGCGTTGACCGAGGCCGTGGCCCCAGAGGCGAGGTCCTCCGCGTAGAAGCCGAAGCGCCCGTCGAAGGCGGCGCCGAGGGCCTCGATCTCCCGCTGTGGGAGGGCGGTCACGTCGACTTGGGTCCGATGCGGTCCTGCTTGAGGCCGAGGGGACGCTCCATGTCGCGGTAGCGCATGTAGAGCTCGACGCCGCTCAGGGAGCGGGTGAACGCGGCCCGGGGCTCGCAGCTCTTCACGTCCACCTCGACGATGTTCTCCCCGCGGCGCACGCTGTCCACGTCCAGCCGGAAGCGGAACCAGTGATAGGAGCCGGCCATCGGCGCCTGGAGCTCCTGGGTGCCGTAGAGGCGCACCGGGTAGAACAGGGCGCGCTCGTCGGTGATCTCCGCGTCGGCCACGTCCAGCGTCTGCCCGTTGAAGCGGATCTCGACGTCGTCCTCGATGCAGTAGAAGTGGAAGAGGAGGGTGAGGACCGGCTTGCGCATCTCCCCGTCGGCTCGGGCCGCGTCGACGTCGTCGGCCACGTGGATGGGGACGCGCAGGACCTCGCCCGCCTCCAGGGGCAGGGGCAGGACCCGGTGGGGCGTGGTCGTCTCGCCCTCGGCCGGGCCCTCCCGCGGCTGCAGGAAGTAGCGCTTGTCGCGGCGCTCCGTGGTCTCCGGGTAGGCCATCTCCCGCAGGAAGGCGTGCTCCTCGTCGGCGAAGGGCCAGGGCATGTACCCGTGGTAGAGGCCGGCCCAGCCGTCGAGGGCCAGGCTCTGCTGCAGGGCCCGCCACATCTCGATGTGCAGGAAGGGGACGGCCTCGTGCAGGACTCGGCGCGGCGGCCGGTAGTAGGCGGCGGCGCCGGCGGCGTTGGCCGCCCGGGGCAGCCACGTCGGCTTGGGCTCGGTGTCGGTGAGGATCCACCCGTCCTGGCCGACGACATGGTCGACGATCCCGGCCTCGAGCCAGCCGGTCACGTCGAGACCGGCGGCCCGGTTGACTTCCTCTTGCAGGTCGACGCGCACCATCAGGGGCAGCCGCTCCCCGCCGTCGGGGGTGGTCTCGTCCATGAGCTTGCGCAGGTCGGCGATGAAGCCGCTCATGATCTCGGCGGCGCTCTCCTCGCCGGTCTTGAAGTACTGGGTGCCGAAGAGGAAGTCGAGCTCGAGACCGTGGGGCCCGTAGTCCTCCAGGAGCTCCCGCAGCAGGGCGAGCTTGTAGTCGCGCACCTCGGCGAGGGCGAAGTCGTAGCCGAAGAGGTGGCGGCCCTCCTCGCCGATGCTGACCTCGGCGCCCTTCTCCCACTTCAGGCGGCCGCAGCGCTGGGCCCCGGGACTGTGCGAGTCCTGCATCTTCAGGCTCGGGACGACGCGCACCCCCAGCTCGCGGCCTCGCTCGATGCAGGCCCGCACCTGGTCGGTGCCCAGACGCCGGCCCTCCTCGACCATGCGCATGATGCGCCAGTCGATGTAGGACTCCCAGGTCTCCTTCCACTGCCCCACGGAGCGGCCCACCTTGGTGTCGTGGAAGAACACGTCGCCGTAGCCGAGACCGAGGGCGAGGGTGTCCGCCCCGGTGCCGGCCAGCTCGTCCACCGGCCACTGAAGCATGTGCAGGCTCGCCGGCGGCTCGATCCGCTTGGCGTGGTAGTGGTGAGCGTCGCTGTAGTGGATCAGCCGCGGTCTGTGCATCGTCTCCCTCCCGGTTGGTGCGGGTAAGTTGGGCGCCCGGAGCCCGCCCCGGCAAATGCCGCCCCGGGGGACGGGGGCTCAGGAAGGCGGCTCCTTGCGCAGGGCGTTGCCGTCGGAAATCCCGCAGCCGGCCAGCAGGGTGCGCTGCACGGCCAGGTCGTGGTCGGCCCCGTAGTCGGGCTCCTTGCCGCCGCGGATGCAGGCGGCCAGCTCCCGCAGCAGGGTGGGGTCGGTCTCGCCCCGGGCGCGGTCGGCGGTGACCCACTCCCCGGCGGGGTAGCCGTCGACGGGGCTCTTCAGAAACACGCGCAAACCGTCGGAGCCCAGGGGCTCGTGGAGGGCCGTGCCGGCGGTGCCGTGGACCTCCAGCCGGCGGTCCATGCCGATCTGCATGGCCGTGGTGTCCACCGTGCCGAGCCCGTCCCGGCACTCGTGGACGACCACGGCGTTGTCGACCTCGGAACGGTCGCCGTAATGGCAGGCGAGGGCCGAGTGCACGCGCAGGGGCTCCCCCATCATCGTCACCATCAGGTCGAGGAGGTGGCCGGCCATCTCGAAGTAGACGCCGCCGTGGTAGACGGTGAACTCCTCGGCCAGCTGCGGATGCCAGCCCATCGGCTTGGGGATGTGGCCCCGGAACTGGTAGACCTGGCCGAGGGCGCCGGCGGCGGCCAGGCGCAGCAGCTCGCGGACGGCGGCGTTGTAGCGCCACATGTAGGCCAGGTGCAGCTGCAGGCCGGCCTGAGCCGCCAGGTCCTGGAGCCGCGAGAACTGGGCCAGGTCGACGCCCGCCGGCTTCTCGAGCAGGACGTGCTTCCCCGCCCGCAGGGCCGCCTCGGCGTAGTCGAGGTTCTGGTAGACGTGGCCCTCGACGACGACCGCCTCGGCGTCGCTGGCCAGCACCGCCTCCACGGAGGGGAAGACCGGCAGCGGCCCTCCCTGTCCCGCCCAGCGCTCCTGCCTGCGGGCGATGACCTCGTCGTCGGGGTCGTACATGCCCAGCAGCTCGAACTCGTCGGGGCGGCGGTGGGCCTCCTCCACGTGCATGGAGGCGTGGCTGTGCCAGGCGCCGAGAAACGCGAACTTGAGTCTCATCCTCCCTCTCCCTTATTCTCCGGCCCCCTCGAAAAGGAGCCCATGACATGACGGATACGCCCCTTGGCTGGGGCCTCATCGGCTGCGGCGGCGCCGGCCGGGGCCACGCCCGCGGCGCGGCGGAGCACCCCGAAGTCGCCGTGCGCGCCTTCTGCGACGTCGATCCAGGTTCCGCCGAGAGACTCGCCGCCGAGCACGAGGGCGCCGTGCACACCACCGACCCGGAGCGGCTGTTCTCCGACCCCGGGATCGACATCCTCTCCATCGCCACGGCCCACGATTCCCACGCCGACCTGGCGGTGGCCGCCCTCGAGGCCGGCAAGCACCTCTGGCTCGAGAAGCCGATGGCCATGACCGTGGCCGACTGCCTTCGCATCGAGGCGGCGCGCCAGGCCGCGGACCGTCGCCTGATGCTGAACTTCTCCATCCGCTTCTCCGGCGCCGCCCGGGCCGTGCGCGAGCGCCTCGGCCGGCCCCTGGTCAGCCACGGCCAGTGCACCCAGGCGCCCGCCGACCTGACGACCTGGCGCTGGCACCCCGAGGTCGGCGGCGGCCCCCTCTACGATGTCGGCGTCCACGCCCTCGACCTGCTCTGCTGGATCCACGACGACGACCCGGTGGAGGTCTACGCCACCGGCGGCCAGGTCACCCACCCCGGGCAGCTCGGCAGCCCGGAGATGGTCGACACGGCGGCTGCCACCCTGCGCTTCGGCAACGGCTCGGTGGCCACCTTCCTGATGACCGACGCCGGCCGCAACGAGCTGTTGTCGAAGTGGTTCTTCGAGTTTTTCGACGGCGCCGGCACCGCCGTCCTCCACGAGCACTTCGGGACCGCCACTTTCACCGCCCCCGACCCCGATTCGGGCGACTTGGTGAGCGAGACGGTCAAGCCCGGACCGGTGCCGCGCATCGGCGACCTCGTGGCCGCCGTCCGCTCCGGCACGGAGCCCGCCATCAGCTCCCGCGAGGGCATCCGCTCGACCCTGCTGGTGGAACGCATCATCGACTCGATCGGCAGCGGCCGCCCGCAGAAGGTGGAGATGCCGGCCTTCTAGGCATCCGCCCGCGGCATCCCCAGGCTCCGGTGCCGCTGCTGCCAGCTCCAGCGGCGGCTGCCCGACAGCAGCGGCCGGTGCTCCTCCGGCGCGTCGGCCACGAAGGCGGCGCCGGGCTCCTGGCCGTTCCAGGCCTGGAACATGGTCGGCGTGTACCCTCCGATGACGATGACGCGCTCCCGGTCCGAGCGGATGTGCCCCGTGGCGTGGATCAGGGACTCGCCGAAGAGCATGGTCGAGCCGGCCGGCGCCTCCACCTGGTGGATGAGCGACGGGTCTTCGTACGCGCAGGCGATGATCTCGTCGCGCGGCGCCTTGATCTTGTGGCTGCCGGCGATGCAGACCGTGCCGCCGTCGTCGGGCCCCAGTTCGGTGAGGTTGGTCAGGGTCTTGACGAAGGTGCAGTGGAAGAGGCCGTTCTCGGTGTAGGTCCCCAGGTCGGGACGGGTGCCGGTGTGGAAGCCGAAGCCGTCCCCGGGCTGCGGCGGATCGTCGGGATCGCGCTCGTTCATGACCGCCTCCGACTCCTCGAGCCGCACCTCGCCGCCCACCAGCTCCTCGGCCATGCCCACCAGCCGCGGGTGGGTGAGGTAGTCGTAGATCGCCGGGTCCGCCTCGAGGATGTGGGCGAAGTGCCGGTGGCGGGGCCGGTCGGCGCTCAGCCGGCAGCCGCGGACCACGGCGCCCTCCCCCGCCGCCGCCAGGTCGGCCTTGAGCCGCTGCATCGCCTCCAGCAGACGGCCGGTCTCGTCGGCGCTCAAGGTGCCGGGCACGACGACGTAGCCGTACACGTCGAGATGGTAGCGCTGGGCCGGCGTCAGGGCGGGGAAGGGACGTTCGAACCCGGAGCCTTCGGGGCTGCTCTGGCTCATGGAGGCTCAAGATACCGCCCGGTGCGGAGGCCCTCCAAACGTTGACCCCGGCCGCGCGGCGTCCGACCTTGGCCGAGCCATGCAGACGATCACCGTATCCCGCAACGACGAGATCTACGAGGCCTTCGCCGACGTGGCCCGGGCCGCCGACGGCACCCTGGTCTGCACCTACCGCGAGAGCATGGGACACAGCTCGCGCCCCTTCTCGCGCGTCATCGTGCGCCGCAGCTTCGACCGCGGCCTGACCTGGGGCCCACGCCAGGTGGTGGTCGAGCGCACCGAGGAGGAGACGGCCCGGGGGCTGGGCCGGCTCAACTGCTCGCGCATCGCCGCCTGCGGCGACGGCACCCTGCTGCTCGTCGTCGACCTGCTGCTGAGGGAGACCTTCGAGGAGTACCTGGAGCCGCACCCGTGCATGATCCTGCTGCTGCGCAGCCGCGACCACGGGGCGACCTGGGAGGGGCCGGAGGAGACCGGCCTCACCGAGGGCATCGTCCCCTCGATCAAGGAGCTGTCCAGCGGCGACCTGATCGTCGGCGTCACCGAGCAGTGGCCGGGTCCGAAGGGCGTGGAGGACTACGTGGAGGCGCCGACCTGCTTCCTCTCGGGCGACCAGGGCCGCACCTGGGACGGGCCCTTCCGGATCCCGGACCCCGAGGGATCGCCCTGGACCGGGCGCCCCTGGAGGCTGAACGAGGGGGACTTCGCCGAGATGGACGACGGCACCCTGGTCTGCTACCTGCGCGAGGACGGCGAGGGCCTGGGCGCCTGGAAGAGCTTCTCCGGGGACGGCGGCCGGGCCTGGTCGACGCCGGTGCGGACCCGGATGACGAGCTGCCTCGGCCGCCCCTCGGTGGGACGCCTGCGCTCGGGGGAGGTGGCCGTCACCTACCGGGTCGCCTGCGGCCTGTCGACCTCCCTGGGCCTCTACGTGGAGACCGCGGCCGAGGCCCTGCGCGGCGCTCCCGCCCCCGGCGGGGCCCCGGCCGACCCGGAGCAGTACCAGGGCGAGACCGAGGCCCGCTTCGCCTTTCTCGACAACGACCGCGCCCTGTCGGCCGACAGCGGCTACTCGGGCTGGGTGCAGTTGCCCGACGGCGCCCTCTACGTGGTCAACTATGTCACCGACGACGCGCCCCGCGCCCACATCCGCGGTTACCGCGTCGACCGCGAGGACTGGTACCTCTTTCCCGAGGGGGCGATCCGCGCCAACCACCCCCTGTCGGCGAATCCCACCTACTACGAGAAGGGCCAGCAGATGGCCCGCGACCAGCAGCTGTGGGTCGACGGCCAGGACTGGTCCCGCCGGGTGCCGACGCAGAAGTAGGGTTGCCCCGCCCCGCGTTCACGGCGACTCCTTCAGGAACCTGCACCCGAACCGGGCCAGCTGGATGGCGGTCCTCCCCGCGGGGGTCTCCATCGAGGTGTCGGCCCCGAGGACGATCAGGATCTCCGCCGCTTCCACCTCGCCGGTGTAGGTCGACCGGTGCAGGGGCGTGCGCCCCTTCGAGTCGGGCCGGTCCAGGTCGGCGCCGTGGGAGGCCAACAGCCAGATCATCTCCGTGTGTCCCCACTCCGCGGCCAGGTGCAGGGGCGTGCGGTCGGTCCCGGTCGCGGCATCGACCTCGGCTCCCTTGGCCAGCAGCCAGGCCGCGCAGCGGCGGGCATCGCCCCGCACCGCCCAGTGGAGCGGCGTCATGCCGGCCTCGTGGCGGTCGGTGACCGCCGCCTCCCCTCTCCCCACCAGTTCCCGCACGCGGTCCAGGTCGTCCCGGCCGCAGGCCGAGTAGACGTCGTAGTACGCCCCGCGCTCGAGAAGGAACTCGGCGAACCGCATCCGCTCCCCCCACAGCCGGGGATTGTGCCAGGGTGAGAAGGCGCCGTCGAAGGGCGGCGCCACGGCGTCCTGCAGCACCGTCCGGCCCCGTTCGCCGTTGCCGGTCAGCTCGGCTTCCGGGTCGCCTCCGTACCCGAGGACGAACTCCGCCACTTCCCGCGGCCTGCCGATGCACCCGTAGAGCAGGGTCGCGTGGCCGGGGATGCCCCTGGGTTTGGCGTTCACCACGTTGGCGTTGGAGACCCCCGCATCGAAGAGCGTCCGCAGGGACTCGAGGTTGCCGTTGGCGAAGGCCCGGAAGACCGGGTGGTACTCGTGCCGGCGGTCCATCCCCGTCTGGCAGTCGTAGAGGTGGTCGACGCCCTGCTCCAGCAGGAACCGCACCGCTTCGTGGGTCCCGTGGTAGACGGTGGCCGGCACCAGGGCCAGCGGTCCGACGGTGTCCACCAGGGTAGGGTCCTCCTTCAGGAGGGCCTTCATCCGGGGCACGTCGCACTCGGCGTGGCTGTCGTCGCTCGCCCTGTGAGCGGCGGCGGTGACGAACTCCCGCTCCCGGCGGGTCAACCTGC
This sequence comes from Gemmatimonadaceae bacterium, assembly GCA_026706075.1. Taxonomy (GTDB): domain Bacteria; phylum Latescibacterota; class UBA2968; order UBA8231; family UBA8231; genus UBA8231. Next base: position 23,132 of record JAPOZM010000105.1, read on the forward strand.
GGCCCTCCCGCCGCTCGAAGGCCGCCTCCAGCTTGATCCTCACACTCTCCGCGGGGTCCATTGTGGTCAGCGGAACAACAGCGCGCCGAACTCGTCTGGGCTGTGCGCGTTCATGCCGAAGGTGCGGACCCACTGTGTGTACTCCCGCCCGCGGAAAGTCCGCACGAAGTTGACCCCCCAGACCGTCCCGGGCTTCGGCCGCGGCAGCTGCGGCTGTCCGAACTCCAGCCGGTATTCCACCGACCAGAGATCGTCCCCGACATGGGCGGCCGCCCGGCCGTCGGCCTCCCATTCACGGTCGATACCGCCTCTCCCGGATATGAACCTGTCCGATACGACCCCCCTCGTGTTGACCCCGCTGTGCACGTAGTCCCGACGATCGAGGTCCGCATCGATGAAGAGTTCCACCATGTCCTCCCTGAAGATGTGTTCGTCGTGACCGCTGTCCGTGACCACGAGGCTGTCGAGCTGATCGTCGAACCCCCGGAACCCGAGGAACAGGGCCTCGGACGTGTAGCCCACGAGGAACTCGCTCCGCAGATCGGAGGACACGGCGGCATTGTGGGTCCCGCTGAACTGGTAGAAGGTGTCGGCCCGCGCCGCCTCGGCCCACACGGTCTCGTCGAGCCGTCCGTCGATGCGCGGCTCCGACCGCAACCGGGGAACGTCCAGGAGCATGCCGTGTTGCCGCAGACGCTCCAGACCCTCGTCGACCTGGCCGTGGTCGTAGAGGTGCCGGGCGAGCCGGTAGTTGGCTCGCTTGCCGCCGGGCCAGGCAGCGACGGCCTGACGGTAGAGATCCGCCGCCAGGTCCAGATCGGCCTCGAGCTCGGCCTTGCGGGCGGCGGCCAGGAACTCGTCCACCGCCCCGGCGAGCCGGATCCGGGCCTCCATGCGGGTGCCGCTGTGGCTGGAGCCCGCGAACCTCAGCGCCTGGGCGTGGATCCGCCTTCGCAGGTCCTCGTCCAGTGCGTCGAGACGGTTCAGGGCCAGGAGGCACTCATGGAGGACAGAAGGATCCGACTCTGCCTCCAGGGCCTGCAGGAGGGCGCCCGCGGCCTCGAGGCGCCTCTGGACCCCCAGCCCCCGGGCGATGCGGGCGCGGACCGCGGGGTCGCCGTCGGTGAGCAGGTGGTGCTCCAGACGGGGGAGGATGCGTCCGTCCTCGACCCGCGTCATCAGGCTGAGCAGGATGTCGACCAGGTGGGGGCGCGCAGCGCCCCGGGAGGGATCCTCGAGGGCCGCCAGCAGCGGCGGCACGGCGCGGTCGGTGGCCAGCAGCAGCTCCTGGCGCGCCGATTCCCGTTCTTCCGGGTCTTCGAGCCGCTCCACCAGGTCGTCGAGATTCGGCCCGCAGGCGGTCAGGCCCAGGGCCTGCAGGAGGAGGAGGGCGTGCCTGAGTCCCCTGGTGGCGGTCCGTCGGTCGCTCATCGGAAAACCCTCCCTTCCGAGGCGAGTCCGGGCTCCCGGGCGCCTGTCGACGCCGTCGCCGTCGGCGGCCACTTGAGCCCGGCCTCCCGGCAGCACACAATACGACACTCCCGCCGCCGATGCGTCCACCCCTCAGGAGCCGTCCCCATGACTCGACCTTCGCCCGACCTGCACCAGGTCGACCCCCTCACCGAGAAGCAGATCGCTCTGTTCAAGCGCGACGGCATGCTGATCCTGCCGGGAGTGCTCGACCCGGACCTGTGCCGCCGGGCCCGGGACCAGATGTGGGAGATCATCGGCGAGCACCGCCCCGCCATGCGACGTGACGATCCCGCCACCTGGGTCCCCTTCTCCGAGGAGGAGAAGGCCTCCTACCCGCGCGCCGACACCGGGGGCGATCCGTACTTCTCCGGCAGCAACCACCGGTACTACATCCGCAACGGAGTCGAGGAGCTGCTGCTGGATCTGGCGCCCCGAGCCCTGTGGGGCGTCGCCGAGCAGCTGCTGGGCGAGGGCGAGGTGGTGTGGCCCGCGGGCGCCGACGAGGCCGGCGAGACCATCGGCCCGTGCCTGCTGACCGAAGGGACCCTCGGGGGCTTCGATCCCCACCTCGGCGGCGAGCCCGAGAAGTGGACCGGTCCGGCCACGGGCCGGACCGAGCAGGTGCGCCTGCCGAAGACCGGGCCCACCTGGATGACGGCCCAGGGCACGCGCGGGCTCTACTGCACCCTCCCGAACAGCCCGCCGCCCCCCGCCCACTACCGCGGCGCCCACGCCGAGGCCCTCTACGAGACGCGCTGGCGGATCCAGATCGCCGCCTACATCGACGACCTGCCCGAGAGGGCCGGCGGCCTGACCCTGTTCCCGGGGAGCCACCGGCGCATCTGGGACCACCGGGAGGCCCTGCACCGGGACTGCCCGCCGCCCGCCGTGCCGGAGGGCTCGCCGGAGTGGAACGGGTACACCGCGCCCCCCCTCCCGGAGATCAAGGCCGACACCGAGCCGGTGGAGACGGCCGGCCCCTCGGGCTCGGTCGTGCTCTGGCACGCGAACCTCCTGCACATGGCCGGTCAGAACCAGCGCCGCGACGTGATCCGCCAGGCGACGATCTACGCCTTCGCCAAGACCACCGAGTCGGTGCCGGACGAGGTGGTCAAGCGGGACCCCAGCGGCGATCTGTGGCGGGACTGGTCGGAGGCGGTTCGCTCGATCGAGGCGGCAGCGTAGAGCGGACGGTCACCCCGCGGCAGCACGGCATCGCGCCGCCGGCCGCGTCAGTGCGGCCGATGGGATGGCGGATCAGCGCGCAGCGGCCGCCTCGGCCAGCGGCAGCAGCCAGAGCACCTGTTCCGGCGCGTGGCCCTCGTCAGCCGGGATGCCCCGGTCGTGCACGGTGGCGGCGCCCTCCAGCCTCCCGTGGTTCCCGTGAGGCGACCGGTCGGCCAGCGGCTCGGGCCCGTCCATCGGCCACCAGCCCACCAGCCCCGGCTCGTCCCCGCGCAGCCCGTCCCGCATCGACGCCCGGATCTGCTCCCGGGTGCGGGCCACGTTCCAGATCTGCACGTCGTCGAGCAGGGCCGGCGTGTGCTCCTCGTAGCCGGTGGACCCGATCCAGACCGGGTTGCCGGTGGACGAGATCCTCTTCCCCGGCACCTCGGCTTCGGCCGCCAGTTCCCCGTTCACGTACACCCGCATGCGCTCGCCGTCGTAGGTGCCGGCGTAGTGGGCCCACTCGAGATAGGGCAGGGAGAAGGCGGTCAGGTTCGTCTGCCCATCCTCCCAGCGCAGGCGGAAGCCGCCGCCGCCGCCGGGCATGTGAAGCACGTACGACCACGTCTCGTCGACCTGCCGCCACTTGCCGAGCACGGTGCCGCCGCGGTCGATGCGGTAGACCCAGGCGGCGAGGGTGATCTCCTCGCGGATGTCGAGGGAGAGAGTCGGCTCCACGTGTGCGTATCCGAGCTCGCCCCGCAGGCCCTGCGTCCGGGCCCGCACCCGGTGGATGCCGTGCTCCGGCCCCGCCTCGAGCAGCAGGGCCTCCAGGTTCTGATCGAGGGAGGCGCCGGCGTCGCGCAGCAGAACCTCGATCCCGGCGTGCTCGTGCTCGACGGCCAGGTCGAGGGCCGACCAGCCGTCCCATCGCCGCGCCTGGATCTGCCCCGGCTCCTCCTCCAGGACCTGACGGACCCGGCCTTCGTCCCCGGCCAGGACCGCCGAGATCAGGTCGACCTCGGCGCCGCGGTCGAGCAGCAGGGCGATGAAGGAGCTCCCGCAGCGTCCTTCCAAGTGGGCGCGCTGCAGGGGGGTGCGGCCCCGGTTGTCGACGGCGTTCACCTCGGCGCCGCGGTCCAGCAGCAGGGCGGCGATCTCCTCGTCGCAGTCGTCGGCCGCCTCGTGCAGCGGTGTGCCGCGGTGGCCCGTGTCGTGCCGCAGGTCGATCTCGGCGTGGACGAGATCCGGGTCCCGGTCGAGCTCCTCCACGATTCGATCGAGGTGGCCGAGCATGATGAGATGACCCAGGTCGTACCGCCCCCCCGCCGCGATCAGGGCCTCGAGGGTGGCGATGTAGGCCGCCTTGTATCGCCTCTCGTGGGCCCCCTCGTGGGCCGTCTCCGACATGACCTCGTCGTCCGCCACGCCGCCGTGGGCGAGGTACAGCCCGGTCAGCCGGGCGTTGCCGAAGAACCCCGCATAGCCCGTGGCCGTCAGCCCCGTGCCGCGCGCCTGGCCGCCGCGGGCGTTGACGTCGGCGCCGTGCTCGATCAGCAGCCGCGCGATCTCGTGCTCCGCGTCGGTGGCCGACGTGTAGACCGTGACCACGCGATGGAGGAAGGTGCTGCCCTCGCGATAGGCGTCCGGCGAGTAGATCCTCCTCCGGGCCAGGTCCGGGTCGCGTTGGAGGAGAGCCGCCACGGAGGCCGCATCGTCGCGGTCGATGGCCATCACCATGGCCAGGACGTCGGCCACCTCCCCGGCGGGCCTCACCGGATACTCTTCGCCGGCATCGACCGCGAAGCCGGCCATGGCCACGTCGCGCAGCGAAACCCTCCACAGTCCCCCGGGCGAGCCTCGCCGCTCGTGGTAGGTGATGAACGGACGCAGCCCCAGCCACCAGGCCGCTTCGCCGACGAGGCGCGTCTTCTCCGCCCCGGCGCCCAGCAAGGTGACCGAGCTGACCAGCTCGAGGGGCTGTCCGTACGTGCCCGGAGCCAGCTGCACCGTATCCCCGGGACTCGTCGCCTCGAGGGCCTGCCGGATCGCCGCGAAGGGGCGGGCGGCGCTGCCGTCGCCGTCCGGGCCGGCGTCGTCGTCGACGTGAAAGCGGGTGCCCAGGTCCTCGATCGACAGATCGACCGTCGATCGCCCGTCCTGCCGGACGCGCACCTCCCGGGCGGCGGAGGCTCGCGCACCGCGCCCCGTGGCCGCCACCGAGTAGCGTCCCCCCTCCACGCTCCTCTCGTAGCGGCCGTCGCTGCCGGTGAAGGCGAGCAGGGTCGGCCGGCCGGGCTGCCGGATCTCCACCTGCGCGTCGACGACCGGCCGCCCCCTGTGGACGTCGGTGACGCGTCCGGAGACCAGGCCGAGCCGGCCGAGAAGGCTCTCGTCGACGACCGGGCTCACCTGGACGTTCAGGCCGTCGTAGCTGTCGACGAAGATCAGATCGGACCGGCTGGCCCCCGAGCCCCGGGGCGTCCAGGTCACCCAGTTGCCGAGTCCGCGCCCGTCTGCATCGGAGACCACGACCTCGAAGCCGATCTTCATCCCCGCTTCGATGGGGCCGCCGTGCGGGAATCCCGGCTGCACGGGGATCGCCCACTCGTAGACCGTCACGCGGCCCCGGTTGGAGTAGGCGGCCCTGGCGTCGGCGAACCGGGGCAGACCGTTCAGGAACGCCGGGTTGCCGCTGGCCCGGGCGACGAAGCGGCCCGGGCCCGGGACCATGGCGTAACGGGCGAGGGCGCGCCCGTCCCCGCCCCGGGGTCGAGAGTCGACGTATATCTCGCACAGGTCCTGGGTGTTGTACGAGGGCCTGTCGGGCAGCACCACCACGTCCTCGTCGCGCACCACGATCGCCAGGTAGAGCAGGCTCTCGGCGGCATCGTAGCCGACGTGGAAGTTGGCCGTCAGGTCCTCCGGACCTTCCGGCGGCTCCGGCTTGTAGTACTCCGAGAGCTGGTCGATGGGATACGCCGCCATCGCCTCGGGCCAGTCGTCGAGCCGGCCGTCGATGGTGATGCCGTCGAGGGGGATGGCGTGGGCCGTGCGCTCGGTCGGCGGCGGAGCAGCGGCTTCCGCCGGCGGCCTTGGGGCGGCCGGCGCTTCGGCCAGGGGCAGCAGCCACAGCACCCGCTCCGGCGCGTGGCCCTCGTCGGCGGGGATACCCGAGGCGTGGACGGCCGCCGAGCCCTCCAGGCGCCCGTGGTTTCCGTGGGGCGACCGGTCGGCCAGCGGATCGGGCCCGTCCATCGGCCACCAGCCCACCAGACCCGGCTCGTCGCCCCGGAGCCCTTCGTGCATGGACCGCCGGATCTGTTCCGGCGTGCGCGCCACGTTCCAGATCTGGGCGTCGTCGATCAGGGCCGCCGTGTGATCGAGGTAGCCGCTGGCGCCGATCCAGACCGGGTTGGACGTCGAGTTGATCCGCTTGCCGGCCACCGGCTCCTCGGCCACTACCTCGCCGTTGACGAAGACCCGCATGCGGGCCCCGTCGTAGGTGGCCGCGTAGTGGACCCACTCGTGGTACGGCAGCCAGTACCCCCGCAGGCCGGTCTGGCTGCCGTCCTCCCAGCGCAGGATGAATCCGCCCCGGGGCAGGTGCAGCACGTACGACCAGGTCTCGTCCACCTGCCGCCACTTGCCGATGAGGGTGCCGGCGCCGCCGCCGTCGTCGACCCGCCAGAGCCAGGCCGCCAGGGTGATCTGGTCGCGGATATCGAGGGAGGCCGCCGGCTCCAGGTGCATCCAGCCCGGATCGCCGCGCGTCACCGTGACCTGCGACAACACACTGTGCACGCCGTCTGACGGGCCTGCCTCGGCCAGCATCGACTGCACCCGCTGGTTGAAGGCGCCCCCCGCCGCGCGCAGGAGCGTCTCGAGCTCGGCGTCCTCGCGGTCCACCGCGACATCGAGGGCGGAGCGCCCGTCCCGGCGCAGCTGCCGGATCCGCGCCGGGTCTTCGGAGAGGATGGCGCGCACCCTCTCGACGTCTCCGGTCATCACCGCGGAGATGAAGTCCACCTCGGCGCCGCGGTCGAGGAGCAGGTCGACGAGGTCCTCACCGCAGCCGCCCTCCAGGGCGCGCTGCAGCGGCGTCCTGCCCTCGCTGTCGAGCCCGTTCACGTCGGCGCCGCGGTCGAGGAGGGCCGCGGCGACTTCGGTCTCGCAGCCGGCGGCGGCGTGGGTCAGCGGCGCCCCGGTCGTTCCCCGGTCCCGGATCATCGGCGACATCTCGTGAAGGCGCCGGGGATCCTCGTCGACCTCGGCCAGCAGCCTCTCCACGTGTCCGAGCGCGACGAGGTGGGCCAGGTCGTAGGGGCCGCCCGCCGCGATCAGCATCTCGAAGGCCGGGATGTAGCTCTCCTTGTTGCGCTCCTGGGAGCCCTCCCTGGCCGTGCCGTGCGTGACCTCGGCGTCGGCCACGCCGCCGTGCGCGAGGTAGAGCTCGACCAGCCGCGGGTTGCCGAAGAACCCCGCGTAGCCGAGGGCCGTGCGCCCCTGGCCGCGGGCCTGGCCGCCCCTGGCGTTGACGTCGGCGCCGTGGGCGATCAGCAGCCGCGCGATCTCGTGCTCGGCGTCGCTGGCGTCGGTGTACACGGTGACGACGCGGTGCAGGAAGGTGCTGCCGTGGACCGGCGCATCGGGCGAGTGGATCCGCGCCGACGCCAGGCTCGCGTCCCTCTCGAGCAGGGCGGCCACGGCGCCGGGATCGTCGCGGTCGACGGCCATCATCATGTTCAGGCTGCCGGCCACCTGCCGTGCGGCGCGCACCGGGTAGCGCTCGCCGGCGTCGATGCGGAACCCCTCCATGAAGACGTCGCGCAAGGCGATGCGCCACCAGCCCCCCGGCGGCGCCCCGGGGCGGCTGAAGTAGGCGATGAAGGGGCGCAGGGCCATGCCCCAGGCCGCCTCGCCGGTCACCAGAGTCTCGTCGTACCCGGCGCCGGCGAAGGTGACGCCGCTGACCAGCTCGACGGGGTTGGCGTAGGTGCCGGGCGCCAGCTGCACGGTGTCGCCGTAGCTCGCCGCCGCCAGGGACTGCTGGATTGTCGCGAAGGGACGCCCGGCGCTGCCGTCGCCGCCGGGGGACGCATCGTCGTCGACGTGGAAGCGGGTGCCCAGGTCCCGCAGCGCGGCGGTCACCGTCGAGGTCCCGCCGGCGGTGATGTCGACGCCCTCGGCGTGCGCCCGGTAGCCGTTGGTGTTCAGCCGCACCGTGTACGACCCCGGGGGCAGCGGCTGGCGGGCGAGGCCCCGGGCGCCGGTGACGTCGGCCAGGAACAGCCTGCCGTCCTGCCAGACCTCGTACCGCGCCCCTTCCAGCGGCGCCCCGCCGCCGCGGGCCTCCACCCGCAGCGTGCCCAGCGGCCCGGCCGCCAGGATGAGCCGGCCCACGTTGGGCGGCTGGTGCTTGGCCCGGTTGGGCGTCCAGGCGATCCAGGCCGAGGTGTCCCCGGGCCCGTCGTTGTCGACGGCGACCACGTCGAAGGAGAGGATCCGCCCCGGCCTCAGCTCGACCGGCTCGTCGGCCGACTCGCCGAGGGCGGTGAGGGCCCACTCGTAGACGCTGACGTCGCCGCGGCGCCCGAACACGGCCCGGGTGCCGACGCTCTCGGCCGACTTCTCGTCGTCGAGGTGCTCGTGGTAGACGGCGGGATTGCCGGCCTCGAAGTAGCCTCCGCCGGGCGGCACCAGGCTGTAGCAGTAAGGCGGCACGTGCAGGAGCCCGGCCAGGTTGACCTCGCCGGCGTCGGTGGCGCGCACGTTGCGCCAGGCCGCATGCACGCGGTCGTCCCAGTGCTCCATGGCGACGTAGATCTTCTGCGTCTCGACGCTGTAGCCGACGCGGAAGCTCGGGCTGAAGTCGGTGCTGGTGCCCAGGTCGGTCCCCGACAGATCGGTGGACCCGTAGACGTCCGTGTTCTCCCGGGGCGTGAAGACCGCCATGTCGTCGGGCCAGTCGTCGAGCCGGCCGTCGACGGTGATCCCCGACAGGGGCACGGCGAAGGCCGTCCGGCCGACGGGCGGCTCGACCCGCGCCCGCGGCTCCGCCCCGGCGCCCGGAGTCCCCGGGGCCGCGAGCCCCGCCGCCAGCCCCGCCGCGAAGGCCGCGGCGGCAACCCGGCCGCTGCGGCGCGCCGCCCCCTCTCGCACCAGCTCCTTCATCGTTGCATTCCGGTTCGCCGCCATGCTCAACCCTCCTTTGTCTCGTACAATCCTGCCCCGTCCGCCTTCCACCCGGAGAAAACTCGATGACCGACCCGAACCCCATCAACTGGGGAATCCTGAGCACCGCCCGCATCGGCGCCACCGCCTTCGTGCCTTCGGCCCGCGCCACCCCCGGCGCCCGGGTCCTCGCGGTGGCCAGCCGCAGCCGGGAGAAGGCCGAGGCCTGGGCCCGCGAGCACGACATCCCCGTGGCCCTGGGCAGCTACGAGGCCCTGGTCGAACATCCCGAGATCGACGCGATCTACATCTCGCTGCCCAACTCGCTCCACGCCGAGTGGACCGTGGCCGCCGCCCGGGCGGGCAAGCACGTGTTCTGTGAGAAGCCCCTGGCCGTCACCGCCGAGGAGGGCCGGCGGATGGCCGCCGCCTGCCGCGAGGCCGGGGTGCTGCTCTTCGAGGCCTTCGTCTTCATGCACCACCCCCAGAGCCGGCGCCTTCTGGAGATCGTCCGGTCCGGAGAGATCGGCGCCCTGCGCCACATCGACGCGGGCATGACCTTCCCTGTCGACGATCCCTCGAACATCCGCATGATCAAGGCGCTGGGGGGCGGCAGCATCTACGACGGCGGGGTCTACCCGATCACCTTCGCCCGCTTCATCGCCGGCGGCGATCCGGTGAGCGTGATGGCGAACATGCGCTTCGACGACCGGTCCGGGGTGGACGTGGCGGTGTCGCTGATCCTCGAGTTCCCCGGCGGCCTCACGGCGACCCTGAACTGCGGCTTCCAGGGCCGCGGCGGCGCCCATGCCCGGATCACCGGCTCCGAAGGCCGGCTGGTGGTGCCCACCCCCTACCACCCCGGCCCCGAGAGCCGCTTCGAGGTCGTCCCGGCATCCGGCGACGGCCGTGCGGAGACCACCTGCACGGGGACCCCGCCCTTTCAGCCGGCGATCGAGTTCTTCCAGCGGTGCATGCGCGGGGAGGAGACCCCCGCGTACATGGCCGACCGCGCCGAGGGCACGCTCCGGGTGGTGGAGGCGGCCTTCGAGTCGGCCCGCACGGGCCGGCGGGTGGACCTGGGCTGAGAGAGCTCCCGCGGCGGGGCCCTGGGCCTCTCCGTGCGAGCTATCAGGCCCCCCGGGTCAGGGCAAGGTCACTCCGCCACGACCTTGATCTCCAGGCTCGCGGTGCCCGCGAGATAGAGGTCGACCTCCTCCTGGGCGGAAGCCGTCGGCGGGGGGCCCGGGTCCTGGGGGAAGAAGCCGCCGAGACCCTGGTCCCCTGAATCGGTCGGCGGCTCTCCTTCCGCCTCTACCGGAAGGGGCATGACGTAGGTCATCCGCGCCTTCAACTGGACGTTCCCGTCCTCCTCGTTCAACCGGGCGAAGGCGTCCTCCAGGGTCTCTTCTCCGTCGCCACCCCCAAAGCCCGGGTCGAAGAACCCGAAGAACGGGTCGCTCTCCCCGGTGACGTCCGGCAGGGACGCCGCCGAACCGGCCTCCAGCTGGTAGACCCCGGGGGGAAGGGTGTCGGGCAGTTCGAGGTCCACCTCGATCTCCCGGTCGCTCCGCCGGCCCACCCGCATCGAGGTCGTGACCGTCAGCACGTCTCCGGGACTGACGACGGTGTCGGCGACAACCTCAACGACCTGGGCGAATCGGGGCTCGGGGATCACCTCGACCCGAACCTCGGCCTCCTGGAGCCGCACGGCATAGTCGTTCCGCGACATGAGCTGTACCAGGGCGTCGAAGAGGTCGAAATCGGCGACGGAGATCAGACCGAGGAGCCGCCCGTTGGGCGCGGCGTACAGGCGGGCTCTGGAAAGGGTCGAGTCCGTCCCCCGGAAGGAGATGTCCGTGGTGACGCGGACGCTGTGGTTGCCCTCGTTCTCGAGCCGGTTGAAGAGGGGGCTGAAGGCGGCGATGCCGAGGAGACTGCTCGCATTGACGCGGGCGGGCAGCCTGTGCACCAACTCTTCCTCGACTCCCGAGGGGTAGATGTAGCGGCTGGTGACCGTTACCAGCTCCGGACCCTCTCCGAGCACACCGCGCACGGCGGGCAGCCGGTCTTCGGTAAGGGTGCCGCGAACCGTCGGGTTGAGGGTGGCGAACTTGAACGGCGCCGAGAGGTTGGAGATCTCTCCGAGCACCTTCGCCTCGATGATCGGCAGCGCCACCGAGCCCGCCTGGTTCATCGGATGCCCGAACCCGTACACACGATCGCCATCCACATACGAAATGGTTCCGATGGAGCCTCCCGTGATCTCGCCGAGAAGCACACCGACCGCCAGCGGGCGGCCGGCCTCGAAGCTCTCCTGCCGCTCCTGGGTCAGGGCGGCGGAGACGGCCCCGCTCCATGGGGAGGACCTGTCCGCGGGCAGGGGCTGCGCGGGGTTGAGGCCCGTCACCACGAAGGGGACCTCCAGGGGGGTGACGCGGGCGCCGCCCCAGGTGGCCGCGGGTTTGCCCGCGGGCAGGGTGCCGCGCTGGCCGATCACCCATTCGATGGGGGTGGCGAAGAAGTAGTAGGGCGGGCTGTCCTGGGCGCTGAACCCGTAGGCGATGGCGCCCCAGGTGCCCTCCTCCGAGAACACGGGGGACCCGCTCATTCCCTGGGCGATGCCGCCGAGCTGGATCAGGACCGGATCGGAGGCCTCCACCATGATCACCGGCATGGGCGGCAGGAAGTCGTCGACGACCGCCACAAACCTCATCTCCAGGTCGGCGAGCTCGCCGTTGGCGAACTCGGTCCGCATGTAGAGCGGCATGCCCTGCGGCATGGAGCGAGCCTGGTCGATGGAGACGATGGCCGACAGGTCCCAGGGCAGCAGCTCTCCGCCCGGCCGCAGGACCTCATCGCCGGCCGCGGCGAGGGAATCCGCCGCGGCCTCCACGGAACCGGCGGCGGCCACCATCGCATCCGCCGCCGCGATCATCGAGTCGGCTGCCGCTTCTCTCGGGTCGACTACCGGGGCCGTTGGTGCATCGTCGTCTCCACAGGCCCACAGGCCGAGGCAGAGCAGCGGGAGCAGCGCGGTTCGGATCGACATGCTTCCTCCTCTATTCGCGGTGGCGGTGTTTCACAGGATCAGACGGTCCCTGCCGAGTCCGGTTCCCGTCCTGACGTTTTCCGTGGACCGGAGTCTTTTGCCGTTTTCGGATGGTGCCGGACAAATGGTGGGTTGGCCCGGGTCGAGCCGTCAGCAAACCTACGGCTCATCGCAGAATGTGCAACCCGGCTCCCCGCAACCGACTCCGGGGTGAATGTCTCGAAGGGAGCCTGCCAGGGACCCCCCGGCCTCCCCCCTACTTGAGCCTCTCCCGGCGGTGCCCTTCCTTCCGGCTCGGGAGGATTGCGTTGATGAACGAAGACCGGACCAACGGATTGTCCCGCGGCGAGAGGGCGCCCGATTTCGTGGCCCCCCTCGACGGGACGGGTCCCGCCCGCTTCTACGGACGGGCCGGGGGAAGGCCCGCCGTCCTGGTCTTCGCTTCGGGAGTGTGCCCCCGGGTGCGGGCCACCTTCGACAGGGCGAGGGAAGAGGCCAGCCGCCACCTGGTGGTGCCGGACGACGCCGAAGCGGAACCCCCCTCCGGCGTCGACCTGTTCCGCGACGACGGCAAGCTGAGGGCCGCCTTCCGCCTGCCGGAGGACGGGTCCGCCCGGGCCGTGGTGCTCGACCGCAACCTGCGCGTCCTGGAGTGCCTGGCCCTCGGCGGCGGAAACGCCGCGGATCGCCTGGCGGAGGTTGTTCGCCAGGCCGGCGCCGCGGTCCCGGCCGCCACTGTCACCGCCCAGGCGCCGGTGCTCTTCGTGCCCCGCGTCCTCGATCCGGACATCTGCGAGCACCTGCGGCAACTCTGGGGAGCTTCTCACGCCGCCACCGGCGTCGAGCGCTCGGCCGGCGGCCGCCGTGCGGAGGTGGTCGCGGCGGAGGCCAAGCGCCGCCGCGACCACGTGGTGGAGGAGGCGGAGCTTCAGCGGCTGCTGACCCGAACCCTCGGCCGCCGGCTGCTGCCCGAGGTGCGGCGCGTCTTCGCCTTTGGCGCCGACCGCTTCGAGGGCTTCAAGATCGCCTGCTACGAGGCCTCCTCGAGCGGCTTCTTCGCCCCTCACCGCGACAACCTGAGCCCGGCCACCGCCCACCGCCGCTTCGCCCTCTCCCTGAACCTCGACGACGGCTACGACGGCGGCGAGTTGCGCTTCCCCGAGTACGGGGGCTCGCTCTACCGGCCCGCCGCCGGCGAGGCCCTGGTGTTCTCCTGCGCCATGCTGCACGAGGTCGTCCCCGTGACCCGGGGGCGCCGGTTCGCCCTGCTCTCATTCCTCTTCGGACCGCAGTCCGCTCGCGCCAGCGGCGCCCGCGCCGCCTCGCCATCCACGCCTTCGAAACCGCCCCACACCGGAGAAAGCTGAATGCGCATCACCGAGATCGAGGTCATCCCCCTGCGCGTCCCCTACGAGGACCGCCTGCGCCGGCGCTACCACCACTTCCAGATGGGGGAGGAGCACACCGTCTACAAGTTCCATACGGACTCCGGCCTCGTCGGCCTCGGCGAGAACCCCGGGCCGCCGCTGGCCGCTTCGGTGGTCGAGGCCTACGCCGGCACCGACCCCTTCGACCACGTCATGGGCACCGGCCCCTTCAACCTGGACATGGCCTGCTACGACCTGATGGGCAAGCACCTCGGCGTACCCATGTGGAAGGTGATGGGGCAGCAGGTGCGCCAGTGGGTGAGCATGGGCTGGTGGATGCCGTGCATGTCCCCCGAGGACTCGGCCGAGGAGGTCCGGGTCGCCGCCGAGCGCGGCTACCGCGGTCTCAAGTGCAAGGCCCGCGCCTTCTACGACGTGGTCGAGCAGTCCCGGGCGATGCAGGAGGCGGCGCCGCCCGACTTCCGGGTCGAGTTCGACTTCAACGGCTCCCTCGTCAACGTCGAGCGGGCCCTGCCGATCCTGCGGCAGCTGGAGGAGATCCCCGTGGTCAAGGGCGTGGAGGAGCCGATCTTCGCCTACGACGTGGAGGGCTGGCGGCGCCTGCACCAGGAGGTCCGCATCCCCTTCTACCTCCACGGGGTGGGGACCATCTTCGACGGGCCCTCCCGGCAGCCGTCGGGCCCGTGGCTCGGCCTGCGGGCCGGCGACTTCGACGGCGCCCTCTGCAGCCACGAGAACGTGCGCAACGCCATGGCCGCCTCGTGGGCCTTCGCCGCCGCCAACACGCCGATCCTGCTGCAGTACGTGGGCACGGGGATCACCGCCGCCTTCGCCTGCCACCTGGGCGCGGTCATGCACACGGCCACCCTGCCGGGGGTGACCGCCCATCACACCCGCGACGACCTGATCGCCGAGCCCCACGTGATGCAGCGGGGCTTCATGAAGGTCCCCGAAGGCCCCGGCCTGGGGGTCGAGCTGGACGAGGACGCGGTGGCCCGCTTCGGGGAGACGCCGGCCCCCGACTGGCCGCGCCACTTCTCCGTCGTCACCCTGCCCGGGGGCTTGAGGCACTGTTACCGCAACCTGCAGCAGGCCGAGCGGCTGATGAAGCAGGGCGTGGACGAACCCTTCGCCCCGGGCGTGCGCCTCGACGAGCGCGAGGACGACGGCAGCGACGAGTTCGACCGCACCTGGAACCGCCTGCAGCAGCAGGAGTGGCCGATCTGGGAGACGGAGGGAGCATGACCTCCCCGGCGGGAGAGGGAGGCGGCATCACCGCCGACGAGCTGCGGGCGATGCAGGCCGCCGACTATGTCCTCCTCGAGCGCGGCGGCGAGCTGGAGCGGGTGCCGGTGCGCAAGACGCGGCTGCCCCTCGACCCGGTGGGCCACGTGCAGCGGCTGAACTTCACCGCCGCCCCGGACGGGACCCTGTACGCGGCCCAGCACAGCCTCTGGCACCGCTCCGCCGACGGCGGCGAGAGCTGGACCCACCTGGAGCGCCCCTCGCCCGGCGAGGGCTGGCGGCTCCAGTTCGCGCCGGACGGATCGATGGTCAACGTCGGCCCGGGGCCCGAGGGCCGGCCGGCCGTGTGGTCGTCGGGCGACGAGGGCGAGAGCTGGCGCCGCATCGGCGGCCTGGACGCCGGCGGCGAGGGGGCGCGGCTCGACCTCGGGTTCTCGGTGACCCGGCTTCCCTGCGGCGCGCTCCTGGTCCCGCTGCTGGTGGTGGAAGGCGAAGGAGAGGAGGATGCCTCGGCAGGCTCGCGAACCTGCCACATGTACCGGTCCGACGACGGGGGCCGCAGCTGGGAGCGGGCCGGCACCATCGGCGAGTGGTGCCACGAGGTGAACCTGACGGTGCTGCCCGACGGCCGCCTGCTGGCCGTCATCCGCTACCAGCGGCCGAGGCTGCCGGAGGACCCGGAAGAGCTTCTGCAGGAGGCCGGCCACCCCGAGTGGCCGTACAAGCACGTCTTCCTGTCGCACTCCGGCGACGAGGGCGCCACCTGGGAACCGCCGCGCCAGCTGTGCACGGTCTACGGCCAGTGCTACGGCGCCGCGGGGGTGCGGCCCGACAACACCGTCGCCGTCGTCCACGACCACCGCTACCCGCGCTCCCTGGGCAGCGGCCGGGCGCGGGTCAGCCGCGACGGCGGCGACACCTTCGGCGGCGAGGTCTACTACCTGGTCCACGGGTACGCCGCGGGGTACGCGGCCACCCTCTCCCCCGACGGCGAGTCGTTCCTGACCCTCACCGGGTCGTGCTACGCCGACGTCGACTCCGGCTGGAACGCCGCCATCGGCACGACCCGCTTCGTCCTGATCCGCTGGCGGCCCGTGGACTGAGGGCCCGCCGCCCTCAGGAGCGGTCCTGCTCGACGAACTGGATCCACAGGGGGCTCGTGCCGACCTCGCAGGTCTGGATCCGCTCGAGGGCGCCGCTGCCGGCGTCGATGCGGAAGACCGCCACCCTTCCCGTATTCTGCCCCGCTGAGTAGAGATACCTCCCCGTCGGGTCCAGGTCGAAGAACCGGGGCGTCGCCTCGGTGGGCGTGTGCCCCCTGGGAGTGAGCCGGCCGTCGCCGGCGACCTCGAAGAGGGCGAGGCTGTCGTGGCCGCGGTTGGAGCCGTAGAGGTGCCGGCCGTCGGGGGTGATGGCGATCTCCGCCGTGGAGTCGCCCTCGGCGGGGGCGCCGTGGGGCAGGGTGGGGAGCATCTGGAAGGAGGAGAGGCGGCCGGTCTCGGAGTCGAAGTGGTGGGCGGAGACGGTGCAGCCGTCCTCGTTGATGGAGTAGAGGATGTCCAGGGACGGGTGGAAGACGAAGTGGCGGGGGCCTTCGGCCGTGTCGGGCTGGACCTTCGGCGGGTCGTTGGCCGTCAGGGCCCCCGTGGCCTCGTCGAAGCGGAACTGGAAGATGGCGTTGCCCGGCACGGTGTGCGGCACGTAGGCGAAGCGGTTGGAGCGGTCGGTCTGGATACTGTGAGCGTGGGCATCGGTCTCGATCCACTGAAGGGGCTCGGGCGACAGGCTGCCGTCGGCCCCGATGCCGTGGACGGAGACGCCTCCCGCCCCGTAGTAGGTGGCCAGCAGGAACCGGTCGGTGTTGTCCGTGGCGAGGTAGGGGGCCCCCTCGGAGACGCTGGTGGCGTCGATCCTCGACAGGGCGCCGCTGCCGCGGTCCAGGTCGTAGCTGACGTACTCCCCCTGCGAACGCAGGCAGGCGAAGAGGCGGCTGCCGTCGCGGTTGGTGGCCAGGGCTCCCGGCGAGCCCCCCAGGGCGATGTCGGCCTGCGCCTCCAGGAGGCCGCTCTCCTCGTCCATCAGGAAGTGGGACAGAAAATCGCTGCCGGCGTTCGACACATACACGTGGTAGGGCATGATCTCTCCTCGTCCTTCGGTTGTCTGCCGCTGTCGACGGCCCCCCGGGGAGGCCGGGCCGCAGGAAGATAGGGCCCCTTCCCGGGAGCGCGAGCCCCCTGGTTTGGCGCCCCCCGCCGCGGGGTCTACCGTTGTGCGGCCATGAGAATCGGAATCCCCCAGGACTTCCGCCGCTACCTCTCCCTGCGGGGCGCCTCGGTGACGCGGGAGAGCGAGGCCGACCACCAGCCCCTGAGCGCCCGGGCCCTGGCGGTGGGCACCTTCCTCTCCTTCTTCCTCGGCGTCGGCGCCAACTACGCCGACATCGTCATCAAGGGCAGCTACATGACCCTCGACATGAGCACGCCGGGGGCGATCTTCCTGTTCCTCTTCCTCGTGGGGTTCCTCAACACCCTGTTCAAGGCGACGGCCCGCGCCTGGTGGATCTCGGCCCTGGTCACGGTCGCCCTGGCCCTGGCCTGCGGCTACCGCTTCGCCCCCTTCGACCAGCTGCCCCTGTACTCCCCCGCCGTGCTCCTCTGCGGGTTCCTGCTGACGGCGATGGCGGTCAACACCGTTCTGGCTGCCGGGGGCCGCAGCCTGGCCCTCAACCGCTCGGAGCTGATCGTCGTCTACATCATGCTCATCGTCGTCGCCTCGGTCTCCACCATGGGCGTGTGCGAGGCGATCCTGCCGTCGATCAGCGGCTTCTTCTACTACGCCAACCCCGAGAACAAGTGGCAGGAGCTCCTCTTCCCCCACCTGCCGGCGGCCCTCACCGTCGACGACGGTCACGGCAACGAAGCGTTCTTCGAGGGCCTCGGCGCCGACGCCTACAGCGTGCCCTGGGAGTTGTGGCTGCGGCCGGTGGCCCTGTGGGGCATCTTCCTCGTCGCCCTCTACCTGGCCATGGTCGGTATCGCCGTCATCCTGCGGCGCCAGTGGATGGACCGCGAGCGGCTCTCCTACCCGCTGGTGCAGGCGGCCCAGGTCATGATCCGCGGCGAGGAGCCCGGCCGGCTGGTCAATCCCTTCTTCCGGAGCCGCGTCATGTGGGCCGGCGCCTCCGTGCCCATGCTCGTGGGCCTGCTCACCGGCCTCAACAAGTACCTCGGGGCCTTTCCGGTCATCCCCACGGCCTGGACGATCCCCATCGGCTTCGGCCAGTCCCTCAACATGACCCTCAGCTTCGCCGTCGTCGGGTTCTCCTACCTCATCGGACCGGACATCGCCGCGGGCATCTGGGGCTTCGCCCTGCTGTCGAAGCTGGAGAAGATGGTCTTCGTCGCCAATGGCGTGACCAAGCAGCAGGACGTGTGGGGCGTGCACGTCACGGAGCTGATGAACTACCAGGGTCTCGGCGCCCTGCTCCTCTTCGTCGCCCTCGGCCTGTGGGTCGGCCGCGAGCACCTGAAGCAGGTGGGCCGGTGCTGCCTCGGCCTCGATACGCCGCTGAGCGACGACGACGAGATCATGTCCTACCGCACCGCCGTGCTGGCCACTCTCCTCGGCACGGGAGTGATGGTGGGGTGGTTCGCCTTCATCGGCACGCCCCTGTGGGCCAGCCTGCTCTTCATCGTGCTCGTCATGGCCATCTTCACGGCCCTCACCCGGGTCGTGGCCGAGTCGGGGGTGGCCGCCATCATCACTCCCATGAACGCTCCCGACTTCATGATGTTCGGCCTCGGCTCGAAGCTCGTTGGCATCAAGGCCATCGCCAACTTCTCCCTCGGCTACATCTTCCTCGCCGACCTGCGCATCTTCCTCATGGGCGTCGTCGCCAACGGCCTCAAGCTGATCGAGGGCATGAGCAAGCAGAGCCGCCGGGTGGTGATGCAGGCGATCCTCATCGCCCTGTTCTGCGGCGTCATCGGCTCCCTGTACACGGTGCTGGAACTCTCCTACCGCGACGGCGGCATCAACTTCAGCGGCTGGTTCTTCAAGAGCCTGCCCCTGCGCATGGGCAACACGGCCCTGAAGGGCATGGAAACCCTCGGCGTCTACTGGGCCGGACTGGGCTTCGCCGGCATCGGCGCGGCGGGCATGGTGGTCCTCACCTGGCTGCGCCAGCGCTTCCTGTGGTGGCCCCTGCACCCGATCGGGTTCCCCATCATGACGAGCTGGGTCATCGACTGGATGTGGTTCAGCGTGTTCTTCGCCTGGCTCGTGAAGGTGACGGTCCTCAAGTACGGCGGCGCCGCCCTCTACACCCGCAGCCGCGACTTCTTCCTCGGCATGATCGTGGGCCGCATGCTCATCAGCGGCGGCTGGCTCGTCGTGGACTACATGACCGGCATGGTGGGCAACTCCATATTCTGGATCTGATCCAAAGCGAACCGAGGAGAAGAGATGCGCATCAGCCAGGTCGACATCATCCCCATCCGGCCGCGCTTCGCCCGGCGCTACGAGGGCCACGAGATCCGCATGCGGTCGATCGATCAGCGGACCGTCTTCCGCGTCGCCTGCGATGACGGCGTCGTCGGCTACGGCGACTACCGCTGCGCGCCGCCGCCGCAGTCGGTGGCCGACGCCATGCTCGGCCGCAGCCCCTTCGCCTTCCTGCGCGACGAGAGCCTGCCCCTGGGCCTGGGCGCCGCCTGCTACGACGCCGCCGGCAAGCACCTGGGGATCCCGGCCTGGCAGCTGATGGGGTCGCGGCAGCGGCAGCGGGTGCCGGTGTGCGCCTGGACGCGCCCCGGCCCGCCGGCGGTGATGGCGGCCGAGATCGAGCGCGCCGCCGCCGAGGGCTACCTGCTCTTCAAGGTCCACACCTGTCAGCACCACGACCTGCTGGAGCAGCACCGGGCGATCGACGACGCGGCGCCCCCCGACTTCCGCATGCACTACGACTTCAACCACAACCGCACCCTGGCGGGGGTGCTGCCCATTCTCGAGCAGCTGCCCATGGCGCGCGTCGCCTGTGTCGAGGACCCCGTCGTCCTGAGCGACCTCGAGGGCTGGCGGCGCCTGCGGGAGCGTCTGCCCGTGCCGGTGCTGATGCACGTGCCGCCCCTGAACGGCATCCAGGAGATGCTCATGGGCTGCGCCGACGGCTACATTATCGGCGAGTACTGCGGCGGCTTCGGCGACGCCCTGATCCGCGGCCACGCCTACGCCCGCGCCGGCCTGCTCAACGTGGTGCAGCTCACCGGCGGCATGCTCACCAAGGCGTTTGCCCTGCACTTCGCCTGCACCCTGCCCAAGGGGCACACGATCAACCTCGTGGACCAGTACGAGGACGACGTGACCCGCCAGGTCATCCCCATCGACGGCGGCAGCTCGCCCGTGCCCGAAGGGCCGGGACTGGGGATCGAGGTGGACGAGGAGGCTCTGGGCGAGTTGGCGTCCCGGCCGGCGCCGCGGCTCCCCGAGCACGTGGGGGTCCTGCGCCTGGCCGGCGGCCGAGTCCTCTACACGGCCTCGATCCCCGACCTGGGCCAGGTCCTCGGCTTCGAGGAGGGTACCCTCCGCGGCGTCGACTTCTCGGTCTGGGAGGATGACGGCTCGGAGGAGTTCCGCCGCGTCCGGGAGCGGGTTTCCCAGGGAGGCTACTGGTTCGCGCCGGCCGGGCCCCTGGTCTAGTTTGGCTTCCCTACTCGGGACGGAAGGCATGAGAAGGAAACAGGTCACCATCAAGGACATCGCCCGGGAACTGGGCGTCTCTCACATGACGGTCTCGCGGGCCCTGTCGCCGGACCCCAAGACCGCGGCCCTGGTAACCCCGAAGACCCGGGCCCGGATCAAGAAGCTGGCTGCCGACCTCGGCTACACCCCCAACTTGATAGCCAGGGGGTTCGTCACGGGAAGGACGAATACCCTCGGCCTGCTGACCTCCAAGATCAACTGCGAGCCTTTTGGCCGTCAGGCCGACAAGATTCTCAGGGCCGCGGACTGGCAGGGCTACCAGATCCTGGTGGCCCTGGCCGCCAGCCCTTCGGACGCGCCGGAGGACCGGAGGCGGCAGATCCATCAGATGATTTCCCGAGGTGTGGACGGACTGCTCATCCATGCGCGAGGGACCGAGGGAGAGTCCGAGCTCATTCTGCAGGCGGTGAAGGGGAGGGTGCCGGTGGTGACCTTCTTCCACCCCTCGACCCCGGACTTGTGCGGAGTCGCCCTGGACGATGGGGAGGGGATCTTCGAGGCCACCTCGCATCTGATACGGCGGGGGCACGAGCGGATCGGGTTCATCGGAACCGATTGCACCCACCATGGCCCCGGGGCTGCCAAGGCCCGCGGGTACTTTCGTGCCATGGAGATGCGCGGCCTGGCACCGGAGCACCTCCCTTCGCCTCCCCCCATGCAAGCTGCGTATGAGCTGGGCAAGGCGGTTGCGGACCGGTTCACGGCTTTTGTCTGCCGAAGCGACCACGTGGCCATCGGCCTCTGCCGCGGTCTCCAGGAGTCGGGGCTTCGCGTCCCCGAGGATGTGGCTGTAGTGGGTTGCGGCGATCTGGACGTGTCCGCCTATTCCACTCCGGCCCTGACCACGCTGGCCATTCCCTACGACCAGATCGCCGAAGCGGCGATGGACCTGATGCTGGAACAGCTTCAGGGCGACGCCGCTCCTCGGCAGGTGACTCTGACCCACCGGCTGGTCGTGCGCGATTCCTGCGGCTGACCCTCGAACTCAAGTCATCCACCGCGGCCAGACCGCCTCGGCCAGGAAGAGCTGCGACTGCCGGGCGCCGCCCGCGCCCCAGGCCGTCCAGCGGTCGTCGGGCGAGAACGCCGGGTGCGGATGGATGCAGCGCCACACCGTGTCGTGGCGCGCCAGCGGCCGCATCTCGATGAACGGTCCCCGCTTGCGGAACACGCCGATCCAGCGGTGCGCCTCCGGCCAGCGGTAGCCTTCCGGCCCGATCGCCTGGGGATCGCGGCGCGCCGACGACACGGGGCCCTCGGCGGCCTCGCCTTCCCCTTCCTGCACATACCGCTCCAGGTCGCCCCGTCCCTCGAACCAGAACGGGCCGGGGTCGGCGGCGTCGCCCACCCAGAGGTCGGCCTTCGAGTTGCACTTGAAGTGGATGGGCTCGCGGCCGGGGAAGACCCAGCGGCGGTCCACCCGGTTGACCAGGTCCACGTCGATCATCTCCGCGCGCCGCACCGGGCTGACCGGGACGCCGTCGCGGTCGTGTTGGGTGTAGGTGTACAGCAGCGACTCGACGTGGTTGTCCGGCGCCGGGTAGTAGTGGTTGACCATCTCGAACGGCTGCTGAGCGAAGATCGGCAGCGGATCCTGCAAGGGCACCAGCCGCTCCAGGTCGACCCGCATGAACCACATCGTCTTCAGCCCGGTGGGCTGGGTGCGGGTGTAGCTGCCGAAGAACAGGTAGGAAGGGTCGCCCCGGCAGATGTACAAATGGCTGTCGGCCGCGGCGAGGTTCTCCGCGCTCGGGCCGTGGTAGACGACCGCCTGCCGCCCTTCCTGAAGGTCGCACAGCACCACCAGCGTCTCGCTGCCGTGCCGGTAGCGGTTCTCGTCCCGCCACGGCCAGTCCGATGCGCCCTCCGGCCGGCAGCTCAGCACCATGTAGCGCCCGCAGCTCGACAGGTCGGGGCCGCCCAGGTTGCCGCATCCCGGCGGCGACTCGGCCACGACCTCCTCGCGCAGGCTCTCCATGTCCAGGCAGCAGACCCGCTTGCCCCGGCTGTAGTAGATGCGTCCGCGCTCCGGGTCGCAGGTCAGACCGCCGGAGCCCGCTCCCCCGCCGGGTCGCTTCTCGATGCCGGCCAGCACCGGCGGCTCGTCCGAGTCGGTGAGCTGCACGATCGCGCCGGAGGCGATCTCCACCGCGTAGATCTGGCCGATGCCCGACCGGTTGGACGAGAACACGTAGCGCCCGGACCCGTCGACGAACCCCTCCTGGTTGTAGTACGGGTGCACGTTGTGGCACGGCGCGTCGGTGAGCTGCACCACCTTCACCCCCGTCGCCGGCTCGCGGTACTCCCGTTTCTCCGAACGCAGAACGTCACCCTGTGCCATCTGTGGCCTCCCTCGCCATCATACCGCGCCCTCCGCGGAGCGTGCGCCGCGACCATACCGGGCGATCACGCCGCTTACGGTCCGAGAATCTAGACCCGGCCCGTCCCTTCGCCACCGGTTTCTCCCCCCCCCCCCGCCCCGACGGGCGGACCGCCCGGGGACAGCCGCACCGCTTGCTCCCCGGTCGGGCTCTGCAGAGCTTGTGCACGATGAGACCAGTCACTCGCCACGGGATCGCCGTCGTCGGCACCGGCTACATCGGGGGCCAGCACATGGGCGCCGTCGCCGCCAACCCCAGGGCTTGCCTGGAGGTGATCTGCTCCACGGAACGCAGCCGCGGCATCGCCGAGGAGCTGCGGCAGGCCCACGGGGCCGGGCGCACCACCACCGACTACGAGGACGTGCTCGACGACGACCGGGTCGACGTCGTCTACCTGTGCACGCCGAACTCCCGGCACGAGGCCCAGGCGGTGGCCGCCCTGGAGACGGGCAGGCACCTCTTCGTCGAGAAGCCCCTGGCCGTGACCGTGGCGCAGGCCCGCCGCATCGTGGCCGCCGCGCGCGCCTCCGGCACCCGGGTCATGGTCGGCCACGGCGCCCGCTTCAGCCGCATCTTCGTCGCCATCCACGAGCTGGTGCGCAGCGGCCGGCTGGGCGAGGCCTGCTTCGTGGAGGGGGACTACGTCCACGACCTCGGCCCCTTCCTCGGCCTGCCGGGCCACGACTGGTGGATGGACGCGGCCGACGAGGGGCCGCTGCCGATCCTCGGCGGCGCCTGCCACCCCGTCGACCTGATGCGCTGGATCGCCGGCGAGATCGTCGAGGTCAGCGCCTTCGGGGCCCGCCGCAACATCCCCGAGGCCCCCTGGCACGACACGGTGATCGCCAACCTCCGCTTCGCCAGCGGCGCCCTGGGCAAGTGCCTGGTCTCCTGCGGCGCCAAGGTCCCCTACGCCATGAACCTCTCCTACTACGGCACCCGGGGCTCGGTGATCAACGACCGCCTCTTCCTCGACGGCATCCCCCACGTGGAGGAGTTCATGCGCCTGCCCGTGCCGATCCGGGCCGAGGACCACACCTGCGCCGAGGAGCTGGACCACCTCCTCGATTGCGTCGAGTCCGGGGAGCCGACGGCGATCGACGCCGTCGAGGGGGCGCGCTCGCTGGCGGTCTGCTGCGCCATGGCAGAGTCGATCGAGGCCGGCCGTCCGGTGCCGGTGACCCTCGACTTCTGATGGGGGACCTGCGGCGTCTGGACGCGCTGCCCCGGGGCTGCTCCGCCTCCGCCTGGCTCGAGGGGCTGCTGCCGGATCCCCCGGAAGACCTCGAATCCCGCCTCGACCGCTGCCGCAAGCTCCTCGATGATGGCCGCTTCGACCGGGAGGCCAGTCTCTTCGCCGGCCGCCGGGAGGACCCCGCCGCCCTCGTGGTGTGCACCACGGCCGGGTCCGCTTCGCGCCTCGAGATGCTCGCCGTCGGGGAGGGTGACCGGCGCCGCGGCCTCGGGAGGGCCCTGCTGACGGCGGCGGTCTCCTCCCTGCGGGCGCGGGGACAGGCCACGGTCCGCGCCGAGCCGGTGTCGAGCCGCGAGGGGCCGTGGCGGTCCCTTCTGGAGTCC
Source organism: Gemmatimonadaceae bacterium (assembly GCA_026706075.1). Taxonomy (GTDB): domain Bacteria; phylum Latescibacterota; class UBA2968; order UBA8231; family UBA8231; genus UBA8231. Next base: position 47,350 of record JAPOZM010000105.1, read on the forward strand.
CTGGGCTTCGAGGGGCGCTCCCTCGGGTCCCTGCGCATGCACCGGCGGCTCAACGGCCGGCTTCCCGCCCACCCCGTTCCTCCGGGGTACGAGCTGCGCTGCCTCCGGCCCGGGGAGGAGGAGGCCTGGGTCGAGTTGAGGAACGCCTGCTTCCCCGGCGACCCCTGGCCGCCGGAGCGCTACGGAAGCGAGCTGTCCGACAGCCCCGTGTACGAGCTTGATAGAATCCTGGTGGCCACGCGGGAGGGGCGGCTCGCCGGCACGACGATCGCCTGGGAGGCCGACTACGGAGGGTCGCCCGGCGGCCTCATCCACTGGGTCGGGGTGCATCCCCGTCACCGCGGCGCCGGCCTGGCCAAGGCCCTGAACGCGCGCGCCCTGCGGCAACTGGCGGACCGGGGCTACGCCGAGGCCTGGCTGAACACGTCGCGCCGCTTCGAGCCGGCCGTGGGCCTCTACCATCGGCTGGGCTTCGAGATCCACCGGGAGATGCTCGCCTATGAGCTGATCCTTGGCGGCCAGGCGGAGGCGCCGGCGCCGTGACCGCGATCCCCACCCTCCTCGTCGGCGGCGGCCGCATGGGAACCGCCCACCTGCGGGGGATCGCCCGCATCCCGGAGCTGGCCGCGGTGACCGCCGCCGTCGAGCCCCACGAGGCGCACCGCGAGCGCCTGCGGCGGGACCACGGCATCGAGCGGCTCCACGACGACCTGGGCTCCGCTCTCGAGGCGGAGCCGGTGGAGGCCGTCTTCGTCTGCACGCCGAACCACGTGCACGCCCGCTACGCCCTCGCCTGCCTGCGCTCGGGCCGGCACGTCTTCGTCGAGAAGCCCCTGGCCCTGACCGTGGGCGACGCCGACGCCATGGTGGCCGCCGCCGAGGCCGGGGGGCGACTGCTCATGTCGGGACAGACCCTGCGGTTCGAACCCCGTCTGCGGCAGGTGAAGGCGCTCCTCGACGGCGGCCGCATCGGCGAGGTGCGCCACGTCCTGCACCGGCGCATGAGCCCGGGCCGCGGCGGCGACGAGGCCAGCTGGTTCGCCCGCCAGGCGGAGTCGGGCGGCATCCTGCCGGGGATCGGGTCCCACTCCTTCGACATTCTCCTCTGGTGGCTCGGGGACCGGGCGGCCACGGCCTACGCCGTGGTGCGGGCCCTCGACCCCCATCCGGCTGTCGACATCGAGGACGAGGTCTCCATGGTCGCCGTCACCCGCCGGGGGGCGATCCTCAACGTGGCCCTCTCCTTCCACCACCCGGCCGGCTACGAGTGGACCGTGGCCGGCACCGGCGGGGTGATCCAGCTCGCCTCGACCAGCGGCGGCCTGATCGTCAACGGCGATCCCCTGGAGCCGCAGCCTTCGGTGACCCTGCCCGGCGAAGAGGACATCCACCGCGAGTTCTTCACCGCCATCCGCGACGGCCGCCCCCTGGCCCAGGCGGCCGGCGCCGAGGTCCGCCACACGGTGGCCCTCGCCTGCGCCGCCGGGGAGTCGGGCCGCACCGGCCGGGTGGTCGCCGTCGACCCTGGACCCTCAGGCGCAGGAGGCTGAGCGTGTTCCGCATCGGCGCCATGAGCATCGCCCTCGGGAGGGAGATCGACGGAGGGCGGACCCCGGAGCGGATCGTGCACGAGGCCGCCCGCCTCGGCCTCGACGGGGTCGAGTTCTACGAGTCGGACTGGGGCGGCTCCCCGGGGGACCCGGCGGCGGCCCCCGCCCTCGCCGAGACGGCCGCCGCCGCCGCGGTGCGGCTCTTCGCCATCGGATCCGCGGCGCGGCTGGGATACCACGACGGGCGCGCGGTGGAGGCGATGGCCACGCTCCGGCGGCAGGTCGACGTGGCGGCGGCGGTGGGCGCCCGTGTGGTGACCTTCGCCGCCATCGACTCCCAGCCCCTGCCCGCCGGCCGGGACCCGTCCCAAGGCGGACTGCCCTTCGCCGGCGCCGCCGGTCCCCTGGTCCGCCAGATGCGCGAGCTGGCCGAGTACGCCGGCGAGCGCGAGGTGGAGGTGGCCCTCCTCAACCACGGTTCCTTCGCCTGCACCAGCTGGCACCAGGAGTGGGTGGTGCAGCTGGCCGGCGCCGCCAACGCCGGGGCCTGCCTCGATCCGGGCAACTACCTCTACTACGAGGGCGAGGACCCGGTGGCCGCCACCCGGCGGCTGCGGGAGCGGGTCACCGCCGTGCGCCTCGGGGACTGGCGCCTCCGGGAGCGGGACCTCGTGGCCGCCGGGTTCGCCGCCGACGGCGGGTTGCACCCCTGGGAGGCGGCGGTCTTCGGCGAGGGCGAGGTCGACCACGGCGCCTGCCTGCGCCTCCTGCGGGAGGCGGGTTACGACGGCTGGCTCTCCATCAAGAGCGCCGGCTCCTCCCCCCTCGGGCCGGACGACGCCCTGCGCCGAACCCTGGATGAGGTGCGGCGGCTGGCGGCCTCCATCGACGGAGAATCCTGATGTCCTTCGACCTCGTCCTCAGCGGCGGCCACGTCATCGACCCGCGCAACGGCCTCGACGGCCCCATGGACGTGGCCGTCCAGGACGGCCGCATCGCCGCCGTGGGCCCCGGCCTGGCCGCCGGCGCCGACCGCAGCGTCGACGTGGGCGGCCTCTACGTCACGCCGGGACTGATCGACATCCACCTCCACGCCTTCGGCGGCTTCAACGCCTGGTTGTTCCCCGATCCGTACTGCCTGAGCTGCGGGGTCACCACCGCCGTCGACACCGGCAGCAGCGGCTTCAAGGACTTCGAGCGCTTCCGGGAGACGATCATGGAGCCGTCGACGACCCGGGTCCTCGCCTTCCTCAACATCGTCGGCGCCGGCATGACCGGGCCTCCGGAGCAGGACACGACGGACATGGACCCGGAGCCCTGCGCCGAGACGGTGGGCGCCCACCGCGACCGCCTCGTGGGCACCAAGTCCGCCCACTTCGGGGGGCCGGGATGGGAGTCGGCGGGGGGCGCCATCGAGGCCGCCCGCCTGAGCGGCACCATCGCCATGGTCGACTTCTCGCCGCGGCCCACGCGGACCTACGCCGAGCTCCTCGAGCGTTTCGAGGCCGGCGACATCCACACCCACCTCTACTCGACGCGCACGCCCTTGGTCGACAAGGAGACGCGCAGGGTCGCCGACTACGTGTGGGCCGCCCGCGAGCGCGGCGTCGTCTTCGACCTGGGCCACGGCAACATGAGCTTCTACTGGCACCTGGCGGTGCCGGCCATGGAGCAGGGCTTCCCGCCCGACACGATCAGCACCGACCTGCACCGCCGCAGCCGCCTGCTCTCCAACGCCACCATGGACGTGACCATGTCGAAGATGCTCGCCGTGGGGATGCCCCTGCGGGAGGTCGTGCACCGCTCTACCTGGCGCCCGGCGCAGGTCATCGGCCGGCCGGAGCTCGGGCACCTGGGGGTGGGCGCCGAGGCCGACATCGCCGTCCTCGAGCTGGTCCCCGGCGAGTTCCGGTTCGTCGACAGCACCCGCAGCACCATGCCGGGCCGGCACCGCCTGCAGTGCCACATGACCCTGCGCGCCGGCGAGGTGGTGTGGGACCTGCACGGACGCTCCTTCCCTGACTGGCGGGAAACGCTGCCCACCGCCTGGCGCCGCGAGTAGCCCGCCGCCAGCCCTCCTCCCGGGGGGTCCGTGACCGGGGGCGGGCAAAGACCGTAATTGTCCCGCCGCCGCCCCGCGGCAGGCGCCCTGCAAAGGTTTTCACCACGAGGAACCGCCACATGCGACCAGAAGAGATCCAGGCCGCCATCGACCGCTGCCCCCGGCGGCGGATGCTGCACCTGCCCACCCCCCTGCAGCCCCTGGACCGCCTCCAGGAGGTCGTCGGCGGCCCCCGGGTCTGGGTGAAGCGCGACGACCTGACGGGGCTGGCCTTCGGCGGCAACAAGTCCCGCTACCTCGAGTTCACCCTCGCCGAGGCGATCGAGCAGGGCGCCGACGCCGTCGTCCTCAGCGCCGTGGTGCACTCCAACCACTGCCGGCAGTTCGCCGCCGCCGCCGCCCGCCTGGGCCTGGAGGCGGTGGTCGTCCTGCGGCAGAGCGACACCCCCATGGGGCTCACCGACCCGGTGACCGGCAACTACCTCCTGCACCATCTCTTCGGGGCGCGGGTCCGCGTCGCCCCGCCGGAGGAGGTGGGCCCAATGATCGAGGAGGAGATGGAGCGCTTCCGGCGCCGGGGCCGCACCCCCTTCACGGGGGTCTCGGCGGTCCTGTCCCGCGTCGCCTACGTGCAGTGCGCCCTGGAGCTGGCGGCCCAGTGCGACGCCGCCGGCGTCGAGCCCGCCGAGGTCTTCGTCGGGTCCGGCGGCAACAGTCTCGCCGGGCTGGTGGCCGGGTTCCGGCTGCTGCGCCGGCAGACCCCCTTCATCGGCACTCCACAGAGCCACGTGGCCGACGCCGGGTCCGCCGCCGGGTCGGTCGTTGCGAGGGCGTCCGAGACGATCGAGCGCCTGGGTCTGGCCTGCGATCCGATGCCGGCGGCGGACGGCATCCGCGTCGACGACCGCTGGGTCGGCCCGGGGTTCGGGATCCTCGACGGGCCCACCCGCGAAGCGATCGGCCTGCTCGCGCGGACGGAGGGGCTCCTGGTCGATCCCACTTACACGGGCAAGGCATTCACCGGCCTGCTGGCCGAACTCCGCGGCGGCCGCTGGGCCGAGGACGCCGACATCGTCTTCGTGCACACCGGCGGCACGCCCCTGGTCTTCACCTACGGGGAGAGCCTGCTCGAGAAGTCCCCAGCCTGATCCGAGGACTCTGCACCCCCATGCTCTCCACCCCGTCCCGCGCGCAGACCGCGAGCCAGCCCGTGACCCTCCGGGGCCTGGCCGTGGGCGCCGTCATGTGCGCGGTCATCGCCGTGGGCATCCCCTACGGCGCCATGGTGATACAGGGGACGCGCCTGGGCCTCAGCTCGTGCACGCCGGCGGCCTTCTTCCTGCTCTTCGTCCTGCTCCTCACCGTGCAGGTCGTGCTCGGGGCCGTGCGCCGCACCTGGGCCCTGAGCCGGGCCGAGCTGATCACCGTCTTCATCATGATGGCCGTGGCCACCGCCATCCCCACCCGCGGGGTCACGGGCATGCTGCTGCCCATGATGACGGGCACCTTCTACTACGCCACGCCCGAGAACGAGTGGGCGACGCTGATCCACCCCCTGCTGTCGGACTGGATGGTCGTCTACCACCCGACGGCGGTGAAGGAGTTCTACGAGGGCACCACCAGCGGCTCGGGGATCCCCTTGGACGTCTGGGCGCCCCCCCTGCTGCGCTGGTTCTCCTTCTTCGCCGGCTTCTGGCTCGTCCTCGTGTGCGCCATGGTCATCCTGCGCCGCCCGTGGGTCGAGCACGAGCGCCTCGTCTTTCCCCTGGCCCAGCTCTCCCTGGCCATGATCGAGGACCGCCGCGGCGACCGCGGCGAGATCCTCAAGCCCTTCTTCAAGTCCCCGGTCATGTGGTGCGGGATGGCGGTCCCGCTGATCCTGGGCAGCGTCAACGCCCTGAGCCACTACTTCCACTTCATCTCGCCCATCAACCCCGCCGCCTCCGTGCCCCTCTTCCGCGACTCGGTGATCCTGCGGCTGCGCATCAACTACCTGATGTTCGGCTTCGCCTACTTCATCAACTCCGGGATCGCCTTCAGCCTGTGGTTCTTCTACCTCCTCAACACCCTTCAGGAGGGCCTCTTCCGCATCGTCGGGATCCACAACGCCGAGGAACTCGGGCCGTGGACCGGCTCCGGGCCGGTGGGGGCGATCATGGGGCACCAGATGATGGGCGCCCTCTTCGTGCTCGTGTTCTTCAGCCTGTGGACCGCCCGCGGCCACCTGAAGCAGGTGGTGCGCAAGGCCCTGGGCCGCGCCCCCGAGGTCGACGACAGCCGCGAGATCCTCTCCTACCGGGGCGCTCTCGGCGGGTTCGCCGCCGGCGTCCTCTTCATGGGCTACTGGCTGTGGAAGAGCGGCATCCCGCCGCACATCGTGCCCCTCTTCATTCTGTCGGCCCTGGTAATCCTCATCGGGCTGGCGCGGGTCATCGCCGAGGCGGGCATGCCCACGGTGACGCCGGAGATGGTGCCCGCGGGATTCGTGGTCTCGGGCGTGGGGGTCCCCGCCCTCGGCATGCAGGGCATGGTGGCCACCGGCTACACCCTGGCCTGGATGGGAGACCTGCTGGTCTTCATGACCGCGCCCCTGGCCAACGCCATGCGCCTCGGCTCCGAGGCCACGGCGAGGCGCCGCTGGCTGGCCGTCGCCATCGCCGTGGCCATGGCCGTCGGCCTGGTCCTGTCGGCGTGGATGCTGCTGCACCTCGCCTACCGCGACGGCGCCCTCAACCTGCACCGGCAGTACTTCGGCGGCTTCGCCCAGTACCCCTCCAGCTTCGCCGCCCAGAAGCTGGCCACCCCCACCGGCCCCAACCTGATCGGCTGGCTGTGGACGGCCGGCGGCGGCGGCGTCATGGCCCTGCTCATGACGGCCCGGCACCGCTTCGTCTGGTGGCCCCTCCATCCCCTCGGCTTCGCGGTCAGTCCGGGCTGGGCCCTCAACAACATCTGGTTCTCCATCTTCCTCGCCTGGCTGATCAAGGTGGTGGTCCTCAAGTACGGGGGCCCCGGCCTCTACCGGTCGACGCGGCCCTTCTTCCTGGGCATCGTCCTCGGCCAGTTCGTCGTCGGCGGCCTGTGGCTGGTGATCGACGGGTTCACCGGGACCGTGGGCAACAGCATCCCGGTGTACTGAAGGGCGGGAGTCCGCCTAGCGGGCCACGACGAGGACACCCCTCCGCCGGGTCTCGCCGCCGTCCACCCGGGCGCTGAGGAGATAGGCGCCGTTGGCCAGGCCGGCCGGCGCCTCCCATGAGAGCGCGTTGTACCCGGCTTCGCCGCTCGCCGTCACTTCGTCGACGAGGCGTCCCGCCAGGGTGTGGACCGAGATCCTCACCCGGCCCGCGGGCGCGCTGAGGGTAAAGGAGAAGTGGCCCCCCCCGGCGGCCAGCGGGTTGGGATGGAAGAGGAGGTCGTCCAGCTCCGCATCGACCTCCTCCGAGACCCGCACCTCGAGTTCCCCCTCGGCCCAGTTGTTGCGCGCGTCCCAGGCCTCCAGGCGGATGCGGTGGCGGCCCGGCTCGAAGCCGGGCAGGTCGAAGAGGACCTCGCCCTGGCGGAAGTCATCCACGGCGTGGTAGTCCCGGGTGACGTCGAGGACCGCCTCGTCGAGGTGCAGGCGGATGCCGTGGCCCACGTCGCCGGTGATGTTGACGCCGCTGGCGTCCCTCAGGGTCGCCCGCAGGGAGGCGTCGCCGCGCAGGACGTGGCCCTCCGCGAGGACCCGGCCGGCGTGCTCGAAGGCGATCGCCGGTCCCTCGTCGTCCTCCGAGACCACGGCCCCCGAGAGCCCGGTGAAGGCCAGGGGCCCGGCGGCTCCGTAGGCCGAGCCCCCCGGGCCCCAGGCCAGGGCGCTCGCCCTGCCGGCGAGGCCGCGGTAGGTGATGTCGCGGGGGACGAGGAAGTCCACGGAGAAGCGGCCCGAGGCGACGGGGTAGAGCCCCCGGAAGAGCGGGTTCCCCGGCCGCTGGTACTCCAGGGTGACGCCCTGCTCGACGCGGCGCCGCAGCGAGCTGGAGTCGAAGACCTGGAGGCGGACCCGGCCGTCGAAGGGGACCTCCTCGCCGCCGCGGGTGATCCGCCCCACGAGGCGGGCCATCTCCAGGGCGCGCAGGGTGTCGGCCACCTCCAGCTCCACCCGCAGGCGCGGCAGCGCCAGCCGCGTCGCCGGATCTCCGAAGAGGCTGAAGCGGCGCGTGTTGTTGCGGTTCTGCACCGACCGCAGCTTGGCCTCGAGCAGGGCCTGCCCCACGGGGACGCCCTCGCGGCCGCTGGTGAGCAGCCTGGCATGGAAGTGCCGGGCCAGCTCCATGTTGCTGGGGTGGAACCCGACGCGGGTGGCGGCGATCATCGCCACCACGCCGCCCTCGCGCCGCTTCAGAAGGGCCTCCGGCATCGAGTCCCGGTTGGGATCGTCGAAGATGCCCAGCTGGCTGGCGGCGCCGTAGGCCAGGGGCAGGCGGCGCCCGTTGTTCAGCTCCTGCAGGTCCTGGCTGAGGCGGAATATGACCTCGTGGGACAGGACCTGGGAGTTGCCGTGCCCCACCCAGGTGAGGAGCAGCGAACCCCGGGAGAAGCTCTCGAGGAAGTCCTCCCGGGCGCGCGGCTTGAAGCGGCCCTCGAGGGGGTAGTCGACGAGGTAGAGCTTCTCCACGTCGAGATCCGGGGGCAGTTCCGCCGCCAGCTTCTCCGCGTCCACGACGAAGTCCCCCTCCACCCGGTCCGGCTTGTCCGCGTGGTACGTGTCGTCGGCGGCCAGCAGCATGCGGCTGCGCCAGGGGCCCTGCTCCGGCTCGCGGTCGTAGGCGATGAGCTTGTCGACCACGCCGGCGGCCTCCTCGGCGGAGCGGACCGGGATCCGTCCCACGGCCATGTCCGGCAGGTCGTCGTCGCCGGAGACGCGCACGTACCACTCGTCGTAGGTGCTCTCCTCCTCCTCGTAGGGGGGAACCCAGTTGCCGACCCCCGTCCCCAGGTTGTCCCGGTAGTCGAAGTTGCCGTCGCCTAGGAGGAGGACGAAGCCCGGGGAAGGCCGCCCCTCCTCGAAGGCGTGATGGAGGAAGTTGCGCAGCGCCGCCGGGTCGAGAAGCCCCCCGGAGAAGGCGTCGTAGATCTCGTCGGTGAGCACCACCTCGGTGGAGAAGGGCCGGCCGTGGCGGTCGTCCGCGGCGCGCCAGGCCGCCAGGCGGGTCGCCTCCGTCTCGAGGTCGGGGTGGGTGAGGACGAGGTAGTCCGCTCCCGAGAACCTGTCGAGGAGCCGGTGGGGCGGCCGCTCCTCGATCCTCGGGGGGCGGCGGAGCCCCGCGGGACCGGCCACGGCGTAACGGGCGCCGGGGCCGGCGCTGTCGGCGAAGGTCACGCGGCCCTCGGACGGGGAGTACTCCAGCCCCGCGACCTCGCGCAGGCCGCCGTCCTCCACGGCGAAGACGCGCGGAGCCTCCTCGAATCCCGTGGCCCGGTAGGCGGCCGCGCCCTCGCGGGCCGGCAGGAACAGCTGCCCCGCCTCGGCGTGAGGACGGCGTTCGTACTCCAGCTCGAACCAGTCGATCAGGACCCGCCACCCCCGGAGGTGACGGACGTCGAGCTCGTTGATCCCCTCCACCGCCCCCGTGGTCCGCACCTCGGAGACGAAGGGGCCGTCCTCGCTGGCCCGGGCGTTCCCGGCTCGGCGCCCGTTCCAGCGCAGTTGCAGGGACTCTCCGTCCCTCGTCAGGGAGATGCCGCGCAGGCGGATGAGGACCGGCGTCTCCTCGGCGGGCGACCGCAGCAGGGCGGGGAAGGTCTCCTCGTCGCCGGCTGACATCCGCAGCCAGTACCACTCGGTGCCGCTGGCGATGTTCTCCGCCGTGGTGTGGGTCGAGAAGTGCTCGCCCTCGAGACGGACCCGCTCGGTGAAGCGGTCGACGGCCTCGGCCGCCGCCGCGGGAGGTGGGCGGGGCTCCCTGCGCAGGGCGCGCTCGGGATCGGCGGTGACGAGCCAGTACGCGTTCTCCCCGGTGTAGGGGTTGTGCAGCCACCGGCTGTCGTCCCCCTCGCCCTCCCAGCGGGAGGAGGCCTCGCCGTAGAACAGCAGTTCGTCCTCCTCGTCGAAGGTGCCGTCCCCCCCGTCCTCGACGATCACGGCCACGGGCGCGAGGGCAAGAGGCCCCCGAAGCTCGTCCGGGTCGAGGGGGCGGCCGCCGCCGTAGAGCAGGGCCAGGCCGGAGCTCGCCGCGCCCCGGGCGCCGGGCAGGTCGGCGCCGGTGAGGCGGTAGAGGCCGGTGGTCCGGACGGTGATCTTGTACACGGGACCGGCCGCGGCGCCGGCGGCGCGCCTCGGGGCCTCCGGCGGCCGGCGCCCCAGCCGCCAGCGGCGGGCCTGCTCGTGGTTGAGGACGGCCCCGGCGTAGAGAGCCTCGTCCGTCCCCGGGGAGGAGGATCGTCCCGGTCCGCGGCGAGAGCCGAAGCGGACCTCGGCCACGACCCGGCCCAGGGGTTGCTGCCCGTGCCGTCCGGAGAACCGGATGCGGGCCACGCGCTGGCGGCGAAAGCGGCCCACCTCGAGCAGCTCGGCGGCCGGCGGCGGCGAGACCCGCGCCTCCGGCTCCGGCTCGGACCCCTCGCCGCAGATCATCCCTCCCGGCCGCTCCTCGAGAGTCAGCAGGTGCAGGGTGGGCTCCGCGCCCGGAGGGAGGCCGACGAGCACGCTCTCGGAGGCGGCGCAGGGGCCGGTGACGCGGTGCTCCAGGCGCAGCGACGAGTCGTCGACGCCCACCAGCCGGACATCGGCCGAGGCCGCCGCCGCGGCTGCCAACAGCAGGAAGGGGAGCCTCGGACGGCGCTCAGTCATCGCGGATCACCGCCAGCTTCCCCCGCGCGCTCGCCTCCGCGCCGCTCAGGCCGAGGGTGTAGTAGTACACCCCCGAGGCGACGGCGGAACCGCCGTCGTTCCTCCCGTCCCAGACGACCGCCCCCCCGAGGTCGGACTCCAGGGTGCTCACGAGGCGGCCGTCGGCGGAGAACAGGCGGATCCGGGCGCCCGGCGGCAGGCCCTCGAAGGTGACCCGGGCGCCGGCCCCGGAGACGAAGGGATTGGGGTAGATCCGCACCCCCTCGTCCAGATCTCCCCTCCCGGCGGCCACCCGCAGCCCTCCGAGGCCCCCGCGGGTGCCGATCCAGAGCTGGCCGCTGGTCTCGTCGAACCGCAGGGACAGCACGTGGTCGTCCACGAGGCAGCTGTTCTCAGCGGTGTACGTCTCCACCAGGCGGCCGGAGTCGTGGAGCTGGGTCAGCCCTCCCTCGGTGCCGACCCAGACCGACCCGCGGCCGTCGAGCTCGATGTCGGTGATCACCGGGGAGGCCAGGCCGTGATCGCGCCGGTAAGCCCGCCAGCTGACGATCTCGAAGTCCCTCGAGGCCCGGTCGTACCGGTAGCGGGCCCGGAACAGGCCCTCGGGCGTGCCGATGTAGAGGACCTCCCCCGTGGAGGCCAGGGTCCTGACCTCGTCGCTGGTCATCCGCGGCTCGGTGCCGGAGTCGAGGGAGATGGCGTGATCGTCCGCCGGGTCGAAGGGAGTGCCGCCGTCGTCGAGGAGGAGGACCCCGTCGAGGACGGCGGCCATCAGCACCAGCCCCCGGCCGTCGGCGACGACCTCGTTCAACTCGCGGCCCCGGGTCAGTCCCAGGCTCTCCAGATGGTGGAGGTGGCTGGCGCCGGTGCGCGGGTCGAAGACAGCGAGCCCGGCCTGCAGGTTGAGGGCCCACACCAGGCCGTCATCGACGGTCAGGTCGTTCACGACGACGAAGCTGGGGGAAGCGACGACCCCCCGGAGGGCGGAGTTCGTCTGGTCCAGCCGCCCCCAGCCGCCGCCCGGGCCCCGGACCCCTATTCCGTTTCCCCAGGTTCCCGCCCACACGCCGCCGTCCTCGGTGACCTCCACGGCCACGGCCACGTCCGAGGGCAGGCCGGAGCCCACTCCGTGGACCCTCCAGCCGGAGGAAGTCATGTGCGCCACCCCGATGGGGATCCCCTCCCGGTCGTTGGGCACCACCGCCGCCCAGAGGTCCCCTTCCGGGGTCGAGGCCAGGTCGTGGAAGCTCGTGGCCGGGGGATCCCCGGGATCGGGAAGGGGAGGGCCTCCCAGGGAGCGGAGCCCGCTCCTCGTCCCCACCCAGGTCTCCCCCTCTCCCCCGGCGACGGCCAGCGGCACCGCGGGCGCGGCGCCCAATTCCGTCCACTCTCCGGCGCCCCGGCGCTCGTAGACGATGCTGCGGGTGGCTGCCAGGAGCGCGCCGCCCCCGCCCCCCAGAACGCGCACATCGACCGGGGCGGACTCCGGTTGCCAGACCCCCTCCTCCAGGCGCCACAGCCCCGCCTCGCCCAGGGCCAGCAGGTCGCCGGCGGCAGAGGCAAGCGCTGCCACCGCCCCGGTCCTCCCCTCGGTGAGCCAGGAGTCCGGGTTCTGCAGGTTCTCCGCCGCCAGGTCCACCCAGGCCACGCCCTCGGGGGTGCCGGCCACCAGGAGTCCCGAATGCTCCACCAGGGCCGTCACCCCCGTGTTGCGGGGGAAGTCTCCGAGCTGCCAGTAGTTCTCCTGCACGCGCAGGACATCGGTGAGGAGGACGCTGATGCCGGCGTCGCTGCCCACGTACATCCTGTCCCGCACCTGGAGGAGGGCCCTCACGCCGAGGTCGGCGAAGATCGTCAGGAGCGGATCGAAGCGTGAGCCGGCCGGCCGGTAGCGGCTGATGCCGCCGAAGTCGGAAGCGAACCACAGATCTCCCGCCGGGTCGGCGGCGATGGCGGTGATGCGGCCCTCGGGCAGGCCCTGCAGGCGGGTGAACCGGGCGTACCGGCCGGTCTCCCGGTCGAAGTGCAGCACCCCTCCGTCGGTGGCCGCCCACACGCCGCCGGACCCGGCGACGAGAGCGTTGACCGGCCGCATCGGGGTCAGGGCCGACCAGTTCCCGCACGCCGCCTGCGAGTCCGCCGGCCCCGGCAGCAGGAGGAGGCCGGCGAGGACCGCCGGGGGGAGGCTGCTCAGGATGTGCGGGCCCTTGAGAGACACCCCGGGTCAGCGGAAGACGGCCTGGATCATGGCGCGGATGTAGCCGATCGCGTAGGCCGTGCCCGCCCACCGGGCGCCCTCGGAGGCGATGCCGGGAGTGTGATCGAGCATGAAGGGGCCGTCGAAGCCGATCTCCCGGTAGGTCCGCATGGCCAGGTACATGTCCATGTCCCCCTCGTCGACGAAGACCTCCTGGAACTTCCCGAGGCCCCCGCGGATGTTGCGGAAGTGGACGGTGCCGATCTTGCCCAGGCTGCCGATGCGGCGGATGGCGGCGGGGATGTCCTCCCCCATCTCGGCGACGCAGCCCTGGCAGAAGAGCATGGCGTTCGCCTCGCTGGGGGCCAGGCCGAAGAGGGTCTCGAAATCATCGAGGGTGGACAGGACCCGGGCGGCCCCACCGAGGGGCTCGGCGATAGGCGGGTCGTCCGGATGCGCGGTGAGGAGCACGCCGCTCTCCTCGGCCACCGGGACGATGCGCTCGACGAAGGTCCCCAGGTTCTCCCGCAGGCGCTCGTCGGAGATGCGCAGCTCCGGATGGTCCTGCGGGTTGGCCCGGAACTCGTCGCCGTCGAAGGTGCTGTAGCGCGCGCCCCCCCGGCCGATGGTCGGCTCGGTCCGGAAGTTGCCGATGCCCCTGAAGTTGTAGCCCAGGGTGGGGATCCCCGCGGCGCCGAGGTTGCGGATCATCGTGCACCAGCCCTCGATGCCCTCGTCCCGGCCGGCCCGGCCGTGGATGATGTGGCGCTCCGGCCGGAGGCCGACGTTGTAGAGCTTCATCCCGTGGGCGTCGACCTTGCGGCAGGCGTCCCTCCACAGTCCGCTCCGGTCCTCTCCGGCCCGGGGCGGAGGCGGGTGCATGATCGCCACGTAGTCGACGCCGATCGCCTTCAGGGTCCCGAGGGTGTCGTCGGTGAGGTCATCGAGGGTCAGGTGGTGCTGCACCGTCATCGGATCGCCTCCTCCGGCAGTCGTGGCAAGGGCAAGGGGCGGGATAAACGGGCCTGACCGCGAGATGGTCAAGATCGGATGGTTTGACGGAGTCTCGAGGTCGGAGCGAGATTCGCCGGCTGTCCACGGCTGCGCCCGGTCCGCGAAAGGAGTCAGCCATGACCATCTCCCGGTCACTCTGGAAGACGGCCGCCCCCGGCCTCGCCCTGCTGCTCCTGGGCCTGACGGCGGAGAGCGGGGGCGCCGAGGAGGACTACCCGCCCGGCACGTTTCAGCTGACGCCCACGGTGGACCTCGGGTTGCAGCCCGTTCCCGTCCACGTGCCGGACCGCTTCAGCGGCATCCCCCGCGACCTCGTCCTCAACCTGCCCCCCGGCTTCTCCGCCTCCGTCTTCGCGGCCTACGACTTCACCCAGCCGCGCTTCATGGCGGTGAGCCCCGAGGGCGTGCTCCACGTGGCCGACATGAGGGCCCGGACGATCGTCGCCCTGCCCGACCGGGACGGCGACGGCGTCGCCGACGAGGCGATCGTCGCCGCCCGCGGCTTCACGCGCGCCCACAGCCTGGCCTTCTACAAGGGGGCGATGTACGTGGCCGACACCAACCGCATCGTGCGTCTCACCGACGCCGACGGCGACGGCGTCTACGAGGAGCGGGAGAACCTCGTGCCCTCCCTGCCCGAAGGGGGGTGGCACTCGACGCGCACCATCGTCTTCGATGAGGAGAACGACCACTTCTACGTCGGCGTCGGCTGGCCCTGCGACATGTGCCGGCACCCCGATCCCGAGCGCGGGACCGTGCTCCGCTTCAACGCCGACGGCAGCGGCCGCCGCGTCTTCGCCAGCGGCATCCGCAACCCCATCGGCATGGCCCTGCACCCGGTGACCAACCAGCTGTGGGCGACCAACAACGGCCACGACACCGAGGGCGCCAGCCTGCCGCCGGAGTGGATCGACATCATCCGCGACGGCGGCTTCTACGGCACCCCCCTGGCCTACGGCTACCAGGTCTACGTCGACTTCGACCTGCCCAGGTACCGGGAGAACCTGCCGCTCTCCCCCCAGGACTCGACCCTGGTGGAGAGCATGGTGCGCCCCGCCGCGCTGATCCCCGCCCACCTGGCGCCCATGGGCCTGCACTTCTACACCCCCGGCCAGTTCCCGGCTCGGTACCGCGGGGCGGCCTTCGTCGCCATCCACGCCGGCCACGCCAAGCTGGCGCCGGTCCCGGGGTACAACGTCGCCGTCCTCTTCAGCGAGCCCGACGGGTCCGACGCCCGCATCGCCGACTTCGCCACCGGCTTCCAGACCGGTACCGAGGTCTCCGACGTGTGGGGGTTTCCGGTGGGGATCGTCAGCGACGAGGCGGGAAACCTCTACGTCTCCAGCGACCGGCACGTGCGCGCCATCCTGAGGATCACCCACGGACCCGTCGCCGCCTCCTGGGAGCACACCTTCCCGGGCTCGATCGTGAACGGCGCCACCCTGGCGGTGGAGGCCGGCGTCCGTGTCGAGCGGCTGGCCCCCGGCGGGGAGAGCCCCGCGGTCACCGCCGACCTCAGCGCCCTGGGAGGCGCCTCGGAGGTCCCCCTGGAAGAGGTGGGGGAGCGCACCTGGCGTCTGCGGACCTCCCTCGCGGTGGACGCACCGCCGGGGCTGAAAACGGTATCCGTCCTCGTCGAGCAGCGCGCCGGCTCCGAGACCCACGGCTCGAGGCTGACGGCCACGGTGATGGTGGAGCCCGACGAGATGGTCCCCGATCTGGTGATCTTCGACGAGAGCCTGGCCGACGGCTGGTCGGTCTTCAACGGCACCTGGCTCGACGACTTCTCCTTCGACCTGGCCGAGCAGGAGGAGGTCTTCCAGGGCCGCCGCTCCGCCACCTTCCCCGTGCGCTGGGAGGACTGGGACTGGGTCGTGAAGTTCCTCCCCGACGAACCCCTGGATCCGGCGGGCTACGGCCACCTGCGCTTCGCCTTCCATCCCGGCCTCTCCGTGGTCCGGGGACAACCGCGGTTCACGATCTACCTGGCCGAGACCCTGATCGACCTGGCGGCGGAGGGACTGGTGGAGACCGAGCCCGCGCGGCCGGGCCGCCATCGCTTCGGCGACGACCGCTGGCAGGTGGTGGAAGTGCCCCTCGCCGCCTTCGGACCGCCCAAGGAGATCCGCGAGGTGACGTTCTCGGGCAACTTCGGGGGCCGGTTCTTCATCGACGACCTGCGCCTCACGGGGGCTGTCCCGACGGCCGTGGGAGAGGTGGCCGCGGTGCCTTCCGTTTTCGCCCTGGAGCAGAACCACCCCAACCCCTTCAACGGCTCCACGCGCATCGGCTTCACCCTGCCCGGCGGTCCGGCGCGGCTCACCCTCTACAACCTGCTGGGTCAGAGAGTTGCCAGGCCCCTCGATGGCGACGGCCCCGCCGGGGACCGGACGATCCTCTGGGACGGCCGCGACGACCGCGGCCGGGAGCTGGCCACCGGGGTCTACCTCTACCGGCTCGAATCCGCCGGACAGGTGCAGACGCGCCGACTGGTCCTGCTGCGCTGACCACGGCGGCGGTCAGCGCTCGGGCAGCACCAGGTGGAGCTGACGGGCCAGGGTCCCCGTCGTCATGGCGTGGACCACGGCGTTGATGCCCAGGCGCAGGTGGGCCTCGTTGCCGAAGGGCTGGGCCCAGAAGTGGACGTAGCCCTTGTCGGCGAAGAGGCCGGCGAGGCGCCCCTCGAGGAAGACCCCTTCCAGGTAGTGCCGCGGCCAGGCCTCCTCCCAGCCGGGAGGGGGCCCGTTGAAGTCGTAGAAGCAGCTGTAGAGCGGGTGCCCGTCCGGTATGCGCCGCAGCCGCCCGCTGTGGCCGAGGGCTTCCTGGAAGAGGCCGCGCAGGGCCGCCTCGGCCTGGCTGAACTCCAGGCCGGGCACGGCGTTGTCGGCGAAGACGAAGCCGCCGCCGCGCAGGTACTCCCCGAGGGCCCGGGTCTCGCTGTCGGTGAGGTCGAAGACCTCGTCGGCGGTGATGTAGACGAAGGGGCTGCGCATGAACTGCGGCGAGCCGATGAAGATGTGGCGGTCCACGGAGGCGGCGATGCCGGTCTGCTCCGTGAGGGCGTCGGCGAGATTGGGGATGGCCAGGGCGGCGCTGTCGAAGCGCGGCCTGAGGCCGGTCCCCCAGGCGGTGGCCAGACGGATGAAGCCCCGCAGGTCCCTGCGGCCTTCGCCGGTGCGCGTGATCAGCCCCCGGTAGCGCCCGGAGTGCAGGCTCGCGCCGCGGAACAGCTCGCCGATCCAGGCCTCGTCGCCTTCGCCGGAGTGCACGACGTGGAGTGTGTCCCCCGGAACGAGGGGACTGGCGGCCCGGTCCAGGCTGGCACAGGGAGCAGAATCGCTGCAGTCCGAGTCGTCCGAGCCGCCCCGGGCCACGTACCCCGACTCCGGGTGGGCCGCCGGAGGGAGGGCGGCGCAGACCGCCAGCAGGGCGAGGACGGGGATCCGGAAGCGCGTCGGGGTCGGTCGGGTTCCGGGCACCATGGGATCGATCACTTTCTCCGGGCCTCCGCCAGGGCGCGGGAGGCGTACATCATCTCGCGCACGGCGGCCAGGATGTGCTGGGTGGCGTGGGCGATCCCCCAGCGCAGGGGATCCTCGCGTTCGGGGTCGCGGCGCCGGGCGCCGGCGGCGTAGCTGTCGAAGACGGGCACCATGGCGTCGGCGTACTTGAGGTCTCCCGTCTCCTCGTAGAGGGCCGCCAGCGCGTCGAGGTGGTGGAAGGCGCGGTCCTCCTCCCCCGCCCCGGTGCGCTCGATCCACAGACGCCGGACCTCCTCGTTGATCCGGCCGTACCAGAGGGCCATGCGGGCCCCGTGGCCGCCGGCGTACCAGCGGTTGCGGTCCGGCCGGGCATACGTGCTCCAGAGGCGGTCGGCCTCCTGCCGCCAGGCCTCCTCCCCGGTCTCCAGGTACATCCGCGCGAGCCCGGCGATGGGGTTTGACAGGTAGCGCCAGCCATAGTCGTGGAAGGCGGCGCCGGGACGGGCCATGGCCCGCGCCATGCGCCGGCTCGCCTCCCAGGCCGGCAGGTAGCCGGTGACGTGGTACATCTCGAGGAAGGGGTCCACCATGGAGTGGCCCGAGTCGCCCGGGGAGAGCCAGATGCACTCGTGGTGGCGGCGGCTCAGACCGCTCGCCGAGGGGTCCCGCGGATCGTGGCGGATGGTCCCCACCTCCAGCAGGTGGCGGGTGTGGGCCGAGGCCAGCCGCAGCCAGCGGCGGTCGCCGGAGCGCAGGAAGGCGAGCCACGGGACGTGAGCGATGTTCTGCTCGTTCAGCAGGTGGCCGTAGCGGCCGTGGTTCTCCCAGCGCCCCTGGCCGGCCACGTAGGCCGCCGGCAGCGACCCCCAGACCCACTGGCCGTACCAGCGATAGACGCGCTGGTTGAGCAGGTAGCTCTCCAGGGCCTCCTCCACCAGGGCCTCGAGATCGGGGCAGACCTCCGGGTCGTAGGGCTGCAGGTGCATCAGCGCCCCCGTGGCCGTCAGGTACCGCGGGGGCACGGCGCAGACCACGGGCTCGCCGAAGATCCGCTCGTACAGGGGCAGCTCGAACCACGCGGCGGGGTCGATGATGAACTCGTGGGTGCGGGAGACACCGGCCGCCAGGGACCAGGTGGGAGCGCTGCTGGAGGTCAGCATGCCGTCCTCCCGGGGGCGCCAGTCCATGGCCCCCCGCTCCTCCGGCCAGTAGTGGAAGGTCACCGTGCCTTCCTCCACGGAGGCCTCGATGCGCTTGGGGAAGAGCCTCCAGAAGTCCCGGTGATGGATGATGAGATCGCGCTCCTTGCGGCGCATCCTCACGGTGCCGGTGGACCGCGAGCCCTGCCGGCTCAGCCGCCCCGCCGCCGCCTCGGCGTTCTCGTCGTCGAGCTGCCGGACCACCACCAGGCTGTCGCCGGACACCTCCTCGCCGTCGAGGTCGACGGCCGCCTCCTTCCAGAAGGGGCCCTCCGGACGGAAGCGGATCCCGGCGCCGCCGAGGGTGTCCTCCCACGGATCCCCCGTGTAGGTCCAGGTGTGGTACAGGCGGAAGAAGGGACTGCCGCGGTAGAACTCGGCATCGAGCTCGCCGCGGGCCACCGGGTCCCCTTCCCCCTTGGCGGGGTGGTACCAGCCGGTGATCCGGACGCGGCAGCGGAGGGGCCCGTTCTCGACGATGCGGACCCCGGCCTCCGGACCGGCGACGGAAAACCGGTACGTGCGCCCCTCTCCCGTCCTCCACCAGAGGTCCCCCGGCTGCAGGAGGCCCTCGATGGTGCCGTCGGCCCCGAAGACCCAGACGCGAGTGCCCACGTCGACGGCGACGCCGTCCCCCCGGCGTCCGGCCATGGCCGCCCCCCGGGTCCGGTCGTCGGTCGGGTCGAGGGTGAGGAAGGCGTGCCCGCCGCCGACGACGTCGCTCTGGAAGTCGACGAGGAGCCAGCGCACGCTGCCGTCCGGCCACGTGCCCATGACCTTCGTCTGCGTGTCGAGCCGCCGTCCGAGGGCGTCGCTCAGGGCGATCCCCCCGCCCTCGGGGAACGCTCCCCGGGCAAAGGGAACCCCCACCCGCATGGGCCAGTCGACGCGGGTCAGTCCGGCCGCTTCCTCGACGCCGATGGGCACCCGGCCGCCGCCGGGGAGCTCCACCTGGCGCAGGGCGGTGACGAAGGGGCGCTCCCTCTCGGCGAAGGACCCGGCCGAGCGCCGGGCCTCCGCGGCGCGGCCTCGGGCCCGGCCGGCGAGGACGCGTTCCTCCTCGTAGGAGTGGAGGGCTTCCTCCTCCCCCAGATCGACGTCGAGACGGAAGGTGTAGCGGCCGTCCTCGAGGTCTCCGAGGTCGAGCTCCACGCGGCGGTCGAGGGTGCGGGTCTCCATCGGCTTCAGGTCGTACGTCCAGGCCTCCCGGAGCACGATTCGGCCGAGCACGTCCGTCACCGTCATCCGGAAGCGGACCGGCGTGCGGTCGTAGCAGCTGTCGAAGAGGCGCGCGTAGTGCCGCATCCTCAGAGGGATCGACTGGACCCCGGGGACCGCCATGAGGGCGTCGGCGATGCCGGCGTCGGCCAGACCGAAGCGGTCGCGGCGCAGGTTGTTGAAGTAGAAGCGGTTCTGCGCGGCGGCGCTGTGGCCCTCGTTGGGCCAGGGCACCATCGTGTGCGCGGCGATGACGGCGGCGTTCTCGCGCACCAAGCGCGCGAAACGCTGCGCCGCGGAGCGCTCCTCCGGCGCGACGAAGCCGGGATGGAGACGGTCCCCCGGCGCGAAGGGCTGGTAGGTCAGGTGCATCTCCACCCGCTCGCCGGGCCCCAGGAGCTGCTTGGCCCGGCGCGGCTCCACGGTGAACCAACCGCGCTCCGGACGCTTGTCGCGGCGGTAGTCGGTCCAGGTGGCGCAGACCTGCGCGTCTCCCTCGCGGAAGGTCATCCACACGCCGTGGCCGGTGCGCGGATTGATGGCCATCCAGTAGCCGGGCACCTCGAGGAAGTGGGTGTCGCGGCCCAGCCCCACGCGGATGCGGCGCATCTGGCCCCGTCCGGGGCCCGGAGCGACGATGACCGAGTGCTCGCCGTAGGGATCGTCCAGCATCAGGTAGGGATGCCAGCGGATCCACAGGGGAACCGCCTCCTCCCCGATGTTGGTGTAGCGCAGCACCACGGTGAGGCGGGTGCTGCCGTCGGCCAGGCGCATCTCCCGCTCCACGGCGACGCGGGAGGACGCCGACAGACCGACGATCCGACCCCCCTCCTGCAGTGTTCCCGGAGCCGTGGCGCGGGCCACGACGCCCTTGTACCCGGCGCCGTCGCGGCCCTCGAGGCGATGGGCGACCCCGTCGACTCCGAGGGTGAGGTCGCGCAGGCCGGGACCGGGGGGACGGGCCCCGGCTGTGGAGTACTCGACGCCGCTGCGGCGGTCCAGGTACTGGACGATCGCCGCTCCTTCCCTGGGGGCGAGGGTCACCCGGGCGCGCTCGTTCTCCAGGACCCAGCGCTCGGAGGCGCCGGCGCCGTGGCCCCACAGCAGGCCGGCCGCCGCCAGGGGCGCGAGGAACCAGGGCGAGCCCGCGCGGGGCGGGGGCGTTCCGCCGCGTCCCCGGCCGGCGGCCCCCAGGGGCCGCCTCATGGTCAGGGCAGGGCCCGGGCGCGGGCCGTCGAGCCGGCGTTGACAGGCCGGTCCCGCGCGGCGGAACTTGCAGTCACCACTCCCGCGGCAATCGACGGTCCCCGCTCCCTTGCTGAGAGACGTATCCACGGCTCGCTGCGCCATGCTCATTCTCGGCACTCCATCGGCGGACCTCGCCGGCGCCCGCGGGGTCAACGGTAACGGCGCGGCCCGGTCCCGGCGAACCGGATGGAGGACCGCCGTTCTCCTGCCCTTCCTCGCCATCGCCTGCACCCCCGATCCCG
Organism: Gemmatimonadaceae bacterium; assembly: GCA_026706075.1. GTDB lineage: Bacteria > Latescibacterota > UBA2968 > UBA8231 > UBA8231 > UBA8231. Next base: position 68,394 of record JAPOZM010000105.1, read on the forward strand.
AGCCCGCTCCTCGGAGCCCGGAGAGCCTCCCGGCGGCTCCGCCCGCCGACCCGCCGCTCACCACTCCGGCCCCCGCCGACCCGCCCCAGGAGACCGAGGCCGCCGCCCGGGCGCCCGGGGATCCACCGGCGGGCGAGGCCGCAGCCGCCGCCCTCACGGCCCGGGCCGGCGAGCCAGCCCCGTACTTCGTCGAAGTGGCCCGGGAGAGCGGCATCGACTACGAGAACGTCTCCGGGAGCTCCGAGCAGGGCTACATCCTCGAGACGATCTCGGCGGGAGCCGCCTTCCTCGATGTCGAGGGCGACGGGGACCAGGATCTCTACCTGGTGAACGGCACGCGCCTCCGGGACCCTCCCGCCGCCGCCGGCAACCGCTTCTACCGCCACCGCAGATCCGGGGCCGCCCCGCTCTTCGAGGAAGCGACGGCGGAGTTCGGGCTCGCTCACACCGGCTGGGGCATGGGCTGCGCCGTGGGCGACGCCGACAACGACGGCGACCCGGACCTCTACGTGACCTACTGGGGCGCCAACCGCCTCTACCTGAACCAGGGCGGGAAGTCCTTCACCGAGGCCGGGCGGCCGGCGGGGGTCGACGACGGCGGCTGGGGCTCGAGCGCCGCCTTCGGGGATCTCGACGGCGACGGGCTTCTGGACCTGTACGTGGTCAACTACGTGGAGTTCGATCTCGACGATCCCCCCGGCGGCTGGCTCGGGTGCCGCTACAAGGGTCTGAGCAGCTACTGCGGGCCCGAGGGAATCCCCGGCCAGGCCGACCGCCTCTACCGCAATCTCGGCGGCGGCCGCTTCTCGGAGGCCGGGGACCCGGCCGGGACCTCCCGTCACCGCCTGCCGGGGCTCGGGGTGGTGCTCTCGGATCTGGACGGCGACGGCGACCCCGACATCTACGTGGCCAACGACTCCGAGGCGAATCTGCTGTTCCGCAACGAGGGCGGCTTCCGCTTCGGCGAAGTCGGCACCGCCGCCGGGCTGGCCTACAGCGAGGACGGACGCGCCCAGGCGGGCATGGGCGTCCACTCGGGGGACTACGACCGCGACGGCGACCTCGACCTCTTCGTCACCAACTTCTCCGACGACTTCAACACCCTCTACGCCAACCGGGGGGACGGCACCTTCGCCGACGCTACCCATGCCGCCGGACTCGGCGGGGTGGTGCAGCCCTTCCTGGGGTGGAGCACCGCCTTTCTCGACTTCGACAACGACGGCTGGCTGGACCTGTTCGTCGCCAACGGCCACGTCTACCCACAGCTGCGCGAGCTGCCCTCCGGCCTCCGTTACGCCCAGCGCAACCTCCTCTACCGCAACCTCGGCGGCCGCTTCGAAGAGGTCGGCACCGATGCCGGAGGGGACTGGCAGGCCGAAGGCGTCAGCCGCGCCGCCGCGGTGGCCGACTACGACGACGACGGCGACCCGGACATCCTCTTCGTCAACCTCAACGACCGGCCCGCCCTGCTGCGCAACGACAGCCGCGGCGGCAACCGCTGGATCGGACTGGAGCTGGCCGCCGGGAGCGGCGACCCGGAGGGGACGGGCGCCCGGGTGGAGCTGTGGTCCGGGGGCCGCCGGCAACTCCGGGAGGTGCAGCGAGGCTACGGCTTCCAGTCCAGCCACGATCCCCGCCTGCTCTTCGGCCTCGGGCCGGAGTCCGCCGTGGACAGCCTCGTCGTCTCCTGGCCTTCCGGGTCCCGCGAGACGGTGGCCCCGGAGTCGGCGAATCGGTACTGGCGTCTGCGGGAAGGCGAGGGACGGCTGGAGCCCGCCTACGCCGCCGCCGCCGCCCAGGCACAGGCGGCCCCGGCCGCCCGACGCCGGACCGCCCCGCCCTCCCCTCGGCCCGCCTCACCCGACCCGGGGGGAGAGGACTGGAGCGCCGCCCGCTACCGCGCGACCGGGGAGGACCTCTACCGCCGGGGCCGCTACGCCGAGGCGAGGACCGCCCTCGAGCGGGCGATCGAGCTCGATCCGGAAGAGATCGGTTCCTACGTCAACCTGGGGCTGGTGCTGGCTTCGGGGCTCGGCGAGGAGGAGGAAGCCCGAAGGATTCTGGAGAAGGCCGTGTCGCGGGACTCCGGCCATGCCGGCGCCCGGCACGTCCTCGGCAAGCTCTACCTGAACCAGGGCCGGCTGCCCGAGGCCATCGCCGCCCTGGAGGCGGCCCTGCGCCTATCCCCGGGGTCCTGGGAATACGCCGACTGGCTCGGTCTGGCCTGTCTCCGGGCCAGCCGGACGGAGGACGCCGAGACCGCCTTTCGCCAGGCGGCCCGGGCGGCCCCCTGGAGCCCGGCTCCCCGCCTCCACCTGGCGCAGCTGTACGACCGGCTGGGCCGTCCCGAGGAGAGCGGCCGGGAGCGCCGGATCTTCGCCCGGCTGCGTCCGCTGCAGGACCGCGCCGAACTCTACGAGGGCAAAGTCGGCGACTATCCGGACAGCCCCCATGCGCGCCAGCTCCTCGGGCTCGTCTACCTCGAGCAGGGGCGCGTCGCCGAGGCCCTCGAGACGTTTCGGGAGATCCTGGAGCTCGATCCCGGATTCGCCGCCGCCCACCACGCCATCGGGCGGGTGCTGCAGGCCGGGGGCCGGCTGCCCCAGGCCGTCCGGTCCCTGGAGCGGGCCTGCGAGCTGGACCCGGAGCTGCTGGATGCGCACGTCGATCTCGGCACCGCCTACCACGGGTCGGGCCGCTACGACCTGGCGGTGGAGGCCTACCAGCGCGCCCTCGCCCTCGACCCGGAGCGGCCCCTCGTCTACAGCAACCTCGGGATGGCCCACGCCATGGCCGGCCGCTTCGAGGCGGCGGCCGAGGCCTTCCGCCAGGGCCTGGAGAGGGCCCCGGACTCCATCGACCTCCACGAGGCCCTCGGCCAGGTCTACGCCCGGCAGGGGCGCCTGCGGGAGGCGGTGGCCGAGTGGGAGACGGTCCTGCGCCTGGACCCCGGGCACCAGCGGGCCTCCGCCGCCCTCCGCGAGGTCCGCCGCGCCGCCCCGGGCGGTCAGACCCAGTAGATGCTGTTGCCGCTCATGCCGGTGAAGTGGTCGATCACCAGCCACACGCCGGCCACCGTGAACTGCCCGGCGATCAGCCCGAGGAAGAAGGGACGGGCGGCGCGGTAGAGGGTGGGGCCGCCGTACTTGAGGATCACCGCCTTGAGGAGCCACGCCAGGAAGACGCTGAAGGAGATGTGGTTCGTCAGGTAGGTGCTGGCGCTGACCGCGTACCCCAGCGGGTGCAGGGGCCACCAGAAGAAGTGCTGGCGCGCCAGCATGAGGACGGCCATGACCACGGCGCCGACGCCGGTCGAGATCCACCCCACCAGGTCCGGCCCGTCCGGGGCGGCCGCCTCGCGGGTGACGAAGTTGAACGGCACCTGGGGCCCGCTGAGGAAGAACCAGGGCTCCAGGTTCACCCCTCCGTGGGTATAGCTCCAGTACATGACCGCCCAGATCGACGAGACCAGGCTCAGGCCGATGGCCAGGACCATCGCCCAGAACAGGCCGCGCCGGCGCCTGCCGAGGTGTTCCTGGGCGAGCTTGAGTCCGTTGGCGCAGGAGGCCATGACGAAGGTGCGGATGTCGGCGGCCCACACGTAGGTGAAGCCCATGGCGGTGAGCGTCTGGGCCCCGAGGACGGCGCTGCCGAAGCCGGAGGTGACGAAGTCGGAGGCGATGAGCGGCGCCCGGGTGGCGGCGACCCCTCCCTCGGCCACGACCCGGGTGATGCCGGCGAAGAGCAGGAACATGGCGAAGAGGTAGATCGGCACGACCCACAGGGCCATGCCGGCGCGCCAGAGCCAGGCCCCGACGAAGAGGGCGCTGGCCAGCAGTCCCAGGACGGCGGTTCGGTAGGAGAGGATCTCGTCGCTGTCGTCGACCTCCGGATCACCGCGCAGGGCCTTGCGCGCCACCCGGCGGATGTGCCCCCGCGCCGTCCACAGACCGAGGAGGACGAGGACGATCATCGCTCCCATTCCCTGGTGGGCGAAGATCGGGAAGGAGGCGAAGTTGAGGCGCTCGGTGCTGGCCACGCCGAGGATGCCGAAGGTCCCCTCCTGGACGCGGCCCACGAGGTTGAAGAACCAGATGCTGAAGGCGATGTCGAGATTCACCAGGTAGGCGAAGCCGACCATGGGAAAGCTCAGGGCGATCTTCTGCTGCGTCGTCCCCCGGAACAGGGGCACCGTCGTGTCGAGGACGATGTCGGGGAAGAAGTCGTAGTAGTTGTGCAGGGCCTTGACGCAGCCGATGACGAAGGGAATGGCGAAGCCGGCCCACATGACCGGGTTGCGGAAGAACGGGTTCAGGGCGCCCGGACGCGGCCCCTCCTCGATCATGGCGCTCGGCACCTGCACGAGGGGGAAGTTCAGGCGCTCGGTCTCGATCCACGGGCGCCGCAGGACGACGACGATGCAGATCATGGCCAGGTACACCGCCAGGATGAGCGGAATCCAGTGGGCCAGCGGCACGACCCATGCCTCCCAGGGCACGGAAGCGCCCTCGGGGAGGCCTTCGTAGAAGTCCTTCGCCGCCCGCGGCTCCGGGACCAGGCCGTCGCGGATGAAGGGGTGGACGACGGTGGCCCAGTCGTTCTCCGGGGTGGCGTAGTAGACGGCTCCCGCCGTGACCGGCAGCAGGTACTCGGTGAGCCCCATGCTCGGGATGGCGCAGCCCACCATGGCCATCACGTAGACGACGACGAGCTCCTCCCGCCGCAGTCCGAGGGCCGGATGCACGAGCCGCAGGAGCGTCTGCGCTCCGAGGACGAAGACGAAGAACAGGAAGATCGCTCCGGCGGTGCTGAAATCGAGGGCGAAGTTGGAGCCCCGGAGGATCATGTTGCTGTAGGGGGCCCCGACGCCGATGCACACGGTCATCAGCGAGCCCACCAGCAGGGAGCGGGGGGTGATGCCGGACTGTCGAGTGGCGTGGGGTGTCGAGGTCGACATAGGTTTCGGCCGTTCCCGGAGTTGAGATAGTGGCGGCGCCACCGGGTGACAAGCACGAGGAGGAGAGGATGACCACAGAGACGGGCACCGGGCTTCGAACCATCCGGCAGTCGTGGGAGGCGGAGGCCCTGTACGCCGAGGCCGAGTCCGCGGCCGGGTTGTGGAAGGGCGACGCGGAGGAGGAGATCCACCTCTTCCGCGGGGAGGTGGCGGAGAACGACTCCCCCGGCTCGGGGCGCTCGGACGAGCCGGGGATCGAGCCCTTCGCGCAGTTGTCGGGGGAGACGATGTTCCGCAAGCGCCTCCACCTCGACGATCCCGCGTGCCACGGGGCTCAGCTCGCCTTCATCGCCCTCGAGGCCGAGGAGAACGCGGCCACCCTCTGCTTCTCGGTCAACGGCCGGGAGGTCCGCCGCCCCCCCTCCGCCGAGGCGGCCCCCGGGGCGCGGCAGTACCAGGAGCTGACCTGGAGCCGCTGGTACTACGTGGACATCCCCGCCGGCGCCCTGCGGCCGGGGGAGAACGAGATCACCGTTCGGTGCGACGGCGGGAGCCCCGGGTGGCAGCTCATGGTGGCCGACTACCGCGACTTCCACAAAGGCATGGAGGACCCGGTCGTCCTGCCCCACGCCACGGAACGCAGCGACGACGGCGGCCGCACCTGGTCCGAGGAGCGGGGGGAGCTCGTGCTGCGGCTGGCCCTCGACCGCTACCGGCTCTCCGGCAGGCTGCTTTCACCCGTTCTCGACGCGGCCGGGGAAGGCGGGTCCGTGGTCCGCGGCCGCCACCGGGTGGAATCGGTCCGCATCGCCTGGGATGCCGACACCCCGGAGCCGGCCGCGCTGGACCTGGCCTGTCGAAGCGGCGCCCGGCCCTGTCCCGACGCGGGGGGCTGGAGCGACTGGCAGCCGTGCGAGGCCGGCCGCCCCGTGGCCGGCCTGCGGGGCCGCTACCTGCAGTGGGAGGCGCGCTTCCGGACCGCCGACCCCACGCTGACCCCGGCCCTGCGCCGGGTCGAGATGGAGGCGGATGTCCTGCCTGGCCCTGAGCCGGGGCTGCGGGTGGCGCAGAGCCGCAACCCCGCCATCCTGCGCTCCTCCTGGGAGATGCCCCACGAGAATCCTCGTTGCCGGCCGCTGGTCCAGTTGCGCCGGGCGTGCGAGCTCGATGCCGTCGTCGCCGGCGCCCAGACCGAGTTCGAGGCGATCCAGCGGCTGCATCGCTGGGCCTACCACATCCCCCTCGGGGACTGCCGCCATTTCCCCTGGGACGTGCTCTCCTGGATCCACCTCGAGCGGGGGCCGGACTGCCAGATCGTGATGAACGAGTACTCGCAGCGGCGGCGGGACCGGATGTGCCTCTACCCCAACGTGGTCCTCGTGGCCGCCCTTCAGAGCTTCGGCATCCCCGCCCGCCACCTGAACTTCCACAGCGAGGGCATGACCGGCCACGAGATCGCCGAGGTCTGGTCCAACGACCATGGCAAGTGGATCCACCTCGACGCCACCCGCGACTACTACTGGTACGACCGCAGGACCCTGGTTCCCCTCGACACCGAGGAGATCCACCGGGCCCTCGTGGACCGCCTCGACCGCGTCGAGCGCTGGGACCGGCCGTACCTGTTCCACCAGGATCTCGAGAAGCTCGTGGAGGACCTGCCCATCGCCTACTGGGACGGCGACTACGAGCACCCCTGCAACGCGGGGGAGCACGGCGCCCTCTTCCTTTTTCGCAGCTTCTGCCACTTCCGCGTCGTCCCGCGCTTCGACGTCTTCAGCCGCCAGCGGCCCCTCCCGGTCAGTCAGGGGACCGAGGTCTGGTCCTGGGACGGCTACCTCAACTGGGCGGACGACCAGGTGCCCCCGTTGCCGCACTTCTCGCACCACACCAACCGGCGGTCCGACTTCTACCCCACCCTGAACCAGACCCGCATGACCGCGGAGAGCACCGCCGACGCCATGACCCTCCAGGTGCACCTCGAGACCGAGACCCCCGACTTCGCGGCGTACGAGTCCCGCTTCGGCCGTGGCCCCTGGCGGGAGACGACGGCCCCCTTCGAGTGGTCCCTGCGCCCGGGGATGAACACTCTCGAGGTGCGCAGCCGAAATGGCTCCGGGTGGACGGGCGTGATCAGCTCCGTGAGCCTGGTGGCATGAGAGGGGCTCGCCGGCGGAGGCCGGATTCTCCGATCGGAAGGGACGCTTCTCCGCGCCTCGTCACCGCCGCCGCGCTGTTGGTCCTGACCGGCCTCCCGCTGCAGGCCGGCGACAACCTTCCCGGCCGGGTACTCCCGGCTCCGTCGGAGCTGCCCTCGTACACCATCGAGCGCGTCTCCTCGGGGATCACTGTCGACGGCCGCGCCGACGAGCCGGACTGGAAGGCCGCCGCCGTCATCGAGCTGATCGTCCCCTGGCTCCACGACGAGGCCGAGCCCGTGCAGGCCACCGAGGCGCGCATGCTCTGGAGCCCCGAGGATCTCTTCATCGTGTACAAGTGTGCAGATCCCTTCATCGGCGCCGAGATCGTCGAGCACGACGGGGCCACCTACCTCGAGGACACGGTGGAGATCTTCGCCACCCCCAACGCCGATGACGTGTACAACTATTACGGCTACGAGATGAACGTCCTCGGGACGCTGCTGGACTACGTCACCTTCTGGCGGGACGGAGAGCGGCTCAGCGGCGGGAGCGGATGGCAGAGCGAGGGGGTGCGCATCGCCACCACCATCGATGGCACCCTCAACGACCACTCCGACAAGGACTCTGGCTGGATCCTCGAGATCGCCATCCCCTTCGACAACTTCCGTCACCTCGGAGGCCGCATCCCGCCGCGGGACGGCGACCGCTGGCGCCTCAACCTGAATCGCTGCGCCGGCAGGACGGCGGGTCAGTACGCCATGTGGTCGGACTCGGGGACCCCGAAGCCCCAGTTCCACGTTCCCGAGCGGTTCGGAGTCGCCGTGTTCTCCGAGCGCGCGACCGGGGCCGCCGACTCCCGCTGACGGGACGAAATCGCTTGACTTCCGGGGTATGTGACCTAACTTTCGCTCTGTTTTTCCCGGTTCGGCCTACGTGCGCTTGGGCCAGAGCCCGTAACTGACTGTTTTGGCATAACATTCAGGGAGGGTTCGCCAGGCTCCGGGCCTCGGGCCAAACAAGCGAGATCGCTCACCATCACCCTTTCCATCCAATTCCGGAGAGACAGTCTCATGCAACTCAGACGCATCGGCATCGCGGGTGCGGCAACGCTCCTGTTCCTCGCAGGAACCGCGAGTGCCCAGTTCCTCCACGCGGGCAACCCGGACGTCACGTCCCTCTCGGACATGACCAGCGGTGGCCCGCCCACCGTGCTGAAGATCGAAGGCCTTTCGGACTTCCCCGACTATGCCTTTGACGGCTCGGATCTCGAGGTCAACTTCTCGCTCGAAGGCAGCGGAGCCACCGTCTGGCTCTTCGTCTACACCTCGGGCCAGAACCCGCCCCTGACCATCGAGGGCGAGGGTGATCCCCCTTACAAGGATCCTGCGCGCAGCCAGCCCGGCTGGCACGTGTACGAAGGCGTCGACTACCTCGTCTACAAGTCCGCCGGCGAGCGCATGGACGAGGGCGAGAACTCCATCACCTGGAACGGGCGCGACAACGACGGCAACGTCGTCTCCGCCGGCGCCTACACCCTGCACCTGGCCGCCTTCGACGACGAGGCCTTCCCCCACTTGGTGGCCGGCTCCGTCTTCCGCAAGCTGGGGACCCCCGGACGCCCTTACTGGGACCTCGGCCGGGAGCAGATTTTCGACTTCAACCACATCAACGATATGAACAACGACTGGGTCGAGAACTTCGAGGGCTACGACTCCATGGACCTGTCGGCCGTCTCCGACGCCGGCGGCGCCAGGCCCCTCTCGGCGGTCTTCCTGAATGACGACTTCAGCGAGGCCATCGCCATCGGCCAGAGCAACTTCCTTGAGCGCCTGACCATCGACTGGGACGCCAACCGCGTCGCCACCGTCGAGGACTGGGGCGAGGACTTCGGCGGCGTCAACGGCGTCATCAACGTCGAGGACCTCGGCGGCAGCGCCGGCCAGAGGACGATCGCCAGCAATCCCGACAAGAGCATCGCCTACCTCACCGCGGGCGTCTCGGGCACCGAGGCCCAGCTCGCCGGATACTCCATCGAGACGGGCGAGAAGGTCTCCAGCTGGGATATGACCGACCTCTTCATCTACGACAACAAGGGCGCCGACCGCGTGGGCGGCCCCATGGAGCTGGCGGCATTCTACGACGGCTCGCCCGATCCCTGGGGTCTCACCATGACCTCGCACCACACCTCGGTTATCGCCCGCTTCGACTACGACGGCAACCTCAAGTGGGCCAACCGCAACGGTGACGGCTTCGGCGACACCCAGGCCTACAACAGCGCCGACGGCACCTTCGGCGACCTGATCTACGGCCACACCGAGGCCCCGAACTTCAAGTACTCCCTGTTCTCGGCCCCCGACGGGTGGGTCTCGGTCTGCGAGAACGGCCGCGACAACACCAGCTTCGGCGCCATGCTGGGCCAGGACGGCTCCGGCCTCTTCAAGTTTGAGCCCAAGAACACGCCGCTGACCTGGTCGCAATACGTCTGCATCATCGACGACGACACCGACTGGGACGGCCTGCACATGCAGATCGGCGGCTTCGGCGACGCCATCCCGTCCAACGACTGGGTCTCCGACGACGTCACCATCTCGCCGACCCATCCCCTCGCCCACTATCCGTACGACCAGAAGAAGGTGAGTCTCGGGATGTCCACCGACGTTTCCGAGGTGGGAGGGACGGTGCCCGCTGGTTACGCGGTCAGCGACGCATACCCCAACCCCTTCAACCCGGAGACCACGGTTCGCTTCTCCCTTCCCTGGGAGGTGGATGTTCGGGTTACGGTCTACAACGAGCAGGGCCAGAAGGTGGCCACCCTGGCTGACCAGCGCCTGGGCCCGGGCAACTTCGACATCACCTGGGACGGCACCGATGACAGCGGGGCCGCCGTCGCCTCAGGCGTCTATCTCTATCGGATCGAGGCCCCCGATCTGCGTCTGAACAAGAAGGTCACCCTCCTCAAGTAAGAGGGGCCTGGAGGTGCCGCCGGCTCGCTGCCGGCGGCACCTTTTTTTTTCTTTTGGACTTCCGGCGCGGCGGGTCGGGGTGTCCGACGGCAAGACCGGTTCAGGCGATGACTCCCTTCTCCACACGAGGTGTACAGTGAAGAATGCCAGACATCCCGGCTGGGCGCGATTCCTGGCCGGCGCGGGACTCTTCCTGTGCTGCGGAGGTCTCTCCGCCCAGGACCTGTCCAGCGTCTCGATCTCCACTTGGCCTTCCACGACCTACTACCTCGGCTTTCCCGAGTTCGCCGAAAAGCAGGACGGCCAGATCCGGATCACCGCGGGCGGATCCTATACGCTCTACCTCAACGGCGAGCTTGTGGGCAGCGACGACGATCCCTCCGCCGTGGAGGTCTGGTCCGATCTCTCCTTCAAGAGGAAGGAGAACCAGGTGGCGGTGGTCGTCGATCACGACGGCACCTTGAGTCCGTACGGCGTCTATCTCATCGTCGATGGGGAGACGGAACAGTTCGTCAGTTCTCCCACGGACCGCTCCATGCCCTGGTTCTGGTCGGGTGATGCCCTGCCCAACGAGGAGGACGGCTGGACCAAGCTGAAGCTGAGCAAGCTGGGCGAGCACGAGGAGGACGGACGGCTCATCACCTGGCAGGCGGCACAGCAGGGAACCCTGCTGCCGCAGGACTTCGTCGAGTTCGAGGACCTCGATCTGACCCGGGCCGGCAGCGTGGCCGGTTTCCCGGGAGGCCTGTCCGGCCAGGAGCAGGGGCTGCAGCTGCGCAGTCTGGCTGGCCAGAACATGGCCCTCAACTCCAGGACCTCCGATCCGAACCTCGTGGACGGAGACATCACCAAGGGCGTCGCTTTCCGCAAGGGATCGGCTTCCCTGGGTCAGGGTTTCCGCACCGACCTCGGCCGGCTCCTGCTCCTGGAGCGGGTACGCGTCATCACCGAGCCCCCGGGCCGCAACGACACCTACGAGGACCTCTCCCTGAGAGGCTACAGCGTTCTGATCAGCCAGAACGGCATCGGTTACCGGGAGGTAGGGGCGCGCCACCAGATCACGACCTACCGCGAGAGCGAGGTCTCCTTTCCGCCGACCCCCGCCCGTCACGTGAGTCTGACGATTACCGAGTTCTCCTCCCGGGACGCAAACCCCAAGGTCGGTGAGCTCGAGGTCTTCGCCCAGGGCCGCGACGACAGGGGGGCATACCTCTCCCCACCCTTGGACCTGGGCACCTCGGCGACCAAGAACTTCGAACGCGCCGTCCGCTACGGCGAGGTCCCCGACAACACCGAGATGGACTTGCGCTTCCGTAGCGGCGACGACGGGGAGAGCTGGAGCGAGTGGTCGCCCTGGAGCGCCGCCTCCGAGGTCGCTCTGACCGTGCCCGAGCCGAGGACCTACCTCCAGTTCGAGGCGCGCATGCTGGCTCGGATACTCGACGCCACCCCTAGGCTGGACAGCCTCGTCATCTGGTTCGAGGAGGGTCCATTCCCGGCCTCTCTTGCTTCCGGCTCCATCTCCCCGGCGCGGGCCTCCATCGGTGTCGATACGCTCTTCACCTATACCCTCCAGCTCGAGATCGGGGAGAACGATGCGGGGGTGGAACGACTGGCCATCCTGACCCCCTGGCCGGCCCGGCTCGACGGCGGCGCCGTGCGGGGTCTGGGAGAAGCGGCCATCGCCTCCAGTTACGCCACCTCCGACTCCCTCGTGCTGATCTTCGACCCACCGGTCACCTCGGCTACCGGGGCGACGGAGGTCGTCATCCCCTTCACCACGCGCCTGCTCTCCGCCAGCCACGAGTTCAAGGCTCTGCTCTTCGCTCCTGGGCAGGCTGCCTCCCTCCAGGTCGACAGGCGCCAGGGGACCGATCCGGCCACCGAGCTCCCGTACACGACCGTTGCCGAGGCGGCGAACTTCGACATCCCCATCCTCGACCACGTGCAGGCCCATCCCGGGGTCTTCACCCCCAACGGGGACGGCACCAACGACTTCGCGGTCCTGGGCTTCACCCTCAGCCGGGTGTCAGGCTCCTTCGTCCATGTCGAGATCTACGACGTCGGGGGCAAGCTCGTTCGCAGCCTGTCGCCGAGTCGCCTGCACCCCGGCAGTTACTCCCCCGTCGCCGGCCGGGACGATGCGCTCCCGGGACGGTGGGACGGCCGGGACGACGAGGGCCGACTGGCGCCGCCGGGACTCTACCTCTATCGAATCGTCGTCGATCTGGAACCGGACGAGGTGGCCACGGGCGTGGTCGGACTCGCCTACTGACGGCTGAGGAGCCGGCCACCCTCGACGAATCCATGCGCGCCCCCCTCGTCCTCACCCTCCTGATCCTGCCGGGGCTGACGCCGGACCTGGCGGAAGGGCAGTTCCTGTCCCGGGACTTCCGCCGGCTGTGGGCCAACCAGATCTTCGAGAACTACGGCGCCGCCGGGTACAGGGACTACGACCTGGAGGAGGAGAACCGGCGCTTCGACCTCTTCGGCGATCTCCTGATCGACGGCGTCGACATCATCGAGTACAGCGAGATCCGGCGGGACGCCCCCGGCATCCGGGGCAGCTTCGAGACCCGCAACGCCCGCTATGAGCGCTTCTTCAAGAAGCTGGTCATCGCCAACGAAGGGTTCGGCAACTGGTCGACGCGCCTGATCATCGGGGACCACATCCGCACCTTCTACACCCCAATGACCCTGAACCTGCCCAACTACAACGGCATCCGCTGGGACGGCGCCTCCCGGAAGAGCCGCTTCAGCGTCATCGCCAGCCACCTGCGGGACCCATTGGTGATGGGCGGGGGGCTGGCCGTGGACCAGAACATCGAGAGGCGCCGGATCTGGGGCGGCAGCCTCTTCGGCGTCCATTGGGAGAGCCAGATCGGCGGCCTCCTCAAGCTCGGGACGACCTACGTCAACGTCCATCGCTTCGACTCCGAGGCCGCCGCCAAGGTCAACAGCCTCAAGGGGACGATACCCGGGGTCATGCAGGGGGGCCTGCGCAAGGTCTTCGTGTTCTTCTCCGACGACTCCCCCCACGACGCCTTCGCAGGCGCCGCGGTCCACGAGCTGACCATGACCGTCGACGGCGCCGAGGTGATGCCTCTGCGGGTGGGCCGGATCGACGGACTCATCAGCCAGCTCCCGGTCACCTCCGATCCGACCAGCACGGTGCTGCTCGAGCCCCACGAGGTCGACTACCTCCGCCGCAACCGCTCCTGGCTGCGCGCCGTGGTCGAGGCCAGCCGCGACCGGTTCTTCGCCTCCCTCCTCGATGACATCACGATCGACATCACCACCGAGGCCCTGACCACCCGAGGCTCCCCTCTGCGCGCCGACGGGACCGACGTCGTCTACTTCGAGTACGAGATCCCGGACACGGTGGCCGCCATCGACTTCAGCGCCGTCCTCGCCGACGACTACAACGTCGACGTGGTGGGAGCCATGCAGGTGCCGATCCTGGCCCCGGGCGAGGACGACTTCTACTACGACTGGTACAATGCCAGACGCGCCAGGGGACGCCCCGGGGAGGGATCGAACCGGCACCGGGTCGACTTCCGCTACGGTTTCCCCACGGGGCTGACCGTTGCCGGTCTCGACTGGGACCTCAAGGCCCTGGGTTTCCATCTCCAGGGGGAGTTTGCCCGCAGTCTGCGCTTCCTCCAGGTCCCCAACCGCGATGCCCAGCGCCACCGCCGGGAGAGCTCGACCTTCTACTTCCGGCTCAGCCGCCCCGTGGGCGAGCGGACCGGGCTCGGTTTCGAGTACTTCGACGTGCCCGACGACTATACCACGGAGTTCCCCCTCTTCCTGAACCAGCGCACCACCAAGTCGGTCGGCGGCCGGCTCTACACGCCCTTCGCCCTCGTGGAGGACAACGACGATCTCGACTTCTGGCCGGACCGGGTGGAGCACAACGATCCGCTGGCCCCCTACTCCGATCCCGTGGCCGGCCAGTTCGGCTATCCCGGCAAGGGCGTCTATCCCGGCCTGGACCCGGACCACGACGGGGTCCTGGACTTCAATTTGGATTCCGAGCACGGCTGGGATTCGGGCCAGCCCTTCCTCGGCTACTACGCCGAGCCGTCCGGCATGGTCTACGGCGACGACTTCGACAACAACGGCATGGTCGACTATCGCGAGAACGACAACCTGCCGGACTACGCCTATCCCCAGGACCACCGCGGCTTCCACGCCTTCGGCACCGTGGAGGTGAGCCAGCGGACCCAGTTGAAGACGGGGTGGTACCGGGTGCGCCAGCCGGTCGTCGGGGGACGCAACAGCACCCGGTACGTGGAGGGGCAGTACCGCCGGGACTGGCCGGGACTGGGGTACCTGCGGCTGAACCACCGGGTCAAGTGGATGGAGGACGACATCCGCAACACGGTCTACAACATCGGCAGCGTCGGCTCCCTCCGGCCGGATCGGCTCGGCAGCCGGGACACGGTCAGCAACTACACCTTCTTCGAGACCGGCCTGATGGCCGTGCCCGACGTCAACCTCCGCAACATCATCACCTTCGGCTTCTCGGAGCTGGAGGGGGACCCCGTGGTCGATCCCTTCATCACCAGGCCGGGCCGCTACACCGGCGTCTCGATGATGAACAAGATCGACTACACCTGGAGGCGGGGAAGGCTGACCGTCAAACCCCAGTTCAAGCACCTCTACTACCGCAGCACGGGGCCGGAGCGGCAGATACCCTCTTCCGCGAGCCGCCAGGTCATGCCGATCCTGCGAGCCGACTACGAGATCACCCCCAGGTCCGAGTTGAAGACCGGCATCCAGGGGTTCCCCTTCTGGCGCGAGAAGAACACAAACGTGGTGCGGCCCGAGAGCCAGCGCACGCGCCTGACCTACACGGCGATGATCCAGAACCGGAGCAACTACCTGGGCTACGACCTGGTCCTGCTCATGGGCACCTACCGCGTCGAGTATCAGTACCCCGGATCGGAGCGGCCCGGCAGCGGCTCCCTGCAGTACTTCTTCAGGGTCTTCATCGGCTGAGATGGCGCACATCCTTCGACATGCGGCGGCGGCCGCCGCGGCCTGCTGGCTGATGACCTTGATGGCCTCCCCCGGGGAGGGGCAGCTACTCTTCAAGCCCGGAGAGCCGTACGTCAACTACGCCTACGAGGGCTACCGCAGCTACCAGAACCTGATCTTCGCCCGGGACCGCCTGCCCGTCTTCGATCCCCTCGGCCAGTTCGTGATGAACGGCACCACGGTCTTCAAGCTCCAGGAGTCGCGGACCCTCGCCCCGGCGCCGGGCACCCTCATCTCCAAGCCGAGGCTCTACCAGAACTACCTGAACCGCCTGCTCATCGCCGACGACGCCTACGCCGGGGCCACGAGCAAGCTCATCATCGGCGACCACGTGCGCACCAAGTTCACCTCCCTGACCCTCGACATGGCGTCGATGAACGGACTGCGCTTCGACACCAGCTTCGACAAGGGCTCCCTGATCCTGGCCGCCTCCCGGGTCGACCGGCCGATCTTCGAGGCCCTGGGCCAGCAGAACGTCGACCACCGCGTCCACGGCGTGGAGGAGCGCTACGAGACGCGTCCCCGCTGGTCGACCTACCTCCTCGGCGGCGACCTGCGCACCCAGCTGCCGGGCCTGGACATGGGGTTGAGCTGGGTCAACCAGTACCGCACCGACAGCTTCAAGGACCTGAACGACAACAGCTTCAAGGGAACCCTCCCGACCACGGGGGCCCCTCCCGAGTGGATCGTGGTCCGCGTCGCCGACCAGGAGCCCGAGGACGAGGTGGGGGTGCGCGTCAAGGTGCCCGCCATCACCCTCAACGGGCGCCGCTTGCAGCACCATCTCGGGCCCTATGACAGCCTGGATCCGGATGCCCCCACCCTCACGGTCACCGAGCATGACGACCGTACCATCATCCCGCCGATCCTCTGGAGGGACGCCCAGGATCCGATCATCGATTACGACCACGTGGCCCCCACGCCCCAGGGCTACTACGAGACCCGGGGGCCGGGGAGCCTGCTCTTCTGGTTCCGGGTCCCCCACACCTTCGATGACGCCGGCGAGAGCGAGGTGATCAACGAGGCCTACGTCGACTTGGACGTGGCCGGGGACTACGTGATCGAGTTGTCGGAGATCTTCGACGGCATCTCCAACAACCCGGCGACCTACTTCTACACGGCCGCCCAGTCGCCGGGACGGCCGGACAACCTGACCGACTTCCGGCGCGTGCGGGCCCACTACGGCCGCCAGACCGGCCGCACCCTGGCGAGCGCCCATCTGAACCTGGACGTCAAGGGGTTCATGCTGCACACGGAGTACGTGCGGAACTTCTCCTTCCGCGCCTATCCGGCCCTGTTGAGCACGGAGCTCGAGCATCTCCAGCAAGAGAGCCAGGCCTGGTTCGCCGTCTTCCGGCGGGACTGGGAGGGCTTCTCCGTCGGCGGCGAGCTGTTCAACGTCGACGGGGACTACTCCACGGTCCTCACGGTGCAAGACGACGCCTTCAACACCAGCGCCGGTTTCCCATCCGCCCCCTTCAACTACCCGCAGCAGATCCACGAGCCGCGGCTGCCGACCAAGATCGGCCGGAACATCACCGACCAGACCTACACCCGGGAGTTCGACACCGTCGACGACAACGACGACAAGGACCAGTTCCCGGACACCTACTACCTGCGCAAGACCACCAACCCGGAGACAGGGGGACGCTTCATCCAGGATCCGGACGGGGTCTTCCCGGGGCTTGACGCCGACCTGAACGGCCGGCCGGACATCAACGAGAACAGCAACCTGATCCCCGACTACTACGAGCCCTTCCTGCTCTACAG
>JAPOZM010000103.1 GCA_026706075.1 Gemmatimonadaceae bacterium
CCGTCGTCGTCGCGGCCCACCTCCCCGAGGACCTCCGCGGGGTTGCGCCAGATCCGGTCCCGCAGGTCGGGATGGCCGGCGTCGATGCCCGAGTCGACGACGGCGATCAGCACCCCCTCGGCCGAGCCCGGATCGCCGGCGCGCCAGCCGATCGCCTCCAACCCCCACTGCTCGTGGAGGAGGGGGTCGTCGGTGCCGAAGTCGGCGGTCTTCCGCAGGTAGTTGGGCTGCGCCGCCTCGACGGTGGAGACCCGGCCGTAGCGCTCGGCGAGCTCGGCCGCGGACCGGCCCCCGTCGAAGCGCAGCACCGACCAGCGGGCGAGGGCGGCCTCCGCCGGCGCCGGTGCGGCCCTGCGCCCCGCCGCGGGGGGCATGGGCAGGAGCGGCGTCTGCGAGCGCAGGCCCAGGGCCTCGTGGAGGGAGTCGAGCTGCGACGCCGGCCCCGGTCCGAGAGGCCGCGCCGCGGCGGCGCGCCAGCGGACCAGCACCTCGCCGGGGGTGAGTGGCGGCGCCGGCGCCGGAACGGCGCCCAGGAGCAGGGACAGGAAAGCGGCGGCCGCCGGGGCGGCGGGTCTGCATGGGAGGCCGCCGGCGGCAGGCCGGCGCAGGCCGCGCGGCAACCCCACGGCCCCTAGTCGATCAACCGGAGGAACTCCGCCCGGGTCTGGCTGTTGCCGCGGAAGGCGCCGAGCATGCAGGAGGTCGTCATGCGCGAGTTCTGCTTCTCCACGCCGCGCATCATCATGCACAGGTGGCTGGCCTCGATGACGACGCCGGCTCCGCGGGGCTCGACGAGGTCCATGATCGACTCGGCGATCTGGGCCGTCAGGTTCTCCTGGATCTGCAGGCGGCGGGCGAAGAGGTCGACGAGGCGCGCCACCTTGGAGACGCCGACGATCCTCCCCTTGGGCAGATACCCCACGTGGCAGCGGCCGAAGAAGGGCAGCAGGTGGTGCTCGCAAAGGGAGTAGACCTCGATGTCGCGGATGATGACCATGTCGTCCCGGGGGCTCGCGAAGACCGCCGAGCCGACGACTTCGGCCGGATTCCCTCCGTACCCACTGGTCAGGAACTCGAGGGCCCGGGCGGCCCTCCGGGGGGTGCCGGCGAGTCCCTGGCGGTCCGGATCCTCCCCCACCGCCTCGATCAACCGCCGGTAGTGTTCCTCCATCTTCCTCCCGCTCCCATGGCCGCCCCGGCGCCGCGTTGACCGGCCTGGCGTCGGCCGTATCTTCGCTGTTCGAGCGCGCCGGCGTACCCGGCGGCACCCGATGCACAGCACGCGGAGCCAGATCATGACAACATTCGACCTGACGGCCCGGACCTGCAAGCCCTGCGAGGGCGGGGTCCCGCCGATGACGGAGGCGGAGATCCAGGCCCTGCTTCCAAAGGTGGAGGGGTGGGCCGTGTCCGACGGATACCTGGAGCGCAGCTTCCGCTTCGGCAACTACTACAAGACGATCTCCTTCGTGAACGCCGTCGCCTGGGTGGCCAACCAGGAGAACCACCATCCGGTGATGGAGGTCGGGTTCCGGGAGTGCACGGTGAAGCTCTGGACCCACGCCATCGACGGGCTCTCCGAGAACGACTTCATCTGCGCCGCCAAGATCAGCCGGCTCACGGACTGAGGGCGACGACCGCGCCGGCTTCTTGTTCCTCTCCGAGATCTTCACCAGCCTCCAGGGCGAGGGCCGCTACGCCGGCCATCCCAGCCTCTTCGTCCGCACCTCGGGCTGCAACCTTCGCTGCACCTGGTGCGACACCCCCCACACCTCCTGGCGCAGCGACGGCCGAGCCGTGGACGTGGAGAGCGTCCTCGCCGAGACCGAGGTCTGGCGCGACGTGGAGCACGCCGTCGTCACCGGGGGCGAGCCCATGCTGCATCCCGACCTGCCGCGTCTGGTGGACGGCCTGGCCGAGCGCGGCCACCTCGTCACCATCGAGACCGCGGCGACCCGCTTCATCGAGGGGCTGCGCCCCCACCTCTTCAGCCTCTCGCCGAAGCTGTCCAACAGCCGTCCCGGTCCGCAGCACCGCGCCGAGCAGCGGCTCCACGACGGCAACAACCGCCACGACCTCATCCCGCGGTTCCTCGACGCCGGGTGCCAGGTGCAGGTGAAGTACGTCGTCCAGGGGCCCGGGGATCTTCCCGAAATCCTCGAGCACGTGGGGCGCTGGCGGATCCCGCGCAACCTCGTCTACCTCATGCCCGAGGGGGTGAGCCGCGAGGTCCTGATGGAGCGCAGCCGGGTGGTGGCCGGCATCTGCCGCGACGAGGGCTTCCGCTTCACCGGCCGCCTGCACATCGAGCTGTGGGGCAACACCCGGGGCACGTGACCCGGGCGGGGATCGGGCCTCCGTGCGGCGGCGAGTCGCGCCTCCGTCGCCGGGCGCCTTTCTTTCGGGCATGACCCGTCCCTACGGCGTTCTCCTCGTCAGCTTCAGCCGCCACAGCCACCAGAGCAGCTTCGTCCCCCTCTACCAGGCTCACCCCCGGACCCGGATCGTCGCCGTCGCCGACGAGGACGGCGAGATCGACGAGCCCCTGCGGCAGGTGAACCGCCGCTGGGCCCGGGACCTCGGCGTGCCCTACCTGCCCACGGTCGAGGACGGCTTGCGGCGGGACGACGTCGACATCGTCAGCATCGCCCACGAGATCGAGCGCCGGGCCGGCCTCGCCGTGCGCGGCGCCGGCGCCGGCAAGCACCTCTGGATCGACAAGTTCATGGGCGCCACCGTCGACGAGTGCGACGCCGTGGTCCATGCCGTGGCCGCCGCCGGAGTGAGGGCCCTCGTGCCCAGCTTCCACTACGGCTCCCTCGTGAGCCACGCCCTCCAGGCCCTGCGGACCGATCCGGTGGGGGAGCTCCTCGGCGTCCACGTGGACGCCATGTTCTCCAAGGGGTGGCCTCGGCCGATCGCCGACGAGGACCGCCGGCCCTTCCGTCCCGCGGGGCGGTGGAAGTTCGACGAGGTCAAGCGCGAGCTGCTCACCGTAGGGTCCTACGCCGTCGGCCTCGTGCAGGCCTGCCTCGACCAGCCCGTGGCCCGGGTCGCCGGGCACGGCGGCGCCTTCTTCTTCCCCGAGCACGCCCGCACCGGCACCGAGGACTTCGGCACCCTCCTCATGAGCGACGCCGCCGGCCGCACGGCCACGATCTGCGGCGGCCGCATCGGCGTGGCCACCCATCCCGGCGGGGGGCCCTTGCGGGCCGTCCTCGTCGGCTCCCGGGGCACCCTCACCATCGACGCCAAGAGGCCCGCGGCCCAGGCCTTCCTGCGCCCGGACATCGTGGAGACGCGCTACAAGCCCAACCCCGACGACTGGATGCAATGGGCCAGCGGCCCCCCCGTCCTGAACCCCTCCCTGTCGGGGGATTCGGCCGGACTCGCCGACGGCCTCGAGGAGCTGGTGAGCGCCCTCGACGAGGACCGGGAGCCGTCCTACCCCGTCGCCCGGGCCCGCGACAACATGGAGGTCCTGCTGGCCGGGTACCAGTCGATCTGCGAGGGCGGCGCCGTCGTCGACCTGCCCCTGCCGAGGGGAAGAGCCTGATGGCGGACGGACTGGTCGTCGTCTGCGGCCCCGACCGCGCGCCGGCGCTGGAGTCGATCGCCGCGAGCCACGGGCTGGCCGGATGGGTACGCGCAGGCCGCTCGGTGCGGACCTCCATCGAGGCGCCGCGGTTCGACTCTCTGGACGAGGGGCTGGAGGCAGCCTCGGCCGTGGCCGTGCTGACCCCCTACCGCGGCCTGGCCGGCGACCTCGAGAGCTGCCGGCAGCGGGGGATCCCGGCCGTGGTGGCCGGACCGGCCGCCGCCCGCGCCGACGACCCCGAGTACGCCCCCGGACGCTGGCGGCACTCGCAGATCCACGCGAGCGTGGACGGCCTGAGGAAGCGGCCCTCCTTCGGCCGCCCCGTGTACCTCCGCCAGATCGTCGGCGGCGGCGCGGCGGGACTGCTCGGGGCCTGGTGGGGACTGCTGGAAGCCCTGGAGAGCGCCTTCGAGCTGCTGGACGGCCCTGTCACCCGGATGCGGGTCGGCGCCGTGGCCCGCAACGGACGCTGGCACGCCACGGCCACCCTCGTGGCCGAGGACGGGGCCTCGGCCCAGCTCGTGGTCACGACGTCCCCCGACCCGGGAGAGGATCTCATGCTCCTGGGCCTCGGCGGCCTGATGCACGTGGACGGCACCAGCGTCGCCGCGGGAGTGCGCGACGACTCGGGCCAGCGCCGCCTGCCGATCCCGCCGGCCTGGCCCGACGCCGGGTGGATCGCCGCCTCTCTCGAGGGGCAGCGCCACCCGCCGATCGACCGCCGCATCCGGACGGCCCTGCACGGGGCCCTGCGCCGGGCCGCGCGCCTGGGCACTCTGGAACCGGTCAGGCTCTGACCGTACGGCGCAGCTCCTCGATCTCGACGCGCACCTGATCCCGCACCTGGCGCGCCGCCGCCTCCTTGACGTGCTCGAAGCCGCGGATGCGGTCCGGAGCCCCGGCGACGCCCAGGACCTTCTCCAGGGGCGCGCCTCTCCCCAGGGCGTCCAGCAATTCGTCCAGCACCCCCTCGTACCAGGGGATCAGCTCGCGCTCGAGGCGGCGGCAGGCCGTGTGCCGGAAGGGGTCGAGAGCCGTCCCCCGGAGCCCCCGGAACCGGTAGAGGACGCCCATGAGCGGCCGGATCCACGGGCCGAGGCGGATCTTGCCGACGCCGAAGGGCCGAAGCGTCGGCGGGTGCAGGTGACGGGAGACGCGCACCGGGCCGTCGAAGAGGTCCTCGATGCGCCGTGAGCTCTCCCCCGCCGAGATCAGACGGGCGACCTCGTACTCGTCCTTGTAGGTCATGAGCCGGTGCAGGCTCCCGGCCGCCGCCAGGGTCAGCCGCTCCTCCGCTCCCGCCGTCTCGGAGGCTCTCTCGGCGTCGCGCACCCTTTCCAGAATCCCGACGTAGCGGCGGGCCCAGGCGCTGTCCTGCCAGTCGACGAGATGGGCGATCCGGTAGCTCACCGTCCGCTCCCCCTCGGCGGACAGCCCGAGGGACCGCAGGGCCCTGTCGTGCTCGGCCAGCCCCCCGGGATCGGCGCCCAGGCGCTCGCGGCTGCGGGCCACCACGGAGGCCGCGTCGGGGCGGGGGCTTCCCACCACCGCCTGCACGCGCTCCGGATCGGCTACGGCCAGCCGGCCCCAGCGGAAGGCCTGCAGGTTGTCCTCCACCGCCTTGCCGTTGAGGCCGATCACCGCCTCCAGCGACCGCGCCCGAAGGGGCAGCTGCCCCGACTGGTACGCGGCGCCGAGGAGGATCACGTTGGCGAAGAGGATGTCGCCGAAGAGGCCCTCGGCGAGCCAGCAGGTGTCCAGGTAGACGTTGTCCGACCCACGGGTGCAGGCGTCGATCGTCTCCGCCAGGCCCTCGGGGTCGGGGAGGCGCCGCTCCGGGTTGCGGTTCAGCTCGGCCGTGGGCAGCCGCGTCGTGCTCACCACCGCCGTCGTGCGGCCGGGGTCGGCGTAGCGCAGGTTGGACGGCTCGGCGGCCCTGAGCAGGTCGAAGCCGATGTAGACGTCGGCGCTGCCCGGCAGCAGGCGGTGGAAGGCCGGCTGCCGGGAGCGGCCGAGCTGTATCGGCGCCTCCACGGGACCCCCTTTCTGGGCCAGGCCCGTGTTGTTGGACAGGTACACCCGCAGCCCGTCGAGCAGCGCCGCCCAGGCGATGAGATGGGAGACGGTGACCACCCCGGTGCCGCCGCGGCCGACGGTGTGGAGGGTGAGGATCTCCCCCTCCTCCAGCCGCCGGTGCTGCGGCTCGGGGATCTCGTCGAGGACCGGCGGACGGCGCCGCTCGAGGCGGGCATCCGCCTTCGCCTGCACCGTCAGGAAGGAGGGGCACTCGCCGTCGAGGCAGAGCTCGTCCTGCATGCAGCTGGCCTGCTGCACCTGCCTCTTGTCGCCGAGCTCGGTGTCGACGGTGTACAGAGCGGCGCAGCCCTCGGACTGGCGCAGGCAGTCGCCGCAGCCCTCGCAGATCTCCTCGTCGATGAAGACGTAGCGTTCCGGCGCCCCTCCCTGCCGGCGGCGGCGGCGCCCCTTCTCGGTGGCGCACTCCTTGTCGAGGATCATCACCGTCGTCCCCGGGGCCTCGCGGAAGTGGGCGATCGCCTCGGCCTGCCGGCGGAGGGGGAAGAGGCGCACCCGGGGGTTGCCGGCGACGTCCCCGTACCCGGCCGTCTGCTCGCCGACGATGCCGACCTCCCGCACCCCCAGGGCGAGGAGCTCCCCGGCGACCTCGGCCACGGAGCGGGCGCCGCCGGGCTGCTGGCCGCCGGTGAGGGCCACGACGCCGTTGAAGAGCAGCAGGAAGGTGATGTTCACGTCCCCCTGGACGCAGCTCTGCACGGCCCCCCGGCCGGAGTGGAAGTAGCTGCCGTCGCCGAGGTACTGGAAGATGTGGCGGTTGTCGTTGAAGACCGCCGTGCCGGAGTAGATCGAGCCGCCGGCGCCCATGGTCGGGATGTAGAGGACCCCCTCGTCGTAGGCCTCCATGGCGCGGATCGAGCTGCAGCCGATGGCGCCTCCCGGCTTCTCCCCTTCGAGGGCGCGGAAGCTGTTGTAGGGGCAGCCCCCGCAGGACATGGGAGCGACCTTCGGGACCTCCGGCATTCGGCGCTCCTCGATGGCCCGCACCCGGTCCAGGACGGGCGGCGGCGACGGCTGGCCGAGGAGGGGGGACAGGAGGCCGGCCAGGTGCTCCGGATCGACCTCTCCCCACGAGGGCACCAGGGGCCGACCCGACCCGTCGCGCTCGCCGAGGACCTCGCGCACCCCGGTCCCCCACAGGGCGGCCTTGACGCCCTCCTCGACGAAGGGGCCCGGCTCCTCCACCACCAGGACCCGCTCCACGCCGCTCTCGGCGGCGAAGCGGCGGACGGCCTCCCGATCGAGGGGCCAGATGACGGACAGCTGCAGGGTGGGGGCCCGGGCGCCGAGCAGATCGAGGGCCTGGGCCACGTCGACGAAGCTCTTCCCCGTGGCCACGATTCCCAGGGGCCCGCCGGCATCCGGCCAGTGGGTGCGGTTGAGCCCGTTGAGACGGACGTAGGCCTCGGCCAGGGGTGCCTTGCGCTCCACCAACTCCCGCTGCATGGGGAGGGCGCCCAGGGCCATGACGATGGGGTGGAAGCGCTTGACGTAACCGGGGTCGGGCAGACGCGCGTCGAAGCGGGCCGCGTCGCCGCGGACCGTGCTGGCGCCGTCGCAGACCGGCGTGACGAGTTTGAGGGCGGTGACCATGCCGAGCCAGCGGCTCAGGGCGATGGCGTGGGCCCCGAGGCGCAGGACGTCCTCCACGTCGGCGGGGTAGAAGGTGGGGACCCAGCTCGAGCGCAGGGCCCAGTCGCTCGCCCCGGGAGAGACCGAGCTCTTGGAGCGGTGGTCCTCGCCGCAGAGCAGGACCATGGAGCCGCGGCCCGAGGAACCGGTGAGGTTGGCGAGCCAGGTCTCGTCGGGGATCCACATGGTGCCGTGGGCCTTGCCGTACCAGAAGGCGTCGACATCGCCCGAGGGGGCGTACTGGCTGCCGAGCATGGCCGAGGCTGCCGTCTTCTCGTTGATGCCGAACTGGTGAACGGTGCGGCCCAGCTCGTTGAGCCGGTCGAGCTGCTCCACCACGGCCAGGTCGAGCCCGCCGAGGGGCGAGCCCTCGTAGCCGCTGACCCAGGTCTGGTTGACCGCGCTCCCCGAGTCGCGGTCGTGGCGCTGCTTGTCCAGGAGCAGCCGGACGATCGCCTCGACACCCGTGAGGAAGAGAGGGCCGTCCAGCTTCTCGAACTTGTCGGAGAGCTCCGGAGGCACGGTCGAAGTCTGATCTATGTCGGGGTTTTTACAAGGGTTGAGGGAGGCGAGTATACATCCGGCGGATCTCTCCCGGCAAGGAGCCACGGCACCCTGCCCGCCCCTGGCCGGCAGCCGCTCGACAGACCCGCGGGGACGCCGCCACCGGGTGCTGATGCGGCCGCTCCGGGTTGCCGGGCCGGCGCCGGCCCCCGTACATTGCCCGCTTCCGTACCCCCAGCCCTCCCCTGCCCCGCCAGGAAGCCCCCATGGCCGAGACCATCGACGAGTTGACCATCCACTACGAAGAAGACGGCAAGGTCCTGCGCAAGCAGGTCGACAAGGAGGTCCTGAGCAAGGGCTCCTGGACGACGATCATGTTCCTCTACCAGGACCTGGACCGCAGGACCGGCGAGTACGGCCAGCAGAAGGTATCGATCCGGCGCTACCAGAAGCGCGAGGGGACCTACCAGCAGCGCAGCAAGTTCGAGATCTCGAGCCCCGCCCAGGCCCGCGCCGTGCGCGACCGCATCGAGGGCTGGTTCGGCGACGGGAACCCCGCTTGAGCAGGACCTACCGGGCCGTCCTGGCGGGACTGACCGGCATCGGGGCCGGCCGGCCCCGCGAGAGTTCCGGCTCCTCCGTGTACCGGCCCATGCCCGGGTCTCACGCCGGCGCCTACCACGCCCACCCGCAGACCGATCTCGTGGCCGTCTGCGACCTCCGGCAGGAGGCCCTCGACGGGTTCCTGTCCGACTGGGGCGACGTCTGGCCCGAGGTGCGCGCCTACACCGACTTCGCCGAGATGATCGCCCGGGAGGAGGCCGATCTCGTCAGCATCGCCACCTCCGACCACGCCCACGCCGACCTGTGCGTGCAGGCCGCCGAGGCCGGCGCCCGGGCGATCCTGTGCGAGAAGCCGATCGCCACCACCCTCGCCGACGCCGACCGCATGATCGCCGCGTGCGAGGCCCGCGACGTGCCCCTGTCGGTGGAGCACACGAGGCGGTGGGACCCCCGCCATCTCGCCGCCCGGCGCATCCTGCGCAGCGGCGATCTGGGCCCGGTGCGCACCATCTCGGCGGAGCTGTTCAGCCGCCGCGCCATGCTCTTCCGCAACGGCACCCACCTGATCGACCTGATCCCCTTCTTCGCCGGGAAGGACGTTCAGTGGCTGGTGGCCGATCTCGAGGATGGCTTCGACGACTACACCGAGTATTCCGGCGACGGCGGCCGCGACCCGGACCTGGAGCCCTGCGTCTCGGCCTACCTGCGGTGCGCCGACGACGTGCGCGTCTTCGTCAACATCTACAAGGCGGAGTTCCCGGGATCGCAGGTGACGATCACCTGCGAGAAGGGCCGCATCGAGGTGAGCGACCGCGGCGGCCGGGTGATCCGCGGCGGCTCCCACTTCGACTGGACGGATTCCGAGATCCAGGTGGGCAGTTTCCTCTACGAACGCCAGCTGGCGGCGGTCCACGAGCTGATCGAGAAGATCGAGAACCCCGAGATCGAGCTCGTCTCCAGCGGCCGCGAGGCCCGCAAGACCCTGGAGATCATCCTGGCCATGCTCGCCAGCCACACCTCCGGCAACCGGCGGGTGGACCTGCCCCTGGCCTCCTGATCCGGGGCGCCCCTGCGGCGCCCCCCCTCATACCCTTCAGGTAGTGGAGACGTCGACGGGCACGCTGTGCCAGCCCGTTCGGCCGTCGTAGAGATCCGGTCCCTCGTCCTTGCGCGGCTGGGCCTCGCCGGCCGAATCGGTGGCCCGCGCCAGGATCTCGTAGCGGCCGCTGGCCGGCAGGCTCCAGGGGTGGGACCAGGTGCACCACACGTTCGGCTCGCTGCGCGAGGTGAGTGTCGCCTCCTCCCAGGTGGCGCCGCCGTCGGTGCTGACCTCCACGAGCTCCACGGTGCGCTCGCCAGCCATGGCGATGCCGTGGACGACGTACTCCCTGCCCACCTCCCCCCTCAGGGTCTGATAGACGTAGGTGACGCCGCCGTTGGCCGGGTCCTTCTCGTCGTCCCAGAGGGAGACGGGGGCGTCGACCCTCGAGTTCACCGTGGCCACGGCCGCGTCCGACCACTTGAAGGATTTGTTCTCCGGGCGCCTCTCCCAGTAGCCGAGGTACTCGTCGTCGATCAGCTCGATGCGGGTGATCCACTTGGGCATCTTCTGGCCGTAGTGTCCGGGATTGATCAGCCGCACCGGGTAGCCGTGCTTCGACGGCAGGGTCTCGCCGTTCATCTCCCAGGCGAGGAGCACCTCCTCGCGGAGGGCCCGCTCGAGGGGTATGGAGGTGGTGTACCCGTCGACGCTGGTGAACTTGACCCGGATCGCCTCCTGGCGGACCCCGACCTGATCGAGGAGGTTGCGGAATGGCGTGCCCCCCCACTCGGCGTTGCCCACCAGCGGCCCCCCGATCCAGTTGCCGATGCACTGCATGGTCATCACCTGCCGCTGCAGGGGCATGGCGGTGATCGCCTCGTAGCGCAGTCCCTGCTCGGGGCGGTCCACCAGTCCGTCGACGGCGAGGGACCACTGCCCGGCCCGGATCTCCGGATCGTAGTTCTGACCCTTGATCGACTGCAGGTAGAACCGGTCGTTGGAGATGATCGGCGCCGCCGGCAACTCCGCGGGCCCTCCCTCCTCCGGCACCTCCACCGGCATCGGCACGGGTGCGGTCGGGGTCTCGAGGAAGGTCACCTTTGAGCGGTCGCACCCGAGAGTGGGCACCACTGCCGTGACCGCCGCCAGCCCGCTGGCGCGCAGGAACCTCCGCCTCGTCAGCCTTGGATCCACCATCCCACCTCCTCCTTTCCGCGGGCCGGACGGCCCGTCCCTTTCCCGGGCGCCCTCAGCCGCCGACGGACAGGCCGAGCCCCCAGGAGGCTCCGGCGCCGATGTTCTCGCCGCCGACGGTGCGCTCGTGGAGCAGGTCGAGCCACAGGCCCTCGATGACGCGCACTGCAACATTGCCGCCGACCTTGGTGAAGTCGCCTTCGGAGACCTGGGTGGAGGCCCCGACGACGCCGAGATCCTCCCCGGCCCCCGAGGTCCGGGTGTCCGTGCCCCCCGCCAGGAGCTTGACGAACAGCCAGGGACGGGGCGTGGCCCCGATCTCCCCGCTCCAGGAGAGCTGGTTGGAGAACGGTCCCCGCCGCAGTCGGTAGCCGGCCTCGAGCCCGACGTAGGCCGGCAGCGGGTACAGGGAGCGCGCCAGCAGGAGCCGGGCCTCGGCGTCGAAGTCGCCCGTACCCACGGGCGGGTCTCCGCCCTCCTCGTAGCCGACGGGAGCCTTCACTCCCACCATGGGCGACACGACCACGGGATGGTCGAGGCTCTGGTACTTCAGCCACACCTCCAGGTCTCCCGTGGCCGTCCGCTCCCGCCGCACCAGGCGGTTCTCGCTGGTGAGCCGGCCGGCGCCGAACTGCGAGACCACGGTAAGCCGGGGCCGCAGTCCGTACTCGATGTAGAGGAAGGACTGGACGCTGTCGAAGCGCTCCCCGTCCATGCCCATCGTCGCGCGCCGGCCCATGTCGTTGTAGACCTCCTCGGCGCCGTAGCGAATCCCCGAGGCCTTGGCGTAGTAGCCGCCGGCCGGCTGGGCCCAGGCGCCGGCGGCGGCCGGAGCCGGCGGCGCGGCGGCCCAGAGGGCCCACACGGTGGCCGCGGCGAGTGTCGCTCTCATGGGCTTCTTCCTCTCCTTCCGGCGCTGCCGGCGACGGTGTCATACAGGGCCAGCAGCTTCCCGGACTCCCTCTCCCAGTTGCACTCCGACTCAACCATTTCACGCCCGGCGCGGCCCATGCGTTCCGCCTCCGGCGGGTCGTCGAGCAGCCGCGCGATCGCCCTTGCGTGGTCCCGGGGATCGTCAGGGTCGGCGAGAGTACCCCACTCGCCACGCTCCCGCAGGCTCTCGATCGACGGCAGGGCGCTGGCCACCACGGGCAGACCGCACGCAAGATACTCGAAGAGCTTCGTCGGCGAGAAGGGGGCCAGGGTCGCCGCCGACCGCTGGCCGGGGATCAGCCCGACGCGGTGGCCGCCGATGAAGGCACCGAGCTCGTCGTACGGCAGCCGCTCGGTGCGGCAGTCCACGTGGTCCGTCAACTCGTACTCCCGCAGCAGGGTCCGGAACTCGGCCTCGGTGGACCGGGTCTGGAAGGGGCCGAGGGCGCTCAGCCTCACCCGGGGGTGGCTGCGCCGCACCCGGCGCATGATCTCCAGAAGAAACTGCGCCCCGCGTTCGCGGGACAGGGATCCCACGTGGACCAGGTCGGCTCTCGGCGCCGGCGCCCCCGGGGTCCGGGGGCGGAACCACTCCAGGCGCGGGTAGTTGCCGGCGGCGACGAAGGGGCGCCTCCCGAACCGGGCGCCCTGCTCCTCGACGACGCCGACGACCCCGTCCAGGCAGCGCGCCAGTATCCGCTCGCCGCGGTCGACGGCGAGGGACAGGGGCCTGCGCACCCGGCGGGGAACCCAGGTCCGCGTGTAGGCCGCCGCCGGGAAGTCCTCGTGCACGTCGTAGATCACGCGCCGGCCGAGGGCCTTCAGCACGCATCCCAGGGGCAGCAGCTCGGGGTCGTGGAGATGGTGGATGTCGGCGCCGAGGCGCAGCGCCGCCGCCAGCAGGCGGCCCTGCAGCGCGGCCCTGCTCCGGGCGCTGGCCGGAACCGGCAGGGGCAGGATCCCCACGCCCCGGTGCTCCCCCGCCCACGAGGCGGGTCCGGGCCCGACGACGTTCACCTCGTACCCCGCCTCGGCGAGGCTCACGGCTTCCTTGTAGAAGATGCGCTGATCGAAGGGGTGGTGGACGCTGGTGAGCACACAGACCCGCAGGCGGGAGGTCATGGATGGAGGATCTCCGCCGACCGGGGCCCGCAGTTGAGGAGCAGGTCCAGGCCGCACATGCCGGGCTCGAACCCCGGAAAGCACTGCGGATACCGCGGGTGCTCGAACCCCGCGTAGCGAACCTCCACGCCCGCCTCCCGCAGGATCCTCTCGTCCAGGTACGACCGCGAGCCCCCGTCCCCCGCCAGGTAGATCTCGCAGTCACAGGCAACCGCCATGTCGGCGATCCGCCGGGTGCCCTCGGCCGGGGAGCCCAGATGCGAGGAGAGCCGCACCTCGGCGTCGATCTCGAACCGGTCCATCAGGAACCGGAGCAGGCCCAGGTTCCAGTCCAGCAGCCGCCCGTGGGACTCCCCGTAGATTTCTACCAGGGCCGCCTCATGCTCCTCGAAGTGGGGCGCCCGGCCGTAGTTCCAGCGCAGGCTCTCCAGGTGCTTGCGCGGCCACGGCTGAGTCTCGTCCACCGCCACGTCGCGGAGCCTCTGCCCCCCCCGGCCGCGGGTGCGCACCGGCACCGTCAGCCACTGCCAGCCGCCGGCGGTGCGGATGCGGTTGCGGTTGGTGTAGCCGTGCTTGGAGAACTGCACGTCGTCGGCCAGGACGAAGACGTCCGCCTGGACGGCCTTGGCCAGGACCCCGAGCCAGGGCAGGTAGTTCGGCTGGTGGGCGGCCAGGACCCGGGCCATCAGCGCTGAGCTCCCGGTCCCAGGGTCTCGCCGAGAGCCGCCACGACCGAGTCGACCTGGCTGCCGGTGAGTCCGTTGTAGAGGGGCAGGGTGACGGTGCGGCGCAGCACGTCCTCGGCCACCGGACAGTCGCCCTCGCCGGTGCCGAGCCGGTCCCGGGCGGAGGGCTGCAGGTGGCACGGCGGCCAGTAGAGGCTGCCCACGGGGACCCCGCGGGCGCCCAGGGCGGCTGCGACCCGCTCCCGGCCCTCGCCCAGGGTGACGGGGTACTTGTACCAGGCGTGCCGGTCTGCCGGGGGCCGGGAGACGGGGAACCTCGCGGCCTCCCGTCCCAGGGCGTCCAGCCCTGCGTCGTAGCGGCGGGCCAGGGCCTCGCGCTCGGCCAGGGTCTGCTCCAGGCGGGCGAGCTGGCGCAGCCCGAGGGCGGCGCTCAGCTCGGGAAGCCGGTGGTTGGCCCCCGGCCGCACCAGCAGCCGGTCCGGCCCGATCCCGTGGCAGCGGAAGCTGCGGGCGAACTCCGCCAGGCCGTCGTCGTCGGTGGTCAGCATCCCCCCCTCGCCGGTGGTCATCACCTTCGTCGGGAAGAACGAGAAGGATCCGGCCGTGCCCAGGCTCCCCGCCGTCCGGCCGCCGAGCCGGGCGCCGTGGGCGTGGGCCGCGTCCTCGAGCAGGGGCAGGCCCCGCTCGGCGCAGAAGGCGGCGATCTCGGCGACGTCGGGGACGATGAGGCCGCCCACGTGCACCACCACCACGGCGCGGGTGCGCGGGCCCACGTGGGGGCGGATCTGCTCGAGGCGGCTCGACAGGGAGTCCGGATCGATGTCGGCGAGCACCGGCGTGGCGCCGGCGAGAACCGCCGCGTGGACGGTGGCCATGAAGGTGTTGGTCGTCATCACCACCTCGCCGCCGGCCACCTCCCAGAACCGCAAGGCCACCTCCAAGGGCGCGGTGCCGGAGCTCATCCCCACGGCGTGGCGGACCCCGGCGGCGCGGGCGAAGTCGGCCTCGAAGCGCTCGAGGTAGGGCCCCATGGTGAGCACGCCGCTGCGCAGGATCGCCTCGAAGTCGCCCAGGAGGGCGGGCAGGTCCTCCTCGGGCAGGTGGGGGCGCGCCTTCTTCAGGTCCAGGGATCTGGCGAGTCCGAAGCTCACTGGGCCGCCCACCGGGGCCGCGCTCGTGCGGTCCCATCGCCCTGGAGCAAGGGGATCCGGAGCGCCGGCCTCCGCTCTCTCATCGCTTGTCGTTTCCGGGAGAGGCGGTTATACTCGCCCTCGTGAGCCAGCGTCCTCGAAACCCGACCCGCCCGGTGCGCATCGGCGACTTGACCATCGGCGCCGGGCACCCCGTGGCCGTGCAGAGCATGGCGGCCACGCGCACCCAGGACATCGAGGCCACGCTCCGGCAGGTGCGGCTGCTCGAGGCGGCGGGGGCGGACGTCATCCGCATCGCCGTGGACAGCCGCAAGGACACGGACGCCCTGGCCGAGATCGCCGGGTCCGCCACCCGGCCCCTCTCCGTCGACCTGCAGGAGAACTACCGCCTGGCCGAGGTCGTGGCCCCCCACGTGCAGAAGATCCGCTACAACCCGGGTCATCTCTACCATCACGAGCGCCGACGCCCCGAGCACGACAAGGTTGCGTACCTGGCCGAGGTGGCCGCCGCCAACGACTGCGCCATGCGGGTCGGCGTGAACTGCGGCTCCGTCGATCCCGCCAAGGTCGACCAGTTCCCCGAGGACGACTCGATCGGCCCCATGCTCGCCTCCGCCCTCGAGCACTGCGAGATGCTCGACTCCATCGGCTTCGAGCGCTACTGCGTCTCCCTCAAGGACTCCGACCCCAACAAGGTGATCGACGCCAACCGCCGCTTCGCCCAGCAGCGCCCCGACGTCCCCCTCCATCTCGGCGTCACCGAGGCCGGCATGCCCCCCGACGGCGTCATCAAGACCCGCATCGCCTTCGAGCAGCTCCTCTCCGACGGCATCGGCGACACCATCCGCGTCTCCCTCACCCTGCCCTTCGACGACAAGGGCGAGGAGATCGCCACCGGCCGCGGCATCCTCGAGGACATTGAGGCCGGCCGCTTCCGGTCGGTGCCCCGGTACCGGCCCGAGGGGATGAACATCATCTCCTGCCCCTCGTGCTCGCGCGTCGAGAACGAGGCCTTCATCGAGCTGGCCCAGAAGGTCCGGGAGGTCACCGAGTACGCGAAGATGCACTCCATCACCATCGCCGTCATGGGGTGCCGCGTGAACGGCCCGGGCGAGACCGACGACGCCGACCTCGGCCTGTGGTGCGCGCCGACCTTCGTCAACCTGAAGCGCGGACCCGAGCTGGTGGGCCGCTTCGGCTACGACGAGGTCCTCGACCGGCTCCGGGAGCAGGTCGACGACGTGATCACGTCGCGCTGAAGCCGTCCCAAAACACCTCCTCCGCCCACTTCAACAACTCCGCCCGCAGGGCCCGCCAGCCGTCGTCGTCGAGATCGACCCGCGGCGGCCGCACCCGGCCTCCGCACAGGCCCGCGGCGTCGAGGCCGGCCTTGATCAGGGCCTCCCCGTAGCGGTTCCTCAGCCTCTCCAGGGGCGCCAGCCGGCGCTGAATCTCGATCATCCCCTCCCAGTCCCCCTGTAGTGCCAGGCGCTCCAGCTCCAGCTCCGGGTGGGGCATGAAGTTGATGAAGCCGGCGGTGAACCCCTCGATGCCGGCCTGGTATCGCAGGTGGAGGACGCCGGGGTCGTGGCGCTTGTTGCCGATCCAGACGAAGCGGTCGCCGAGGCGCTGGATCGCCCGGAAGAGGGGATGGTCGTCGACGCACGGGTCCTTGACGCCGATCACGGCGTCGATGCGGGCGAGGCGCTCGAAGAACTCGACGCTCCAGCCCTGGGTGTTGTAGGGGAACAGCCACAGACCGGGGACGCGCTCGGAGATCAGCCGCAGGTGGTCGAGGACGCCGGCCGGGTCGTCGGGTGCGCGGTTGCGCTCGAATGGCGGCATGGCCAGGCAGACGCGGGCCCCCGCCGCCTGGAAACGGCGGGCGAGCTCCACGGCGGCGGCGCAGTTGCCGGGCAGGGTGGGTGTCACCAGGGCGGCGCCGCCGACGGTCTCCAGGGCGACCTCGCCCAGTCGCCCCAGCTCCTCGGCGCTCAGGGCGTCGATCTCGCCCGTGCCGCCGCCGACGTTGATCACGCGCACGCCGGAGTCGACGAGGAACCGCAGGTTGCCGGCGAAGCCCTCCCAGTCGACGCTCAGCAGGTCGCCGGCGCGGAAGGGCGTGACCGCGTAGGCGTGCACATCCATCAACTGCTGGCGCAAGTCCTGCGTCACCATCCACTCCTTCTCGGTACCGATGTGCGTGGGAACCGCCGCCCCGAGGGCCCGCGGAATCCGGCCGGCCGTCGCTTCGGGCGAGGGTTTTTCGCATAATAGGCGGCCCTCTCAGAACGGTCAACGAGGTCAACGAAAGGCGGACAGGAGATGATCACGGGAGAAGTGAGACAGTGGAAACTGACCCGCAAGCAGATCCGGGAGCGTCTGGCGGCGGGTCAGATCAAGGGCGCCATCCTGCCCACGGGCAGCACCGAGCAGCACAACGAGCACCTCGAGATCGAGCACGACACGGCCAGCGCCGTCCACGTCGCCTGCCAGGCGGCCCTCGGCCTGTACCCGAAGGTCGTGGTGGCCACGCCGATCCCGGTGGGCATCTCCGAGCACTGGATGGAGTGGCCCGGCACCCTGAGCCTGCGGCCCGAGACCTTCTTCGCCGTCGCCTACGACACCTGCGAGAGCCTCGCCCGCCACGGCGTGGAGCACGTGCTGATCTGCAACGGCCACGCCGGCAACGGGCCGCTGCGGGACCAGGTCGCCGGCTTCAGCGACAAGCTCGGCATCGACGTGCAGTTCCACTCCTACTGGGAGGCCTATTCCCGGGAGTTCGTGGAGGAGCACATGGAGTCCGGCGACTGCCCGGCCCACGCCGCCGAGTTCGAGACCTCCTTCGCCCTGGCCGCCTTCCCCGGCAACGTCCACTGGGAGGGCGTCGACTACGACGCCGAGAGCTTCGACATCCAGCGCGAGGGCTACCGCGACCGCGACGCGCCCTACCACTACGCCGCCCGCGACTTCGCCACCCCCCGCAAGGGCCGGGTCATGATCGACGCCGCCGTCGAGTGGGTGGCCGGACGGATGACGGAGATGATGGAGGGCTCGAGATGAGGAACCCGATCCGCGAGGACCTGGCCGCCGGACGGCCCTCGGTGGGCTCGTGGCTCAACCTGGCATCCCCCCTGGCGGCGGAGGTCATGGCCGGCGCCGGATTCCCGTGGCTGTGCGTCGACGCCGAGCACGCCGCCTACGACATGGAGTCTGTCGCCCACTCCCTGCGCGCCATCGAGTCGCGGGGGGCCTTCCCCCTCGTGCGCGCCTGGGACCACGACCCGGTGACCGCCGGCCGCCTCCTCGACGCCGGCGCCCGGGGGATCTGCTTCCCTCACGTGAGCAACCCCGAGCAGGCCGAGTCCCTGGCCCGGGCGATGCGCTACCCGCCGCGGGGCACCCGCTCCTCGGGCACCGGCCGCTGCGTCACCCTCGATCCCGCCTACCGGTCCCTGGCCGACGACGACGTGCTCTGCATCCCCCAGATCGAGGACCCCGAGGGCATCGACAAGGCCGAGGCGATCGCCCGCGTCGAGGGGGTCGACATCGGCTTCCTGGGGCCCAGCGACCTGGCCCTGGCCATGGGCGTGGAGCCCGGCAGCGGCGAGCACGAGACCGCCCTGCAGCGGTTCCGCGAGGGCTGCGCCCGGGCCGGGACCCCCTCGGGCATCCCGGCGGCCGACGGGGCCGCGGCGAGGCGGCGGATCGCCGAGGGCTTCCTGTTCATCGACCTGGCCAACGACTTCCGCTTCCTGCAGCAGGCGGCGGAGGCGGAGTTGGAGACGGCCCGGGCCTGAAGCGCGCGGCCCCGGTCCCGGGGAGCCGGAGCGGCCCGGCCAGACGCACATCCCCCGGAAGGTGGAGATGGCGGTCCTCAACTTCGGCTCCCTCAACATCGACCACGTATATCACGTCGATCACGTGGTTCGGCCCGGGGAGACCCTGGCCGGCCGCGGCTACCGGGTCTTCGCCGGCGGCAAGGGGGCCAACCAGTCGGCGGCCCTGGCCCTGGCCGGGGCGCCGGTGGCCCACGCCGGCCGCGTCGGGCGGGACGGCCGCTGGCTGGTGGACGGCCTGTCGGCCCTCGGCGTCGACGTGGCCCACGTGGTCGTCGACGAGGAGGAACCGACCGGCCACGCGGTCATCCAGGTCGAGGAGGAGAGCGGGGAGAACGCCATCGTCCTCTTCCCCGGCTGCAACCAGCGCATCGCCCCGGATCAGGTCCGGACCTGTCTATCCTCCCTCGATATAGGTGACATTTTGTTGTTGCAGAATGAGATCAACGGCATATCGGAAATCCTCTCCGAGGCCGCCGGCCGGGGTCTCAGAGCGTGCCTGAACCCGGCTCCCTACGGACCCGAGGTGGCCGACTATCCCCTGGACCGGGTCGATCTTCTGATCGTCAACCGCACCGAGGCGGTTGGTCTTTGCGGGGACCCGGCCGTCGCCGAGGAAGCCGAGGTCGGTCAGCTCCTGGCCGGCGTTCGGTCCCGGGTGCCCGAACAGACCGAGATCCTGCTGACCCTGGGCGCCGGGGGCGCCGTCCTCGACGGACCCGCCGGGAGGCTCTGCAGCCCCGCCCTGTCGGCTGGCGCCGCCGTCGACACCACCGGCGCCGGCGACACCTTCATCGGCTACTTCCTGGCCGCCCGCCTGGCCGGCGCCGGCGACGAGACCTGCCTGCGCCGGGCCGCCGCCGCGGCCTCTCTCTGCGTCACCCGGCCGGGGGCCCGCGACGCCATCCCGCGGCGGGACGAGGTGGACTGTTTCCTGGGAGGAGGGACCCCGTGAGGATCACCCGCCTGGAGGTGACCCCCGTCAGGCCCCGGGGCCTGCTGCTGCGGGTGCACACCGACGAGGGCCTGGTCGGGTACGGGTCGCCCATGAACTACGAGCACGGACGCACCGTCGAGCGGGCCCTGATGGACATGGCCGACTACCTCGTCGGCCGGGACCCGCGCCGGATCGAGGATCACTGGCAGGCCCTCTTCCGCTCTTCCTACAGCCGTCAGATGCCGATCCTGCTCGCCGCCCTCAGCGGCCTCGACATGGCCTGCCTGGACATCCTCGGCAAGTCCCTCGACGCGCCGGTCTGGAGGCTCCTGGGCGGCCCCGTCCGCGACCGGATCCGGGTCTACTCCTCCGTCGGCGGCCCCTCGCCCGGGGAGTACGCGGCCAACGCCCGGTCGGTCGTGGCGAAGGGGTTCACGGCGGTCAAGATGACCCCCTTCCCGGAGCCCGTGCGCTACATCGATACGCCGGCCGTGGTCGACGACGTCGTCGCCCGGGTCGCCGCGGTGAGGGAGGCGGTGGGCGCCGGCGTCGACGTGGCCATCGACTTCCACCGCGCCGTGAGCCCGGCCATGGCCCGGATCCTGGTGAAGGAGCTGGAGCCCCTGCGGCCGATGTTCGTCGAGGAGCCCACCCACCCGGAGAACGTGGACGCCCTGCTCGAGATCACCCGCTCCACGTCGATCCCCATCGCCACCGGCGAGCGCAACACCACCCGCTGGGGCTTCCGGGAGATCTGCGAGAAGAAGGCGGCCGCCGTCCTGCAGCCCGACATCCGCCACTGCGGCGGCATCCTCGAGATGCGCCGGATCGCCGCCTACGCCGAGGTTCACTACCTCGCCGTGGCCCCCCACTCGGCCGCCGACGCCGTCGGCGTGGCCGCCTCCCTGCAGGCCATGGCCGCCACCCCCAACTTCCTGATCCAGGAGTTCGGCGGCGGCACCGGCGAGGGCCTCTTCACCGCGCCCCTGCGCTTCGAGGACGGGTTCGTGCCCCTGCCCGAGGGCCCCGGACTCGGGATCGAGATCGATCCGGCGGGCCTGGAGGCCCACCGCCTCACCGACTGGCCGCTGCGGGCCATGCGCCGCTCGGCCGAGGACGGCTCGGTTTCGGATACCTGATGTCTGGGGGTTGCCGGAATCTGGTGAGCCGGGTGGGGATCGAACCCACGACCAATGGCTTAAAAGGCCACTGCTCTACCACTGAGCTACCGGCCCTACGGATGAAGAAGAGCTTCGGTCGAAACCGGGTCAACGCCCCCGGCGGTCCCGGACGGGGCCCGCCTCGGCGCGGGCGAAGAGCCGGGCCCACTCCTTCGAGCCGTCGTCGGGGGTGATCTCCAGGCGCGTGCCCTCCATCTGGGCCGGTCCGTTCCCGGAGCCGAAATACGAGTATCCCTGGGCCGGGCTGGCCATGTGCAGGCAACTGCCGTCGGGCCACACGACGGTGCTCAGCAGCCGCGGCCTGGGCAGCTCGTAGGGCTGGCCCTGCCTGGCGAAGGGCTCGATCTCCGAGTCGGGCACGCGGAAGCGCTCGACGGCCTCCTCGTCGACCTCGACGCCGAGGCCCGGGCCCTCCGGGACCTGGTGGAACCCGCCCACGACCTCGATCGGCTTCTTCAGGAGGTGGTGGCTGTAGAGGTTGAGGCAGGTGATCGCCGGCCAGGTGGCGTGGCTGAGTACGGCTCCCAGGTGGGCGGCCCAGGTCGTCATCAGGCCGTTGCCCACCAGCTGCAGCCAGAAGGGCATCTGGGCCTCGGCGGACAGCTCCCCCTGGCGCATGACCGAGCTCTTGCCGCCCGAGACCACGAAGCCGTCGCAGACCTCCTCGCGGACGCAGGTGATGTACGGGGGGCCCCCGAAGTGCATGGCGACGGGGCGGGAGGTGGCGCGGCGGATCTGGCGGTTGCCGAGCAGGTCGCCCTGCGGGATCGGGGTCTCGAACATGGCCACGTTCCCGAAGGGCTCGAGGCGGCCGATGATGGGGATCGCGGCGGCCGCGTTCTGCCAGGTGCCGTTCGGGTCGAGGTCGAGCTTGAAGTGAGGGGGGACCACCCGGGAGATCGCCTCCACCTGGGCGACGATGTCCCACCAGGGGCGCGGCTTGTTCTTGAAGCTGGTGTAGCCCGCGGCCACGGCGTCGGCCGCCTCGGCCGCCCAGTCCTCGGGAGAAGCGTCGATCGACCACCAGCTGATCGGCACCCAGTCCCGCTGGATGGTGCCCAGGAGCCGGTGCACGGGGACCTCCAGGGCCTGGCCCATCAGGTCGAAGACCGCCATCTGCAGGCCGCTGCCGAGGCTGTCGTCGTTCATCACCTCGGCGGCGGGCCTCCCCTTGACGCGTGCCACGGCGTCGTCGGAGACCCGGGCCCAGGTGTAGTGCACCACCGTCTCGCCCCAGCCCACGTGGCCGCTGTCGGAGGTGACCCGGCACAGCTCCAGGACCGACCAGTTGTAGACCTCGCGGGCCGTGATCTTCTGCTGGCGCTGGGTGAAGGGCACGTTCACCACGATCCGCTCGACGTCGACGATCTTCATGTTCCCACCTCCACGCGGCCACCGCTCCGGGCCGCGGCGTAGGCCGCCTCCACGAAGCGCATCGCCCGCAGGGCGTCGTCGCCGCCGGTGACGAAGGCCCCGCCCATGCGCGCCGCGGCGGCGAAGCGGCGCACGAACTCCCATCCCAGGCCGCCGCCGTACCCGGTCCCCTCCGGCGGCTCGAGGGTGACCACCTCGGGCCCGGGGCCCTCGCTGCGCGGGCCTTCGCTGTGGATGTACAGGCTGTTCTGCCGCCCCACGAAATCGAAGTGCGGCCAGACGATCTCGCCGAGGTCGCCGCGCAGGGTGATGCCGATGTCCCCGTAGCGCTGGCGCAGCACGTAGCCAGCGTGCAGGCTGCCGAGGGCGCCGCCCTGGAGGGTGAAGGAGACGGCGGCCATGTCCTCCACGTCGATCTCGCGGTTGAAGGTGGCGGTGAAGCCGGAGACCGAGCCGTATTCCTGCCCCGTCAGGTAGCGGACGAGGTCGATGTGGTGGATCGCCAGCCAGTGCAGGATGCCGCCGCCGGCGACCTCCCCGCGGAAGAGCCAGTGCCCGGGGTTTCGCTGGCGCACCGAGCTGGTGACCATGCGCGCCTCGATCGACTGGACCCGCCCGATCGCCTGCTCCTCCACCACCAGGCGGCGGATGCGGCGCGCCGCCGGCTGCAGGCGGTTGAGGAACCCGGGCGCCCAGATCGTGCCTCCCTTGGCGGCGGCCTCGTTGAGGCGCTCGATGTCGCCGGAGTTGCGCCCGGCCGGCTTCTCGACGATGCAGGGCAGGCCCCCGGCCAGCAGCTTCGAGCCGATCTCGGCGGCCTGGTCGTTGCGCACAGACACGAGGGCCGCGTCGGGCCGGACGGACGGCTCGAGGAGGTCCTCGGGCGAGACGGCCTCGGCCTCCTCCGGGACCTCCGGGCGGGCGCCGGCCTCGTCGACGTCGCAGACCAGCAGCCGGCCGGCCTCCGGCAGGGTGTGAACGGTCTCGAGCCAGCCCCGGCTGTGTGGGGCGGTCAGACCGACCAGGGCCAGGGTCAGGGGCTTGCCGGTGGCTTCGGACTCAGTCATGGGGCGGACTCCATGGCGACGGGGCGTCCTTCGCGGGAGGAACGGTAGATCGCCTCCAGGAGCGCCACCGTGCGCCGGCCCTCGCGGCCGTCGACGCGCACGGGGGTGCCCTTCTCGAGGCAGGAGACGATGTCCTCGACGATGTTGTGCAGCGGATTGTCCACGGAGGCGAGCTTCTCCTCCAGGCCGTCGCCGAAGCAGCGCGCCTCGCCGCTGAGGACGGCGTCGATGAGGACGCCGCCCTCGGTGCCGTGGACTTCGGCGCTGAAGTAGGCGCTCTCGGGAAAGGTGGTGGTGCCGACGATGCCGCCGCGGGCGCCGTTGGCATAGCGCAGGATCGCCATGCCCACGTCCTCGGTCTCGATCTCGTGATTGAGGACCGCCGCCTCGCCGTAGACCTGCACGGGATCGCCCATGAACCACACCAGCAGGTCGATGAGGTGCGATCCCTGGTTGGCCAGGGAGCCGCCGCCGTCCATCCTCCAGGTGCCGCGCCAACCGCCGCCGTGGGCGAAGTAGTCGTCGGAGCGGAACCACTTGAAGCGCACCTCGCCGAGCAGGGGCCGCCCGAGCCAGCCCTCGCGCAGGGCCGTGGCGACTCGGAAGTTGGTGTCCACGTAGCGGCTCTGGTAGTCGACGGCCAGCTGCACGCCGGAGCCGTCGGCGGCCGCGATGAGACGGTCGCAGGCCTCGGTGGAGACGTCCATCGGCTTGGTGGTGACCACGTGCTTGCCGGCCTCGGCGCAGCGCACCCCCAGCTCGCCGTGGAGGCCGCTCGGGGTCATGACCATGACCACGTCCACGTCGGCGCGTCCGAGGACGTCGTCGAGATCGGTCACGGCGTCGCAGGACAGCTCCTCGCCGACCTCGCGGGCCAGGGGTTCCCGCAGGTCGCAGACGCAACGCAGCTCGGCCCCGGCCGTCTCGTGGATCAGGCGGGCGCGGCCCCGCCCCATACCGAGGCCGACGACGGCGAATCCCGGCATCAGAGGACTCCGCCCTTGAAGAACTGGGCCACGTGGTCGCGTCCGCGGATCAAACCCTCCTGCTGCAGCAGGGGCGTGTCCCAGAAGTGGTGGTCCTCCAGCTCGACGCTGAGCACGCCGTCGTAGCCGATCTCCTGCAGGCGGCGCACCACGACCTGCCAGTCGACCACCCCCTCGCCGGGGATCGTGTAGCGCCACCAGCCTTCCCCGAAGCCGTAGGTGCGCGAGTAGCTCTCGCCGAGGATGCCGCTCTCGTAGAGCTTCTCGGGCAGGATCTCCGTGTCCTTCAGGTGCACGTGATGGACCCTGTCGCTGAACTCGTGGAGCAGGCGCAGGTGGTCGATCCGCAGGCGGACGAAGTGGGAGGGGTCGTAGCAGATGCCCAGGTTGGGGGACGGCACGGCCTCGAAGATGCGCCGCAGGCTCTCCGGGGTGCAGCCCAGGTTGCCGTACCAGGGGGCGCCCCCGGGCCACGGCTCGATGGCGATCTTCACCCCCACCTTCTCGGCGTGCTTCACCACCTTGGGGTAGACCTTCTCGAAGATCTCGAAGGTCTCGGCCCGGCTCTGGGTCGGCTCCGCCGGGCCGAGCACCGTGAAGCAGGTCGTGCCGCCGTGGCGGGAGATCGCCGTGAGGTCCCTCTTGAGCGCGTTCAGGGCCTTGCGGCGCTGGGCGGCGTCGTTGGACAGCAGCCCCCCGCCGCGGACGTCGCAGGTGCCGATGGTCAGGGACAGCTC
This sequence comes from Gemmatimonadaceae bacterium, assembly GCA_026706075.1. GTDB lineage: Bacteria > Latescibacterota > UBA2968 > UBA8231 > UBA8231 > UBA8231. The sequence goes on from JAPOZM010000103.1 coordinate 24,642, forward strand.
CGCGCAGGTCCTGGCCATCTGCGCCGTCAGGGGCGGCGTGTCGACGGCGTCGAAGCCGTTCTCCCCGAGCCACTTGCAGTAGCCCTCGAAGCCGATGTCCCGGGCGAACCCCGGCAGTCGCGTCCCGATCTTCATTTCTCTCTCCCACTTGAGGCGGCAGGCAACGGTGAGAGACGGCGGTGAACCTGTCAAGCGGCCTCGCCGACGGAGGGTACGGCCCCTATCGTTGTCAGCCCTCCGGCGCCGGCCGGCGCCGGCAAGGGGGCGACGCCACCTTCCCCCAGAAACCGAAAGGACTGGATCCCGCCATGAATCTCGTCACCAGCGGCGACCGGGAGCGCCGCGTCTTCGTCGGCGACCTGTCGCGCAAGGAGTTCCGCCAGCGCCTGGAAGCCGGCACCCTGGAGGCGGCGATCGTGCCGACGGCCGCCACCGAGCAGCACAACGAGCACCTGGAGATGATCCACGACTCCCTGCACGCCACCTGGATGGCGGAGCAGGCCGCCTTGCGCCTCTACCCGCGCGCCGTGGTCACCTCGCCCGTCTGCGTGGGCGTATCCGAGCACTGGATGGCCCACCGGGGCACGCTGACGGTGCGCCCCGAGATCTTCTGCGAGTACGTCTTCGACATCTGCCACTCCATGACTCGCGCCGGCGTGCGCAACGTGCTCATCCTCAACGGCCACGGGGGCAACGTGAAGCCCTTGATGCGCCGCCTCGACGAGTACCGCGACCGCCTCGGAGCGGAGGTGAACCTGAGGTTCCAGTCGTACTGGGACGTGTACGACCCGGCCCTCGTGAGCGCCACCATGGACCACCAGCGCCTGCCGGGGCACGCCGACGAGTTCGAGACCTCGACGATGCTGGTGCTGGCGCCCGAGCGCGTTCACGCCGGGGATATCGAGGACGAGGCGTCGAAGGTTGCCAGCCGCGAGAAGGGAGAGAAGCTGCTGGAGCCCGCCGTGGCCGGCGTCGCCCGCGTCGTGGAGCGCATGATCGCCGGCGAGGAGGTGGACCAGCCGCCCGTCACCTTCCGCGGCGGCGGCCGCACCCACATGATCACCAACGAGCCGGTCTGACCTCCGGCGGCCTCAGGGCCGCAGCACCACACCGAGAGCGCCTTCGGGGCGCTCGACCAGCTCGTCCACGGCGGCGGCGATCCCCTCCAGCCGGAAGCGGTGCGTGATCAGCGGCTCCACCCGCAGGCGGCCGTCGGCCATGGCCCGCAGGCACTCGGCGAGGTTGCGCCGCGTCGGCCACTCGACGAAGACCGGCGGGTAGCCGGCGCCGTGCTCGTACTCCTCGTCGTGATAGCCGGGGCCGGTGCGCGCGGCGCTGCGCACGTCGACGTTGCCCAGGGCGGCGGCGAAGCCGTGGCTGACGCGGGCCCCGCCGACGATGACGATGCGGCCCATGCGGTGCGTGTCCGGGGCCCGCTTGAGGGTGGCGGCGATCCGCTCGAAGGCGCCGGTCCCATCGCCGCCGAAGGCGATGACGCCGAAGTCCATGCCGTAACCGCCCGTGAACTCCGCGGCCAGGGCCTCCAGGTCTTCCTCCTCGCCGGCGACCGCTTCGACGCCCGTCTCCCGCGCCAGCCGCCGCCGGAGGTCGAAGCGGTCGACCCCCATCACGTGGCAGCCGGAGAGCTGTCCGAACTGAGCCGTGAGCTGTCCCACCAGTCCCAGCCCCACCACCAGGCAGCTCTCACCGAAGGCCGGGGCCGCGCGGCGGATGGCGTGCAGGGCCGTGGCCGCCAGGTGGGCGAAGGCGGCGGCCTCGAAGCTCACCCCTTCGGGGATCGGCACGCTGAGATGGACGGGCACGTGGCAGAGGTCGGCGTGCTGGGCGTAACCGCCTCCCATGCAGGCGATCCGGTCTCCCGCGCCGTACCCCTCCACCCCCTGCCCGACGGCGCGGACGATGCCGGCGTTGGCGTACCCGAAGGGCCTGGGGGGCTGCTCCGGCCGCGGATTGCGTCGCACGTCGGGCACCCTCCCCAGCTCGGAGCCCGGGCTGATCAGGGAGGCCCGCACCTCCACCTCGACCCGTCCGGCGGGGGGCGGGCCCAGATCCTCCTCGATCAGGACCCCCTGGCCGCGCCCGTCGATGCCGGCGATACTGCGGCGGCTCATCAGATGTTCGACCTCGACTGCCCGCCGTCGACGTTGAGGCAGGCCCCCGTCACCCAGCTCGCCCGCCCGGAGGCCAGGAAGACGACCACGTCCGCCACCTCTTCCGGGGTGCCGAAGCGGCCGAAGGGGATGTTCTCCTCCACGAACCGGCCGATCCCCTCGGGGTCCGCCTTCTGCCGGCGCTCCCAGCTGCCCCCCGGAAACAGGATCGACCCGGGGGCGACGCTGTTCACCCGCACCCCCTTGGCAGCCGCCTCGCGGGCGAGGTTCGCCGTCATGCTGATCATCGCCGCCTTGGCGGCGTTGTAGCTCACCGGCCCGCCGGTCTCCCGCCCGAAGATGGAGGAGACGTTGACGATGCTGCCGCCGCTCTCCTCCAGGGCCGGGAAGGCGGCCCGGGAGACGCGCACGGCGGAGAAGAAGCTCAGGTTGAAGACGTGGAGCCACTCGTCGTCGGAGATCTCGGCGAAGGGCGTCCACACCGACCCGCCCACGTTGTTCACCAGGATGTCGATCCCGCCGAAGCGGGAGACAGCGGTCTCGACGAATCCCCCGGCGTCCCCGGTGCGCGCCATGTCGCCGACGTGGTGCGCCACGTCCGCGGCGCCGGCGGCGGCCACCGCCTCGGCCGCGGCCGTCAGGGTCTCCTCCGTGCGGCCGCTGAGGCAGAGCCTGGCCCCCTCCGCGGCGAAGGCGAGGGCGATGCGGTTGCCGATGCCCCGGCTGGCGCCGCTCACCAGCACCGACTTGTCCTTCAGTCCCAGATCCATGTTCCCGTCCCTCTCGCGGTTGTCCTCACCCGTGGGTCTGCAGCGCCCCGGGGTTGATCGTGAAGAGCGCCGCCACGTAGACGGCGCACAGTACCAGCAGAACAATCCCCTTCCAGCGCTCGAAGCGGTGCCCCAGCCTCATCAGGCCCAGCATGACGAAGACGATGATCAGCATGGCGGGGAACATGAAGTGGATGACGTCCTCCTCGACGACGAGGTCGTTCACCACCGCCGAGGCCCCGGCGATCCAGCAGATGTTGAGGATGTCCGCCCCGAGGATATTGCCCACCGCCAGGCTCCCCTGCCGCTTGCGCGCCGCCGCGATGCAGGTGGCGACCTCGGGGATCGACGTCCCCAGGGCGACGACGAGGAGGGCGATGATCACGTCCGAGACGCCCATGGCCACGGCCAGGACCGGCGCCGCGACCACGATCCCCTCGCTGCTGATCAGCACCCCGGCCAGGCCGATCACGAGCAGCAGCAGCAGGCGGGGCCAGGAGCGGGGAGGCTCGCTCAGGTCCAGCTCCTCGTCCATCGGGTGCTGGCGGCGCTCCCAGTAGGCGTAGACCAGGTAGGCGAAGAAGCCGAGGACGAGGAGGCCCCCCTCCCAGCGCACGAGGGCGCCGTCGGAGGACATCCAGTAGGCCCCGAGGTGGGCGGCGACTAGGAAGGTGGCCGCCGAGCGCAGGACGATGCGGTCGATCATCACCACCACGGGCGAGAACAGGGCCACCATGGGCAGGGCCAGGCCGTCGTCGTAGATCACCGAGCCGACGGCGTTGCCGAGGGCGATCTCGGCGCGGCCCTCGAGAGCCGCCCGCACCGACACGGCCAGCTCCGGCGAGGTGGTGCCGAGGCTGACCACGGCGATGCCGATGAGGATCGGCGGCACCCGCAGCCGCCGGGCCATGTCGGCCGCCCCGTCCACCATCCAGTCGGCGCACTTCACCAGCACGGCGAAGGAGCCGGCCATCAGGACGAGCGCGCCCCATACACCCTGTGATGTGAGCCACTCCATTCGACCTCGCTCGCGTCGGTTCTTCCCCCGGGCCGCGGCCCGGGGAGGGGGTGCCCTGGGTGGTTGAATTCGGGAAAAGGGGCGCTCAACCTACCCCGCCCCCCGCAGGGTGTCAAGAATCGGGAAGGGAATAATTATTATTGTCAGTGGCATAATTATTCTATAGCTTTTCGGCCCGATCCTTCCCCCGAGACCGGAGCTGCGGCAACCCATGAACCTCCAGGATCTGAACGGCAGCCGTCTCCTCATGGCGGCCTCCGGCGGCCTCGACAGTTGCACCATCACCCATTGGCTCACCTGGCACGGCGTCGAGGTGGTGGCCTACACGGCCGACCTCGGCCAGCCCGACGAGGAGGACATGGACGACGTGCGCGAGCGCATGCTCGCCTGCGGCGCCCGGGAGATGATCCTCGCCGACCTGCGGCCCGAGATCGCCGAAGCCGGATTCCAGCTGCTGCGCTGCGGCGCCCGCTACGAGGGAGGCTACTGGAACACCACCGGCATCGCCCGCCACGTGGTCGTGGCCGGCATGGTCCCGGAGATGGAGCGCCGGGGCATCACCCTCCTCTCCCACGGCGCCACCGGCCGCGGCAACGACCAGGTGCGGTTCGAGCTGGCGGCCCAGATGCTCAGCCCCGGCCTCCGGGTCTACGCCCCGTGGCGGGACCCCGCCTTCCTCGAGGCCTTCGGCGGACGCAGGGAGATGATCGAGTACTGCCAGGCCCACGGACTGCCGGTGAAGGCCACCCTCGAGAAGCCGTACTCCACCGACGCCAACGTCCTCGGACTGACCCACGAGGCCGGGGAGCTGGAGTCCCTGGAGACATCGCCGGCCCTCGTGGAGCCGGGCATGGGCGTCTTCCCCGCCCGGGCGCCCGACGAGGCCCGCGTCGTCGAGGTCCGCTTCGAGGAGGGCCGGCCCGTCGCTCTCGACAGAACCGCCCTGGAGGGCTTCGACATGATGCGGGCGGCCAACGAGGTCGCCGGCGCCCACGGCGTCGGCATCGGGCTGCACGCCGTGGAGAACCGCTTCGTCGGCCTCAAGTCCCGGGGCGTGTACGAGGCCCCCGGCCTCGAGCTCCTGGGCCAGTGCTACGAGTACCTGCTGCAGCTGGTCCTCGACCGGCGCAGCCGCCGGTGCCACTCCCAGGTGAGCGGGTGGATCGCCGAGCAGGTCTACCAGGGCTACTGGTTCGACACGGCGACGCAGGCCTGCCGCGCCTTCGTCGACCACCTCGCCCGGCTGGCCACCGGCACGATCCGCGTCAGCCTCTACAAGGGGACGGTGCAGTTCGCCTCGGCCGCCGACGTGCCCCACTCCCTCTACCGCGAGGACGCCGCCTCCATGGAAGCGGTGGGCGACTTCGACCACCGCGACTCGACCGGTTTCCTCGGCGTCCTCGGAGTCAGCGCCCGGATCCTCAGCCAGGCCGACCAGATCGAGCGCTGACGCTCACACCGCCTCGGCCACCCAGACCTGCTCGCCGTGCCCGGGGTACGGCCGCCCGTCGAAGCCGCCCCACAGGGCGACGGGCCGGAAGCCGGCCGCCTCCAGCAGCCACTCCATCTCGTAGCGGAAGGTGTAGCGCAGCACCAGCTCGCCGCGCTCGCTGCCCGCGACCCCGCCGCCGGCGTCGAGGCTCTGGAAGTGGAGTTCCTGCCGCAGGAGCTGCTCGGCCAGGTCGTACTCCCGCCGGTAGCGGACGCGGACCCTCGTCCCCCCTTCGTCGGTGAACTCCGTGTCCACGGGAAGCCGGTCGACCGGCGTCTCTGCCGGTGGCCCGCGCAGGACGACGGCCTCCAGGTCGAGGCTGGGATCGAACTGGTTGAGGGCCAGGCGGCCCCCGGGTTCCAGCAGATCGTGGAAGCCGGCGAGGGCGGCGAACTGGTCGGCAGGCGTGAGCAGGTGCTGGAAGGTGCGGTACGGCAGGCTGATGAGCCGGAAAGGGCCGGGCAACTCCGGCGGGTCCCGCATGTCGCCCCGGAGCAGGGTGACGCGCGCGGCGGCCTCGGGGGGCAGGGTGGCGGCCCGGCTTCGGGCGGCGGCCAGCATCTCGGGAGAGAGCTCGAGGCCGGTGGCCGCGAGGCCGGCGGCGGCCACGGGGAAGAGGGTGCGGCCGCTGCCGCACCCCGGCTCCAGGACCGGCCCCCCGCACTCGACCGCCAGGTCGCGGTAGAACTCCAACTCGCCGGGCAGGCCGGTGTCGTAGCGGTCGTAGTGGCGGGCCAGGGGGCCGGAATACCCGCCGGCGCAGGAGCCGCGGCTCAGAGCAGGTCCTCGACGACGGCGCGCTCCTCGAGCAGCTCCTCCTCCGTGGCCTTGATCTTGCCGCGGGCGAACTCGCTGAGCTCCAGGCCCTCCACGACCTCGATGCCGCCCCGGCCGTCGGAACGCACCGGGAAGGAGAACACCAGGCCCTCGTCGATGCCGTAGCTGCCCGTGGAGGCAACCGCCGCCGAGAAGAACTCCCCCTCGGGCGTGGCGTGCAGGACGCTGCGCACGTGATCGAGGGCGGCGTTGGCCGCCGAGGCCGCGCTCGACAGGCCGCGGGCGGCGATCACCTCGGCTCCACGCTGCTGCACGGTCTGGATGAACTCCCCCTGGAGCCAGCCCACGTGGCCGATGACCTCGGTGCACGGCCTGCCGCGGACCTTCGCGTTCTCCGCGTCGGGGTACTGAGTGGCGGAGTGGTTGCCCCAGATCGCCACGTTCGTCACCTCCGCCACCCGGACCCCCGCCTTGAGCGCCAGCTGCGCCTGGGCCCGGTTCTGGTCGAGGCGCATCATGGCGTGGAAGCGCTCGCGCGGGATCCCGCCCTTGACGCCATGGTGCATGGCGATGAGGCAGTTCGTGTTGGCCGGGTTGCCGACGACCAGGACCCGCACGTCGGCGGCGGCCCGGGCCAGGGCCTGACCCTGGCCGACGAAGATCGGACCGTTCTCGCGGATCAGGTCGCCGCGCTCCATGCCCTTTCCGCGCGGCTTCGAGCCGATCAGCAGTCCCCAGTTGACCCCCTCGAAGGCCTCCTTGGCATCGTCGGTGACGCGGACGTCGTCGAGGAGCGGGAAGGCGCAGTCCTGCAGCTCCATGACCACGCCTTCGAGGGCGGGCAGGGCCGGGGTGATCTCGAGCAGGTGCAGGGCCACGCGGGTGTCGTGGCCGAAGACCTCTCCAGAGGCCAGGCGGGGAAGGATGGCGTATCCGATCTGTCCGGCGGCGCCGGTGACGGCAACCCGTACGGTGCGTGACATGCGGTGCGAGCTCCAGTCTTGGTTGGGGCGCGGCCCTTGCGGCGGGCCGGGAACCGCGCCGGGGACTGCGGGAGGGGGACAGAAAATCTGCCCGGTCCCCTCCGCAGGCAAGAAGGGCCTCCGAGCTATCGGCTGCCGGGGGCCCTGCCTATACTGTGGCCCAACCCAGGCGAAAGGACGACCCCACCATGGCCCCTCCTTCCCTTCTGCTGTGCGGCGGGCACGTGATCGACCCGCGCAACGGCGTCGACGGCCCGGCCGACGTGGCCGTCGCCGACGGCGTGATCCAGGCCGTCGGACCCGGCCTCGGCTTCGAGGCCGGCAAGAGGATCGACGTGAGCGGCCTCTACGTCACCCCGGGCCTGATCGACATCCACGTGCACGTGTACGGCGGCTACGCGGGATGGATGTTCCCCGATCCCCACTCCCTGCCCAACGGCGTGACCACCGTCGTCGACACGGGCGGCGCCGGGTGGAAGGATCTGGACGACTTCGTCACCTCCATCATCCAGCCCGCCACTACCCGGGTCCTGGTCCTGGTCAACATCGTCGGGGCCGGCATGACGGGGGGCCCCGAGCAGGATGTCCGCGAGATGGAGCCCGAGCCCTGCGCCGAGGCCGTGGGCCGCCACCCCGAGCACTGCGTGGGCACGAAGTCCGCCCACTTCGGGGGGCCGGGGTGGGAGTCGGCCGGCGGCGCCATCGAGGCCGCCCGGCTCTCGGGATCGATCGCCATGATCGACTTCGCGCCCCAGCCGACCCGCAGCTACCGGGAGCTGCTCGAGCGCATGAGCCCGGGGGACATCCACACCCACCTCTACGCCGCCCACATCCCCCTCCTCGACGAGGAGTCGAGGGTCAACGGCTACGTGAGGGAGGCCCGCGAGCGCGGCGTCATCTTCGACACCGGACACGGCAACGGCAGCTTCTGGTTCCGCATCGCCGTGCCCGCCATGGAGCAGGGCTTCCCGCCCGACACGATCAGCACCGACCTGCACAAGGCCAGCCGCATGCTGCCCAACGCCACCATGCCGGTGACCATGTCCAAGTTCCTCGCCCTCGGCATGCCGCTGCAGGAGGTGGTGGACCGTTCGACGCGGAAGGCCGCCGACGTGATCCGCCGGCCGGAGCTCGGCCACCTGACGCCGGGCGCCGAGGCCGACGTGGCCGTCCTCGCCCTTCACGAGGGAGACTTCGGGTTCGTCGACTCGGGCCGGGCCCGCATGGCCGGCGGCCGGAAGCTCGAGTGCGAGCTGACCCTGCGCGCCGGCCAGGTGGTGTGGGACCTCAACGGCCGCAGCCGCCCGTCCTGGGACGATCTCGGGGACTACCGGAACTCGGAGCAGGGCCACCCCTGACGTGTTGACAGATCCGTGAGGCGGGGCGAGGTTTGCGTGCTCGTCCGGCCCCGGGCGAGCGGTTCATCGGGGGGAGATACCCAAGCGGTCAACGGGGGCAGACTGTAAATCTGCTGGCGTACGCCTTCGCAGGTTCGAATCCTGCTCTCCCCACCACTTCTCTGCTCCGGCACCCACTCCCACGACGGCACCCCGCGGCCCACCGGGCGGCGGCTCATTTCCGCAGGTGGCCGCGGATCGCCTCCAGGCGCTGCTGATGGGCGGCGCCGTCGCGCTGCCACGCCTCCAGCAGGAAGGCCAGCAGGACGAGGAGGACCGCGGCCGAGCCGCCGGCGGCGGCGGTGAGCAGGGCCCGGCGGGGAGCGCTGCGCGCCTTCGGCGGAGTCGCCGGATCGAGGACCTGCAGGGTCGGGGTGTCGCGCGCCTCGCGGACCTTGGCCTCCTCGAGCTGGGCCCCGAGAAATAGCAGGACCTCCTCGCGCATCTTCACCTGCAGGGTCAGGGCGGCGTGGTCCTGCATCAGCCCGGGCAGCTCCTTCAGGGGCGGGCCCAGGGGACGCTCGGAGGCTCCGGGAGCGCCGCCCATCCGGCGCGAGAGGTCGCCCACCAGCGCCCGCAGCTGCCGGTCGAGCTCGTCCACCCTCATGGCGAGGGCCTGCCGGTCGGCGTGGTCGGATGCCACCTGCCGCGAGAGGACGCCGAGCTCGACCTGCTTCAGGGAGAGCTCGAAGGCGAGTCCCTTGGCCACGTCGACGGCGGCGGCGGTCTGCGCCTCGATGTCGACCACCCCGTGGGCATCCTGGAAGTCGCGCAGGCGCGACGCGTCGGCGCCCAGCTCCTCGCGCGTGCTGCGCACCCTGCCCTCGAGGAACCCGCGCAGGGATGACGCCTGCCGCCGGCGATACTCGCGGTTGAGGCTGTCGAGGAGGGCGGCCAGGGTGTTGGCCAGGTCCGCCGCCAGCTTCGGCGTTGCTGCCGTGGCCCGCAGGACCAGGCTGCCGTCGTCGCCGAGCTCCGACTCCACCGCCTCCGACAGCCACTCGATGGCGGCGTCCCGGTGGGGGGCCTCGTAGACGCGCACCAGCTCGTGGCGATCGACGGCCAGGCCGAGCAGCCGGCGGCTCTGCAGCAGGGTGAGGAGCCGCTCCGAGGGGATCGGCAGGCCCACCAGACCGGCCAGCCCCAGGGGCAGACCGCCGGCCCCCGGCAGCAGGGAGCGGCCGATCCCCACCGCCTCCTCCTCCGGGGGCAGCAGGCTGGTGCGGGCCGTCCAGCGCTCGGGCAGAAGCAGACTGACTCCGGCTGCCGCCGCCGTCGCCGCCAGGGTGCCGGCGACAAGCAGGCGCCGCCACTTCACCAGGACCGGCACGTAGTCGAGCAGGTTGCGCTGCTCCATGCTCAGTTGCTCAGGGTCACGAAGAGCAGCAGCACCGTGGCCACCTGGCTGGCGACCTGGATCCCCTGGGTGAAGAGCAGCCAGTAGTCCCGCGCCGGCCGCTCCTTGACCCAGATGCGGTCCCCCGGCTCGATCTGCTCCACGTCCTCCACATCCATCCGTTCCCCGGTCCGCGCCTTGATGACCTCCACGTCCCCCGAGGACTGCCAGCCGAAGCCTCCGGCCCGGGAGATGTAGTCGGAGACCGTGTAGCTCTCCACGTAGGGCACGGCTCCCGGATAGGCCGCCTGCCCGGAGACCAGGACGGTCCGCTGGGAGGCGGGGACGGTGATCACGTCCCCCGGGAGGACGAGGATGTTCTGCGATGCGTCGCCCTCCCGGAAGAGAGCCACGAAGTCGACGACCATCTGCCCCCTCTTCTCGCGGCTCTTCATGTTGAAGTAGCTCTTCTCCTCCTTGTCCCAGGCCTCGGGGGGAATGGTCAGGATGCGCTGGAACTCCGGGTCGCCGCGGTCGACCTCCTGGAGACGGCGCACCACGCGGGCCTCCGGGAGGGAAGCCTCCTGGGTGAAGCCTCCGGCCCACTCGATCACCTGCCCCAGAGACACGCCTTCCTCGCCCACGATGTAGGGACCCGGCCTCTCGACCTCGCCCGTGACGGTGGCCGTGGACTCCTGCAGGTATCCCTGGCGCATGCGCGCCACCAGCCAGTCCCCCGGCTGCAGGGCGAGATCGGCGGCTGGATCCCCGGCCAGGGCCGCCGCCAGATCGATCTGCTGGGAGGCCTGGCGCTGCCCGTCGTCGTGAAACCGGAAGAGGAAGACCCCCTTCGGATCGATGTTGGGCGCCGGGCCCATGGACAAGGTCGCCAGGTCGCTGATCCGGTCCCCGGCCACGTATTCGACGATCCTGGGGGTGACCCAGGCCTCCATGGTGCGCACCAGGTGCTGCCTGGAAGGCACGACGATGATGTCGCCGTCCTCGACGAAGGGGTTGTACCGGGACACGCCGGTCAGCTCGTAGAAGTCGAGATCGACGCGCCTCGACTCGATCCGGCGGAAGACCTCCAGATCCCCGGAACGGGCCCACGCCCGCAGCCGGGCGCGCCGCTCCGGAGACAGGCCGTGGGTGCGGATCACCTGGATGTTCCGCCTGGAGCCGTTGTCGAGCAGGCCCTTCACCTGCCGGAGGACGGCATCGACCCGCTGCACGCCGTTGGCGACGGTGACGCCGGGTTCCTGCACGAGTCCGGTGACGGTCACCGGGAAGCGCCGCAGGGCGCTCAGCTCGGCCGTGATCCGGCCCTCGAGGAAGTTGGCGCCGTAGGCGCTGTCCAGGGCGGCGCGGACCTCGCGCAGCCGCCGCGCCCCCACCTGGATGCGCCCCATCCGCGGGATGAACAGGCCGCCCTCGGCCAGCACCCGGACCTCCACCGCCTCGTCCGCTTCGGGCATGCGGACCAGGAACCGGTCGCCGGGTCCCACCAGGTACTCGCCGCTGCGCAGGACCTCCTCGTACGCGTCGACCCCGATCAGCGGTTCGGGCAGGGGCTCCTCCGCCTCCGGCGCCTCCGGCACCTGCACCTCCGCCCCCTCGGCGCCGGCGGGGATGCGGATCGTCATGGCTTCCTGTCCGGGGGCCGGCCCCGGGGCGATGAGGAGGGCCGCGAGGGACAGCCCAAAGGGAATCCACGTGCGGTTGCAGCCGGTCATGCCGTCACTCCTGCCGCTCTTCGGCCCGCAGGCCTTCGGTGTCCACGGCCGGGCTCAGCGACCGCGACCTGACACCCGCCTCCGCCCAGGCCTCCTCCATGGCGGCTCCCACCGCTTCCTGCGCGCCCTCGGGCACGAAGGCCAGGACCGACGGGCCGGCGCCGCTGAGGGCGGCTCCGAAGGCGCCGGCCCCAAGGGCGGCGGTGCGCACCGCCGCCAGCCCCGGCACCTGGCCGCTGCGGTAGGGCTCGTGCAGTCGCTCGTCCTCCATGCCGGGCCCCAGCAGGTCGAGGCGGCCCGTGGCCAGGGCCGCCGCCACCAGGCTGGCCCGGGCGGCGGCGTTCACCGCGTCGGCCCGGGGAACGGCGGCCGGCAGGGACCGGCGGGAGTCGGCCGTGGGCAGCTCGAACTCGGGGACGGCCACGGCCACCGCCAGACCGCCCGGAGGCTCGAAGCGCGTGCACGCGAGGCCGGGACCCGACCCGGAGACGATGGTGAACCCCCCACGCAGGCAGGGCGCGACGTTGTCGGCGTGCCCCTCCGACCCCCGGCCGTACTCGAGCAGCCAGTGGTCGTCCACGCGGCCGGCGCAGAGCATCTGCCCCGCCGCGGCGCCGGCCACCACGGCGGCGGCGCTGCTGCCGAGTCCGCGCGCCAGGGGGATCCCGTTCGCCGAGCGCAGGCCCAGGTCCGGCCCTTCGTAGCCGCCCGCCCGGAGGGCGGCGCGCAGGGCCCTGACGACGGCGTTCTGCTCCCCCGTCGGCAGGTCGTCAGCCCCCTCTCCCTCGAGGGCGGCGGTGATGGTCGCCGGGCGGCTGCGGGATTCCAGCCGTTGCACCGTCAGGTTGAGATACAGCCCCAGGGCCAGGCCGAAGGCGTCGAGCCCCGGGCCGAGGTTGGCGCTGGTGGCGGGCACGCGGATGCGGATCTCGGACACCGGTCCCCCGTCAGGCCGCCTCGGCCCGGGAGCGCACCTCGTCGGAGACCGCCCCGGCGACGGCATCGGCCACGGCGAAGCCGCGCTCCGTCAGCCGGAGGCGCCGGCCCTCGAGGGTGGCGTGGCCGTGGGCTCGCAGCCGCGGCCACAGGGTCGAGGCGGCGAGCCTGCGGCTCTCCTCCGCCTCGAGCTCGACGCCGGCGCAGGTCCGCAGCCCGAGCCACAGGCGGTCGCGGCGACAGCGCTCCTCGTCCGGCGGCTCCTCCCCGGCGCGGGCGTTGCCCCGGTCGGCCATCCGCTGGAGGTAGTCGTCGAAGTCGGGGGTGTTCCAGAACCGCCGGCCCTCGAGAAAGCTGTGGGCCGACACCCCTACGCCGACGTACTCGCCGCCCGTCCAGCCGTCCCAGTTGTGGGCGCAGCGGTGGCCCGGCCGCGCGAAGTTGGAGATCTCGTAGTGCTCGTACCCGGCGGCGCCGAAGCTCTCCACGGCGTGGAACCAGGCCTCCTCGTCCTCGGCCTCGCCGATCTCCGGCAGGTCTCCCGAGGCCCGGCGCCGGGCGAAGGCCGTACCCTCCTCCACGGTCAGGGCGTAGGCGGAGAGGTGGTCCGGGGCCAGGACAATGGCCCGCTTGACGGTATGCTCCCAGTCGGCGGCGGCGGCCCCCGGGATGCTGAAGATGAGGTCCATGCCGACGCTGTCGAAGCCGGCGGCGCGGGCGACGCCGTAGGCGCGCTCGGCCTCGGCGGCGTCGTGGGCGCGGCCCAGCCGGCGCAGGCTGCCGTCGCGCAGGGACTGCACGCCGAGGCTCAGCCGGGTCACCCCCGCGCGCCGGAGGTCCCGGAAGCGGCCGGCCTCCGCCGTGGAGGGGTTGGCCTCGCAGGTAACCTCCACGCCGCGGCGCAGGCCCAGGAAGCGGTCGGCGGTCTCGAGGATCCTGCCCAGGAGGCGCGGGTCCAGGCGGCTGGGGGTGCCGCCCCCGAAGAACACGGTATCGAGCCCGCCGCGGTCCCCCAGGCGGGCCCAGGTCTCGATCTCGCCGCACAGGCGGTCGACGTAGAGGCCCTCCTCGGCCCGCCGCCCGGTGACCACGGAGAAGGCGCAGTACGGGCACCGCTGCGGGCAGAAGGGGACGTGGACGTAGAGGCCGAAGGGCCGGCGGGGGAATGCCGTCATCGCGCCACCGCCCCGAGCCGGTCCCAGCGCAGGCGGCCGGGCAGGCTCGCCAGGCCAGCCAGCAGGGGCCCATCCTCGGAGGCGGGCTCGGCCGAGAACCAGACGGCCAGGGGCCGGCCGACGACGTTGGCCACCGGCAGGAATCCCCACTGCCGGCTGTCGCGGCTGCGATCGCGGTTGTCGCCCATGACGAAGAGGTGGCCCGGCGGCACCCGCTCCGGGCCCAGGTTGTCGCGGCGGCTGCCGCGGCCCGGCAGGATGCGGGGGTCGAGGTGCTTGGACCGGGGGGGGTCCGGGAACCGCTCGCCGTCGACGAAGACCGCCTTGTCCCTGATCTCGACGCTCTGACCGGCCACGGCGACACAGCGCTGCAGGTAGGTCCGGTACGGCTCACCCGGGACGCGGAAGAGGACGAGCTCTCCGGGCGACGGCTCTCCGAGGGCGGGCAGGGCGCCGACGAGGGGGACGGGAATGCCGTAGGTCACCCTCTCGAAGAGCAGGCGGTCACCGGGCATCAGGGTGTCCTCCATGCCCCCGGCGCGCACCGGATGCCCTCCCAGGAAGAGGGTGTTCACCACCACCAGGCCGAGGCCGGCCAGGACCAGGGTCCGGAGGAGGGAACGCCGGCGGGAACGGGACCCCGTCGATCTCCGGCGCCGGGTGCGCGAGGACTTCCTCTTGGCCATGGCTGGTCCCCGGCCGTCTATTCCTCGAGCTGCAGGGCCGCCAGGAAGGCTTCCTGCGGAATCTCCACGCTGCCCACCTGCTTCATCCGCTTCTTGCCCTCCTTCTGCCGCTCCAGGAGCTTGCGCTTGCGCGTCACGTCGCCGCCGTAGCACTTGGCGATCACGTTCTTGCGGAAGGGCTTCACCGTCTCCCGGGAGATGATCTTGTTCCCGATCGCCGCCTGGATGGCCACCTCGAACATCTGCCTCGGGATCAGCTCCTTGAGCTTGGAGCACAGGCGCCGGCCCCACTCGTAGGCCTTGTCGCGGTGGATGATCACCGCCAGGGCGTCGAGGAGGTCGCCGTTGATCAGGATGTCGAGGCGGACCAGGGGCCCGGCCCGCATCTCCTTGTGCTCGTAGTCGAAGGAGGCGTATCCCCGGGACACGGACTTGAGGCGGTCGTAGAAGTCGACGACGACCTCGGCCAGGGGCAGGTCGTAGTGGAGGATGGCGCGGCTGGCGTCGAGGTACTCCGTGTTCCGGTAGGAGCCCCGGCGCTCGTTGCAGACCTGCATCACCGGGCCGATGTACCCGGAGGGCACCAGCATCTGCGCCTCGAGGATCGGCTCCCGGATCTCGCGGATCTCCCCCGGCGGCGGCAGGTGGGCGGGGTTCTCCACCTCGAGCAGGGTGCCGTCCTCCTGCAGGACCTCGTAGCGCACGTTCGGCAGGGTGGTGATGAGGTCGATGCGGTACTCCCGGTCGATGCGCTCCTGCACGATCTCCATGTGCAGGAGACCGAGGAACCCGCAGCGGAAGCCGAAGCCCAGGGCCGGCGAGTTCTCGGGCTCGAAGGTGAAGGCCGCGTCGTTGAGCCGCAGGCGCTCCAGTGCGCCCCGCAGATCAGCGTGGGCGTCGGCGTCGACCGGGAAGAGGCCCGAGAACACCATCGGCTTGAGGGGCTGATACCCCGGCAGGGGCTCGATCTCGGCGGCCCCCCCGGCCTCCATCACCGTGTCCCCCACACGGGCCTCGCCGAGATCGCGCACTCCGGCGATGAGATAGCCGACCTCGCCCGTCCCCATCTCCTCGGCGGCGAACCGCCCCAGGCGCAGGATGCCGATCTCCTCCACCTCGTACTCGCGGCCCGTGGAGTGGAAGCGTACCCGCTGCCCCCTCCTGATGGAGCCGTCGACGATGCGGATGAAGCAGATCACGCCGCGGAAGTTGTCATAGAGGGAATCGAAGACCAGCGCCCGGAGCGGGGCCTCCGGCGAGCCCGCCGCCGCCGGGATGCGCTCGACCACCGCCGCCAGCACCTCTTCGACGCCGGTGCCCTCCTTGGCGCTGATCGGCAGGATCTCGCCGCGGTCGCCGCCGATGAGATCGAGGATCTGCTGCTCCACGGCGGCCACGTCGGCCCCTGCCACGTCGATCTTGTTGACGCAGGGGATGATCGCCAGGTCGTGGTCCATGGCCAGCAGCAGGTTGCTCACCGTCTGCGCCTCGACGCCCTGGGTGGCGTCGACGACGAGGATGGCGCCCTCGCAGGCGGCCAGGCTGCGGGAGACCTCGTAGGTGAAGTCGACGTGCCCCGGCGTGTCGATGAGGTTCAACTGGTACTCCCCGTCGTCGGCGGCCCGGTACTGCATGCGCACGGCGTGGGCCTTGATCGTGATCCCGCGCTCGCGCTCGAGGTCCATGCTGTCGAGGACCTGGGCTTGCATCTGTTCGGCGCCCAGGGTCTCCGTCCTCTCCAGAAGGCGGTCGGCGAGGGTGGACTTGCCGTGGTCGATGTGGGCGATGATGCAGAAGTTGCGGATGCGGGAGCGATCCATGACAGCGAGTCTATGGGTGTCCCCCGCTCCTGTCAAACCAGTCTCGGCATGCGTTCAATTCATTCTTCCACAATCGATTAGCCCCCTGAATATCAACCTTGTCGACAAATGGAGGAGACCACGGGGTGGGGCTCCTCGGGGCCTGATCTGCTTGACACCCCGGGGAGAACGTCTAGCTTCATCTGTTTCCGTTCGGAACCGAATTCACCTGCCGCCCGGCAGCCCCCGCAAATCAGAAGGATGTCATGACGCTTTCTCACCTCGGCGAGGAGATCGAGACTGCCAGACGTCCCGGTCCCGCCGAGGCGGGACCGGAGCCACAGCCCGGCCTTTCCCCGGTGGAGGATGCCGGCTCCTGGGAGGTCGACTTTCGGGAAGGACTGTCGGGCGAGGCCTCGCCCGAGGGTGAGACCGGCCTCCTCATCTCCTGCACCGGCGCCGGCGAAGCCGTCGTCGGCGCCCCCCACCCACTCCCCGTTCCCCCCGGCACGGCCGCCCTCCGGCTGTGGGTCGAGGCCCCCGGCCCCGGCGACGCCCAGGCACCCGAGCTCTTCGTCCTCCTGGGCGAAGGCCAGGAGCGCTCGATGGGCCGGCTCGACTTCTCCGGCCGTCACCTGCTGCGCCGCACCCTGCCCTCGGGGGCGAGCGTCGCCGGGCTGGCGATCCGCGGCCTCTTTCACCGCGAGACCTCCGACATCACCCTCTCGGGGCTCGCCTTCGAGGCGGAGGACACCCAGCCCCTCCCGCCGGCAACCTCGGGGGAGCCCGCCTCGATGCAGCCCTCCACCTCGGAGGAGGTGACGAATTCCATCCAGAAGGACGGCATCTCCTTCGTCTTCGAGGCGCGTTCACTGTCTGCGGTGGTGCGCTACGTGTACACCCCGATCGAGGGGAATCTCTCCGACTTCGAGGTGGAGATCAACAACGGCGACGCCATCAAGCTGGCCGAAGACGGCGGCATCACCGTCTCCATGGAAGGGCGGGAGTGGAGCCCCGAGGACGAGGAGATCGAGCGCCACTTCGTCAGCTGCGAGCGGGTGGGCGACGCCGTCGAGGCGCGGTGGCAATTTCGCCGGGGGAGCGAGCTGGCCGACTTTCTCTACCGGATCCACATCCAGAGCAAGTCGCTCGTCGTCGAGCTCGAAGGCGGCGGCGGCCGGGCCTCCGGTGTCGAGCTCGGGTACGTGGTGGGAGCGATCCATCCGCGCCTGATTCAGGTTCCGTACCTCAATCTCGGAGACCGGCAGCCCAACGTGCTGTGCACCTCCGGCGTCTTCGTCAGCAGTTGTCTCGACTGGTGCCGGTCCCGGGCCTCCTCCCTGCACGCGGCCCCCGCCGAGGCCGACCAGCTCATGCACCTGAACGGCGGCTGCCGGTACCTGCCCGCTTCCGACGGCCGCCGGGCCACCCTGCGCGAGCGCTGGCTCCTCACGGTGTCCCGGCGGTTCGAGGAGGTCCTGCCGTCCCGTCCCCCGGTGGAGGCCAAGGGACCGGCGCCGCTCTCCAAGCGGTCGATCTGGTGCCAGCTGCCGGAGATGGAAGCGGGGGAGGAGGCCTACATCGAGGCCTACGAGCGCCTGCGCATGTACCGTCAGGTCGGGCTGCGCGACCTGCTGGTGCTCCATCCCGAGTCGACCTGGCACGACGGCCTCGGGGGGCCGGCCATCGACACCGTGGGAGCCGAGGCCAAGGGCGGCGACGACGCCCTTCTGGAGTACCTCGAGGCGGTCCGCGAGCTCGGCTACGAGTACGCCCTGAACGCCTCCTTCCGGCAGATCTCCCCCCTCGACGAGGCGTGGCCGGAGGCCCCCGCCGCCCTCGACGAGCAGGGCGACTACACGGTGACCGGCCCGGGGCGCTACCTGCTCAAGCCGGACGCGGCCGCGCCCCTGGCCCCGGGACGCGTCGAGCGGCTCGTCGAGCGCTATGGGGCCTCGGCGGTGTACCTCACCGATCACGCCTCCGCGCCGCCTTGGGCCCGTCTCGACCGGGATGTCCGCCTGGCGGCGCCCGCGAGCTTCCGCCACACCTGGCAGTGCGAGCAGGAGCTGCTCGCCGCCCTCTGCCGGCAGGACGTTCCGGTGGTGGCCGACGGCGGCAACCACTGGCTGTACGCCGGCCTGCTCTCGGGCGCGGTGGGCTGTCTCCGGGGCGAGTCCCCTGCGCAGCAGCCGCTCCTCGTCGACTTCGCCCTGGGCTGGTTGCACGACCGCCAGACCGACGCCGGTCTCGGCGCTCCGGAGGAGTATTTCGGCGAGACGATCCCCACGGAGGAACGCCACGCCCGCAGCGCCTGGTTCGACCGCTACCTGGCCGCCGTCGTCGCCTACGGCCACGCCGGGTTGCTGCCCGACCTGGAGCGATGGGGCCTGCCGGCGGTGGCCAAGACCTACTACATGCTGCACGCTCTCCAGGACCACTACCTGGGGGTGAAGCCCGAATCGGTCCACTACCAGCGTGGCGGCAACCTGCTCGAGACCACCGAGGCCCTGGTGGCCGGAGCCCACGAGCTCAGCCAGATCCGCGTGGTCTACGCCAACGGCCTGCAGGTCCACGTCAACGGGGCCCACGAGGAGGAGTGGGTCATCCAGGCGGACGAGGAGACTTCCTACCGTCTGCCGCCGGCCTCCTTCCTCGCCCGGGGCCCCGGCGGCCTCCTCGTCTATTCGGCCGATGCCGGATCGGGGCGGATCGACTACGCCGCCTGTGCCGAGTATCTCTACTGCGACACCCGGGGCCAACGCATGACCATGGGCCCCCTGACCCTCGACGGCGCCGCCGTCCTCACCCACGAGGACTGGGTGATCGACGTCTACCCCCTCGACTGCGAGGAGCCCCTGGAGGTCGACCCCACCCACTTGTGGAAGGACCGCCGCATGCCGCCCCTGCGGGTTCTCGCCTTCCGGGACGATGCGGAGGAGCCGGAAGTTGTATCGGCCAACGCCTCGGCGGAGGGCATCCGCCTGGCGCCCCAGGAGGATGTCTGCCGCTACCGCATCACCCTTCCCGAGTGGATGATCGAGCCCGGGAAGTGATCCTCCGGCCGGCGCGTTGACCCTCCCCTCCCCGAGCCTCGAAGCGCCCGCCGAAGAGCCCCTGTTCCTCGCCGCCTGCCGCGGACGCGCCGGCCCCCGGCGTCCCGTCTGGCTCATGCGTCAGGCCGGACGCATCCTCTCCCCGTACCGCGAGCTGAAGAAGCGCATCGGCTCGATGGAGGCCATGTTCCGGGATCCCGCCGTGGCCGCCGACGTAACCCTCATGCCTGTCGAGCTCCTCGGCGTCGATGCCGCCATCCTCTTCGCCGACATCTTCACGCCCGTCGATCCCATGGGCTGCGCCGTCACCTTCTCGCCTGCTCCGATCCTCGAGTACCACGTGGCCGGCGCGGCGGACCTGGCACGGCTGCGGGAGATCGACTCGGAGCGCGACCTCGGCCACGTGGCCGAGACGATCGGCCGCGTGCGCCAGCGTCTCCCCTCCGGGGTTCCCCTGATCGGATTCGCGGGGGCGCCTTTCACCCTGGCCACCTACATGGCCGAAGGCGGGCCCCGCTCGCGGGAGTTCAGCGGCTACCGGCGGTTGCTGCACGGCGACCCGTCCACCGCCCTGGGCCTGCTCGACAGGCTCACCGAGGTGAGCATCGACTACCTGTCCATGCAGGCCCGCGCCGGCGCCCAAGCCCTGCAGTTGTTCGACACCTGGGTGGGGTGGCTGTCGCTGGCCGACTTCGAGTCCGTCGTCCTCCCCCGTCTGCAACGCATCTTCCGCCACCTCGACGCCCTGGGCGTACCGGCCATCTACTACGCCAACCACGCCGCCCACCTCGTCGACGCCCTCGACCGGGTCGGCGCGCATGTCCTCTCCCTCGACTGGCGCACCGATCTGGGCGCCCTGTTCCGGCGCTGGGAGGGCCGGATCCCCCTGCAGGGAAACCTCGACCCGGCGCGGCTCTTCGCCCACCCCGACCGGGTGGAGGAGGAGGTCGGGCGGCTGCTGCGGACCACGGAGGGGTACCCTCACCTGTTCAACCTGGGCCACGGGGTCCATCCTGAGACCCCGTTCGCCAGCGTGGTCCGGCTGGTCGAGACGGTTCAGGGATACGGCCGGGAGAGCTGAGAATGTCAGGGACCGAGATCGAAGAGAGAGGCGTGACCCGCCGTCACACCTTCTTCTGCGTCGACCGGGAGCGGCACGGCGGCAAGGCCGGACTGATCGAGGCGGTGCCGAAGCAGATCGTCGTCTTCGGAGAGACGATCGAGGGCTGGATCATCACCACCGAGAGGCCGGTGATCGACAAGACGATCACCCTGGCCGAATCGGTGGAGGGCATCGGATCGACTCGCGACCCCGAGTGAGGGGTCAAGGGGCCTTCAGTCCCAGCGAAAGGCGCCCTTGTGCCAGCGCGCCCAGCGTTGAGGCGGATCCTCCACCTCGTCGCCCGGAGCCATGAATTCTCCGCCGAAGTCGGAGCGCTCCTGGTAGCCCTTCCACAGGTTGGGGAAGTCCGCTTCGAGCATCTCTTCCACGCGGGTGCGAATGCCCTCGGCATGGTAGGTGAGGAGGCGCGCCGACTCCCGGCGGCCGGACTCCTGGAGATGCTCCGCCATGGGGGTGCTTATCCACAGGACGAAGCGCACCTTGTTGCCCTCGGCGAGCTCGAGCCCGACGCGGTAGGCGGGATAGGAGACCTGCAGCCCGAGCACCTGAAGGCGCAGGCTGAGCCACTCCCTCTGGGTTACGGTCCTGGGCTCGTCCAGCTCGACATCGGCGAGCTCCGAGGCCGCCGGAAGGGCCCCGAAGAGAAGGCCGAGGGCGGCGGCAAAGCCTGATATCCGCCTCATGGGCTGCTCCCCCTCGCCCCGGGGGGACATGCTCAGCGGTCGTCCCCGGGGCGCGTGAAGTTCTCTTCCATGAAGATGAGGATGTCCCGCAGGGAGATGAATCCCACGGGGCACCAGTCCTCGTCCACCAGCGGCACATGGCGGAAGCCGTGGACCGCCATCATGTGGAGGGCGCGGCTGACCGGGTCGGAGGGCTTCAGCGCCGTCGGTCCGGGAGTCATCAGGCTCTCCACCGGAACCGCCTCCAGGTCCTCGATCAGTCCGGCCACGCGGTAGAGCACGTCGCGTTCGGTGAAGATCCCCACGAGCTCGCCGCCGGGGTTGGTGATCAGCACGCAGCCCACGTTGCGGCCCTTGAGCCGCGAGATCGCCTCTGCCAGGGAGGTGTGGCGCTCGACGCTCTCGGGAAGCCGGGGGTTGAGGCTCAGGAGCGGTTGCAGCAGGATCGAGGACTCCCCCTCCTCGACCTCCGCGGGGGCCACGAGGCTCTGGCCGCACTCCTCGCACGGGTCCGTCCCTGCCATGTTGGCGTGCCCACAGGCCGGGCACAAGGCGACTTGGGAGGCGGCCTCCACGGGGTCACTCCACGGTCCAGGTGTCGCTGCTGTGCAGCAGGTCGGCGAGATCGCCTCCCCCTTGTCGGGAGCGGGACTCCTCCACCTGGTGGACGAGCAGGTCCGTGTACGAGGGCCGCTCCACGGACCGCAGCACGCCGAAAGGCTGGGGGAACTCGGGGTGGAGCATGCGGCTGAGCATGTAGGCGTAGCTTGTGTTGTCGAGGTCCTCGCGATGGACGGCGAGCTCCCCCGGGTCGGCGTCGCTCAGGGGCACGACTTCGGGGACCATGCCGTTGACGCGGATGCCCTTGTCCCGGTCCTTGCCGAAGATCAGCGGCTCTCCGTCCTCGAGATAGAGGATGTTGTCGTCGCGCAGGTCGGCCTTGGTCGTGTGGTCCCAGGCCGTGGGGTGGTACACCACGCAGTTCTGGAAGACCTCGATGAAGGCGGTGCCGCGGTGGGAGGCGGCCCTCCGCAGGACCTCCTGCAGATGCTTGGTGTGGGTGTCCTGCGTGCGCGCCACAAAGGTCGCCTCGGCGCCGATGGCCACCGAGATCGGATTGAGGGGGTAGTCGATCGAGCCCAGGGGGGTCGACTTTCCGCGGTGTCCGAGGAGCGAGGTGGGCGAGTACTGCCCCTTGGTGAGACCGTACACCTGGTTGTTGAAGAGCACGATCTTGACGTCCACATTGCGCCGGATGCAATGCAGCAGGTGGTTGCCGCCGATGGAGAGGCCGTCGCCGTCGCCGGTGATGACCCACACCGACAGGTCGGGGTTCACCGACTTCAGCCCGGTGGCGATGGTGGGAGCCCGCCCGTGGATGGAGTGGATGCCGTAGGTGTTCATGTAGTACGGGAAGCGGCTTGAGCAGCCGATGCCCGAGACGAAGACGATCTGCTCCCGGGAGACTCCGATCTCCGGGAGAACCTTTTGCATCTGCGCGAGGATGGCGTAGTCGCCGCAGCCGGGGCACCACCTCACCTCCTGGTCGGAGACGAAGTCCTTGCGCGTGAGCTTCGATTCAAGGGCCTGGGTCATCTGCTGGCTCCGCCGGGTTCGTCAGTCGAGGATCGACCGGATCTTGTCGGAGATCTCACGGATCTTGAAGGGCTGCCCCTGAACCTTGTTGAGGCTCACCACCCGCACCGGGAACCGGGCCTGGAGCAGCATCGCCAGCTGCCCCATGTTGAGCTCGGGCACCAGCACCTGACGGTAGCGGCCGATGACGTTGCCCAGGTTCCTCGGGAAAGGGTTCAGGTGTCGCAGGTGAAGGCTGGCCACGGACCGGCCCTGCTGCTGCATGTGCTCCGTCGCCGCCCGGATGGCCCCGAAGGTCCCGCCCCACCCGATGACCAGCAGGTCGCCCTGGTCAGGGCCGAAGACCTCCGCCTCGGGGATGGAGTCGGCGACGCGGGCCACCTTGTCGGCGCGGATGCGGACGATCTCCTCGTGGTCCTCGGGGTCGTAGGAGACGTTGCCGCTGCCGTCCTGCTTGCCGAGGCCCCCGATCCGGTGCTCCAGCCCCGGGGTCCCCGGCAGCACCCAGGGCCGGGCGAGGGTATGGGGATCGCGCATGTAGGGCTGGTATCCGTCGGGGTCGGTCCGATGGGCGGCCTCGATGGGGGGGATGGAACCGACGTCGGGGATCCTCCAGGGCTCGGAGTTGTTGGCCAGGTAGCCGTCGGACAGGAGGAAGACCGGCGTCATGTGGCGGACCGCGATCCTGCAGGCCTCGATAGTCAGGTCGAAGCAGTCGGCCGAAGTCGCCGCCGCCAGGACGGGCATCGGACTCTCGCCGTTGCGCCCGAAGAGCACCTCGAGCAGGTCCGCCTGCTCGGTCTTGGTGGGCAGACCCGTACTCGGGCCGCCGCGCTGCACGTTGACGATCACCATGGGCAGCTCCAGGACCACGGCGAGGTTGATCCCTTCGCTCTTCAGGGCGATGCCGGGGCCACTGGAGGCGGTGGCGGCCAGGGCTCCCCCGAAGGCGGCGCCGATGACCGATCCGATGGCGGCGATCTCGTCCTCCGCCTGGAAGGTGCGCACGTCGAAGGACTTGAGGGCGGCCAGGCCCTCGAGGATCGGGCTCGCCGGGGTGATGGGGTAGCTGCCGTAGAACAGCGGCTTGTCCGCCTTGTGGGCCGCCGCCACGAGGCCGAGGACGACTGCCTCGTTGCCGGTGATCCGGCGGTAGGTCCCGGCCTCGACCTCGGTGCGGCTCGGCACCTGCATGCGCCCCGAGAAGGCCTCCGATGTCTCTCCGAAGGCGTATCCCGCCTTCAGGGCCCGGGTGTTGGCCTCCACCACCTGTGGGCGCTTGGCGAACTTCTTCTCATAGAAGTTCAGCGTTGTTTCGAGGGGACGGTCGAAGAGCCAGAACGCCAGCCCCAAGGCAAAGGCGTTCTTGCACAGGTCCTTCTGCTGCGTCGTCATCCCCTCCACGTCCGCCAGCGCGTTGCGCGTCAGGGTGGTGAGAGGAACGCGATGCACCTCGTATCCGCGCAGGCTGTCGTCGTCGAGGGGTGAGGAGGCGTACCCCGCCTTGCGCAGGTTGTTGCGCGTGAAGGCGTCCTCGTTGACGATGATTACCCCTCCGGGCCGCAGATCCTCGAGATTGGCCGTGATCGCCGCCGGGTTCATGGCCACCAGCACCTGGGGCTCGTCGCCGGCGGTGTAGATCTCGGTGGAGGAGAAGTTGACCTGGAACCCGGACAGCCCGGGAATGGTCCCGGCCGGAGCCCGGATCTCGGCGGGAAAGTCCGGAAACGTCGATACGTCGTTGCCCAGGACGGCGGAGGTGTTGGTGAACTGGTCCCCGGTGAGCTGCATGCCGTCACCGGAGTCGCCCGAGAAGCGGATGACGACGGAATCGTGTCGGCGCGTGGTCGGGTCACGCACGGCGGACGGCTCGGCGGCCGGCGTCTCGGCCATCAAAAGTCCTCCTGCTGGGCGGGGATGGTTCGCGGGCCTTGGGGAGCCACTGGTTGTCAGGCTCCCTCCCGGGTGCGCGGAATCAACTCCGGATCGGGAGGGAGGTTGTAGACCTCACGGGGAAAGTGATCGGTGAGGAAACGGATGATGCCGTGCTGGCTGAGATTTCCCACCACGCGGCCATCGGCGTCGAGGACGGGTACGTTGCGGTAGTGTCCCGCGCGCATGAAGTGCAGGGCGTGCCCGGCGGTATCGTCGGGAGAGACCGTCTGCGGGTCGGGCGTCATGAGCTCGCGCACGGGGACATTCAGGCGGGCCGGGGCGTCGGCCACCTTCAGGAGGACGTCCCGTTCGGTGAAGATCCCTTCGAGACGACCCTCGTCCCCCACGATGAGGGCCGCGCTGGCCCGGGCTTCGCGCATGGCGGCCAGGACTTCGGCAACCGCGGGATCCCCCGAAACCTGAACGGATCCGCTAAGATCGAGGTGGGAGATCCGCTCGTCGCGCAGGTCTTCGACCAGATTCATCAGTCCGAGGGGGGATCGGCGGGAAAACCAACAACCGCAAGAATGTACGGCACCCCTCCCAAGCGTCAAGGAGCCCCCGGGAGCCTTGCCACGGAGTCCGCCACGGTCTCCAGATCCCCCGAGGCATCGGCCACCAGGATGCTGACCCCCCGGGAGGCGATAGCCAGGAGGGCCTCGGCAATCCTCGCCGCCGTCTCCGGCCGGCAACCCGCCGAGGGACGATCGAGCAGGAGCAGCTCGTCCTGTCGCGCCCTCACCGTGTGGCTGGCGAGTCGGGCGAGCAGACGCTCTGCCTCTTCGAGCCCGTCGACCCCCTCTCCCAGCCGCCGACCGGCCAGACCGTTGCGTATCGCCGCCGCGAGGGGGTCGTGCACGCCGCGCTCCCTCCTGAAGTGGGCGGCGCCCTCCTCGACGGTCATGGCCAGGACCTCCGCCACGTTCACGCCTCGCCCGGTGACCTGAAGGACCTCTTCGCCGAAGCGACGGCCCTCGCAACGGGGGCAGGTGGCGGCGAAGTCCTCCATCACCTCCAGCCGGTGCCGCACTACGCCGGCCCCCTCGCAGTGGGTACAGCGGCCTCCCGGCCGATGGAGGAGAAAGCTCCGGGGCTCAAGGCCGAGCTCCCTGGCCGCCGGCCCCCGGGCCAGCAGCCGCGCCAGGGGCCGCATGGCACCGAGCCGGTCCATGAGCACGGCCTGCTCCCCCGCCGGCGAGCGAGCCTCGGCGCCGATGTCGACGCAGCGCCGCACCGCCGGCGCCCGAACCGGCCGCACCGGGACGCCCCGCCCGGGTGACAGGGCCCTGCCGATCAGGCGAAGGAGGGCGGTTTTTCCCGAGCCGGTGGGGCCGGCGAGCAGCGCCAGCCGGCCCAGAGGGATGCACAGCTCCGGCCCCGGCGGCACCGGACCGGGATCGCACCCGGAGGGCGCCTCCTCCACCACCAGTTCCAGTGCCCCATGGGCGGCGGGCGGGCGCGCGGATTTATGGACGGCCGCGGCCGGACCCGAGGGCTCGGGACCGATGTGGATCACCTCGTCGGCCCACTCGGCGGCGGATGGATGGCCTTCGACGACCACCACCGAGTTTCCGCGCTCCACGAGACGGCGTAGCCCGCAGGCCACCCTGTCGCGCGTCCACGGATCGACGGCGGAAGGCGGGGACAGCACCACGTGCAGGATGCCGCTCAGGCCATCGGCAAGGGCGGCGGCCAGACCCAGGAGCAGCTGCTCCCCGTGGGACAGGTCGGCCACGGGCCTGGCCAGGGGAAGCTCCTCCAGTCCGAGATCGACGGCCCCTGCAAGGGCTCGCAACAGGCGACCGGCCGGCTCGGGCCACCTCGGCTCCGCCTCCTCCGCCAGATCGGCCACCTGCCGGAGCCGCGCCTCCCGGGCCCAGTCGCCGAGGGGCCGGCCCTTCAGCTCGATGAGCTGGTGGCCGTCCTCCTCCGCGCCGATCACCCGCTCCCAGTCCGGCTCCTCGGACTCGGCGCCGCAGCGCCCGCAGGTCAGGCGCGTCCCCGTCCAGACCTCCAGGCCGTCCTCCTCGCCGACGAGCAGACTCGCGCCCCCGGCGAGGGCCCGGGCGTTGCGCACCGCCTCCCCCACGCGGGCCCGGGTCCGCGCCGCCCCGGGCGCGAGGCGATCGACGACGACTTCGACGCCCTCCCCGGGGAGGGTTTGCTCGTCGACCTCATCGAGTCGGTGGAGACGGGTCCCGGTGCGCAGACGGCGGAACCCGGCGCGGGCCAGCTCGTCGATGACCCCCGGCCGGGATGCGGGGTCCTCCAACTCCACCGGCGCCACGAACCAGACCGTCTGGGCGGGGAAACACTCCTCCAGCAGGCCGGCGACCCCCTCTTCGTCCAGCGAGGCGCAGCGGCCTCCACAGCCGGTGCAGCGGATCTCCGAGAGGCCGCGGGCGAGCCTGGCGAGATCGCCGGGCAGGTGCAACTGCGTACCCACGGTCTGCTCGCCTGCCGGGGCGGGCAGGGCCTGGGCAGGCGGCAACCCCTCGATATCGTCGACCGCTGCGGCCCCCCCGACACCGCCGAGTCGGGCCCGCTCGAAGGGAGACATGGACAACAGGTAGCGACGACGACTCTCGGCCAGCAGAACCCGGTTGGCCAGGGCCTCCACGCCTGCCCCCATGGCCCCCGAGAGACAGACGATCCGGCCCAGGGGGATCGTCACGTCCACCCCTGCCAGCGTGGCTTCGCGGACCCCGCGCAACCGAATCGACGAGTTCGGCGTCATGGGTGGAGGATGGCGCTCGGCCGCGGCCTGACCGATCGTTGGCGGTTGCTGACGGGCCGCCGACACCGCCTTCGGAGGGGATTCCGCCCATGACATACGCTGGTGCCCGCGCCGTGGCCGCACTGCTGCTCCTGGCCATCCCGGCCCGAGCCGATGTCGAGCCCTTTTCGCATGTCCTCCTGGACAGCCTGCTGGCGGACCGGGTCGACGACCGCGGCCGGGTCGACTATTCCGGCCTGGCCCGGAACCCTCACCGCCTCGACCGCTACCTCGCGGCTCTCGCCGCCTGCAGCCCGGAGAGCGGCCCGGAGCGTTTCCCCTCCGATGCAGACGCTCTCGCCTACTGGATCAACGCCTACAACGCCTTCGTGCTGCGGGGTGTCCTCGATTCCCTCCCCGTCGACAGCGTCGAGGAGGCCGAGGGCGGGCTCGAGGGGTTCTTCCGGGTCCGCCGGTTCGTCGCCGGCGGGGATTCCCTGAGCCTCGACGAGATCGAGCACTCCATCATCCGGCCGCGCTACCGGGATCCGCGCATCCACTTCGCCGTCAACTGCGCCGCCGTGAGCTGCCCCGCCCTGGATTCCCGGGCCTACGCCGCCGCGGATCTCGACGAGCACCTGGAACGCCAGACTCGTCGCTTCGCCCTCGATCCGGCGCACCTGAAGCTGGAAAACGGCCGTCTCCGCCTCTCGAGCATCATGGACTGGTACGGAGCGGACTTCGTGGAGTGGTTCCCGCGCCATCGTCTGAAAGACCCGCCTTCGGACCCGACCCTCCTCGACTACCTGCTCCTCTACCTGCCCCAGGAGCAGGCCCGGACCCTGCGTTCGGCCGGGGAGGTCGCCATCGACTTTGTGGAGTACGACTGGAAGCTGAACCGCCAGCCGCCGGGCGGGGGCTAGTCGAAGAACGGGTTGTTCCGCCGTTCCTCTTCCACGGTGGTCGCCGGACCGTGCCCCGGGTACAGGATGGTCTCTGGCGGCAGCGACAGCAGCTCGCGGCGCACCGCCCGGCGCTGCCCGTCGTAGTCCACCCGCCTGCGGGTCCCGCCCAGAGACCCGGCGAAGAGGGCGTCGCCCACGAAGGCGGCCTGCTCGTGGACCAGCGACACGCCGCCGGGGGTGTGCCCCGGTGTGTGCGCCACGGTGAAGCTCTGCTCGCCGAGAGCGATGCGGCACCCCGGCTCCAGCCGCCCCTCGATCCTTGCCGCCAGGCCCCCGGTGAGGGCGAGGTCCTCAGCGCCGATGGCGGCGCCGGCGCCCGTGGCGCCGAGGACGAGGGATAGATCGCCCACGTGATCGGCGTGACCGTGGGTGAGCCAGACCTGCCCCACCCGCGCCCCCGATTCCGCCGCCGCCTCCAGCAGGCGGTCCCCCTGGAACCCGGGATCGACGATGGCCGCCTCGCCCGTGCGGCGGCAGGTGACGACATAGCCGTTCATCAGGAAGTCGTCGCCGAGGATCAGCATCCTCACATCGAGGCCCTCCCCCGGCCCGCCCCAGGGATGGGCGGGAAAGTAGGCGGCCTCGGCGCTGACCCGCAGCTTGCCGGGGTGGAGGGAGAGGGTCCCGGCGAGTCCTTCCACGACTTCCCCGTCGGGAATCCACTCGTAGGCCTCGATGCGCTCCAGGTCCCCCGCGGCGATCCCCGCCCCCTCCGCCACCTCCTCCACCCTCCGCTCCTGGCCGCGCCGGGCCTTGCCGACGACATCGCCGAACTCGTCCTCCAGATGCGTGTACCCTGCCATGGTCAGTTCCTCATGCTGCGCACCAGGCTGTCGAATCCCTCCTCGTGGGCCGACACGGCCCCGGCGGGCCCGGTGAACTTGAGATACCAGGTGGTGCCCCCGGCCCCCAGGATGGCGCCGAGCATGCGGTATCCCTCGCGAACCGGGGCATCGCCCATGCCCATGCCGTCACGGAAGGTGCCGCTCACGTCGACCATCGTCGCCCGCAGTCCGCCCTCGGTCTCCACGGTCCAGCTCCTGCCCCGGGCAGGGCTGCCGTCGGGCTGGCTGAACTGGCCGAACCAGCGCCGCACGTTGGCGTCGACGGTGCCCATGTTCCCCCTGAAGACCGCCAGAGTCGCCCCCTCGCCTCCTTCGGGGAAAGGAGCGGCGTATTCCGCGATTCGCATTGAACTGCTCGGCGGCACCCGCTGCCAGGACTCCGGGACCCGGATCGTCACCCCGCCGTCCAGGGTCTGGACCGGCGACTCTCCGGCCTCCGGAGAAGAGGCGGAGGGCATCTCCTCGAGGGGGGTCAGGTTCCTCTCCGCCAGGGCCTCGGCGGCCGGCTTGTCGCTGTAGTTCTGGCCGCAGGCGGCGGCCAGCCAGGCCGCCCACACGACGCGCTGCGTCAGCCCTCCTGGTCGCTTCTTCATCTGAGCCTCCGTGTCCATCCCGTGCCGGGCGTGCCCTCGGTGCCCGCCGGCGCGGTCACATGCGGAACAGGATGCCCGCCGACAACTCTCCGTTGGTGACCCGGCCCTGCCGCTGCACGAGGGCGCCGGCGGCTTCCCCCGCCACCCTCTCTACTACGGCACCGGTAACGGAGAACACCTGGTACTGGCGAAGATCGAGGCGGATGTCGAGGCGGTCGTCGAGAGACCAGCGAGTCCCGACTCCGTACGAGAAGGCGTGGCTGGTCTCGATCTCCGAGAGTGACGCCAGCGTCTGCCGGTCGTCTTCGCTGGCAAGGGGACTCTCGAGATCTCCGGGCAGGATGGTGACCGCTCCGTACCCGGCGCTGAGGAAGGGCCGGATCGTCCCCGCCGGAAGGTTGAGGAAGA
Source organism: Gemmatimonadaceae bacterium (assembly GCA_026706075.1). Taxonomy (GTDB): domain Bacteria; phylum Latescibacterota; class UBA2968; order UBA8231; family UBA8231; genus UBA8231. Next base: position 54,796 of record JAPOZM010000103.1, read on the forward strand.
GCCGCCCTTCGTAGAAGATGGCCGTGGCCGACTCGCTGGTGCTGAAGAGACCCGTCGCCACCTTGCGGTCGGGGCGTGAGACCATCAGGGAGGTCTCACCGCCAAGGGTCCCGCTCGACCGCCCCCAGCGCAGACCGAATCCCGGGGCCGCCTCGAGGTTGGCCGCGTCGTCGAACTCGACGACAGCGATGAAGGCCCCCACGTCCGACTGCGAAGGGACGGCCGAACCGGCGCAACATGCCAGCGCCGCGGCGAGGAGACTCCTCCGACGACGGGTCATGACAGCTCTCCCCATGCTCGGGCAAGGGCCCTCAGACCGGGGGCCGCTCGAGGAAGACCGATACCCCCAGATCGGCCCAGTGCCGGCGGGTGTCGGGGGTGCCGTTGCGGTAGCACAGCGCCGTCTGCGAGCCCTCGACGCTGCGCGCCACCGCCTCCACGCAGTCCTCCAGCCGGCGGTACGGCGGGTTGGGATGGGCCTCGATGTCGAAGGTCAGGTCCGTGGGCCCGAAGGAGAAGCAGTCGACGCCGGGCAGGGCGAAGGTGTGGGCGTGGAGGACGGCATTCAGGGATTCGATCTGGAGCCAGAGGACGCCGTTCTCGTTCCACCAGTCCGCGTACTCCCGACTGTCGGCGAAGTCCTGCACTCGGCGCCGGGCCCCGCCCCCGACGCTGCGCCTGCCTCGCGGCGGATAGTACATGCTCTCCTCGGCCTCGCGCGCCGTCTCCAGGCTCTCTACCTGGGGCACCTCGATGCCGGTGGGCCCGAGGTCGAGGAGGTTGCCGATCAGGCAGGTGTGGCTCGTGTGCTTGATGCGCAGGCGCACGGGGAGGCCGGCCTCGTCGGCGCGGCCGCAGAACTCGACGAGGGCGGGCTCGCTCAAGGGGGAGTGCTGGCTGTCCGTGGCCACGAAGTCGTACGGACCGTGTTCGTCCCGGGCCCGCGTCAGCTGCTCGACGGTAGCCGTCAGCGGGGCGCTGAACCCGATGGTCCGCTGACCGGAGCGGATCTTGTCCTTCAGTCCCTGTGCCATCTCGTACCCCTTCAGTCGAGGAGCGGAAACAAGGGCGCTACGGCGCCGAACATGCCGGGGAACCGGAACAACGGTTCCTCCCCGCCGGCGATCCGCTCCAGGACGCCGGGGGCAAGCAGGTCTCGGGCACGATCGAAGAGGGCCGGATCCGCGCCCGCCCCGTAGCTGCCGGAGGCCCGGGCGGCCTGGCGCGCAGCCTCGACTCGGGGGTCTTCCGCGACGGCCGCGGCCATCCCGCTGAAAAAGGACTCGAGGCCGGATCGCCGGTCCGACGTCCACAGCTCCGCGAAAGCCTCGGTGGTTCTGCGCAGGCGAGCCTCCGCTCCGGCGGGAGGCGGCTCCCCCGGTCTCGTCAGCGGCGCCGCATGCCCGTGGAGCGGTGTGCGATCCTCGGTCTGGAATGCCACCAGGACGCGGTGTCCGGGCCGCGGAACGGCGCGGAAACGCACCACCGACCCCGGGGAGACGAGGACCGTGCGGCCTTCCTCCACTGGCCGGGAGGCGCCCCCCCCGGGGGTCAGGACGTCGACGAAGGCCCGGGCCGCGTGGTACAGGCGGACGTGCTCGAGGGGACGACCGTCGATGCCACAGCGCCCGAAGGGCACGGAGAGGCCGACTTCGTCCGGGGTTTCGCCGGTGCCGGAGGTACCACCCTCCAGGTGGCAGCGCAGCTCATCGGCCAGGGCCCGTGCTTCTTCGGCCGGGTCCGCGGGCATCGGATCGCAGGCGGCGGAGGCGTCCTCGCCCCTCAGGCGGGCACGGTAGAGGATCCCGTACCCGAAGAGCCGGGCGCCGAGGGGACCGTCCTTCGCCCCGGTCACGCCAACTGGTCCGCGTTCTCGGCGACCTTGCGGAAGGCGTCGGCGAACTGGTCGATCACCTCGGTCCGGCAATGCTTGAACCAGGGGATGGAGTAGCAGCGGGCGGGCAGGCTCTCGGTCACCGGCAGGCTCCCTTGCGGCTGGCGCAGGTCGCGGTCGGAAAAGGCGATGCGCGTCGGCTTGCCGTCGCCGTACACGTCGGCCTCGTTGAGCACGGGATGCAGGTGCAGCAGGATGTTGGCTCCCGGTGAGACGCTGAATCCGCCCCCCTCGATCTCGGCGCTCACCGCCTTGCAGAAGGAGGCAACCGGAAGACCCCCGAGTTCCTCGGGAAGGTAGAGACCCCTGGCGGCGTACCAGCCGCCCATGGTGCTGCCGGAGCCGACGGCCGGGCGGTGGGGGCGGATCCCCGGGGTGCCCTCGAGACGGTCCCAGAAGTGGTTCATCGCCTCTTGGATGATCTCGATGCGGCCTCGGTAGTGCCGGAGCTGGACGCGGCCCACGGCGGAGGACAGCTGGTGCATGCGGTACTTGCAGCCGCCGAGGGGCAGGCCGGCCAGCGGCTTCAGCTCCGGATGCCCCAGCCGCGAGGTGCGTTCGTAGTGGCCGAAGGCGGCGGCCCTCTCGTAGATCTCCTCGTCGTCGGTGACCAGGAACCCCCCCTCGCCGCAGGCCAGGGACTTGCCGGACATGATCGACATGGCTCCCACGTCGCCGATCGTCCCCAGGAGCCGCCCCTTGTAGAGCCCTCCCTGGGCATGGGATACATCCTCCACCACCCGGAGGCCGTGCTTTCGGGCGATCTCCAGGATGGGGTCCATGTCGGTGGGGTGCCCGCAGTAGTGGACGGGCAGGATCGCCTTGGTGCGCTCGGTGATCCGGTGCTCGATGTCGTCCGGGTCAAGGGTGAGGGTGAGGGGGTCCATCTCGGCGAAGACGACGGTCGCGCCGAGGGAGTAGAGCTGCAGGCTTGAGCCCCAGAAGGTCATGCTCTGGCTGATGACCTCGTCGCCGCGGCCCACGCCGGCGGCCCACAGGGCCGCGTGGATGGCAGAGGTCCCCGTGTTGTGACACAGGACGTGGTCCGCCGCGAACCAGTCGGCCAGCTCCGACTCGAAGAGGTGGGTCACGTCGGTCCCCGACATCGCCCCCCGGCGCAGAACCTCCAGGACCGCCGCTTCGTCCTCTTCCGTGACGATGGGCCACGTGAAGAGGTCTCCCACGTCGGCCGTCAACGTCCTCGGGCCTCCGTGAACCGCCAGTTGCACCGCCGCCGTCGTCATCTCAGCTCTCCTGGTCGTCCGTCAAGGTCACTCGGACCTCGCGCCATTCAGGCCGTCTTCTCCACCCCCGCCCAGGCGGGCCAACTGGGCCGCCGACGGCATCTGGTCGTACTCCCAGACACGCTGGATGACGCCATCCTCGACGTAGGCCAGTCGCGGCCAGCCGTGGCGCCAGGTGAGGCGCATCCAGTCGGAGCTGGAGATGGAGGCGACCGCGAACCGCGGGCGCGTCTGGCGGATGAAGTCCTTCAGTGAGTCGTCCTCCGGGGGATACTCGTTCAGGGCCACGATTGTGGGCACCCCGGGGGTGTCGGCCCAGTGGTTGAGCTTGGGCACGGCACTCTTGCATCGGCCGCACCGGGGGCTGAACAGCTCCACCAGGTAGCGCCCCTCACCCAGGTCGATCCCCTCGGCGCCGGTGAGCTCGATCCCGGTGAGCCTCACGCCGGGCTTGAGGTCGGAGCTGGCCACCCGGTCGGACTCGGGGGCGAACTTGAGGAACACCACGGCCCCCACCAGGCCCCCCGCCCCGAAGACCAGGGACGTGGAGCCTTTCCACGCGGCGGCCGACCAGCGCTCCGTCCCCCAGCGCCAGGCCGCCAGCAGCAGGCCCAGCATGACGGAGTCCTCGATGAAGGCCTCGCCCGGGGTGCGCTTGGTCAAAGTGCCGAAACAGCCGCAGTCGATGTTGGCCTGCTGGTACCAGGCCAGGCCGGTGACCGCCAGGAACAACACCATCAAGCCAGTGGCCGCGGGCAGGGTGAAGCGGGGGCGCCAGCCGATGAGGAGGGCGACGCCCAACAGAACCTCGAGGGGAGCCAGGACCAGGGCGATCGTTCCGATCGGGGGCCATGCCTCCCTGCCGACGTCGACGAGCTCGAGATAGGAGACCGCCTCCCAGTAGAACACGACAGGGTCCAGAGACTTGGCGGCCCCGGCCACGACGAAGAGCAGGCCCATGAGGATACGGGCCACCGCCGCCGCCGGAGGCAGCAGCGAATGAACGGCGCTCGAGGGTTGGCTCTGGGTCATGCGGGGTCTGGCCTTTCCACGGTCCGGCGGGCCGACTCGGTTCGCACTCTGTCCACGATCTGGTCGAAAAGCCGCCGGGTCTGCCCCATCAGGTCGGTTACCTCTTCGGCGAGCACGTCGGCGCTGTCCGCGCCCATGGCCCGGGCGAGGATTCCTGCCGCCGCGGGGTCGGCCGGCAGGACATGGCTGGAGTGCCCCTCGCCGAGGCGGAGGGCCTTCTGAAGCTGGCGCAGCCGCTCGTAGGCGTCCAGGAGGGCGCCGCCCTCCTGCCCCTCGAGAAGCCCGGCGGCGATCAGCCGCTCCAGGACGACAGGGGTGCTCGTGTCCCTCAGGTCGCGCTGGCGGGCCCCGTGATGGAGCAGCAGAATCTGGGCAATAAACTCCGCATCCACAATTCCGCCGGGACCCCGCTTGATGTCGAGGACGGGCCCCCGGCCCGAGACCGCCTTCGGCTGCATCCGGCGCCGTATGCCGGCGATCTCGTCGACCATCCCCGGGGTCAGGGGAGTGCCGTACACGAAGGCGTCCACGGCCCGGAGGACCCGCCGGCCCAGATCCCGGTCCCCGGCGATGTGGCGGGCCCGGGAAAGGGCGAGACGCTCCCAGGTGGAGGCACGGGTGCGCAGGTATCTGCGGTAGGCGGGCAGGCTGATGACCACCGGCGCTCTTCGGCCCTCGGGCCGAAGTCGTGCGTCGACCTCGAAGAGTCCCTCGCCCAGGACCTGGATGACCTGCCGGACGACGGCGTCGAAGAACTCGGCGTTGTCGACTCCCCGGCCGGTTCGCCCCTCTCCCTCGTAGAGAAAGAACAGGTCGAGATCCGAGGCGAAGTCCAGCTCCCGTCCACCCGCCTTGCCGCCCGCAAAGCAGGCGAACCGGGCGTCCCGGTCCAGACGGCGGCCGCTGTGGGGCCGGCCCCGCCGGCGGGCGACCGCCGTCAGGGCGTCGTCGACGACGGCCGAGACCACCTCGTCGGCCAGATCGCTGATCCGCAGGAAGGTCTCCTCGCTCGGAGTGAGTCCCAGCAGGTCGTCCGTGCCCACCCTCAGGAGGGCGTTGTTGCGGTACCGCCGCAGCCGCGAGAGATCGACGCGGGTCGCCCGGTCGAGGCGCGGCATCCGGCCGCTGAAGTCGAGCCCGACCAACTCGTCAAGCAGCCCCGGATCGCGCTGCAGCAGCCCCGCCAGGAGCGCGCTCCGGCCGCAGATCGTGACCAGCATGGCCAGGAACCGCGGGTGGGCGAGAGCCATTCCGTAGAAGGCGCCCGGCGCCCCGTAGGCGTCGATGATCCCGACGAACCGGAGGAGAGCCCCGTCCGGGTCGGGTGTGGCCGCCAGTTGGGGCAGGAGCGGGGCCAGCAACTCCTTCAGGTTGTCGAGCCCCGAGGAGGTCAACAGGGGCCCCCCCAGCTGCCGCAGGAGCCGGTGGGCGGTCTCGACCTGGCGGAACCCGGCGGCCTCCAGCGACTGCCGGACGCCTTCCGAACCGGCCGGCGCATCGAGAAGCCACCGGGGATCCTCGGCGCCGGGGTCTGACGCCGGCCCCCGGGCGCTTCCGAAGACGGACTCGTACACCCCCCGCACCGCCGACAGGTGGGAGGCGACCGACGACGACAGGCTCCGGCCGCCGAGTTGAAGCCGGTCCCTCAGCGCCTCGGCCTGCTCCGACCCGTCCTCGGGGACGGTGTAGGTCGGCCGGCCGGAGTCGATCTGCAGCAGGTTCTCCAGGCGCCGCAGGAAGCGGTAGGCCTGGCCGAGGGCCCGGGCCTCCCCGGCCGAGAGTGCCCCTGCCTGCCGCAGCCTCTCGATGGAGGGCAGGGTGCCGGCGGCCCGGGTGCGCTCGGTTCGCCGGCCGTGGAGAAGCTGCAGGCACTGCACCGCGAACTCGATGTCTCGGATCCCCCCGGGCTGGAGCTTGATGTTGTTTCCCCCTTCCGGCCGGGTCCGCACCTCGGCCTCGATGCGCTCCTTGATCCGCCGGATCTCCTCGCTCGGGGAGACCGTGAAGTGGGCGGGATAGACGAAGGGAACCAGCATGTCGCGAAAACGCCGCCAGAGCCCGGAGGAGCCGGCTGCGCGCCTCGCCTTGATCAGCATCTGCCGCTCCCACAACTCGCCGCGGCTCTCATAGTAGATCCAGTAGCTGCGCAGGGAGCGGGTCAGCGGACCGCGCTCCCCCTCGGGCCGCAGCCGCATGTCCACCCGATAGAGGAAGCCTTCGGGGGTCACCTCGGTGAGCACCTGGATCAGCCCCTCGGCCAGGCGGTCGAAGAACACGCCGTTGGCGATCCCCTGGACGCCCCTCGAGTCCACCACCGTGCCGTCCTCTTCGTAGAGGAACAGCAGATCGATGTCGGAACTGAAGTTCAGCTCCAGGCCGCCGTACTTTCCCAGGCCGACGACGCAGAAAGGGGACGGGCGGCCTCGCTCGGTCGAAGGGCGGCCGTGGCTCCGGTGAAGGGACCGCGCCTGGTGATCGAGGACGGCCTCCACGGTGACGTCGGCGAGCTCCGAGAGTTCCCGCCCCACCTGGGAGACCTCCTTGCAGCCGAGGATCTCGGCCGTGCCGATGCGCAGCAGCTCGCGACCGTGGAAGCGGCGCAGGGCGGCCTCCCAGCTCGACCCCTCGAGGCCCCGGAGGGACTGCTGTTGTCGGGCCCTCAGCCCGGCTGCGGTCAGCGGCCCGGTCAAGTGGGGTGTCTCCTCGAACAGCCAGTGGAGATGTTCGGGGCTGCGCACCAGGAGATCGGTGAGAAAGGAGCTGTGGGCGAGGATGCGGGCGAGCCCGTCGCGCAGGGGCGTGGACGCGTCCAGGCGGCGGTAGAGCTCGGCGCGGGGACCGGAGGCCTCCACGAAGCGCTCCATGCCATGCAAGGCCCGGAAAGGCCGCCCGGAGGCCAGGATGGCCGCCAGCACTCCGGCTGGCATCGGCGGCTCGGCCCCTGGGCCGCAGAGCCGCTCGAGGCACCGGGCCGCCGACTCGGGGTCCCTGAATCCCGACTCGCCGAGCAGCGCCGCGGCCCCCGACCCGGCTCGGAGGATGGCGCGCGCCAGGCCGAGGGGATCACCCACGGCTACACCGCGTTCTCGCCCGACTCACCCGTGCGGATGCGGATCACCTCCTGGAGATCGGAGACCACGATCTTGCCATCGCCCACCTGTCCGGTCCGGGCGCCTTCGAGGATGGCCTCCACCGCCTCCTGCAGGTTCTCCGGAGAGAGGATGACCTCGATCTTGATCTTGGGCATGAAATCGACCGTGTACTCGGCGCCGCGGTAGACTTCGCTGTGCCCCCGCTGCCGGCCGAAACCCCGCACCTCGCTCACCGACATGCCCTGCACGCCGACCTCGGCCAGCGCCGTCTTCACATCGTCCAGCTTGAAGGGCTTGATGTAGGCCTCGATCTTCTTCACGGTCCCCTCCCGGTTCGAGCGTCCTTGGCAGTGAACCTCCACCACCGGTCGCCCCGGGGCAACCCGCCGGGACGGCCCTCGTCAGGAGGACCGGAAGGGGCTCCGGAATCACCGCCGTCCGGGCGGGCGAGGGAGGCTGTCTGGCAGAAGGGCCCTCGGGGCCGGGCGGACGGTCCGGCCCAAGGGCCGGAAGGCGGCGGACGGGGCTGCCCGCGAGCCTCAGCGCCGTCCGGACCCCTGCTCGAATTTCGGGCGGCGGCCGTAGCTGATCTCCTGCCGCCCGGGGGCCTCGCCGTTGCCCCGCACCGGGGCCGCCAGCATCGGCGCCTCATGGCGAGGGGCCGGGCTACCTGACACGGGGGCCCGGTCCGCGGGGGGCCGGTCCCGCGGGGGCCGCTGCCCCTGCCCGGAGTCGCCCCCTGAGCGCTCCCCCCTGCCCCGGCCGTCGCGTCCGCGCCGGCCGCGACGGCCTCCGCGGGACTCACGTCTCCCGTCGACGGCTGGGGGGGCCTCGACCTCGATGGCCTCTCCGACGAACTCGGGGGCGATGGTCTGCCGCGTCAGCACGACCTCTCCGCGGTCCCAGAACTCCACCTCTGCCTCGCGCGCGGCCGCCTCGGCATAGACCTCGACGACACAAGGGTCGGTCACCGCTCCGGCGCGCGACTCGGCGATCTCGCGGGTGGGGGACAGGTGCAGGTAGGAGCGGTCCTCGGAGCGGATACCTTCCTCCTTCATGCGCCGCACCTGGGCCGCCGAGACGCACAGGAACAGACTCTCCGGAGGATCCATCGGCTCCCCGTCCATCTCGACGTAGAAGGTGTGGCCGTAGAGGGCCCGGATGCGATCGTCGACGATCTCGAAACGCCGCTGGCGGGAGGTATCGATGAGGTCGCGGATGTCCTCCTCCTCGACGGCGGAGTAGCGCTGCTGCACTGCCTCCACCACCTCGTCGAGAGGCATGTATCCGTACTCGTCCATGTTCAGCCCGAACTCGTCGGGATGATGGCGGAGGATGAGGGAGAGGAGCTTGGAGATGCGTCTTCGGTCAGGCACGGGGCATGCGTTCCTTTCGGTATTCCTGCTCGGACCGGCCGCGCCGCCGGATCCGCAGGTCTCGGCGGACGGCTGGCGCGGCCCCAGCACTACACGTTCCACTGCTCCCGGTAGCGAGTCAGGGCGTCGGCGACGACCCGGTCTTCGAGAGCGAGGATCTGCGCCGCCAGGAGGGCGGCGTTGCGGGCATTGTCGATTCCCACCGTGGCCACCGGGACACCCGGCGGCATCTGCACGATGGCGTACAGGGCATCGACGCCGTTGAGCGCGCCGGAGGCGATGGGAACGCCGACCACGGGCAGGGTCGTGTGCGCGGCCACCACACCCGGGAGAGCCGCCGCCATGCCGGCGCCGGCGATGAGCACCCTGAGACCGCGCCCGGCCGCATCCTGCGCCCAGGCGGCGGTGCGCTCCGGATTGCGGTGGGCGGAACTGACTACGGTCTCGGAGCCGATGCCGAGTTCCTCGAGCAGGACGCTGGCCTTGGCCATCACCGGCTCATCGGAGCGGCTTCCCATGATGATACCGACGCGCACATCCATCTCGCGAATGTCCCCGGATTGGTAAGCTCACACTGGTCAAGGAGTTACGAAAACCGATAATAGCTCCGGCCAGGCGGCGGCGCAAACCGCCCCGGGGGATGCGATCAGGCCATTCGTCGCCTCAGGACGGCCGGGTAGTCGAGGTCGCCCCACTCGGAAGCCCCCGCCCCGGCCTCCGCCTCGGGCTGAGGAGCCTGGCCGCGCTGCGGGCGGGTCTGGGGTGCGGCCGGCTCGGGATCGAAGTGCGTGGGCCGCTGGTTGAGGTGGAAGCCGGTGGCGATGACGGTGACCCGCATCTCGTCCTCGATGGCCGGGTCGATCACCGTCCCGAAGATGATGTTGGCCTCGCTGCCCGCGGCCTCCTGGATGATCTGCGCCGCTTCGTTGGCCTCGAAGAGGGTGAGGCTCGAGCCGGCGGTGATGTTGATCAGCGCTCCGCGGGCGCCGTTGATGGAGATCTCCCCGATGAGGGGGCTCTTGATGGCTTTCTTGGCCGCCTCCACGGCCCGGTTCTCCCCCTGGTGGGCGCCGACGGCGATGATCGCGTCGCCGCCTTCGGTGATCACCGTCCTCACATCGTTGAAGTCGAGGTTGATCATGCCGGGTATGGTGATCAGATCGGCGATGCCCCGGGTGGCCTGCAACAGCACTTCGTCCGCCTGTTTGAAGGCCTCCTCCAGGGTGGTGTCCCGAGAGACGATCGACAGGAGGCGCTCGTTCTTGATCACGATCAGCGTGTCCACGTGCTCCTGCAACTCCGAGATGCCCGCCTGGGCATTGCGCATCCGGGGAAGACCCTCGAAGTGGAAAGGCTCGGTCACGATTCCCACGGTGAGGGAGCCCAGTTCCTTGGCGATCTGGGCGGCTATCGGCGCCGCCCCGGTCCCCGTGCCTCCTCCCATCCCCGCCGTGATGAACACCAGGTCGGTGTCCTGCAGCCTCTCGGCGACCCTGTCGCGGTCTTCTTCGATAGAGGCGCGTCCGATCTCGGGTTTGGCGCCCGCACCCAGGCCTCGAGTGACGCTCTCGCCGATGCAGATGCCGACATCCGCCGACGACGCCTCGAGGTCCTGGCTGTCCGTGTTGACGGCGACGAACTCCACGCCGCGCATACCCGAGGCCACCATCCGGTTGATGGCGTTGCCACCGGCGCCTCCGACACCGACGACCTTGATGTTTGCGCAACGCTCGAAGTCGATGATCTCGAAAGTCATGTCCCTGCTCTCCTTCGGTTGTTGGTTTCTGCTCTCGTCATCTCTTCCTGTGGTGGGCGCGCATCCCACCGGGTTCCTTGCCTACCCCGTCCCTGTCCGCAGCCATCCCCTCTTGTTCTGCGAGCCGACGACAGCCTGGCCTGCAAACCTCAGATCTATGTAGGAGGGGTCTGGCATCTCCCGGTAGACGCGCTTGAGGACTTCCCGCAGAACGGCCATCCGCTCCTCCACTCGGTCCGGAGGGACCCGGACCTCGAGCCCGTCGGCCACCAGCCGCATCCCCAGGCTGAAACCATCGAAATCGGTGAGCAGGGAGATCTCCGAGGCCAGGTCGGGAGCCTGCTCCGAGGCCTCACCCAGCCACCCCAGCAATCGGAGGGCGGTGCTGTCGGTGACTACCTTCCCCGCCCTCACCGTGTCCCCCCCGGCGACCAGGGAGCGTACCCGCAACACTGGCAGGTCGAGATCCGCGATGCTCTCCGCGGGCAGTCGCTCAGGCGGCAGCAGGACCCCTTCCGGGTCGAGGCCGTACTGGACGCCGCGCCAATCGACCCATGCGGTCCGGCGGCGCTCCTCGAGATGGACGATCAGACGGTCCGGAGGCCTGCGCATCACCCGCGCCTCCCGCACCCACACCAGGCGCCTGAGACGCTCGGCCAGCCGGTCCGGATCGATGTCGAAGAGTTCCGCCCCCGCCTCGATGCCGCTGGCGGCGAGAATCATGTCCCCGTGCAGCAGGCGGAGGCCGCGCACCTCGAGGATGTCGACGCGGAAGGGAGAGTCCATCGGCGTCGACTGCGCTCCCTGCAGGCCGAGAGTCAGAGCCGTCGCCGCCGCCAGGCCCGCCAGCACGGGGCGCCGCCACGGGTGTCCCGGAGCCCCGGCCGGAGAGGCCATCGGCACCCCGGCCTGCGCCGCCTTCTTCCGCGTCATCTCAGGCCCGAACCCTTCAGGAGGTCTCCGAGGTGGTCCCCGATGTCCCCGGCCCCCATCACCAGGAGAAGGTCTCCGGCGGCGCACTCCGCCAGGGAACGGGACAGGGCGAGGTCGACCTCGGCCACAAAGTGCGCCCGGTGGTGTCCCAGGCGCCGCAGGTCGTCGACGATGACATCTCCTTCGTCCCCCAGGTCCGGGCTTTCCCGGGCCGCATAGACGGAGGTCACGCACACCCTGTGGGCGTTGAGCAGGGACTCGGCAAAAGCCTCGCGGAAGTGGCGCGTACGGGAGTAGGTGTGAGGCTGAAAGACGGCGGTCACCCTTCTCCCGGTGGCCGCTGCCGTCGCCACCGTGGCCGAGACCTCCGTCGGATGGTGCGCGTAGTCGTCGACGATGGCCACCCCCTCCACCTCTCCCCGGGACTGGTAGCGCCGGTCCACCCCGGTGAAGCGGCGCAGGGCCGAGGAGACCGGCTCCCAGGCCAGGCCCATCAGGCGGGTCGCGGCGATGGCGGCCAGGGCGTTGCTGACATTGTGCCTCCCCGGGACGCCCAGGTCGACCTGCCGACGCTCTCCGTCCAGGTGGACGGCGAAGGCCGAGCCCGTGCCCGTCGGCACCAGGGCTTCGGCGCGCACCTGGCAGGAGGGGCCGAAACCGTAGGTCAGGGACACGTCCGCCCGCGATTGCAGCGCCGCTGCCCGGCAAAGCTCGTCGTCGCCATTGACGGCGACGCCGCCCCCACGCCGGCACCGGGAGACGAAGACGCCGAAGGCCTCGACAAGTTCGTCGCGGCCGTCAAAGCAGTCGACGTGCTCCATCTCGATGTTGGTGACCACCGAGATCCAGGGCTCGAGCTCGTGGAAGGCGCGGCGATACTCGTCCGCCTCGACCACCAGCAGGTCTCCGGACCGGGCCGTCGGTTGCGGACGCCCCCCCATCCAGCCGCCGATGGCGACCCGGGGCTCGTGCCCCGCGCAGCGCAGGGCACCGACAATCAGGGAAGCCGTTGTCGTCTTGCCGTGAGTGCCGGCCACGGCCACCGTACAGCAGGCGCCGCTCACGGCGCCCAGGGCGCGGGCCCTCGACCACTGCTCGATCCCAAGTCGCGCCGCGGCCCGGCGCTCGCAGTTCTCCTCGTCCACGGCCGCGGAGTGCACGAGGAGATCGGCGCCCTCGACCTGCGACGCGTCGTGGCCGACGCGGACCGGAACACCCGACTGCCGCAGGTCGGTGACCCCGGGGCCAGGGGCCGCGTCGGAACCGCTCACCCGGTAGCCGAGATCGACCAGAAGCCGTGCCAGGGCCTCCATGCCGGCGCCGCCTATGCCGACCATGTGCACTCGCTTCACCTCCGCTCCGAGAGGTCCTCCGGCACGGGCTCCACAGTCCCGAAGGGGCATGCTCATCGGCTGCCCGCCGGTGCGGGGCGTGGGACCCAGTAGTCATCCGTGCCCGGTGGATGGGGCCGCGACAGTTCACCGTGCCGTCGCCAGGCCGTCGACGCGGCCGGTGCCCTCTCGCGGGCCACGGCGGCCAGAAGGCCGATGCCGCTCAGGTTCAGCAGCAGCGAGGATCCGCCGTAGCTGACGAAGGGCAGGGGCAGTCCCGTGGTCGGCATGAGGCCGGTGGCCACGGCGACGTTGAGCAGGGCGTAGGTCCCCACCATCACCGTGATCCCGGAGGCCACCAGGAATCCGTGGAAGGAGGCGGCCCTCGTGGCGATCCGGTAGCCGTGGACGGACAGGGCCACGAAGAGGCAGATGACGCTCAGGGCGCCGAGCAACCCGAGCTCCTCGCCGACGAAGGCGAAGACGAAGTCTGTATGTGGCTCTGGCAGGTAGTGCTTCTGCATGCTGTTGCCGAGGCCGACGCCGAACCAGCCACCGCTGCCGAGAGCCAGCAGCGCCTGGTCCACCTGGAAGCCTGCCCCCTGCGGATCGGCTCCCACGAGGAAGGTGCGCACGCGCTCGAGCTGGTAGGGCGAGGACAGCACCGACCAGCCCGCCACCAGGCCGGCCCCTGAGGCCACCAGGGCCAGGTGGGAGGTGCCCGCCCCGCCGAGCCAGAGGATGACCATGGAGATGGCGCTGATGGCCAGGGCCGTGCCGAGGTCTGGCTGCAGGACGATCAGGACCTGAACGACCGAGATCACCGCGAGCCGGGGGGCGAGGCCCAGTTTCCAGTCGCCCATGTCGCTTTGCTTCCGTGCCAGCACGTCTGCCAGGTAGAGGACGAGGACGAGCTTGACGAACTCGGAAGGCTGGAAGGACAGGGTGGCGAGAGAGGGCAGGCCGAAGGGAAGCCAGCGCTGCGCCCCCCGGCCTTCGCCCAGGATGAGCACCAGGACGAGGAGCAGGATGCCCACCAGGAGCAGGGGCCGCGCCAGCAGACGCCACAGAGAGAGGGGCACCCGCGAGAGGAGGAGCATCATGGTCAGGCCGAAGGCGGCCCTCATCAGCTGGCGCTGAAGGAAGAATCCGCTGTTCTCGAACTTCGCTCCCGCCAGGGCCGAGCTGGAGCTGTACACCATGACGACGCCGATGCCGACGAGCATCGTGGCGATCAGGAGAACGTGGCGAGCTGCACGTTGCGAGGCGTCCGGCATGACTCGAGCCAGCGTCAGGGCAAAGGGGGGCGCGAAACCACGCGCCAGGGGAGGGTGATACCAACCTCGGGCCGCGCCAGGGGATGGCGCGGGGACTGCCTGTCAGACGGCGCCGCCGAGGGGACGGCGGCAGGGGCCGGGAGACGGAATCTACAAAGCCTCGACGACCGACTCGAGGGCCATGCCGCGAGAGCCCTTGACGAGAACCAGATCGCCTTCGGAAACCTCCTGCTCCAGATGGTGGATCAGCTCGCCCCGGTCCTCGAAGTGAAGAGCCCGGCGCGGGTCCAGCCCCGCCTCCCGGGCCGCACGCACCGTGTACGCGCTCTGGGAACCGGTGCCCAGCAGAACATCGACTCGGTTTGCGGCGTGGCGGCCGATTCCCTCGTGAAAGGATACGCTCGCCTCGCCGAGCTCCATCATGTCCCCGAGGACGGCCACCCTCCGGCCTCTGACGGGGATCTCCGCCGTCAGATCCAGGGCGGCGCGAACCGAGCCGGGGTTGGCGTTGTAACAGTCGTCGATCACCCGCACTCCCCGTCTCTGCAGAATGGCCGAGCGCATGTGCAGTGGCTGGAACCCACCCAGGGCGGCACTGGCCTCCCCCAGGGGCACGCCGCACATGCGCGCACATGCGATGGCCGCCAGTGCGTTGTGCGCATTGTGCCGCCCCGGGATGCGGAGATCGAAGGTGGTTTTCTGTAGAGAGAAGTGGCCGCAGCCCTCCTGGTCGAGGAAGAGTCCCTCCCCACTGAAATGGCTCTCACGCCGCCAACCGAAGCCAAGGAGTCTCCCCTTTGTCCTCTTAGCCTCCCTGGCAATGACACAGTCGTCGGCGTTTACGAGAGCCACGTAAGACTCATCCACGATTTCGTCCAGGAGCTCCCCTTTGGCCTTGGCCACTCTCTCTACAGATCCGAATATGCCCGCGTGCGCCGCGCCGATGTTCAGCAGAACCCCGACCGTAGGCTGCACGACCCGGCACAGATACTCGATGTCTCCCACCCGCCTCGCCGCGAGCTCGAGGACTGCGGCGGAGTGATCCGCCGACAGTCTCAGCAGCGCCCGGGGCACACCGATCTCGCTGTTCTCGTTCTCCGGTGTCTTCAGGACCCGGAACCGCCGTCCGAGGACGGCGGCGACCATCTCCTTGACCGTCGTCTTCCCGGACGAGCCGGTGATGGCGACTACGGGCAGGTCGAATCGGCGGCGGTAGTGGCGGGCCATCCGGCCCAGGGCCCTCACCGGAGAATCCACGACCATCAGACAAGCCGCCTTGGCCGGCCCCGTCAACCGGAGACCATCCACCCGCCGGCGATCGACGATGGCCGAACTCGCGCCCCTCTCGAAGGCCTCGGAGACATGGTCGTGGCCATCGAAGCGCTCGCCCGCCAGGGCCACGAAGATCTCGCCTGGCTCGAGGGTTCGAGTGTCGGTGGAGACACCCGTCGCCAGCCGCGCCCTGAGATCCTCCCCTCCTCTCCACTCCGCCCTCGTCCAGGTGCGGACCTCCTCGATGTGGATGTCGCGCCACATTACTTGCGAAGCACCTGCCGCACGACCTGGCGGTCGTCGAAGTCCGCGGGTCCCTCGGCCAGGATCTGGTACGGTTCGTCCCCCTTGCCCGCCACCACCACCACGTCCCCTTCGCCAGCCTCTTGCAGGGCTGCATCGATGGCGGCGCGCCGATCCGGACAAACCACGGCAGAGTCGGCTTCGCGCATGCCGGCGACGATCTGATCGATGATCTCCTCGGGCGGCTCCCCCCGCGGGTTGTCGGAGGTGAGGAAGACGAGATCGGCCAGATCCTCGGCGACGCGCCCCATGAGAGGCCGCTTGCCCTTGTCGCGGTCGCCACCACAGCCAAAGAGGCAAAGAAGCCGGCCCCGCGTCAACTCCCTGGCCGTGCGCAGCACCGTATCGAGACCTGCGGGCGTGTGAGCGTAGTCGACGATGACTTCGAAGGGCTGGCCCTCGTCCAGGCGTTCAAAGCGGCCCGGCACTTGGGACACGGCGGCGATTCCCGACCGCACGGCGTCGGCATCGATCCCCAGGGCGATGCCGGCGCAGACGGCGGCCATCACGTTGCTGCGGTTGAACCGGCCCGCCAGGCTGGTCTCCACTGACCACTCTCCGGCCGGCGTCTCCAGCTTCAGAAGGGTGGTGGAGCCCGCTCGGTTGTCGAAGCTGGCGAGACGTACGTCCTCCCCCCTCTCGCCGTAGGTGAGCACCCGGGCCGAAGTGCTTGCCGCCACCTCCGGAGCGTGGGGATCATCGGCGTTCACCACCGCCGCCCCTCCCTGGCCGAGACCCCTGAAGAGAGTCGTCTTGGCCGCCAGGTAGTCCTCCTCGGTGCCGTGAAAGTCGAGGTGGTCACGCGTGAGATTGGTAAACACGGCCACCGAGTAGTCGATCCCGTCGACGCGGCGGAGAGCCAGACCGTGGGAGGAGACCTCCATGACCAGAGCGTCGCAGTCGGCGTCACGGGCCCTGGCGAGCAGGGCCTGCAGCCGGTCGGCCTCGGGCGTGGTGTTGTCGAGGCTCTCCATCTCTTCGCCGCAGGTGAATCCCAGGGTACCGATGTAGGCGCTGCGCGCCCCGGCGGCCTCCAGGACGTGGCGCACAAGCAGGGCAGTCGTCGACTTGCCATTGGTCCCGGTAACCCCGACACGCCACCGGAAGGATCGGGCCGGACAGCCGTGCAGCCGGGCCGCGAGAGCTGCCAGGGCCTGGCGACAGTCGTCGACGCGGATACGTGTCGACGGCAGACTCTCATCGTCCTCCTCCACCACTACCGCCGGAGCCCCGCGGGCGAGGGCATCATCGACGAAGGAATGGCGATCGATCTCCTGTCCGCCGCGAACCGCCACGAACAGGGCTCCGGGGCCGGCCCGGCGCGAATCGGAGACTACCGACTCGATCTCCATGTCGAGGGATCCGCCGATGTGGACGGGCCGGATCGCGCCGACCAGGTCGCGAAGCTTCACCTGCCGACCTCCCCCGGCGCGAGGGCCACCAACTGCGGGCCCTGCAGCTTGCGCACCAGCACGGCCTGGCGCATTGGCGCCTCGGGCAGCCCCAGGGCCAGCAGGTCGGCCCGGCTGCCGAGACGGCACAGGATGTCCGCCTCCGTGCGGCGCGACCTGGGCGCCGGCTCCTGGCCGACCACGATCGGGCCGGAGCCCTCGAAGCGGAGGTTGAGATCCCGGCGGCGGGCCTGGACCCTGACCCGGGGCACGTCCAGCCCCCTGAAATCGGGCATGACCTCGCCGCGGACCTCGGTCCCGGCGTCGGCCAGGGCGCCCGGCCGGATGCCGCCGGGTGCCTGCGATCCGTCGAGGACGAGGATCCGTTCCATGGTGCGGCGGAAGGCGGGCGCCGCCACGACGCCCCCCCACTTCCCGAGCCGCGGGTTCTCCACGGAGACCAAGCAAAGGTAGCGCGGTTGCTCGGTAGCCGGAACGAAGCCGATGAAGGAAGCGATGTACTCGCCCCGGGCGTAGCCGCCGCCGCCCGGAAGGGCGCGTTGCGCGGTCCCCGTCTTGCCCGCCACCTGGACCCCTTCGATCGCCGCGTTGCGCCCCGTTCCGTCACTGACCACCCGCCGCAACATTCCCTTGAGGACCGAGGCCGTTCTGGAGGAGAGGACTCGGCGCACGGGCTTCGATTCCTCCCGCCGCAGGATCTGTCCCGCGGGATCCCGGACCTCCTGGATCACTTTCGGCGCCATCAGCATGCCCCCATTGGCGATGGCACCGAAGGCCTGCACCATCTGCACCGCGGTGACGCTGATCTCCTGGCCGATGGAGATCGTCTCCAGGGAGCGGTTGGACCAGTCCCGGGCGTGGCGCAACAGCCCGGCGCTCTCCGCCGGAAGGCCGATCCCGGTCCGGGTCCCGAAGCCGAAGCCGCGCAGGGACTGGTAGTAGCTCGACCGATCCAGCCCCTGGGCGAGCTTGATCACCCCGATGTTGCTCGACTGGGCGACCACGTCGGCCGGTGTCAGCCAGCCGTGGGGCTTGACGTCCCGGATGACGTCCCCCATGGACAGAGCGTAGGCGCCCTGCTCGCAGTAGACCTTCCTCTCGAGGACCTTCGGGTCCGCATCGAGGACGGCCGCCATGGTGATGGGCTTGATGATCGACCCTGGCTCGAAGGGATCGGTGACCAGACGGTTCCGGCGGTGGTTGGCGGGGACTCCCCCCGGATCGTTCGGATCGAAGAGGGGAATGCCGGCCATGGCCAGGATCTCCCCGGAACGTGGATCGACGATGATGCCGAGGGCTCCCTCGGCCCGGGTCTCAGCCACGGTGCGGGCCAGTTCCTCCTCCAGGATTTCCTGGATGGCGGCGTCGATGGTCAGATGGACGCTGGCGCCGTGCCGAGGGGCTGCGGTCGGCTGCGAACGCTCGGGAAGAATGTTCCCCAGGCCGTCGACGTAGGACCGGGCGGACCCCGCCCGTTCGGCCAGGATCTCGTCGAAGGCCAGCTCCGTCCCCTCCTTGCCCCGGTTCTCTATGTCGGTGAACCCCAGGAGCTGTCCGGCCAAGCGGCCGTATGGATAGTGACGGCGGACCTCCAGTTGCTCGTACACCCCCTCAAAGGTCTTCTGGCGGACCTGTTGGAGCCGCTCACCGTCGACCTGACGGAGGAGATAGACGAAGGGGTGCCCGCCGCTGATCAGCTGGGAAACCGCGTCGACGGAGCGCCGGCCGAACCGCATGAAGTGGGCGATCACCGCGTCGGGATCGCGGACCTGTGCGGGCCGGCAGTAGAAGGAGACGGCGGTGACGTCGAATGCCAACTCGCGTCCCTGGCGATCGAGGATGGCGCCGCGCCGTGCGCTCAGCGGGATCTGACGCTGATGCTGGTTGCGGGCGCGCATCTGGTACGTGCCGTGGTCGATCGCCTGCAACTGCACCAGCCTCAAGCCGATGAGAGACCAGATCAGTCCTCCGGCGAGCACGACCCACCGCAGGCGGTGGCGACCGAGGGCAAAGGGGCGGCGTTCGTCGTCGTGGGAGCCGCGGCTGGTCATCGCGCTGCCCTGACCAGGAGGTCGACCGTGGCTCCCGGATCCGGATAGGTCATCCCGAGCTCGCCTTCGGCCCGCTGTCGCAGCAGGCTCGGCCGGCTCGCCCGATCGAGGGAGGCCTCGAGGCGTGAGCTCTCCACCATCAGTGCCTGGGCCCTGGTCCCGGCCGCCTCGGAGGCGCGCGCCAGTTCCGAGATCTGCACCTTGATCCATACGTAGGCCGTCGTCGCCGCCGCCATGGCGAGCACGGTCAGCACCCGGACCCAGTCGCCCCGAAACCAGGCCCTCACCGGACGGCTCCTCCGGTGCCGCCGGAAGTGCAAGGGATCTTCTCGAAGAAGCGCAGGGTGGCGCTCCGGGACCGGGAATTGGCGGCCTGCTCCTCGGCGCCGGGCCGGCGGGCCGGGCCGATGCGCCGGAACGTCGGCCTCCGTCCGCACGCACAGACGGGCAGATCCGGCGGGCAGACACAGCCCCTTGTCAGGCTGCCCATCCTGTGCTTGACGATCCGGTCCTCCAGGGAGTGGTAGGCGATGACGGCGAGCCGGCCGCCCGGAGCGAGCAGATCGACGGCTCCCCGGAGCCCCTTCTCGAGCTCGGTCAACTCGTCGTTGACGGCGATTCGCAGGGCCTGGAACACCCTTGCGAGGGTCTTGGTCGGTCGTTCCGGGCGCGTCGATTCGATCGCCCGGGCCAGTTGCGCCGTCGTCTGCATGCGGCCTTCGTCCCTGGAACGGCAGATGGAACGCGCGATGCGCCTCGCCTGCCGTTCCTCACCATTACGGCGGATCAACTCCACCAGGTCGGCCTCGCGGATCCGCCCCAGCAGTTGGTCCGCGGGCTCTCCAGCTCCTCGGTCCATGCGCATGTCCAGGGGACCGTCCTGGTGATAGCTGAATCCGCGCCCAGGCTCGTCGATCTGGTGGGAGCTGACCCCCAGATCGAAGAGCACCCCCTCCACTCCGGATCGCTCCAGGCGATCCAGGAGCGGGGCCACCGACCGGCCGAGGGAGGAAAACGCGCACTGGAGAAAGGTCACCCGTCCGCGGTACGGATCGAGCCGGCGGCCCGCCTCGTTCACAGCCGCTGCATCCCGATCGCATACCAGCAGGTGCCCCCTCTCTCCGAGAGCCCGAAGCAGGGCCTCCGCGTGCCCTCCTCCCCCGGCTGTTGCGTCCACATAGACCCCTGAGGGGTCCGTTGCCAACGCGGTGACGACCTCCTCGACCATGACCGGCACGTGGTAGGCCACTCACAGATCCAACGTCTCGGCCACTTCCTCCAAGGTCGGCTCGGCCTGGGCCAGGTATCCCTGCCAAGCCTCCGGCTCCCAGAACTCGAGATGTTCCAGGGCCCCGATGACGACCAGGCGCTCGCCGATCCCGGCCCGGTCCAGGAGCTTCTTCGGAAGCGACGCACGCCCCTGGCGGTCGAGTCTCACCTCGGTCGCCTGGGACAGGAGGGCCCGTGTATACAGTCTGACCCGCTGCTCCTTCCATGGCAGCTGGAGCATCTTCTCCGCGATCTGGGCCCACAGGTTGCGTGGATGACCGGTGAGGCACCCGTCCAGGCCGCGAATGACCACGAAGGTGTCGTCCGCCTCCGGCTCGAGGTTCCGCCGCAACTCGGCGGGCAGGAAGATCCGGCCCTTGTCGTCGACGGGGACCTCGTACTCTCCAAGGAATTGAGCGCTCACGGAGCTCCTCGAGGGTCATTGAGCCGGAAGAACCATTAAGCTCCACATTACACCATTTTCCACCCCGGCATAGTATACCTTCCCCACGCAGGGTATGTCAAGAAGAAATCCGCCCCTGCGGGACAGTCCCCCGTGGGAGAGTGTAACCTGCTGTTAATTATTCAGTTGAGCCAAGGTCCGGGAGGGGATTGATGCCTGCCTCCTCGGACGCCCGGGGCACAGGGCGCGCGGGAGAGATTTGGCCGGCGGTCAGGGCTTCTCGAGGACGCGGCGGTGGATCGGTCGGCCCTGGTCCACGAACTTGTCTTCGTAGTTCGTGGTCGCTCCGTCCCAAACCGCCTCCACGGGAAGCAGGAGGCTGCCGAACGGGTCGAGGGCTTCGAGGATCGCTTCGAAGTAGCCGTCGTGGTCGGTTGCGATCCACAGCCGCCCGCCGGGGATGAGGATTCTCTCCGCCTCCACGAGAAAAGCCTCGTCGAGCAGCCGGCGCTTGTGATGCCGTTTCTTCGGCCACGGGTCGGGGAAATAGACGTGAATGGCGCTGATCGAGGCGGCGGCGAGGAAGAACTCGACAAACTCCCTGGCGTCACCGTGGACGAAGCGGAGGTTGGCGCAGCCCCGTCGCAGGGCCCTGGCATGGGCGAGGCGAAGGTACTTCGACGCCTGCTCAACGCCGATGTAGTTCACCCCCGGATGACGCACGGCGGCGTCGAGGAGAAAGCGCCCCTTGCCGATCCCCAGCTCGAGCTCCACGGGACGGGGATTTCCGAACTGCGCCGCCAGGTCGAGAACCGGATCCTGGCCGGTCTCCTCGTCGAGACCGATGAGGAGGGAGTCGACGCCGGCGGGCGGCGCCATGATCATCGGAAGGCGACCGAGGCGGCCGATGCCTCAGCCAGCCGCCTCGCTGTGGCCCGGGAGACCGCAGAACTGGTCGTAGTCGATCAGTTCCTTGACGGTGGGGTCGTCGCCGCACACGGGGCAGGCCGCGTTCCGGCGCAGCTTCATCTCGCGGAACCTCATGTCGAGGGCGTCGTACAGGATCAACCGGCCCACGAGGGGAGAGCCCTGCCCGATGACGAGCTTGACGACTTCCGTGGCCTGGATCATGGCGACGGTGCCGGGCAGCACGCCGAGAACTCCCCCTTCGGCGCAACTGGGCACCTCGCCGGGAGGCGGCGGTTCGGGATAGAGGCAGCGGTAGCAGGGTCCCCCCGAGGCGGGGTGGTAGACCGTCGCCTGACCCTCGAAGCGGAAGATGCTGCCGTCGACGACCGGCTTGCCGGAGATGACCGCCGCGTCGTTGACCAGGTACCGCGTGGGGAAGTTGTCACAGCCGTTGACGATGATGTCGTAGCCGCCGATGAGGTCCATGGCATTGGCGGAGGTCATCAACTCTTGGTGGGCCTCAACGCGGATGCCGGGGTTCAGCTTCAGCAGCCGGTCGCGGGCGGCCTCGACCTTCGGCTGGCCGAGCACGTCTTCCCCGAAGAGAACCTGCCGCTGCAGGTTGCTCCGGTCGACGACATCGGCGTCGACCAGACCGACGGTGCCGACCCCGGCCGCGGCCAGGTAGAGGGCCGTCGGGCAGCCGAGGCCTCCGGCCCCGATGAGGAGCACCTTCGCCTTGAGCAGCTCCTGCTGGCCGCGCTCGCCGACCTCGGGCAGAATGATGTGGCGCGAGTAGCGCTGCAGGTCCTCGTCGGACAGGAGGCCGTCCTGCTCGATGCCGTATCCCGCGTCCTTCCACCCCTTGATGCCGCCGATCATGGAGCTCACCCGGGCATAGCCCATGGCCACGAGGTCGCGCGCGGCCAGGGCCGAGCGGTTGCCGCCCGCGCAGTAGAGGACGATCGGCTCCTCCCGGTCGAGGGTGACCTCCTCCTCGACGTTGAGCTCGAGGAATCCCCGGGGGATGAGGTGCGAGCCGGGGACGTAGCCGTCCATGACCTCGTCGCGTTCGCGCACATCGACGACGTGCCGGATCTCACCGCTGTTCAGGGACCGCTTGACCTCCTCGGCGGTGACCTCGGTTATCGACTTCTTGACCTCCTCGAGGAGCTGGCTCGAAGTGAGAGCCATTCTGGTCTTCTCCGTCCTGTTGGTGAACTCGTCGGCCAAGAAGCTAGGGACCACCCCGCTTCCCGCAAGACCGTCTCAGGCGACAGAGGGCGCGGAGAGACGCCGGGCCTCGTGGACGGTGCGGCGCGCCGCGTAGTCGATGTCGCCGGCCGTGTTGAAGCGTCCGATGCCGAAGCGCAGAGTCGCGGCCGCCGTGACGTCGTCACACCCGATCGCCTTGAGCACGTGGGACGGCTCGCCGGTACCGGAAGAGCACGCCGAGCCAGCGGAGACAGCCAGATCCCGCAGAGCCAGCAGCAGATCGCTCCCGTGGATGCCGGTGAAGGAGACGCTCAGCGCGCCCGGCAGGCGTCTGCGCGGGTCACCGTTGCGCCGGACCTGTCCGTCAAGGCCATCGAGGAGCCGCGACTCCAGGTCGTCGCGCAGGGCCCCGATGCGCGCGGAATCTGTGGACATCTCCTCGCCGCCCAGGCGGCAGGCCTCTCCGAGGCCGACGATCCCGGGGACGTTCAGGGTGCCGGAACGCAGACCGCGCTCCTGCCCCCCTCCTTCGATGAGCGGGGTAAGGCGCAGAGGCGGCTTCCGGCGCCGGACGAAGAGCGCCCCCTGACCCTTCGGTCCGTAGAGCTTGTGGGCCGACATCGACAGCAGGTCGATGGGAAGCCCGGCGACGTCCACCGGCACCTTTCCGGCGGCCTGGGCGGCGTCGCAGTGCCAGATGACACCGCTGGCCGCCACCAGGCGCCCGATCTCCTCCAGCGGCTGCAGGGTGCCGATCTCGTTGTTGGCGGCCATCAGGGAGAGCAGGACCGGCTCCTCGGCGAGGGCCTCCTCCAACCGCTCGAGGTCGACGCTTCCGGCGCTGTCGACGGGCAGACGAGTCACCCGGAATCCGCGGCGCTCCAGAGCGGCGAAGACATCGAGCACGGCTCGATGCTCCGTGACGCATGTCACGAGGTGGTCGCCGCGGTCCCGGTTGGCCTCGGCCACACCCTTGATGGCCAGGTTGTTGGCCTCGGTGGCGCCGCTGGTGAGGACGATCTCGCGTGGCGTGGCCCTGATCAGGGACGCCACCTGGGCACGGGCCCGGTCGACGGCTTCCGCCGCGCTCCAGCCGTAGGCGTGGGTCCTGCTGGCGGGATTGCCGAAGTGGGCCGTGAAGTACGGCCACATCGCCTCCAGGACCCGCGGGTCCACGGGCGTCGTGGCCAAGTTGTCGAGGTAGGGTGTGTGTCCGGAAGGCCCGCCGGGGGGCAGGTCAGACGGAGAAGGACTCGCCACAGCCGCAGGTGGTCCGGGCGTTGGGATTCTCCACCTGGAACCCGGCCCCCATCAGACCGTCGTCGTAGCGCAGGATGACACCGTTGAGGTAGAGGCTGCTCTTGGGATCGACGAAGATGCGGACACCGTTGGACTCGATGACCTGGTCCATGTCGCCGGCCGCCTCTTCAAACTCGAGCTTGTACTGAAAGCCGGAGCACCCGCCTCCCCGGACCGCCACGCGCAGGCCGCGCCCGGGGGTGCCCTCCCTGTTCAGAAGGTTCCGGATCTTCTCAGCGGCTTCGTCGGAAACGGTGATCATCGGCTTGGGCAGGGGGCAGGCGACGTTCTACTCAGCGTCGGAAGATGGCGTACTCCACGAGGTCGGGGACATCCTCGTGACATCGGTAGGTCTCGCAGTTCTGGCAGTCACGCTCGAAGACCGGTATCTCGCAGAGGAGACATCCGCGCAGCACTTCGATGCCGCGCAGGTTCCGCTCCCTCATCTCCTCGTACTGGGCGATCCGTCGGTCGATCTCCTCCTGCTGACCCTGGAGGAGATCGATCATCTGACATGCCAGGTCGCCGCCGGTCTCGGCCGTCTCGCGCACCGAGAACAACCGGCGCACCTGCTCGAGCTCGAAACCCAGAGCCTTGAGGCCCTGGATGATCTGCAACCGGCGCAACTGGTCGGCGCCGTAACGTCTGAAGCCGCCGTTGGTCCGCGCCACGGGCTCGATGATCCCGAGCTCCTCGTAGTAGCGGAGGGTCCGCGTTGAGACACCTGCGCGCGCGGCCAGGTCACCGATCTGCATTATGGATTCAGGGACTGCCAAGAGGTTGTTTCTACTTGACTCTCGCGCGAATGTAACCAGCCCCTTCGGGAGTGTCAACGCGCGAGCCTCACGCCGTGCCGCCGGACTCGCCGACGAAGCCGTCGACGCTGAAATAGCGGAATCCCGTGTCGCACAGCACGGTGACGACAACGGCCCCCTCTCCCAGCTCGAGCCCCACCCCCAGCGCCGTGGCGACATTGGCTCCAGAGGAGGGTCCCACGAGCAGACCCTCCTCACGCGCCAGGCGCCGGGTGTGGAGAAAGGCCTCCTCGTCCTCGACGGTGATCACCTCGTCCATCACCGAACGATCGAGGACCTCCGGCACGAACCCGGCGCCGATCCCCTGGATGCCGTGGACCCCCGCCTCGCCCCCGGACAGCACGGGGGAGCGGGCGGGCTCGACAGCCACGATCCGCAGCGCCGGTCCCAGCTCCTCGCGGAGGACGCCGCCGACACCACTGATGGTGCCCCCCGTCCCGACACCGGCGACAAAGGCGTCGATCCGGCCGCCCAGAGCCTGCAGGATCTCCCGGGCCGTCGTTCGTCTGTGCACCTCCGGGTTGGCGGGATTGCCGAACTGCTGCGGCATGAAGGAGCCCGCGGGATCGGCGGCGACGATCTCCTCGGCCCGGTCGATGGCTCCCGCCATGTCCTGCGCGGCGGGCGTCAGCTCGATTCGGGCGCCGTACGCCGCCATCACCGAGATGCGCTCCTCGCTCATGTGGTCGGGCATGGTCAGCACGAGATCGTACCCGAGAGCGGCTGCAACCATGGCGAGGGCGATCCCCGTGTTGCCGCTGGTGGGCTCCACGATCCTCATGCCCGGCTTGAGGCGTCCTTCGCCCTCGGCGGCTCGGATCATGCTCAGACCGATGCGGTCCTTCACGCTGCCAGCCGGGTTGAGGGCCTCCAGCTTGCACAGGATCCTCGCGCTCCCGCGCGGGGCCATGCGGCGCAGGCGCACCATGGGCGTGTCCCCGACCGTGTCGAGGATCGAGGTGACGACCCTCCCCTCAGCCATCTTTCTCGGCGAGGAGGCGAGTGAGTTCGGTCACGTCCTCTACGGGAGCAGAGCAGACCGAATCGCGGCAGACATAGGCACGGGCCTCCCCCGCGGCACCCGGGCGGCGCTCGGCCAGGGCCGGGACCACGGCCTCCGCCGGGGCTGCGACCCCGGCTCCTCCCGATAGCACGCGGGTCGGTAGGTAGGGCCGATTGGCGGCCTCGACGAAGGGACGGCGGGACTCTTCCGCGCCAACCACCGTGATCTCCACGGCGCCCCGGCGGAACTGGTGCAGGGCGCAGGCCATGAAGGGACAGGCTCCCGGAGACCGCTCGAGGAGCCGGCCATAGAGATGCAGGGTCTCCTCGGCACAGCGGAGAAAGTCGGCCTCGCCGGTGAGGGTGCCCAGGCGCAGAAGGGCCAGGACCGCCAGCGAATTGCCGGCCGGGGTCGCTCCATCGAAGGGGTTCTTCGTGCGCACGAGGAGGTCTCCCCGGCCGGCGTCGACAAAGAAGAACCCGCCCTCGTCGGGATCCCAGAAGCGTTCGATCATCGCCCTCGCGAGGGTGGTGGCCTCGAGGAGCCAGCCCGCCTCGAAGGTCGCCTCGTAGAGGTCCACGAGGCCGGCCACCAGGGCGGCGTAGTCGTCCTGGCAGGCGGCGATGCGGGCCTCGCCATCCTTGTAGACGTGCAGCAGCCGGCCCTCCGGGACCATGCCGTCGAGGACGAAGCGAGCCGCCCGGCGCGCCGAGGCCAGGTAGGCCGGGTCCCCCAGGACCTGGGCGCCGCGGGCCATGGCTCCGATCATCAGGCCGTTCCAGGAGGCGATCACCTTGTCGTCCCGGTCCGGGGCCACCCGCCGCCGGCGCGCCTCGAACAAGGCAGCCCTCGCCGCCGAAGTGGCCGACGCCAGCCGCTGTGGATCGACACCGAGGAAACGGGCCAGCTCCTCGGGCTCGGAGGAGAGATGGAGGATGCTGCGGCCCTCGAAGTTGCCTTCCGGCGTCACGTCGTACGTACGGCAGAACAGGCGCGCTGTCTCCTCGTCCTCGATCACCTCCTCCACCTGCTCCGGCGTCCACACGAAGAACCGGCCCTCCTCGCCTTCGGAGTCGGCGTCCTGGGTCGCGCAGTAACCCCCCTCCGGCGTGGTCATCTCTCGGATCACGTAGTCCAGGGTCTCGCGGGCGACGCATTCGTAGAGATCGGTTCCCGTGGCCTGCCAGGCATCGAGGTAGACCGGCACCAGCAGGGCATTGTCGTAGAGCATCTTCTCGAAGTGCGGTACGAGCCAGCGCTCGTCGACGGAATAGCGGTGGAAACCGCCGCCGAGGTGGTCGTAGATGCCGCCGCGAGCCATCCGTGTCAGGGTGTGGGCGGCGGTCTCCAGGGCCGCCCCCCCGCCACCGTCGCTCCAGTGGCGCAGGAGCAGGGAGAGCCCGCCGCTGTTGGGGAACTTGGGGCCCTGGTTGCTGAACCCTCCATGGGCCTCGTCGTGATCTCGCACCAGCTGGCGGACGGCGGCCTCCACGAGGCCATCGGCGATCGCCTCGGACCGTGCCAGTGGAGCCGCGTTCTGCACCAGGAACCGGCGCAGCGCGGCGGCCCTCTCCTCGACGCGGTCCCGGTGATCGCTGTAATGCGCCGCCACGGCCTCCAGAACCCGCCCGAATCCGGGGCGCCCGTAGCGGTCGTCGGGGGGGAAGTAGGTGCCGCCGAAGAACGGACGCAGGTCGGGGGTGAGGAAGACGGTCATGGGCCAGCCGCCGCTGCCGGTCATGGCCTGCACCGCCGCCATGTAGATCTCGTCGACCTCGGGACGCTCCTCGCGGTCGACCTTGATGTTGACGAAGTGCCGGTTCATCAGGGCCGCGATGGCCGCGTTCTCGAAGGACTCGCGTTCCATCACGTGGCACCAGTGGCAGGCGGAGTATCCCACCGACAACAGGATCGGCCGATCCTGTTGTCGGGCCAGATCCAGGGCCTCATCCCCCCATGGGAACCAGTCCACGGGGTTGTGGGCATGCTGCTGCAGGTAGGGACTGGTCTCGCGGGAAAGACGGTTGGGGCGGAGTGGCGATGGGGAGTCGGCGGTCACGGGCGGAATCTAACGAGCGGCTCGGTACGGGACAATCGGACCGAAGGTGGCGGCGGCGTCCCCCGGATGCCAGCGGGTGCCACGGTTCCCGGGGCCGTCACCGTCAGGCCACACGCCCGCCCGCCCCCCGGGCGGGAGCATGAGGTCGTAGTCGACTGCGGTCCAACGAGGTGGAACCGTCGACCCGCCCTGGCACGAGTCGTGCATCACCAGGGTCCGTTCACGGGTCGGCCTTCCCGCTCGACCTGTCCCCACCACCACCCCTTTGGAGGGATGTCATGTCCGACTTGAAGATGCCGTCCATCAACCAGGTTGCCCTTGCCGGCCGGTTGACACAGGATCCGGAGTTCCGAATCACCGAAGGCGGGTTCGGCCGGCTCACGGCTCGGATCGCCGTCAACCGCGCCTATCGCGACCGCAACGACGAGTGGCAGGACGAGGCCTCGTTCTTCCAGATAGTCATGTGGGGGCAGCTCGCCGAACGCATGGCCGACCGACTGCACAAGGGCACCCCCGTGTTCCTCAGCGGACGCCTGAAGAGCAACAGTTGGCGGGACGAAGAGGAGAACTCCCACACCATCGTCGAGGTGCAGGTGCGCAACCTGCAGATCCTCGAGCGCGCTTCCGCCGTCAACGGAGACGTTCAGGACGTGGCCGAGGAGGTTGCGGAGGAGGAGGGCGAAGAGCTCGAACTGGCGGCCTGAGGAGCGCCGCGGGGGCGCGGCAAGTCAGGCCTGGCCCCCGCATGCGAACCTCCGTTCGTCCCGGCGCCCCGGCTATCGTCCAAGATTGACGCTCTCTGCACCCATGGCTATTGTCGAATGCGGCAAGCCGGACGGGGCAGTAGCTCAGTTGGGAGAGCGCGGGCTTTGCAAGCCTGAGGTCGTCGGTT
>JAPOZM010000069.1 GCA_026706075.1 Gemmatimonadaceae bacterium
CGGTCCCGCAGGCGGCCCTCGAGCTGCTCCTCCTCCACCCAGCGCAGGATCTCGCCGAAGGCCGGACCCGGCTGCAGGCCGAGATCGATCAGGTCCCGGCCGTCGAGCAGCGGCGGCGGGCGCAGCCGCTTTCCCTCCTCCTCCTCGGACGCCCTCAGCGCCTCCCGGCAGAACTCGTGGAGGTCGAGCATGCCGTGGCTCGACAGGCAGTCGATGCGGTGCAGCTCGAGGAGCTCGTCGAAGCCCTCCTGGCGCAGGAAACGCTTGAGCTTGCCGGGACGCATGCGCCGGGCGTTGGGGAAGCGCATGTGCTGGGCCGTGAGCATGCGCACGCGTTCAGTGTCGCGGTTGGAGAACCGCAGGCGCCGGGCGATCCCGTCGACCATCTCGGCGCCGATCTCGTCGTGGCCGTGGAAGCGGATGCGGTCGGACTCGCTGAAGGTGGGCGGCTTTCCCACGTCGTGGAGCAGGACCCCCCAGGCCAGGGTCGGCGGCGGCCCGTCGAGGTCGTCCACTTGCTTCAGCATGAGCAGCACGTGCTCCCAGACGTCGCCCTCCGGGTGGTGCTCCGGGGGCTGCTGGACCCCCCTGAAGGCGGCCACCTCGGGCAGGACGCGCTCCAGCAGGCCCGAGGCCAGCAGCAGCTCGAAGCCCTTGGCGGCGGCGCCTTCGACGAGGATCCGCGTCAGCTCGTCGCGCACCCGCTCGGCGGCGAGGGCGTCCACCATGTGGGCGCAGTCGCGGACGGCCTGCCAGGTGCCCGGCTCTATCTGGAACTCGAGGCTCGCGGCGAGGCGCACGGCCCGCAGGGTGCGCAGCCCGTCCTCGGCGAAGCGCTCGGCGGGATCGCCGATGGCGCGGACGAGGCCGGCCTCCAGGTCCTTGAGGCCCCCGACGTGGTCGATCACCCCCTCGCCGCCGGGATCGTGGAACAGCCCGTTGATGGTGAAGTCGCGGCGGCGGGCGTCCTCCTCGGGGCCGGTGAACTCCACCCGCTCGGGGCGGCGGCCGTCGGCGTAGGGCCCCTCCCGGCGGAAGCGGGCCACGTGGTACTCGCCCCCCTCCAGGCGCACGAGGACGATCCCGAACCGGGCCCCCACGGGGACGGCGTGCTCGAAGAGCTCCAGCACGCGGTCGGGGTCGGCGTCGGTGGCCACGTCCCAGTCGTTGGGCGGGCGGCCAAGCAGCAGGTCGCGGACGCACCCCCCGGCGAGATAGGCCGTGTGGCCGGCCCGCCGGAGCCGGTCGACCACCTCCGCGGCGCCGGGATCGACCTGCCCGGGCCCGATCCGATCCACTATCCGATGCACTTGCCCCACTCCGGCGCCCCGGCTAGGCTCTGGGCCCGCCCGGCCCTCGGGCGGGGAGGACGGAGACGAGATGAGTGGGAACGGCGTGAAGGCGGCCAGGGCGCTGCTGAGCACCTCGGACCGGTCGGGGCTGGCGGAGTTCGCCGCGGCCCTGGGGGGGCTGGGCATCGAGCTGGTGAGCACCGGCGGCACGGGGCGGGCCCTGCGCGAGGCGGGCCTCCAGGTGACCGAGGTGGCGGAGGTCACCGGGTTCCCGGAGATGATGGACGGCCGGGTGAAGAGCCTGCATCCGAAGATCCACGGCGGCCTCCTCGGCCTGCGGGACAACGCCGGTCACATGGCCACCCTTCAGCGGCACGGGATCGCCCCCTTCGAGCTGGTCTGCGTCAACCTCTACCCCTTCGAGCAGGCCATCTCCCGCCCCGGCTGCACCCTGGCCGAGGCGATCGAGAACATCGACATCGGCGGCCCCGCCATGCTGCGCTCGGCGGCCAAGAACCACGCCTCGATCTACGTGGTCAGCTCGCCGGACCAGTACCCGGAGACGATCGCACGGCTGCGCGCCGACGGCGGCCGCATCGACCCGGCCTACGGCCGGCGCCTGGCCGTGGAGGCCTACCGCCTCACGTCGAGATACGACGCCGCGGTCAGCGGCTACCTCGCCACGAAGGCGGCCCTGGCCTCCTGAGCCGCGGCGTCACCGCCCCTCCCCCGCCAGCACCTGCCGCAACCGCCGGGCGACGACCTCCTCCTCCCCCTCCTCCATCATGTAGGGGTTGAACTCCACGGACCGCTCCCCGTGGAAGACCTCGATCCGCGGGTCCCCCGACGACAGGGCCCAGGCCGCCCCGGCCCCGTCGAGGCCCACGGCCTCCGGGTCCCAGGCGACGTTCAGTCCCGGGGCGACGTTGGACCGCCCCGTCTTCTCGTTGACCGCGGTCTCGACCGTGTCCACGTCCCGCACGGCACCGCCGATGACCTCCAGGCGCCGCAGCCACTCCTGCCACTCGGCCTCGTGGTCCCGCCTGACCCACATCTCCACGGCCGCCAGCAGCCCCATCACCTCCTCCTTGCCCGCCTTCATGGGCCGGCCCAGGGAGTGGTGGGGGGCGCCGTTGCGGAAGGCCGCCTCGAGCAACTCCCTCTCGCCGAGGATCAGGCCCGAGGCCTGGGGCCCCCGCAGGCACTTGCCGCCGCTGTAGGCGACGGCGCTGGCGCCCTCGGCCAGGTAGCGGTTGGGCACGTCCGGCCGCTCGGCGGCGGCGTCGACGAGACTCGGGATGCCGTGGCGGCGGCCGACGGCGGTCATCTCCGGCACCGGGATCGGACCGCGGTCGCCGGCGTCGCCGAAGATCAGCAGCATCGCCGTGCGCTCGCTCACCGCCGCCTCCAGCTCGGCCAGGCTCTCCACCTCGACCAGGCGGGCGCCGGTCATGCGCACGGCGCGGTCGTACCCGTGGCGGTGGCCCTTCTGCACGATCACCTCGTCCTTCATGCCCGTCGCGTCGGGCAGGCGCTCCATCTTCTCCGGGTCGGTGCCGGCCACGCACGCGGCGGCCACCTGGCAGAGGGCGGCGGCGCAGCCGTTGACGATCAGGCCCCACTCGCACTCCATCAGCTCCGCCAGCCGCGCCCCCACGGCCTCGGCCAGCTCGTCGAGGTGGACGTAACGCCGGGAGGCCTCCTGCATGGCCGCCCTCGCCTCGGGCAGCAGCAGGGAGCCGCTGATGATGGTGTAGGTGCCGCGGCAGTTGATCAGCGGCCGCACGCCGATGGAGTCGTAGGTCGGAAACCGCAGGCCGGGGGCCTCTCCACTCACAGCACGTCCTCCGCGTGTTCGGCCAGGTGGGCCTCCATGGAGGCCATCCCGGCGCTGGGGTCGAGGTGCACGCCCTGCCGGGCGAAGGCCACGCCGAGAGCGTGCAGGGTTCGGAACAGGTTCGGCGCCCGGCACTGCTCCCCCATCTGGCCGATGCGCACCGCGGGGATGCCGAAGGAGTCGGCGATGAGCACCTTGAAGCGGTCGGTCATGTACTTGCGGGCGACGCCGTCGTCGACGCCGTCGGGGACGCGGATCGCCAGGACCGAGTTGAGGCGGAACTCGGCGGGGGCGTAGAGCTCCATGCCCATCGCCTCGACGCCGGCCTGCAGGGCCAGGGAGCTGTGCAGGTGCCGCTTGAAGCGGCGCTCCAGGGTCTCCTCGATGATCAGGCGCAGGGCCTCGTGCAGGGCCAGCAGGGCGGGCACCGGCGCCGTGTAGTGGTAGGCGTGCTCGCCCCAGAACCGCTCCGCCCGCACCGCGTCGAGACACCAGTGGGGCCTGGGGCCCCGGCGGCCCTGGATCACCTCCCAGGCGCGGGAAGAGAAGGAGATGAGGGAGACGCCGGGCAGCGAGGAGAGCCCTTTCTGGCTGCCGGTGACGACCACGTCGATGCCCCACTCGTCCTTTTTCAGCGGCATCGTGCTCAGGGTGCAGACAGCGTCGACGATGGTCAGGGCGCCGTGGTCGCGGGCGAGGGCGACCATCTGCTGCAAGTCGCCGGTGAGCACGCCCGAGGAGGTCTCCCCCTGCACCAGGGTCACGGCGTCGAACCGCCCCCGGCCCAGGGCCGCCTCGACCATGCCGGCGCACACCGGCCGGCCCTCGGACCCCTCCAGGACCGTCACCTCGGCGCCGACGCCGGCGGCCATCTCGGCGAAGCGGCTGCTGAACAGGCCGTTCTGGCAGACCAGCACCCGCCGCCCGGGCCACAGCAGGTTGCCCACGGCCATCTCCATCGCCGCCGAGGCCGGTCCGGAGACGCCGTAGATGCGCTCGTCGCGGGTCTGGAAGACGTAGCGCGACATCTCGCGGATGTGGCGCACCACCATGGCCATGGTGTCGCCCACGTGGTTGATGACCATGCCGCCGGCGCGGGCCACCTCCGCCGGCACCGGCACCGGGCCGGCGGTCATCAGCAGCAGGGGCTCGGCCGGCAGGACCGCGGTCAGGGCGGGCGGCTGCGGACGGGGGATGTTGTTGTCCACGGGACTCACGGGGGTTCCTCGTGTCAGATGTTGATCGACTGCCCGAAGGCGGCGGCGGCGGCCTCCATCAACCCCTCCGAGAGCGTCGGATGGGCGTGGACCGTATGGGCCAGCTCCTCCCAGGTGGCTTCCATGGCCAGTGCCAGGCCCGCCTCGGCGATCAGCTCCGTCGCCTCGGGCCCGACGATGACGGCGCCCAGCAGGTCCCCGTAGCGGGCGCCGAAGACGAGCTTGATCAGCCCCTCGGCGTCGCCCGAGGCGCGGGCTCGGCCGCTGGCGATCAGGGGGAAGCGCCCCACCTTGACCTCGATCCCCTGCTCCTCGGCCTGGGCCTGGGTCAGGCCGACGCCGGCGACCTCCGGCTCGCTGTAGATGCAGCGCGGGATCGAGGCCGGGTCCGGTCTCCCCCGCCCCTGGCCGGCCATCGCCTCGGCCGCCGCGGCGCCCTCGGCCGAGGCGGCGTGGGCGAGCTGCGGCGGCCCGATGAGGTCGCCGATGGCATAGACCCCCGGCACCGGGGTCTGGTAGTCGTCGTCCACGGGGACCCGGCCGCGGTCGGCGCGCAGGCCGAGGGCGGCCAGTCCGAGCCCTCCGGCGTTGGCGGTGACGCCCACGGCCATGAGCGCGCGCTCGCCCTTCACCTCGGCGGGGCCCTCCGGGCCTTCGAAGGCCACGGTGGCGCGCCGGGCGCGGGAGGTCGTCTTCACGCCCGTGACCCGGACGCCGGTGCGAACCTCGACGCCGTCGGCTTCCAGGGCGGCGGTGAGGACGGTTGCCGCTTCCGGATCCTCTCCGGGCAGGACCTGCGCCTCGGCCTCCAGCAGGACCACGCGGGTGCCGAAGGCGCCGTAGAAGGAGGCGAACTCCACGCCGATGGCGCCGGCGCCGATGATCACCAGGGTATCGGGGCGCTGCGGCAGGACCATGGCCTCGCGGCTGGAGATGACGCGCTCGCCGTCGATCTCGACGCCGGGCAGGCTCGCCGGCCGGCCGCCGGTGGCCAGCAGCACCCGCTCCGCCCGCAGGCGGACGGGGTCGCCGTCGTCGGGGACGACCTCGACCTCGCGGGAGGGGGTGAGCCTGCCGCGGCCGCGCACCACCTCGACCCGGTTCTTCCTCATCAGGGCGGCGACGCCGCCGGACAGCTCCTCGACGACGCGGCGGCTGCGGCCGATGACCTGTTGCCAGTCGTGGCCGATCTCGCCGGTGGTGAGGCCGAACTCCTCCGCCCGGCGCAGCAGCCGCAGCACCTGGGCCTGGCGCAGCAGGGCCTTGGTGGGGATGCAGCCCCAGTTGAGGCAGGTGCCTCCGAGACGTTCCTCGGCCTCCACCAGCGCGACGCGCAGGCCGAGCTGGGAGGCGCGGATGGCGGCGGCGGAGCCGCCGGGGCCGCCGCCGATGACTACGAGATCGATAGAGTCGCTCATGACGTTGACGGGAAAAGAGGAAAGATTCTAATCTAACGCGCCGTGAACCCCTCCGCCGACCGCCCCCTCGTCATCTACAGCGACGGCGCCTGCTCCGGAAACCCCGGACCGGGCGGCTGGGCCGTGGTGATGCGCTACCCCGACGGCCGCACCCTGGAACTGGGCGACGCCGTGCCCGACACGACCAACAACCGCATGGAGATCCAGGCCGCCATCGAGGGTCTGAAGGCCGCGGGCGATGCCGGCGCCGTGGTCATGGTCACCGACAGCGAGTACCTGCGCAAGGGCATCACCGAGTGGATCCACGGTTGGAAGCGGCGGGGCTGGCGGACGGCGGCGAAGAAGCCGGTCCTCAACCAGGACCTGTGGACGGAGCTGGACGGCCTCAACTCGAGCGCCGTGGAGTGGCGCTACACCCGCGCCCACGCCGGGGACCCAGGCAACGAGCGCTGCGACGAGATCGCCCACGCCTTCTCCCAGGGCTGGGAGCCGCAACTGACCCGGACCGCCTGATCGCCGCGGCGCCGGATCACAGCCAGCCGCGCAGCCGGTAGACCACCAGACCCGCGTACTCCTTCACCGCCCGGGTGCTGCCGTCGAGGGCCTCCAGGTCCGGCAGCAGCCGCCAGGGCGAGAACGGCTTGGGCGCGACGCGGAAGTCCGTCGGCGCCGGCACGAAGTCGACCCCCGCCTTGCGGAAGACCGCCGCCGCCCGCGGCATGTGGCGGGCCGAGGTCACCAGCAGCACCCGCTTCAGCCCCCGCTCTTCCAGGAGCCGCGCCGTGTACACCGCGTTCTCGCGGGTGTTCCGCGACCGGCTCTCCAGCAGCAGCTGCCCGGGCTCGACACCGAGCTCGGCCGCGAGGCGGGCCAGGCGCGCCGCCTCGGGCAGGGTGGAGCCGCTCAGGTAGGAGATCGTTCCGCCGCTGAGGAGCAGTCTCGGCGCCCGGCCGGCGCGCAGCAGCCGCAGGCCGTGCAGCAGCCGGTCGAAGGAGGCGTTCACCTCGACCTCGATGCGCGGCGGCAGCGGCGGCAGGGTGGTGCCGCCGAGGACGACGATGGCGTCGGCCAGCGGATACTCCTCCACCGGCGCCGGCGGGTAACGCGACTCCAGGGAGCCGAGGAGCAGGTCGGCGGCCATGGGGTTGCTCGCCAGCAGGACCACGGCGATGCCGGCGAGCAGGGAGCGGCGGGCGCCGGCGGTCCGCCCCCGCCAGCGCAGAAGGGCGGCGACGGCCCACAGGCAGGCCGCCGCTCCCAGGGGATAGACCAGGGGCGCCAGCAGCTTCGACAGGAAGAGGAACACTCAGTCCGGCAGCTGCAGGCGCAGGCGCCGAGCCATCTCGCAGGTGACCGCCGCCAGCTGCTCGACGCGCTGCCGCACCTCGTCGCTGGAGATCGACTCGCCGTCGAAGTCGTCGGTCACGGCGTAGACCTGGCGGGGCACGATCCAGGCGCGCAGGTCGAACATCAGGCTCTGCACCACCGACAGCACGCTCATGTAGCCGAAGCGCCCCCCGGCCGTCGCCATGAGGCCCACGACCTTGCCCGCCATGGCGGGTCCGCAGTGCTCGATGACCGCCTTCAGGGTGGCGTTCATGTTGAAGTTGTACACCGGGAAGCAGAGGATCACACCGTGGGCCCCGGCGAGCAGGTCCCGCATCTTCTCGGCGCCGTCGGAGGCTCCCTCCCCGTAGGGCAGGATGCTCCCCGCCTGGGCCTCGAGCATCAGGGCGCTGGCCCCCTGGCCGCGCAGGGCCTCGCCCATGGACCGGCAGAGCACGGCCGTGAGGCTGGAGGGCGCGGCGCCGGCGTCGACGACGGCGATGCGGGGGGCGGTCTCGGTCATGGCGGGGTCCGGGCGGCGGTGTAATATATGCCGACCACAACCGAGGAGAGATCCCCATGCCCACGCTCCGCCTCACCGCCCTGCTGCTGCTCGCCGCCGCCCCCGTGCTCTCCGAGCGCGTCCAGGCCCCCCCCGCCCAGGTGCCGGAGACGGTGATCCCCAGGGCCGCCGGATCGATCGTCGTCGACGGCGATCCCGGGGACGCCGCCTGGAGGCAGGCCCCGCCCCTGGAGTTCATCTTCCCCTGGGACGACGTCTCCGGCGGCGACGCCCAGAGCACGGTGGCGCGCATGCTCTACGACGACGACGCCCTGTATCTCCTCTACGAGTGCGTCGACCCCTACCTGGACGCCGAGGTCACCGAGCACGACGGGCCGGTCTACGAGGAGGACGCGGTGGAGATCTTCGTCACCCCGAACCCGTCGGACGTGAGCGCCTACTTCGGGTACGAGATGAACATCCGGGGGGTGTGGCTGGACTATCTCGCCTTCGGCGGCGGCGAGCACGGCACGGAGAGCATCCACTTCGAGTGGCAGGCCGAGGGCGTGCTCATGGGCACCTCCCATGACGGCACCCTCAACGACCACTCCGACACCGACACGGGGTGGGTGCTGGAGATGGCCATCCCCTTCGACAACTTCCGCCACCTCGGAGGCCGGGTCCCGCCCGAGCCCGGCGACGAGTGGCGCCTGAACCTCAACCGCACCAAGGGCTACGAGGGCCAGTTCAGCATGTGGTCGGACTCGCACGCCGACGAGGCCTCGTTCCACCACTCGGCGTTCTTCGGGCGGGCCTTCTTCGGCCGCAGGCCCTGAGGGAGCGGGAACGGCGCTACTCCGTCCAGGTCTCGCCGCCGTCGGAGGAACGCCGCGTCGTCTGCCTCCACAGGCGGAAGTCCCGGCCCTTGATGCGCCGGATGTCGGCCACCTCGGCGACGGCCTGCTCCACGCCGACCTCGCCGGAGCCGTCGGGGCGGTTGGTCTCGACGCGCAGGCTCTCGAACTCCACGTCCTCGCGGAGCAGGTCCCAGACCGCGTGCTGCACCCGCATCTGGCGCCGTTCCAGGGCCTCGCGCTCGAGGTCGCGGACCCGGAATCGGACCTGCACCTGGCCCATGTCCGGATCGAGGCGCATGCCGTAGAAGCGCCCGAAGCCGTCCTCGATCAGGTCGCGCACGTCGTCGAGATGCAGGGCCAGGGCGGTGCGCGGTTTGCGCGTCGCCTCGTCGTCCTCCTCTTCCTCCTCGCGGCTCCCGGCGGCCCTTTCCTCCTCCCTCGGCCGGTCGCGGTAGCCCTCGAGGGAGGGCCCCCAGATCCAGGCTTCGATGCGGAACTTCACCCATTTGCCGTCGCGGGCCACCTCCTCGACCTGGGCGCCTTCGAGGAGGGTGCCGATCTGCCGGCCCTCGGGGTCGGCGCGGATGTTCTCGGAGGGCTTCTCCACCTCGAAGGTGCGCGAGGCGTAGAGCTGCACGGCGCCGGCGCCGGTGAGGCCGCCGGCCAGCAGGGCGAGCAGAACGGGCAGGGGGACGAGGAGGCGCCGCGAAGGGCGCCGGGAGCTCTGGTCTGGTTTCATGGCAGCGGAGGGGGCCGGTGAGGCCCGCGGGCGTTCGGAGAGATGTTGCGGCGGTGCGCGGGGTTGCGTCGGCAGGCTAGCTTACCCGGGACCCGACGCAGTGTCAAGATGACAGGCCCGGCCGCGGGGATCGTTGAGCCGGCCGGTGAACTTCCCCATATTCCCGGCCGGCGCCGAGCCGCCCCCCGGGCTTCTTTCCCGCCCCCCGGGGTCGGCGGGCTTTGGCAGGACGGGCGCCACCGACTCCCTCACAAGGCCCTTCCACGATGACCGATCCCGCGGCGCGCGGCTCCGGTGTCACCTTGCGGTCCCTGCTCACCGGCGTCGTCCTGTCGGTCTGCATCAGCACCGGCGCGCCGTACGGGAACATGGTGCTGCGCGGGTCGTACATGGCCCTCGACTTCTCCACCGCCGCGGCCATCTTCGTGTTCTTCCTCCTCGTCTTCCTGGTGCACACCGGGCTCGGGCTGATCGACCGGCGCCTGGCCTTCCGGCCGGAGGAGCTGGTGGTGGTCTACATCATGGCCATCGTCGCCTGCTCGATCCCGACCATGGGCCTCACCGAGTACCTCCTGCCCATCATCAGCGGCGCCCACTACTACGCCACCCCGGAGAACGAGTGGGCGATCCTCGTCCATCCCTGGATCCCTTCGTGGATGGTCCCCCAGGACTTCACCGCCGTGAAGTACTTCTACGAGGGGTCGCCGCGGGGCCTCGGCATTCTCTGGGAGGCGTGGATCACCCCCCTGCTGGCCTGGGTGCCCCTGATCCTCGGCATCTACTTCTCGATGGTCTGCCTCATCGTCGTTCTGAGAAAGCAGTGGATCGTGCGCGAGCGCCTCGCCTTCCCCCTGGTGCAGGTGCCCCTGGCCATGATCGAGGAGGACGGCCGCGGGCGCGCCCTCAAGCCGTTCTTCCGCAGCTGGCTCATGTGGACGGGGTTCCTCGTCCCCGTCGTCGTCGGCACCATGAAGGCGCTGCACAACTACTACAACTTCATACCCACCGTCGTCACCCAGACCTCGATCCCCCTGTTCCGCAACACCGCCAGCCTGTCGATCGCCCTGAGCTTCCCCATGCTCGGCTTCAGCTACCTGGTCAACACCGAGATCGCCTTCTCCATCTGGTTCTTCAGCCTCCTGGCCCGCGCCCAGGAGGGCGTCTTTGGAGTGCTCGGCGTCTCCTCCCCCGAGAGGCTGTGGTACGCCCCGCCCGAGCCGATCGTCGCCCACCAGGGCATGGGCGCCTTCGTCGTCATGGTGCTCTTCGGCCTGTGGACGGCCCGCGAGCACCTGCGCGACGTCCTGCGCAAGGCCCTGAGGGGAGACGCGGACGTGGACGACAGCGACGAGATCCTCTCCTACCGCACCGCCGTGCTCGGGTTCTGCGGGGTCAACGCGCTCACCGGCTGGTGGCTGTGGATGGCGGGCATGGCCCTGTGGGCGGTGCCCGTCTACCTCGGGGTGATGTACCTCGTCTTCCTCGCCATCACGCGCATCGTCGCCGAGGGCGGCGTGGCCGCGGCCCGGGCGCCGCTGATCCCCTCCGACTTCATGCACTCCAGCTTCGGCAACACCGTCCTCGGCCCGCAGACGCTCACCGCCCTCGGCTTCACCTACGTCTGGGCCGCCGACGTGCGCACCTTCGTCATGGCCTCGGCGGCCAACGGCCTGCGCCTGGCCGAGGACCAGCTCGCCCGCCGCAAGCGGGCCCTGTTCTGGGCGATCGCCCTGGCGGTGGTGGCCAGCATCGCCGCGTCGATCTGGGCGGTGATGTACATGAGCTACGCCTACGGCGGCATCAACCTGAACAGCTGGTTCTTCGGCCCCACCGGGGGGCCCGCCTATCCCTTCAACTTCATCACCCACCAGATGAACAACCCCGACGGCCCCGACGGCGTCGGCTGGCTCTCCACCGGCATCGGCGGCGCCGTCATGGCCGGCCTGATGTTCGCCCGCCACCACTTCCTGTGGTGGCCCCTGCACCCCCTCGGCTTCGCCGTGAGCACCATCTCCATGACCAACTACCTGACCCTGTCGGTCTTCCTCGCCTGGCTGATCAAGTCGGTCATCCTCAAGTACGGGGGACCCGGCCTGTTCTACCGGGCGCGGCCCTTCTTCCTCGGCCTCATCCTCGGCCAGTTCTTCATCGCCGGCCTGTGGCTGGTCATCGACTGGCTCTCCGGGATGACGGACAACAACATCTACTGGGTCTAGACGAAAAAGCGAGAATCGGGATGGACGTGAAAGTGGTGATCGACTGCGATCCAGGTCTCGACGACGCCGTCGCCCTGATCCTGGCCCACCGCCACGCCGAGGTGATCGGCATCACCACGGTCAGCGGCAACGCGCCGCTGAAGGCGACCACGGCCAACGCCCTCCTCGTGACCGCCCTCCTCGGGGCCGACACCCCCGTCCACGCCGGCGCCGCCCGTCCCCTGGCCGGCGAGCCGGTCCACGCCTCCGAGGTCCACGGCGAGTCGGGCCTGGGCGGTGCCGCCCCCGTCGAGCACGAGCGGGTCCCGGCCAGCGACGACGCCGTCACCTTCCTTCTCGAAGCCGCCGGTGAGGGCGTGTGGGTCCTCGCCCTCGGTCCGCTGACCAACCTCGCCCTCGCCATCGAGCGCGATCCGACCTGGCCGCGGCGCATCGCCGGCCTCTCCCTCATGGGCGGCGGCATTGGCCCGGGCAACTCCACCGCGGCGGCCGAGTTCAACGTCTTCGCCGATCCCGAGGCCGCGGCGCGGGTCTTCGAGTCGGGCGCCGATCTAACCATGTGCGGCCTGAACCTCACCCGACAGCTGCGCACCGGAGACGCCTTCACCGCGCGCCTTCACGGCCTCGACTCACCCGCGGCGCGCTTTGCGGTTCCGGCCTTCGACTTCCTCCACGGCCGGGTGGAGGCCCTCACCGGACGCCGCAGCGCCGCCCTGCACGACCCCTGCGCCGTCCTGGCGGTGACCCATCCGGAGCTGCTGGTGACGCGGCCGAGGCATGTCCGGGTCGAGCTGGAGGGTCGGCTGACGCGGGGCATGACCGTGGTCGACGAGCGCCCCCTGCGGCCAGCTCCCGAGGCCAACGCGAAGGTGGCGTACACCATCGACGCGGAGCGGGCCCTGGACCTGGTGGTGGAGGCCCTGGCCGCGGACTGACATGGAAGAAGCCCTGATCTGGGACTGCGACGGCGTCCTCGTCGACAGCGAGCCACTCAGCAACGCGGCCTGGCAGACCGTGCTCCTGCGCCGGGGCGTGCGAGCGACCTCGACCGACCTGGATCGCTTCACCGGCCGCTCCGACGACGCCGTCCTCGAGCACTACCGCCGGGTCACCGGCGACCGCCTGGAGGGGATCCTCGAGGAGCGCGAAGCCGAGTTCGAGCGCCAGGCCCGCGGCGTCCTGACCACCTTCCCCGGTCTGCCGGAGTTGCTTGGACGATTGCATGGCCGGGGCCGCAGGATGGCCGTGGCCTCATCGGGACGCCTCCCGAGGATCCGGTTCTCGCTGGCGGAGACGGGCCTGGATCGGTACTTCGAGACCGTGTGCTCCGCCACCGAGGTGGAGCATGGCAAGCCGGCACCCGATCTCTTCCTGCTGGCGGCCCGGCGCCTGGGGGTGCCGCCGTCGCGCTGCGTCGTGATCGAGGACTCGGTGCCGGGGCTCCAGGCGGCGGTCGGTGCCGGCATGCGCGCCCTGGGGTTCACGTCGAGTCACCCGGCGCCGGTGCTGAGGGAGGCGGGGGCCGCGGAGACGTTTGATGACTATGGGCGGCTGGAGGGCCTGCTGGGCTGAGGGGCTGCGGAGAGGCGGACGGCGGAGACTCCCGCGTGGCGCAGGCCACGCGGCGGTCGCCGACGCTGCAGACGCAATCGACCCGGGCAGGACCTGGGAGGCGGTGGAGTCCCTGGCGTCAGTTGACCGGGGAGCGCGTCAGGCCGCCCGGGCGACTCTCCGGGCTTTGTCGCGCAGGCGGCGGACCCTCCGGGCGAGGCCTCCGATGGAAGCCAGAACGTCCTCGATCTCCCCGGACAGATCGAGGGACACGACCTCCAACCGCTTCCCCGAGTGGCGAACCAGGTACTCCGCCGGCGCCGCCTCGCCCTGCGCGTAGATCAGCAGGCCGCCGGGCAGGTCGAGGGCGGTGGTGTAGGCCAGGAGCTGATAGAGGTCGGCGTTGGGGATCTCTCGCTCGCCGCTGATGTTCTTGTACTTCGCGTCGCCGACGAAGGTGCAGGTCCGGCCCTCCCACCACGAGAAGTCGGGCTTGAGCCGGATGTGCCCATCCTCGTCGAGGGTGACCCGGGGAGTCCGGTCATCCGAGCGGAAGGTGAGCTCGGAGGCTCCGAGTTCCTCCCGCAGGGCCCGGGTCACGAAACCCTGGAACACCTTGTTCATGTCCATCAGGAAGCCGGGCGCGCGCAGGCCGCCCCGGTCGGTCTCGAAGGCTGTGTGCTGCAGGATGAGCCGTGACAGCGTGACAGCTTCTCGGTAGTGCTCGTTCAGCCGGTCGAACTGGACGACCGGCACCTCCTTCGGTGGAAAGGAAACCCGCGATACGTTGTCGAGCATCGCGCCGACCCAGCGGAGTCCGGCGCGGGAAGGCGCGTGCCG
Source organism: Gemmatimonadaceae bacterium (assembly GCA_026706075.1). Lineage (GTDB taxonomy): Bacteria > Latescibacterota > UBA2968 > UBA8231 > UBA8231 > UBA8231. Next base: position 13,796 of record JAPOZM010000069.1, read on the forward strand.
AATCCGCATCTGGCCCAACAACACGGCCGCCGCCTTCACCAACTGGTTCGCCGGGATGTCCTCCGTGAACTCGTCGTACCGGACCTCCATCGGTAGTGGCCGATCGAACCTGCGCCGGAGCTGCTCCGCGACAAGGATTCGTCCCCGGACCGTGTGAAGCGCCTCCTCCTCGATCGGGTACCCGTGGAGCAGCCCGCGCGCGAAGGCCCGCCGGGCGGCGGAGACGAGGGCGGGGGCCAGCGTCTCGACCAGGGTATCCGCCTCCTCGAAGGCGAAGCGCTCCTCCCGCGGATCGATCTCTCCCATCGCGTAGGAGCCGAGGAACAGGACCCGCGATATCTCCAGCTTGGGGCGGATGGATACCGAGAGATCGCCGAGCTCGAGGGCGCCGATGGTGGCGCCGGGCGTCAGGTACCAGGAGTCTTCTCCCGGAGCGGGCTCGATGGTGAGCGACGGTATCGCGCGGAGGGCGTCGCGCTCCGGCGAGGACAGCCGCACGGGGCCGCTTCGCGTGTGCTCCTGGAGGTCAAGGGTCCGCATCATCAGAGCCGGAACTCTCGGCGCCGATCTCTTCGGGGCCGCCTTCCGGGGCCGCACCCTCGACTTCACGCCGCAGCCTCTCCAGATCGAACTCGTCGATGCGGTCCGGCTGCCCGAAGAGCTGCTCCTCGATGTAGGGGCGGACGTTGTGCTGCCAGATCAGGCGGACCATCTCCTCGTCGAGCCCGTTGCGCATGAAGTAGCTCGGGCCGATGGCCCCCTGCTGGTCCTGCAGCTTCTCGTTGGCTTGGTCGACGAGGTCCGCGACCCACTCCATCCCGGGGGCGTTCTTGCTGAGCCAGCGCCTGAGCAGACCCTTGACCGGGGGCTCGCCGGGGTGGAACTCCACGAAGTGGAACCGCCGCCGCAGGGCGAGGTCGACCAGCGCTATGGAGCGGTCGGCGGTGTTCATGGTGCCGATGATGTGGAGATTCCAGGGCAGGGAGAAGGGCTCGTCGGAGTATTGGAGGCGCATCTCCTCGTCGCGGTACTCCAGCAGGAAATACAACTCGCCGAGAACCTTGGCGAGGTTGCCCCGGTTGATCTCGTCGATGACGAGGAAGTGCCTGGCATCCGGCTCTGCCCGAGCCCTCTCGGCCATGTCGAGCAGGGGTCCGTTACTCAGCTTGAAACCTGCCTGGCCCTCTCTCAGGGTTGGCCGGTAGCCTTGAACGAAGTCCTCGTAGGCGTACGACGGGTGGAACTGGACCAGCCGCACCCGCTCGGCCGATCCGGCCAGGCACGCCGCTATCTTCCGGGCAGCGTATGTCTTGCCGGTGCCGGGCGGCCCCTGGAAGATCACTTGGCGCTTGTCGTTCAGGAGCTTTTCGATGACCTGAAGGGAGTCGGTGTCGAACAGCAGTGCCTCTGCCAGTTCTTCCAGGGACGCCACCGGCTCCTCGTCGGCAGCATCGGAGCTGTGCGGAGGGTCCTTCACCGGTTTTCCCGGCCCGGTCCACCACCACACGAGGCCTTGAGCGTCGTGACGGTTGGCGGGCCTGTCGAAGCCCAGTTCGCGAGCTCTGTGGACGAGTTGATCGAGAAAGTCGAGCGCATACTCGTATCTGTTTCCCGCATCCTTGGTACCGGGTGGGGGATGGCCTGTCTTGCGATAGGCCTTCCCGTGGAACGATCGCATCCTGAAAGGTGGATATTCCAGGCCCAACGCCATCAGAAGGATCGAGACCGGTCTCAACGGGTTCCTTCGATCAGCCCCTACGTCTTCGGGTACCTGGTTGAGGAACGCTCGGATACGCTCGCCAGGGGCCATGTCGTCCTCTGCCCACAGCGTTCGCAAGGCATGCAAGGCGTCTTCCGGACGGGACTCGATCCACTGCAGGATTGCGTCTCTCGTGCGCTTCGTCAGTCGTTCGTCGAGCCCTTTCGCCACCAGTGAGGCCCACTCGTTGTCACCGGAGAGCACCGCCCGGCGTGCCTGGCGAAGGTTCTCGACTACCTCGGGGATGTCCTGCTGCGCCTGGTCGAGCTTTCCGGACTCAATGAACCGTTGTGCCTTCTTGAGATACGCGTCCCGTAGCCTGTCTTCCATGGTTTCCCTTCTGGTCAGCGATGCTCGAAGCCCTCTACTGCTACGTCAGGGGACTGATGGCTACACGGCCTCCCGTCACCACTTCCATTGTCAACTCGTAGCCGTGGAGCAGCGACATGCCAACCAGGGGACCACAGTCCACCTCGTCCACGGCAATCCGCCTCGGCCTGCCATCCCAGGTGACGCAACTCCGCTGCGACACCCGATGCGGCGGGCGTAGCGGGACCCCACCCGCCGGGTCCAGATCTGTGCATCAAGTACTCGTGCGAGGAGCCGATCGGATGCGGCCAGCTCGTCCTGGTCGATCTCATAGGCTCCCGTTTCGATGTCGATGACAACGAACTTCCCTTCGTCCTCGGATCCGACGTTGGGACTTACCTGCCGGTCGTAGATCTCATCGCCGCGACGGGCGAACTCCTGTTTGGTGTACCGCGGACTTGGTGCGCGCATTCTATCCCCCTCCCCTGGAGCGAGCAGACATGCCGAGGGCGACCTCGGAGGTACCCCGCCTCAGCGTCAACCGCAGGTAGTCCTCGTCGCCTCGAACTCCGGGTCGACGCCCGTGTGGGCGCGCATCAGGGGGATGATCTTGTTGCGCACCCCCATGCCCCGTGCATCGGAATAGCTGTAGTCCCGCAGCGTCTCGGAGATGAGCAGATTGCGGGGCACCCGTTGGCTGGCGATCATCTTCTCGACGGTCATCCCGTTCTGCAGCGCGCCGGGGCTGAAGATCTCGTTGCGGTCCGAGTAGTGGACCACCTCGATCTCCTCGTACCGCGTCCAGTCGCGGTGGGTCAGGGTGCGGACTTCGCGCTCGACAGTGCTCACGTCCGGGAGCTTCCCGGCTCCAAGGCTGCGACCGCGGTCCGACCCTTGTCCGTCAGCCGGTACTGCTGGAGCCGGCTCCGGGGCTTGTCGGGAATCGTGTATGCGATTCTCTCGTCAGCAACAAGCAGCCGGATCACCTTGTTGAGCTGACCGGAGATCTTCTTCTGTCCCAGACTGCTGGACAGCTCCGTCTTCGACATCGGCCCATCCGCCAGTTCCTTGAGCACTCTCAGCGCCAGCGACTCTGGCTGTGACTCTGATGACTCTGGCTGTGACTCTGGCTGCGACTCTGCTGACTCTGGCTGCGACTCTGGCTGGTCCGCGGCTTCAACCTCACCGACTACCCCTGCCCGGGTAGTCCTCGGGGTGGTGGCGGTGCCGGCCTCGGAATCGGCGGCCCGGTACGAGGCGGAGAACGGGAACCGCAACCACAGACCATCGCCACTCGAGTCCACCCTCCACTCCGGTGTGGGGTTGCCGGCCTCCCGGCACATGTCCACGATCCGGCGGATGCCCCGCCCCCAGGCTTCGATCGTTCCGGCCCGGAAGAAGGCGTAGGCGATCCGCGGGTTGTACGGCTTCGAGGAAAGATCCCCGGCAAGTGGATCGGCGACCCATTCCGGCGGCAACTGCACCGCATTCCAGACCGCAATCCGGTCGTCGTACACGCGGATCTGAATCGTGGTGGGGCTGGCGTAGTCGCGGTGGATGACGGCGTTGATCACCGCTTCCCGCATGGCTTCGCGCGGCACAGGGAAGGTCTCCACGCGGTAGACGCCGTCGTAGGAGATCAATGCCCTCGTGTACTTGGAGTACAGCAAGTCCATCGTCCGATCGACCTGGGTGAATAGATCCCCTTCGACCACATCCTGATACAGCAACTCCGAACCACGGAAACAGCCGATCTTCACATAGGCTTCCATCACGAACCGGTCCGGTCGAGGATGAAAGAGCAGCACCGCGGCGCGCTTCAGGAAACCAGCCTCTCTCAACTGAAGCCTCTCGATCACCCCTTCGTCGGATTCCTCCAGGATGTCCTGCGGCAAGCGTTGGCTCTCGGCACCCCGCTGGCGAAACCCTTGGAGGACGCGACCGTCCAGGTCCTTGAGGCCGACGCCCGGCAGGGGCACATCGTCCCACGTGCGGCCGTACTTCTGCAACAGGAACCGGCTGAGTGCAGCACCTCTGAGAACCTGCTTGGTGCTGCAGCTGCGATAGTGGAATTCGCCCTTGTAGCTGATTGGATTGGGGTAGGGATCGACCGCGACTTCCAGATATTCCCGGCCGTCCTTGGACTTCAGATTCACGTCCACTACGATGCCCAGCAATGACTGCGCCTTGTTGGGGATCTCTTCGAGCAGCCGAAGCACGTCCTTCACTCCGACCACCTCCCCCCGGTTGTTCCTGCCAATCTCCAGCACGCCGCCCTGGGCGTTGGCGAAGCCGCAGATCCACTTCAGGTACTCGTCCCGCCAGGTCTCCTTCCACTCGATGTTCTGACTCTCGCTCATGTCGTCCGTCAGGGCCTCGGGCCGCCGGGGAGGTCGTCGCCCTCAGCTCGGCTGACCCACGAGGTCGAGCCGGCCGGGATGGCGATACTGAAGCATGTAGTATAGTGAAACCCGCTGTCGGCCCGGCCGGCCAGCCCAATCTCCTTGACCACGATCACCTTCCCAGTTACCCTCAACTCAGTCAACCACTTACGTCGCTTGGCCAGGCGCTGATGGCCGATCCCCGGCGCCGGGTCACGCAGATTCCGGCCCTGCTCATCTTCGCTGCCATCCCCCTCATACCCGATCCGCCGGCGCCCGTGGAACGCGTCCCGGCTCTCGACCTGGAGTCCGTTCGCTCCGCCGGGTGCGAGTACCGGGGGATCACCGCCTCTTTCGACGAGATCACCCAGGCCTACGCCCTCACCACTTTCCAGAACCCCCGCCTCCAGGGATGGGATGCCCGGCCGAATCCCGCCAGCCCCGAGACCGAGGCCCTGGTGACGGCGAGCTTCCTCGTCGACGGGGTCCGCCCGCCGGAGGACGGCGCCGAGGTCCCGGACGTGCGCCGCCGGGTCGGCGAGACCGTGCGGGTCACGTGGAGGCTGAACAACCTCGCCGCGGTCCCGGTGAACCCCTTCGACGATTTCGCCCGCGACGCCCTCGACAGCTTCCGCCGCACCGTGGACGCCTACCTGGAGCGCATGGTCTACCTCGCCTGGCCGGCGGGCCTGCGCGCCTCCCCCGCCGCCGCCGACAGCACCCGCCTCGAGGCGGCCACCGTGCTCCTGCTGGAGGAGGACCCGGACAGCCTCGGCGGCGGCTGGACGAGGGTGCGGGTGCCCGCCGACACCACCGCCGGCTGGGTGCGGTCCGACCTGCTGCGCCCGGTCCACGGGAACGACTGATGCCCCCCGCGGCGTCCCTCATCCAGATGGAGGGCATCACCCGGACCTACGACATGGGCGGCACCGAGGTGCACGCCCTGCGCGGCGTCGACCTGGAGATCGCCGCCAACGAGTACGTGGCCGTCATGGGCCCGTCCGGATCGGGCAAGTCGACGCTGATGAACATCATCGGCTGTCTCGACGTGCCCACCGCCGGCGCCTACCGTCTCAACGGCCAGCTGGCCAGCGACATGGACGACGACGAGCTGGCCCGCATCCGCAACGAGGAGATCGGCTTCGTCTTCCAGACCTTCAACCTCCTGCCCCGCTCCGACGCACTGCGCAACGTCGAGCTGCCCCTGGTCTACGCCGGCGTCACCGGCACCGGGCGCCGCCAGCGCGCCGAGCAGGCCCTGGAGGCGGTGGGCCTCGCCGACCGCATGAGCCACCGGCCCAACGAGCTGTCCGGCGGCCAGCGCCAGCGCGTGGCCATCGCCCGGGCCCTGGCCAACGAGCCCTCCATCGTGCTGGCCGACGAGCCCACGGGGGCCTTGGACTCGCGCACCGGAATCGAGATCATGGAGCTCTTCGGCCGCCTGCAGGAGGCCGGGAACACGATCATCCTGGTCACCCACGAAGAGCACATCGCCGCCTGCGCCCGCCGCGTCGTCCGCTTCCTCGACGGCCGGGTGGAGAGCGACGCCGCCGCCGGGGACCCGCCGGCGGCTGGAGGCTGAGGCGTGAGCCGGGCGGCCAGGCGATGGATCGGCGCCGGGTGCGTGACGGCCGCGGCGGCCGGGGCCGTCTGGGCCGGCACCGCCCTCCTCGGGGGAGACGCGGGCGCCGCCGTGCCCACGGCCACCGTCACCCGCGGCGAGTTCCGGCGGACCCACGTGGAGGCCGGGCAGCTGCGCGCCGCCCGCGACGAGAAGGTCGTCTCTCCGCGGGTGCGGGGCGATTTGAAGATCGTGCACCTGTGGCCCGATGGAGAGCAGGTCGAACCGGGAGACCTGATCCTGCAGTTCGACCGCGCCTGGCACGCCCAGGAGATCAAGGACAAGGTCAGCCGGCTGAAGCAGGCCAGGGCCGACCTGGTGAAGTTCGAAGCCGAGCAGAAGCGGCGGCGCGCCGAGCTGACCATGCAGGTGGCCCAGAAGGAGGCGGCCCTGGAGCTGGCCCGGATCAGCCTGGACAAGGCGGAGTACGGCTCGGCCATCGAGCGCGAGGAGGCCCGCATCGGCGTCGGACAGGCCGAGCGCGCCATCAAGGACGCGCGCGCCAACCTCGAGGCCCAGGAGATCGTGGAGCGCGTCGAGCGGTCGAACAGGGAGATCCACATCGGCCACCGCCAACAGAGCTACGACCGCGCCGTATCCGACTACGAGAGGCTCAGCGTGCGCGCCACGCGGCCGGGCCTGGTCGTCCACGAGGTGATCCGCAAGCGCGGCGCCGGCCGCAGGGAAAAGGTGAAGGAAGGGGACGTGGTCTGGAGCGGCATGAGCCTGGTGGCCCTGCCGGAGCTGGACTCGATGCAGGTCGTCTCCCAGGTGGGCGAGATGGACGTGCACTCGGTGGCGGCGGGACTGCCGGCCCTGATCCGGCTCGAGGCCCTGCCGGGCCCGGTCTTCCACGGAGTCGTCCGCGAGGTGGCTCCCATGGCCGCCGAGAAGGAGGGCGCCCCCAACGTGCAGGTCTTCGAGATGATCGTCGACATCGCCGAGCAGGACGACCGCCTCTTCCCGGGGATGTCCGCCTCGGTGGAGGTGATCCTGCAGACCCGGCCGGACGTCCTGACCCTGCCCCTCGACGCCGTCCACGCCCGGGGGGAGGGCACCATCGCCTGGCGCCGGGGGTCCGGAGGCTTCGAGGCCGTGGAGGTAACGGCAGGCGAGGCCAACGGCCTCCGGGTCGTCATCGAGGAGGGCCTGCGGGAGGGCGACGTCGTCGCCCTTAGCGATCCGGGCCTGATATAGGAGAGCCGGACATGGCCGTAGACCACCGCTTCACCGCTCCCCGGACCCTCCTGCTGGCCGCGGGCCTGCTGCTGGTGGTGGCCGCGGGGGTGGCCGCCTCCCGGCTGCTGTTGAAGGAGCAGAGCGCCGCCGTCGCCTCCTTCCCCGTGCAGCAGGGCGAGTTCGTCATCTCCCTGCACCTGAAGGACGGCGAGCTGGAGGCGATCAAGTCCGAGCAGATCACCTCGCCCAGGGTGCGCGGCCAGCTCAAGATCACCCACCTCTTCCCCGAGGGCGAGGTCGTGGAGGTGGGCGACCTCGTAATCGAGTTCGACCGCGTCGAGTTCGAGAAGGAAGTCACCGAGAAGGAGCACGAGCTCGAAGCGGCCAGGGCCGAGCTGGGCAAGACCCTGGCCAACCAGGGCGTGGAAATGGCCCGCCAGGAGGCCGACATCGAGAACAAGGAGAACTCCCTGCGCCTGGCCGAGCTGCAGATGGAGAAGATGAAGTTCGAGTCCTTCGTCGACCGCGAGGAGGCCAAGCTCAAGGCCCGGCAGGCGGAGCTGGCCCTGGAGCAGGCGCGCAAGAAGATCGAGGCCCAGCGCATCGTCGACGAGGCGGAGCGCACCAAGCAGGAGCTGCGCGTGGCCGACGAGGAGCGGGCCATAGAGCGCGCCACCAAGGACCTCGAGGCCCTCTCCATCCACGCCGAGAAGCCCGGCCTCGTGGTCTACCAGAGGATCTGGAAGGGATCCCGGCCGGAGAAGATCCGGGTCGGCGACGAGCCCTGGGGGGGCCAGACCCTGATCACCCTGCCCGATCTCTCGCGCATGCAGGTCAAGACCTGGGTCAACGAGGTCGACGTGGACAAGCTCGAGGCGGGCAACGAGGTCCTCGTCCGCCTCGACGCCCTGCCCGGACCGGTCTTCCACGGGAAGATCTCGAATATCGCCTCCCTCGGCCACGAGAAGGAGGGCGACAAGAACGTGCAGGTCTTCGACATCCTCGTGGAGATCGACGAGGAGGACCCGCGTCTGAAGCCGGGCATGACCGCCGCCTGCGAGGTCATCGTCGAGACCATCCCGCCTCGTCCCCCGGAGGACGAGGCCGAGATCGAGGAGACCGAGGAGACCGACGCCGTCGAGATCCCCCTCTACATCCCCATCGACGCCGTCTTCGAGAAGGGCGGGCGCACCCTCGTCTACCGGATGCAGGGCGGCCAGCCGGTGGAGCAGGAGGTCTCCCTGGGAGCGCGCAACGAGGACTACGTGATCGTCGAGGAGGGCCTGGGCTCGAACGACCGGGTTGCGCTGCGCGACCCGACGGTGGTCCTGGAAAAACTCGGCGGCGTCGAGGAGGCCCAGGCGGCGGCGCCGGCCGCCGCCGTGGAGTAGCCCGGTGGACCTGCGCGAGACCTTCGACCTGTCGGTGGCGGGACTGATGTCCCACAAGCTGCGCACCACCCTCACCATGCTCGGCATCATCTTCGGCGTCGGCGCCGTCATCGCCATGCTCTCCATCGGCGAGGGGGCCAAGCAGGAGGCCCTGCAGCAGATCAGCCAGATGGGGATCCACAACATCATCGTCCAGCACTGGAACCCCGAGGAGGAGGAGGGCGCCGGCGAGGAGGACGCCGGCAGCAGCAACCTGTCCCAGGGGCTGACCCGGGCCGACGCCCGGGCGGTGCGGGAGATCTGCCCCCTCGCCCGCATCGTCACCCCCCAGCGCGAGCTGAAGGTCAAGGCCCGCTACCAGAGCAACGCCTTCCAGACGATGCTCGTGGGCACGACTCCCGAGTACATCGAGGTGCTCAACGCCTCGATGAAGGAGGGGGTCTTCCTGACCGAGGAAGACCTGCTGGAGGCTCGCCGCGTCTGCGTCCTCGGCAGCGACGCCAAGCGCTCCCTGTTCTACTTCGAGGAGGCCCTGGGCCGGCAGATCAAGGTCCAGGACCAGTGGTACACGGTCGTCGGCGTCCTGCGGGACAAGGGCGCGGCCGGCGGCAAGATCGGCGGCGTCCTCGAGGTGCGGAACACCGACGAGGACATCTACATCCCCCTGAACACGATCCTCAAGCGGTTCAAGTGGGAGGCCACGGACCCCGAGCTGACGCAGATCACGGTGAAGGTGACCGACCCCGGCCGCCTGCAGGAGGCGGCCAACATCGTTCGCTCCATCCTGCAGCGGCGCCACCGCGGCGTCGACGACTTCAAGATCGCCATCCCCGAGGAGCTGATGCGCCAGAGCCAGCGGACGCAGGCGATCTTCAACGTCGTCATGGGCTGCATCGCCGGCATCTCCCTGGTGGTGGGCGGCATCGGCATCATGAACATCATGCTCGCCTCCGTTCTCGAGCGCACCCGGGAGATCGGCATCCGCCGGGCCCTGGGCGCGCGCCGGCGCGACGTGCTGGCCCAGTTCCTCGTGGAGGCGGTGATGGTCAGCCTCATCGGCGGCATCATCGGCGTGCTCCTCGGGTACTCCATGACCGAGGTCATCACCCTCTACGCCGATTGGAAGACGATCGTCCAGCCCTGGACGATCGCCCTCGCCTTCGGGGTGGCCGCCGCCGTGGGCATCGGCTTCGGCTACTACCCCGCCCGCCAGGCGGCCCTGCTCAACCCCATCGACGCCCTGCGCTACGAGTAGGGCCTCAGACCAGCCGCACCAGCTCGATCCCCGTCTCGCCCCGGCGGGCCCGCTCGTGGGGATAGGCCAGGGGCCGCTGCACGTAGCGGACCCCGTCGATGACGGCGTCCCAGGCGATGTGGGTGTGGCCGAACAGGTGCAGGCGAGAGCCCGCGGCGCGCAGCTGGCGATCGAGCCGCAGGGTGCCGGAGACGCGGGGCAGTTCCTTGAACCGCAGCCCCTCCAGCGGCGGGATCAGCTCCGGCCGCGGCACGAAGTGGGAGAAGCTCAGCACCCGGCGGCCCGGAGGCGTCCTCAGGGCCGGCCGGTTGAGCTGCTCGAACCAGGCGCAGCGCGCCTCGTCGGTCGACTGCTCCGGCGGCCAGCGGCAGCGGTTGGGGTCGGACCAGTGGCGGGACATGTCGACCTCCGGGGCGCCTTCGGCGCCGAAACCGGGCTCGTACCAGCCGTGCAGGGGCAGGACCCACCAATCCGTCCCGGCGGGGCCGGGCTCCATCCGGATGCCGAGGCGGCCGGCCAGGCGCCGCAGGGCCTCCAGCCGGTCGAGGGAGCTCTCCGGCTCCGCCGCCTCCGGGGCGGGCTCCCCGCTCTTCACCCACAGGTCGTGGTTGCCGGGCACCAGGAAGACCTGCTCGAAGCGGTCGGCCAGCAGGCCGAGGGCCTCCTCGGCGCGGTCCAGCCGGTGGCAGATGTCCCCGGCCACCACCAGGGTGTCGGCGCGGTGGGGCCCCACGGGCAGGGAGGCGACCTGCTCGAGGTTGGGGGCGAAGTCGACGTGGAGGTCGGAGATGCCGAAGATGCGCACGGGTCGTCAGCCCGCGTGGTGGGAGGTCAGCCGCCGCGCCCGCGGCGGCGCTGCAACCTGGCCAGTCGGGTCGCGTGCCCCGGGCTGCAGGTACGGATCCAGGGCCAGCGCCGGAGGCGGTCCGGCGAGATCGACTCCTCGCAGCCGGGCAGAGCGCAGACGGAAGCCGCGTCGGCGGCGGGGGTTCCGGAGGTCTCCCGGGCGCCGGTCGTCGCGACGATCCGGATCGTCCACCGCCGGGTCCGGGAAGCCTGCCACATGACGACCAGACTCAACACCAGGATCCCGATGCCGGCGCCCGTTACGATCAACCAGAGGTCCTCCACCATGCCGCCGTCCTCCCGGCGCCGAAAGTACCCGGCGCCGTCCGCGAGTCAAACCAGGGAAGGCGGAGGCGCGGCCCGGCGGCCCGGCCGCCGGCTGGCGGGTCGTGACGCGGCTCCCCGCCCCCCGGCGGTGTCCCTGTGGACAGGGGCGGGCCGTGCCGCTTTCCTTCGCCCCCGTTCCCCCAACGTGAGGCCTCGCTTTCAAGGAGAATTCCGATGCCGTACCGCGCCGCCGTGATCGGCCTCGGCCGCATGGGCAGCACCTTCGACGACGAGATCGAGTGGGGCGGCTCGATCTTCCTGCCCTACTGCCACGGCCCCAGCTACCACGCCCACCCCGAGGTCGAGCTGGTGGCCGGCGCCGACCCCCACGACGAGCAGCGGGCCATCTTCGGCGAGCGCTGGGGCCTGGGGTCCGGCCATCTCTACGCCGATTACCGGGAGATGCTCGCCGAGGAGCGGCCCGACCTGGTGAGCGTCTGCACCACGGCGCGGGTCCGCCACCGCATCGTCGTCGACTGCGCCGCCGCCGGGGTGCGGGCCATCTGGGCCGAGAAACCGCTGGCCCTGACCCTGGCCGAGGCCGACGACATGGTCGACGCCTGCCGCCGCCACGGCGCCGCCCTCGCCGTCAACTGCGCCCGGCGCTGGAACCCGTTCTACGCCGAGACCCGCCGGAGCATCGACAGCGGCGACCTGGGGCGGGTCCTGCAGGTCACGGCCTACGCCCAGTGCGGCCTCTCCCACAACGGCTCCCACGCCATCGACATCATCCGCTACCTCGCCGGCGGCCAGGTGAGCTGGGTCTTCGGCGAGATGGAGTCCGACGAGGCCGCCGCCGGCGAGACCGACCTGCAGGGCAACGCCTACCTCGCCTTCGACAACGGCGTGCGCGCCTACCTGCGGTCGACGGAGGGCGGACTCGCCTCCTGGGAGGTGGACGTGATCGGAACCGGGGGCCGGGTGCGCTCGGGCGCCAACGCCCTGGACTGGGAGATGTGGCGTCCCGTGGAGGGAGGCCCCCGCAACCGCGGCCTGGCGGCGCGGGTCCCCTTCCCGTGGCCGGCGCGCATGCAGGGCATGGGCCTGACCATCGTCGACGACCTGATCGCGTGCATCGAGTCCGGCGGCGACCCCCGCTGCTCCGGCGACGACGGGCGCGCGGCGCTGGAGGTGGCCGTGGCCCTGCGCGAGTCCCACCGGCGGGGGTGCGTCAAGGTCGAGCTGCCCTTGGCCGACCGCGGCCTGGGCATCCTGTCGTCGGAGATCCGCGAGGACGACGTGCCGGCCCGGGTGCGCCGGGAGAGGGCCGCCGCTCAGTCCCGCTGAGGCAGCAGCCGGCGCGCGTTGGCGCCGAGGACCGCCTCCGCCTCCGCCGCCTCCAGGTCCAGCACCACGCGGGCGAGGCCGGCGAGGGGCACGAAGAACGGGGCGTGGGTGCCGAAGAGCAGCCGCGGCGCCAGTCCCGCCTCCACCATGCGCAGCAGGCTGTCCATGCCGTCGGCCTGGGAGACGTCGGCGTACAGCCGCTCCAGGGCGAGGATCTGCGGCGCCAGGGCGAGGATCGCACTCCAGGTGGCCCCGCCGATGACCACCGGCACCCGGGGGTTCCGCCGCGCCAGGTCCGCCACCTCGGCGGGTTCCACGTCGTCGATCACAGCCCCGGGGTGCTGACGCCGGGGGTCCTCCAGCCGCGTCTGCACCATGAGAACGAGCCCGGCCTCGCCCACGGCGGCGGCGCACTCGTCGGAGTCCCGCAGGTCGTATCCGCCGTAGGCCGGCAGCCAGCGCACGGCGGGCGCCCCTCGCTCCACGGCCAGGGTCAGCTCCTCGCGCCAGGTGGCCAGGCCCGGGTCGAGGACGGGCACCGGCCGCACCGCGGGGAAGCGTTCCGCCGCCTCGTAGACGTCGGCGTTGGCCAGGTGCGGGTTGTGGGCGAAGGCGGCGTCCAGGGGCGACAGGAGGACACTCCCCACGCCCATCTCCTCCAGCGAGGCGACCACCCGGTCCGCCGTACCGGGCAGCCGCAGCGACGCCCAGTGGCCGGTCCAGGCGCTGACGTCGACGATCTCCACGCTCCTCAGTCCCCCAGGCCGGCCCGCGCCGGCAGCAGGGCGCGCAGGTTGTCCCACAGGATGCGGCGCTTCTCCGCGGCCTCCAGGTCCGCGCCGAGGACCTTGGCCAAGGTAACGCCGAAGTGGCGGATCGGCGCGTCCGACCCGTAGACCACGCGCCCGGCCCCCAGGCGCCGCACCGCCAACTCCACCATGCCGCTCTCCGGGTCGCCCCCCGAGGTGTCGACGTAGACGTTGGCGCAGTCCCGCACGTCCTCGACGCCGCGGGGGTTGCAGCCGTTGAGGTGGGCCATGATGATCCGCGCCCGCGGGTGGCGCCGCGCCAGGTGGGCCACGTCGGCCGGGAAGGACTCCCCCGCCAGGTTGCCCGTGGTCTTGCGCCAGGCGTGCTGCAGCACGGGCACCTCCAGCTCGACCGCCCGGCCCAGGATCGGGTCGAGGCCGGGCTCGCAGGCGCGGCGGGCAACCCACAGCTTGACGCCCACCATGCCCTCACCGGCGACGCAGCGGTCGATCTCGGCCACCGCCTCCCCGGGGTGCGCCGGCGAGACGTAGCAGAAGGGCAGGAAGAACCCCTCGGAGACGTCCCGCATGGCCAGGGCGTAGTCGTTGGCCTGGCGGCACTCGTCCGGCGTCGGCTCCCGGGGGGTGCTCGTGTGCAGGGAGAACAGGACGGCCCGGGTGACCCCGGCCCGCCGGGCGGCCTCGCTCAGCCGCCGGGCGTCCTCGGCGGCGCCGGAGAGGGGGAAGCCGCCGAAGTTGTCGAGGGGGTGGACGTGGGCGTCGATGACGGGGGCGCCCGGGTCGAGGCGGCGGCGCAGGTCGGCGAGAGAGGTCACGCAGGAAGGACGGCCGCCGAGTCAGCCGGCGGCGCGGACGTAGCGCGGACGCAGGTGCATGCGGCGGAAGCCGCGTCGGCGGTAGACCCTCTCGGCATCGCTGTCGGGCTCGGTCTCCAGCGTCGTCCAGCGGTTGCCCAGGGCCGCCGAGTCGGCCGCGGCACGCGCCACCAGGGCCGAGGCCACGCCCCGGCGGCGGTGCCCCGGGAGGGTGCCCACCAGGTCGACGTAGCCCATGCCGTGGTCCGAGTAGAGCAGGGCGGTGCCCGCCGGCTCTCCCCCTCGGCGGGCGAGGTAGAGCCGCACCCGGGGGATGTCGAGGACGGTGCGGCCGAGCCGCCCGAACTCGGGCGGGTTGTCGAAGCTCCGGCACATGACGTCGGCCCAGAGGCCGTACTCGCCGGCCTCGGGAACGGCGACCTCCACCTCCGGGGCCCGCAGGGGCTCGGCGGGCCGGTCACAGAGCATGGCGGTGGCCCGGATCGCGAGGTCGAACCCCCGCCGCAGCAGGCGCTCGCCGAGGTCGGCGGGGCGGTCCAGCGGCGTCACGGTGAAGGCGCAGTCGAAGGCCTGGCGGCGGAAGTGGTCCAGGGCCGCGTCGATCAGCCGGTCGGCGTCGCCCGGTGCCGCGTCGACCTGCACCACCCGGTGCAGCATGGGGATCTTCACGTCTTCGTGGTGGAAGGCCCGCGCCCCGCCGAGGTCGCGGGAGACGCACCAGCGCGCCCGGAACTCGACCCAGAGCTGCTCGAAGACCCGGGTGAGGTCGTCCGTCACCGGCGCGGCTCCGGCCTTCGGCAGGCCGGCCCCGGGAGCCTACTCCGCGCCATTGAGGATCCGGCCCATGCGCTCGTTGAAGGCGTTGATGCGCCCCTGCAGGAAGGCCAGCACCTCGCGCAACTCCTGCTGTCTCGCCTTCAGCCGCTGCGACTCCAGCAGCAGCGGCGCCTCGGCGGGAGGCGCCACCGGGCCGTCCGGCGGAGTGTCGCCCACCTGCTGCGGCTGCGCGGCCGTGCCGCCGCGGGGGACCAGGGCCGCCTCGCCGGGGCCGAACTGCTGCAGCAGCAGCAACTTCCGCTCGAGGAAGTCGAGGCGGTGGGAGATGCGGTGCCAGTCCTTCCGGGCCCGGACCGCCATGTACTGGGCGAGCTCCTTCTTCTGGCGGATCTCCTCCGGGCCGTCCGCCTCGTTGAGGGCCAGCTCGTGCTCGTCGTCGAGGCGGTAGTGGCCCTGGCCGATGCTGTAGCCCAGCAGCCGGCGCTCCTCCTGGAACACCTCCAGCTGCCGGTAGAGTCCGGCGTCCCAGCCGCCGTCCTCCAGCAGGCGGATCAGCTGGCTGATCTCCCAGTCGTAGGCGGCGCGCAGCTCCTCGTTCAGGGCTTCCATCTCGGCGGCGGCGCTGTCGAGGCGGACCTCCACGTTCAGCAGCCGGTGCAGAAGCTGCCGGGACTCGAGCTGCAGGCGCCGAAGCTCCGGCACACCCGGGGCGCGGCTGCGGAGGCTGTCGATCCGGGAGGAGAGGGAGTCCCGGCGCGCCATGAAGCGGCTGCGGATCTGCTGCAGCGACTGCGAGACCCGGTCGATGCGCTCCCGCGACGCCTTGAGATCGGCCAGCTCGTCCAGCTGGCCTCCCGCAGGCAGGAGCGTGCCCGTGAGGGTCAGGAGCGTCAGGGAAAGGGATCGATTCATGCCGGCTCGGCGTAGCTGACGCCGTGCTTCTTGAGTTTGTAGTCGAGGGTGGGAGTCTTCAAGCCGAGGATCTGCGCCGCCCGGGTCTTCACCCCCCGCGCCTCCTCCATGGCCCGCGTGATCAACTCGAGCTCCAGCCGTTCCATCTGCTCGTTCAGGTGCCCGCCGCCGTCGCCGGTCTCCATCGCACCCTCCCCCGTCCGGCCCATCGTCTCCAGGGGCAGGTCGGAGGGCTCGATCGCCTCGCCGTCGCTGAGGACGATGGTGCGCTCGATGACGTTCTCCAGCTCGCGCACATTGCCGGGCCAGCCGTAGTCGCAGAGGATCTCCAGGGCTTGGCCGGTCAGACGCCTGAGGGGCCGGTTGATTTCCCGCGACTTCTTCCTCAGGTAGTGGTCGACCAGCAGGGGGATGTCCTCCCGGCACTCGCGCAGGGGCGGCAGCTGGAGGGGGATCACCTCCAGCCGGTAGAACAGATCCTCGCGGAAGGCCTTCTCCTCGACCATCTCCTTCAGGGGGCGGTTGGTGGCCGCCACGACGCGCACGTCGGCGCGCAGGGTGCGCTCGCCGCCGACGCGGTCGAACTCCCGGGCCTGGAGCACGCGCAGCAGACTCACCTGCAGCTCCGTCGACAGATCGGCCACCTCGTCGAGGAAGATCGTCCCGCCTTCGGCCAGCTCGAACTTGCCCTTCTTCGTGCGCACGGCGCCGGTGAAGGCGCCGCGTTCGTGGCCGAAGAGCTCGCTCTCGGCCAGCTCCCGGGGCAGGGCGCCGCAGTTGACGCGCACGAAGGGCCCCTCCCGGCGCCGGCTGCCGCGGTGCAGGGCGCGGGCCACCAGCTCCTTGCCGGTGCCGCTCTCCCCGTAGATCATCACCGAGGAGTCGGTGGCCCCCACGCGCTCCACCGCCGCCATCACCTGCCGCATCCGCCGGGAGTCGCCGACGATCTTCTCGTAGCGGTCGCCGATCTCCTCGCGCAGGTACTCGTTCTCCTCCTCCAGGCGGTCCCGCTCCCGGCGCGCCCGCCGGTTCTCCAGGACCGTGCCGACCTTCACGGGCAGCACCTTGTCGAGGTTGTCCTTGACCACGAAGTCGGCCGCCCCCTTCTGCATCGCCTGCACCGCCACCTCGATGCTGCCGTGGCCGGTGACCATGATCACGTCGGTCTCGGGGTAGAGCTCCTTCACCTTCGCCAGCAGCTCCAGCCCGTCCATGCCCTCCATGCGGTAGTCGGTGATCACCAGGTCGGCCCCGGACCGGCGCAGGCTCTCCAGGGCCTCGGCGCCGCTGCCGGCGGTGGCGGCCTCGTGGCCCATGCGGCCCAGGCGCAGGGCCCAGCCTTCGCGCAGGGGCTCGTAGTCGTCGACGAAGAGGATGCGGTTCACGCGCCCACCTCCTCGGTCTCGGCCACGGGCACCGCGCCGGCGGCCGGCAGGACCAGGCGGAAGACCGAGCCGCGGCCGGGAGCGGACTCGACCTCGACGCGGCCGGCGTTGGTCTCCGCCGCCTGCTGCACGATGGCCAGACCCAGGCCGGAGCCCTTCTCGCGGGTGGTGAAGAAGGGCTCGAAGAGGCGCTGCCGGACCTCCTCGGCCATCCCCGGGCCGGTGTCCTCCACCTCCAGGGCGACCTCGCCGGCGCCGCGCCCGGCGCGCACCGTCAGGGCGCCGCCGTCGGCCATGGCCTGCACCGCGTTCTTCATGAGATTCACGACGGCGCGCTTCACCTGCTCGGGGTCGGCGTAGACCCGCGCCTCGGGAGAGACCTCGGTGCGGAAGGTGACGCCGGCGGCCTCCATCTCCGGCGACAGCAGGAAGCCGGCGTCGTCCACCAGCTGCGACAGCACCACCTCCCCGGGTTGGGGCGAGGGGGGCCGGGCGAAGTGGAGGAACTCGGAGATCACCAGGTTCATGGCGTGAACCTGGGCGATGACCTTGTGGATGTGCTCCCGCCGCGGGTCCTCGCCCGGCAGCTCGTCGGCGATGAGGCCGGCGTAGATCTCGATACCGCTCAAGGGGTTGCGGATCTCGTGGGCGACCCCGGCCAGCATCTGGCGCAACTGGGCATCCCGCTCCAGCAGCTTGCGGCGCATCTCCTCCATCGTCTGCCCGAGGTAGCCGATCTCGTCGTGGGCTTCCACCTTCACGGCGCGGCGGAGGTTGCCGCGGCCGATCTCGCGCGCCGCCGTCACCAGGGTGTGGATCGGTCCGGTGATGTGACGGGCCACGGCGGCGCCCACCAGCAAGGTCAGCAGGGTGCCGAAGCCGGCGAGGAGATAGACGGAGCGCTTGAAGCCGAGGATGGCGTCCATGTACCCGGCGCCGATGTCCACCCCCACCCCGGCCACGATCCCCCTCCCGTCGCGAATCGGCGCGTAGCCCGTCATGTAGTGATCGCCCGTGCTCTCGTCGGTGAAGCGGGGCGTGTTGGCCGGCTCGCCCCCCCACATGGCCTCCACCTGGGGCTTGTGAAAGGCGAGGAGGTGGATCTCGCGGCCGATGCGCTTGCCCTCCTCCGTGTCGAGGAGGCTGCGGCCGCTGCGGTCGAAGACGTAGATGCGGCGCGCCCCCAGGGCCTCCCGGGTCTCGGCCATGCGCCTCCGGAGCAGCTGGTGCAGGAAGGTCCCCTCCATGCCCTGCTTCAGCTTGGTCACCTGGCCCCTCGCCAGCTCGGCGGCGATCATCTGCGACTCCACCTTCAGGTGCGAGGAGAGCTGGTTCTCGAGGCTGTCGAGGGCCTGCCGGTAGAGGACCCAGCCACTTCCCCCGAGGCCGGCCAGGGCCAGGGTGACGAAGATGAAGACCAGCCGCCGGCCGAGGGAACCCTGGCCCCGGCGCGGATCCCCGGGCCCGCCCTTCACAGTCCGATCCTCGACCGGAACTCCGGCCGGCCCGCGAGTCCGGGCCGCAGCCGGAAGAGGGCGCCGGCGCCCGGGCCTTCCGCCTCCCGGTCGGCGCCGCCCGCGGTGGTCACGTAGAGCTCGTCGAGAGCGGGTCCCCCGAAGCCGGCGCTCGACACCTTGCGCGCCGGCAGCTCGATCCGCCGGTCCTCGCCGCCGTCGGGCCGGTAGCGGACCAGGCGGCCGCCGTTCCACAGGGCGCACCAGACCCCGCCCTCGGCGTCGACGGCGAGGCCGTCGGGGGCGCCATCGCCGCCGGAGACGTCGGCGAAGACGCCCCGGTCGGACAGCTCCCCGGTGGCGCGGTCGTAGGCGAACCTCCAGATGATGCAGGCCTCGGAGTCGACGAAGTACATCCGGCGCCCGTCGGGCGAGAACCCCATGCCGTTGGGCAGCCCCACGCCGTCGAGCAGCTCCGTCAGGGTGCCGTCGCGGTCGAGCCGGTAGAGCCGGCCGCCGCCGTCCGGGCCCGGCATGGTGCCGCAGAACACGCGCCCCTCGGGATCGGCGATGACGTCGTTGAAGCGTGAGCCGCGCTCCACGGGGATCTCCTCGACGACGGGGGACAGGGGCTGGTCCCGGCGCCAGACGGCGATGGCGCCGCGGGCCATGAACAGCAGCAGCGAGCCGTCGGCCTGCACCGTGAAGCCGCCGATGGGCTCGCCCTGAAAGACCTGCTCGTACGCCCCCGAGGCGGGATCGCAGCGGTAGAGGCGCCCCTCGGGGATGTCGACCCAGTAGAGGCGCTGCTCCCCCTCGTGCCAGAGGGGCCCCTCCCCCGTGCGGCAGCGGCTGTCGGCCACCCTCTCGGGGACGATGGCCGGGGCGGCAGCCGGCGCCGGCAGCCGGCGCCTCTCCTCCTCCCAGGCCCGCCAGTAGCCCCGCAGACGGCGGCGCAGGTGCTTCGGCCGCTCGGCGTAGACGCGCATCCCCAGGACGCGGGCCTCCTCCTGCAGCTCGTGGCGACGTTGCGAGATCGGCCCGAGCAGCGCCTCCGCCTCCGGCTGGCCCTCCTCGCGCAGCACCCCGGCGAGGACGGCCAGGTCGTGATCGTCCCCCAGCAGCTCGCCGAGGCGGTCCAGCTCGCCCCGCCAGGCGGACATCGCCGCCGGCCACAGCGGCTGCAGGAGGCGGCTGTGGTACCACAGGTACTTCACGCGCTTGCGCCACTCGTGGAGACTCTCCACCGACGGGCGCCAGCTCGCCTGGCCGCCCTCGCGGCGGCCCCGGCGGTAGACGGCCAGCAGCCCGCCCCCCAGGCCGCTCCAGCCGGCGCCCTCCAGGGGCCAGTCGTCGACGCGCCCGCGGGCCTGGCGCAGGACCCCGGCACAGGCGCCGAGGACGGGCCCCCGCTCGCCGGCCCCGTAGGCCCGCCCCCGGCGGGCGGCCAGCCGCTCGCGGAGGGGGGTGAAGTCCGCCCCCCCGCCGTTGACGGCGCCCACCACCCGGTCGAGGGTGGCCACGAGCACGGTGGCGTCGCGCAGGCCGGCCAGCCGGCGGGCGGTGTCGCGGTAGGTCTCGTTCTCGCGCCGGTAGACGTCGCCGCCGAGGTCGGTGCGCACGAGTCGCACCAGGCCGCGCATGCACTTCATCGACTTGCGCGCCGAATGCACGTCGCCGTCGCGGTCGTCGGTGCCTTCGGTGAGTCGGAGGATGGACTGGTCGAGCTGCTCGCGGGCGATCCGCCGCACCCCGTCGGGGACGGATTCAGCCGGATCGAGACGGAAGGCCATGGCGATGTCGAAGGTACCGGGGCCCTCTCGGAATGTCCAGCAGGAGACGATCCGCCGCAGGAGGTCGACCGAGTCTGCGGCCGGGGCGCCGTGCCTAGCCGCCCGGGATCAGCTCCAGCAGGCGCCCGTCGCCGTCGGCCAGGGTCATCCTCAGCTCCCCGTCCGTGAGGTCCAGCGGCCGGGTGGCCCCGTCGGCCCGCGAACGGTCGACCTCGGCCACGGCGACGCCCTCGGCGAAGGTCAGGGTCAGCTCGGCGGCCTTCATGGGATCGCGGTTGACCACCATCAGGAAGCGGCGGCCGTCGGGCCCGTCGAAGAACCCGAGCACCGCCGGGGCCCCCAAGCAGCTGACGAGCCCGCCGTGGCCTTCGTGGATCCAGGTCGTGCCCCGCGGCTGCGGGGAGGTGTGGAAGACCGCGGTGGAGGTCAGGGCCAGCAGCAGGCGGCCGATGCTCTGGATCTCCTGGTTGATCCGCTTCGCCGTCTCGTACCAGGGGCCGCGGTTCCCCTGGCCGTCGATGAGCCCGTCCTCGCCCTCGGCCGGACCGTAGGTGAAGTACTGCAACCCGCGGGCCCCGTAGGCCAGGCAGCTGTAGAGCTGGAAGCGCAGGTGTCCCTCGGTCGGCGTCGGGTAGGAGAACACGGGCGTGCTCAGGGTGAAGGCCCAGAACGGCACGCCGTGCTTCAGGGCCGCGGCGCGGATGATCTCCAGGTTCTCGTAGTACTCGGGGCGCACGCGGATGGCGTAGTCGGCCTCGCGGAAGCGGTAGCCCTCGATGGAGTAGTGGTCGTACATGAGAACCTCGGGCCGGAAGACCTCCATGTAGAGGTCCACGTACTCCTGGTAGTCTCGCGTGCCGATGTAGTTCTCCCGCTCGTTCACCGGGGCGTAGTTGGGGAAGAGGTTGACGTAGGCCCAGTGGCCGGGATCCATGCGGGCCAGGAGCCGGCGGCTGTGGGCCAGGGCCGGGAAGCTGACCGCGTGAGGCTCGTCCTTGAGGACGTAGGCGGCGAAGGCGGGCTCCCCCGAGTAGAGGGCGGTGCGCTCTTTCAGACTCTCGACGAGCTCCTCGGCCTTCCCCTCCCTCTCCCCCCACTCCCAGTTCACCAGGCCGCCCAGCAGCAGCCCGATTCCGTATCTCTCGCCGAGGTCGAGGGTGCGCCGGTACTCCTCGGTGGTTCCGTGGAAGGAGGGCAGGCAGAGGTTGAACCCGGCCTCGGCCACATCGCTCCAGACCTCGTCGGTGAGCAGCCCGCGGCCCGGGCCGTACCAGGCGACCAGGGGGAAGGGACGCTCGGCGGGCGGCTGCCACTTCCATCCCGGGACCGCCGGCTCCGCGGAGGCATTCGCGGCGAGCAGCGCCGTCACGGCCGCGGCCAGGATTCCGGGCGCGATGAAGGGACCCGCCACACCCGGACTCAGCGGCTCGGACCCGCCGCCTCGGCCGCCCAGGTCTCCGTCACCTCGTCGCCGTCGACGACCGCGTAGGAGCGGGCGAGGTTGGCCACCGGGCAGGAGTGGTTGGGCACGATGCGCAGGCGGCTGCCGAGGGGCAGGAAGGAGGAGCCGCGGGGGACGAAGCCGTGCTCCTCCGACAGCTTGGCCACGGTGAGGGGGCTCCGGCGGCCGGGGAAGTCGGCCGGGGTGTAGGCGGTGCCGTAGCCGGGGGCCCCCTGCAGGCCGTGGGCGCCCTGGTCGGAGGTCAGGCTCTTGGAGCCGGCGTCGGTGATGAAGTACTCGTCGTTGCGGCTGATGATCGTGGCCAGGACGGTGAGGGCCACCTGCCCGGGCTCGATCAGCCCCAGGCGCAGAGGCGTGTGGTCCATGAAGACGTAGTTGCCCGGCCGGATCTCGGTGAGGCCTGAGTACTCCTCGGAGGCCAGCACCGTGGGAGTGGAGCCCACGGAGAGCTCGGGGACGGGCAGCCCCTGCCGCATCAGTCGGTCACGGACGGCCAGCAGGATGCGGTGCTCCTCCCCGGCGATGTGGACGACCTCCGCGGCGTCGGCGGCGCCGTAGGCGTGCCCGGCGTGGGAGAGCAGGCCGAGCCAGCGCAGCCCGGAGCCGGCGTGGATGCGGCCGGCGAGGTCGGCGATGTCGGGGTCGTCCTCCCCCAGGCCGCAGCGGTGCAGACCGACGTCGATCTTGAGGAAGACCCCCGGGTCGGTGCGGTGCTCCCGGGCCCGGGCCTCCAGCAGGTCCAGCCCCTCGCGGCTGTCGACGATGAGGCGCAGGTCGACGCCTAGATCCCGGCACCCGGTCAGCAGGCGGTCGAGCTTGGCCGGCGTCATCAGCGGTTGGGCCAGGGTCACCGAGGCGAAGCCGCCCCGGGCGAAGACCAGGGCCTCGTCGACCCGCGCCGCCGTGATCCCGCAGGCCCCGGCCGCCACCTGCAGACGGCCGACCTCCAGGGACTTGTGGGTCTTGACGTGGGGCCGCAGGCGAAGCCGGTGGCGCCGGGCCTTCTCCTGCACGGCGTCGATGTTGGCCTGCAAGACCCCCCGGTCGAGAAGGACGGCCGGGGTCTCGAGGTCGGCGAGGGGAGGTTGGGGCATGGGGCTCTCGCGAGAGGGGGCGGGGGGCGTCGAAGGTATCCCGGCGTTTCCTGGATGTCCAGCGGTGCGACCGCAGTCGCGGCGGTGCCCGTCGATCACCGTCAGCCCACCGAAGACCCGGTGCCGTCAGGCACTCCCCCGCGGCCCCGGGGCCTGGCGGATTGGTCGAGACCCGGCCTGACAGATGCCGGGCGGCGGGGGCCGGGCGCGGAACTACCGCCCCACCGGCCGGGGCTTTGACAGCCGCCCTTCACCATGCGACGATCTGCGGGCGGTTGCAGGAGCGACGATCCTGCCGCCCTCGGAGTCCCGCGTTCCTCGTGAGGGGAGTAGCCAGATGACACCCTGGATCTTCGTGCACAACCCGCTCGAGCGCTGGCTCGACGACTATCCGCGCATCTTCGACGCCTGGGAGGAGGGCGGGGTCCGCGGCATCGTCGTGGGCCGCCTGTGGTTCGTCCAGGAGGACGGCGACGGCATGCCCCTGTGGGGGGATACGCTCACCCCCGCCTTCCCCGCCGACCCGAAGGGGTACGCCGCCCTGGGCATCAACCCGCCGCCCGACACGCCGCGCAACCTGGAGAAGGAGAGGAAGCTCCACGCCCTGCTCGACGATGCGGCCGGCCGGGGCTGGAAGATCCTGATCTTCGACTCCCGGGACGGCCTCCGCCTGCTCTACCAGCGCGGCCAGGGCACGGTCTCGGGCCTGCCCCCGGAACAGGATCCAGTGGGCGCCGTGGAGGTCGCCGCCGGCGTGCAGGACATCATGGGCGCCTTCCCCCAGGCCCACGGCGTCGTTCTCGACCAGCCCGGCGAGCACGACTACGAGCTGGAGCTGCACCGCGGCACCGAGCTCTTCAAGCTGCACGGCCTGCAGCGCCACCGCTTCGAGATGCAGGGGGCGGACGTCCCCCGCATCGAGCGCGCCATCGCCCGGCTGCGGCGGCGCTTCCATGAGCTGACCCCGGATCTCGTGCGCTACCACTCCCCGGGGGGCCTTCTGGGCGCGCTGGAGCTGTTCGACCTGGAGGAGGACGGCCTCTACTGGCTGCGGGTGCGGCGCCAGACGGCCCTCGACTTCATGGCCGCCGTCCGCGCTCGCATCGACGAGTTGGACTGCACGCTGGAGCTGGGCGGCATCCCGAGGACCGCGGCCTTCTCAGGCCTCACCGGCCAGGACTTCGGACAGATGGCGCGTTACTTCGACCTCGTCTTCCCCAAGCACTACTTCTGGCACCGGGGAAACGACGGCCTCTACGGGACCGCGGCTCGCTGGGTGCAGCAGGTCGGCGCCTGGAACCCCGCCCTGACCGAGGCCGACTGCTTCGCGGTGGTCAAGGCGTGGATGGGGCTGGAGCTTCCGGGAGTGGAGACACTGGCGGACATGGAGCTGGGCTTTCCGGAGGAGTTCTTCGAGCGGCTGGTCCACGACGAAACGAGGCGCGCCCTGGAAGCCGTGGGGGAGGAGAAGGCGATCCCCTGGGTCTCGACGGGGCGGCACCCCCACGGCGGCGAGGCGATGCCCGCCCGGGACCTGCACGGCATCCTCACCGCCTCGCGGCGGGCCGGGGCCCGGCGGTTCCTCTTTCAGCCGGACCCGGACCTGGGGGCCTCGGAGTGGAGCGTGATCTCCGGTCTGTGCGGCACCCGGTGGCGCCAGAGCCCGGAAGGGTACTGGCCTGGCGATTCGACGCGGCCCGACGTCTTTGGGGCGGAGTCCCCGTAGGGCGGCCGGGCAGTCAGCGGTCTCAGGCGCCGGGGGTGCGGTACGACACGCTCTTGCTCACCGCCTCGTCCACGGTCTCCGGCGTCACCAGGACCGTCACTTCCACGTCGAGGGCGCCCGCGGCGGCCACCCTCAGGGAGACGGCGGTGGCCGCGGCGTCGTCGGGCAGGTCCGTGATCAGGTAGAGGTCGCAGGGCCCGAAGGCGTAGTAGAAGCCCTCGAGGGTGCCTCCCATCCCCTCGATCGTCTGCCTGAGGGCCTCGCGCCTGCCGGTGCCGCCCTCGCGCAGCAGGCCCTCGAGGCCCGCCTTCGTGTAGCTGGTGCGGAACATGTACTTGGCCATGGCTCTGCCCTCCTTCAGGGTTCGCGGCCTGGCGCCCGGTGCGGCGATGGTGCCGCGTGGGGCTCTCGAAGTCTATGGGGCCGCCTTTGCCGGCGAAACCCCGGATGTGTGGCTGGTGGGGGCTGGGTCAGGGGGCGCCGGTTGCTCCGGACAAGTACGGCTTCATGTCCCAAAGCATGATGGTGCCGCGGCTGGCTGTGGCCATGATGGCGCCATCCGGCGAGAACGCCATGGGCCCGTATTCCTTGAGAGTGCCCTTCAAATGGCCGCTGGCCACGTCCCACAGGCGCAGCCTGTCGCCGACACTGGCCAGGGTCGTCCCATCCGGAGAGAACGCGAGCCCTTGGACCGTCCTCGTATGTCCTTCGAGGGTGGCCTTGACCTGGCCGCTGGCCAGGTCCCATAGCAGAACGAGGGTTTCCTCGGGCTGGAACCCCCCATAGCCCCCGCCACTGGCCAAGGTCGTCCCATCGGGCGAGAAGGCCAGCGCACTGGTAAAGTACCTGTGGCCTTCAAGAGTGGACCTCAGTTGTCCGCTGGCCACGTCCCACAGTTGCACGGTCCTGCTCCCCTCTTCCCCACTGGCCAGTGTGGCCCCATCCGGGGAGAAAGCCACCGCACGGACATAGCGCGAAGCGTCGTTGAGGCTTCTCATGTCGCCGCTGGCCACCTCCCACAGTTCAAGCGTCACTCCGACACTCCGCAAGTTCAGATAGCCGGCCAAGGCCAGGGTGGAGTTGCCTTGGGAGAACGCCACAGTCCTGACAGTGTAATTGCGCCGCCGGAGGGCGGTTCTGAGTTGGCCGCTGGCCGCGTCCCACAGCTGAACCCCTTCGTAGTTGATCGTGGCCAGGATCGAACCATCGGGCGAGAGGTAAAGCCACCAGGGCTCCATCCCGTATTCCCACATTTCCTTGCCTTCGAGGGTGGTGAACTTGAGTCGGCCGCTGGCCACCTCCCACGCCCGGATCGTCCTGTCCCTTCTGCCGGCACCGGTCACGGTGGCCCCATCGGGCGAGAACGCCACCGCGTCGACCGGATCCCCGTGGTCGAGGATGGTTCTTACCTCGCCGCTGGCCACGTCCCACTGGCGGACCCAGTCGTCCCCTCCGGCACCGGCGACGGTGGCCCCGTCCGGGGAATAGGCCACGGAGTAGACCGCGGTCGTATTGGTGAGAAGCGCCCTGCGTTGGCCGCTGGCCACGTCCCACAGCGCGACCGCATAGGAGCTGCCGCTGACCAGGGTGGCTCCGTCTGGCGAGAACGCCACCGAGTGGACGAGTATTCTCGTGTCCTCCTCGTCAGTAGGTCCCTCCACCGGGCGCTCCTTTGTCTCCCAATCCCTCCGCTGTTCCACCAGGCGGGCCCTGCGTCGGCCATTGGCCACGTCCCAGAGCCGCACCGAGCTGTCCTCACAACCAGCGGCAAGGATGGACCCATCCGGCGAGAACGCCACCGACCGGACCGTTTCCGTCTGGTCGAGGTTGGCCTTGAGCTGGCCGCTGCTCACATCCCACAGCTGCAGGGTCTTGACTGTCCTCAACTCAGTCCCCGATGGTCCGGAACCGCCCAGAGCCAAGGTGGTCCCATCGGGCGAGAACGCCAATGACCCCACACGGAGCTCTGGAGCCAGGGTGACCGTCGGTCTACCGCTGGCCAGGTCCCACACTCGAACCGTATCCGAGGGATCACCGCGGCTGGCAACCGCCAGGGCAGCCCCACTCGGCGAGAACGCCAGGGCCTTTCCTGTCTCGAGAGTGGCCTTGTGTCGGCCCGTAGCCAGGTCCCACAACCAGACTTGGACGGTGTACGGATAACCAACGCGGGCCGCCAGAGTGGACCCATCCGGCGAGAAGGTCACGTCGAGGGCCCGGTCGGCTCCCAACAAGCGCGCTTCGGCGCCGGTACGGGCGTCGTAGAGCCAGACACCAATGCTGCTCGCCACCGCCAGCCACTCTCCGTCGGGCGAATAGGCCACGGTCTCGCCACTGCCGATCAACCCCTTGCCCAGACGGGCGACAGCTCCTTCCGGCAGCCCCCAGAGTTGGTGGGACGGCCGCCCGGGGGGACGTCCCGTGTCCACGACAGGGGTACCGTCATGCAGGGCCAGCGCCACCGGGGTGGCCAGACCCGTGCTCACCAGGACCTCCACGCCCGTTCCGTCCAGGTTGCCGCGCTGGATCCGGTCGCGGCCCGAGTCGGTCCAGTAGAGCTTGCCCTCCCTGACGTCCACCACCAGCCCCCTGGGAGTGACCAGACCCTTGGTGATCAGGTCTTCCACCTCGGAGCCGTCCAGGTTGGACCGTTGAATCCGGTCGGTGCCGTAGTCGGTCCAGTAGAGTTTGCCGCCAACCGGGTCCACAGCCAGTCCGGTGGGGGTGACCAGGCCGGCCGTCACCAGATCCTCGATCCGGGAGCCGTCGAGGTTGGACCGCTGAATGCGGTCAGTGCCCGCGTCGGTCCAGTAGAGCTTGCCCCCGGCCGGGTCCAACGCCAGCGCGGTGGGAGTGACCAGGCCGGTGGTGACGAGATCCTCGACCCGCGAGCCGTCCAGGTTGCAGCGCTGGATCTTGTCGGTGCCGGAGTCCGCCCAGTAGAGCTTGCCGGCCACGTGATCTATGACCAGCCCCCGCGGGGCCTCGAGCCCCGTGGTGACCAGATCCTCGATCCGGGAGCCGTCCAGATTCGACCGCTGAATCCGGTCGGTGCCCGCGTCGGTCCAGTAGAGCTTGCCCCCGGACCCGTCTACCGCCACGCCGCTTGGCGTGACCAGACCGGTGACCACGTCCTCCACGTTCGAGCCGTCGCGGTTGGACCGCTGGATCCGGTCCGTCGTCCAGTCCGCCCAGTAGATCTTGCTCCCCACGGACGGCGGCTCCGGGGCCACCGGCGAACCGATGTCGGCGGGCAACAGCGGATGGGAGGGATCGACGCTGTGGATCATCAGCAGCCAGGCGTCGGTGATGTCCACCTGGCCGTCGGCGTTCACATCGCCCAGGGCGATGTCGCCCCCGTTCGGCATGACCGTAGAGGGGTCGACGCTGTACAAAGCCACCAGAAGGGCATCGGCCACGTCCACCCGGCCGTTGTTGTCCACGTCCCCCAGCAGGCGCTCCGCGGCCGAGGAGGCCCTCTTCGCCGCCGGGGAGCCGCGCGACGCCTGGACGACGATGTCGACCATGGCGCCTTCGGCCGCCACCTGAAAGGCGGGGTCCACGTATGGAGTCAGCCCCGCTCCGGAGACCACCAGGCCATGGGCAGGCGGAGGCGCCAGCGGGCTGGCCTCCGAAGCCCCTGAGGCCGCCCCCACCGCCACTCCCGCCTGGCCGTCCACCAGCACCATGCGCCCGGTCAGGGAGACGCCCTCCCCGCGCATCCGGTAGAGGTAGACGCCCGCCGCCACCGGCCGGCCGGCCGCGTCCGTTCCGTGCCAGCGGGCCGTGTGGTAGCCCGCCGGCTGCGGCCCGTCCATCAGCGTGGCGATGCGCTGGCCCAGCAGGTTGAACACCTCCAGCCGCACGTGGGCCGGGGTGGGCAGCTCGTAGGGGATGATCGTGGCAGGGTTGAACGGGTTGGGGTAGTTCGGCCCCAGGTGGATTCGTCGAGGCAGCGCGCGGGCGGAGGAGGAGGACAAAGCCCCGGGAAGGGTGAAGCGGCCCGATGCGTCGGTGGTCGCGCTGGCCGGAGGGAGGCGGAGATCGGCCAGGCCGAAGAGGAGCACGCGGGCGCCCGCGGCGGCTTCGCCGGAGGCCAGCCGCACACGGCCCTCGAGGCCGGGCTCGGCGCCGGCCTGTGAGACCAGCAGGACAACTGCCAGGAAACCGGCGACCTTGCGCTTCATGCCACCCGCTCCTTCGGCAAGAGGACAGGAGAGAACAGAAAGACCTGCTCCTCCGAACTCCAAGAGTGCCAAGGGCAGCCCTGCCCTTGGCTGCTCAGGACAGATCGACGGCGGACCATTCCAACCAAGGCTGCGTCCGCCTTAGCGGCCACCATGCGCCGCCCTATCTTTCGCCGGCCGGACCCCTCCGGCCGGCGAACTCACCGCGATGCCCGGCCTTCCCCACCACTCTGCAACTGGATCATGATGCGACTCGTGACAGACCAACTCGCGGCGGCCGAGGCCCGGTCCGCCCCTCTCCCATGACCGGCGCCGAGAGCGTCGTCCAGGCCCTGACCGCCGCCGGCGTCCGCCACCTCTTCGCCCTCTCCGGCAACCAGAACCTGCCGATCTTCGACGCCTGCATCGGCAGCGGCCTGCGGCTCATCCACACCCGCCACGAGGCCGCGGCCGTGCACATGGCCGACGGCTGGGGCCGCCTCACCGGCGAGCCGGGGGTGGCCCTGCTCACCGCCGGGCCCGGCCACTGCAACGGCGTGACCGGCCTCTTCGTGGCCCGGGCGGCGGAGTCCCCGCTGGTGATGATCAGCGGCCACAGCCCGCACTCGCAGGCCGGCATGGGGGCCTTCCAGGAGCTGGATCAGGCGGCCATGGCGGCGCCCGCGGCCAAGTGGTCCCACACGGCCGACGGGAGCGAGCCGCTGGCGGACCTCGTCGCCCGGGGGCTGAGGACCGCGGTCAGCGGCCGCCCCGGGCCCGTGCACCTCAGCCTGCCCATGGACCTCCTGCAGGCCGAGGAGGCCGCGCATCCGTCCTCGACGGCAGAAAGGGTTCCCGAGGAGGAACCGCGCCTGAGCGCGGACGATGCCGCGGAGATCCTCGACCACCTTCAGAGCGCCGCCCGCCCCCTGATCCTCGCCGGCCCCGCCATGTCCCGCGGCGGCGACTGGCAGGCGGTGCAGGCCCTGCAATCGGCCTCCGGGGTCCCCGCCCTGCCGTGCGAGAGCCCTCGCGGTGTCGACGATCCCTGGCTGCGCGGCGCCAGTCGCTGCCTGGCCGAGGCCGACCTCGTGCTGCTCCTCGGCAAGAAGCTGGACCACTCCCTGCGCTTCGGTGAGCCCCCTGCCTTCTCCGAGGCCGTCCGCTTCCTGGCGGTCGACGCCGAGGAAGCCCTCAACCCCTCCCGCCTCGACGGCAGCCTCCGGGCCGATCCCGCCGAGGCCGCGGCCACCCTCACCGCCGCCGCGGCGCAGCGACAATGGGAAGACAGCCCGTGGGGAAGGCAGGTCCGGGAGGCGCGCGCCGAGCCCCCGGATTGGCGGGCCCACCGCGACAGCGCCGCATCACCGATCCACCCGCTGGCGCTGTGCGAGAGGCTCCAGCCCTTCCTGGACCGGGACGGCGTCTTCGTCTGCGACGGCGGCGAGTTCGGGCAGTGGATGCAGGCCGGGCTCAGCGCCGGGCTGCGGCTGATCAACGGCCCCTCCGGCTCGATCGGCAGCTCCCTGCCCATGGGCATGGCCGCCAAGGTGCTTCACCCGGAGCGGCCGGTCTTCGTCTTTCAGGGAGACGGCACCTTCGGCTTCCACGCCCTCGAGATCGACACCTGCCTGCGCTACGGCCTGCCCGTGGTCGTCATCGTCGGCAACGACGCCCGCTGGAACGCCGAGGTGCAGCTGCAGATCCGCCAGTACGGGCCGGACCGCACCATCGGCTGCGACCTCCTGCCGACCCGCTACGACCGCGTCGCCGAGGCCCTGGGCGGGTTCGGCGAGCGGGTCGAGGATCCCGGCGGGCTGGCTCCGGCCGTGGAGCGTGCCTTGGCCAGCGGCCTGCCCGCGGTGGTCGACGTCACCATCGACGGGCTGCCGGCCCCGGTCTTCTGAGCGGTACTTGGATGGCTCGTCCTCGACGGCATGCCGAGGACGGAAGGGGCTGTCTAGTGGCGATGCCTGCCGGCTGACCACGGGGGGCGCGAAGCCTGTTCCACCTTGCGGGAAGCGGTCCATGGCTTGCTGGTGAGCCGGAGGCCCAGCCCACGTTTGATCTCACGCCACTTCTTCTCTTCTTCGGGCATGATGAAGGTCACCGCCTCGCCGGAGCGCCCCATGCGGCCCGTTCGGCCGACCCGGTGCGTGAACAGATGCTCCGAGTCCGGCAGATCGAAGTTGATCACCTGTCCGATGCCCTCGATGTCCAAGCCTCGCGCGGCCACGTTCGTCGCCACCAGGATCGGCGTGGCGCCGGACCGAAAGTTCACCATCGCCCGCTCCCGCGCGTTCTGGCTGAGGTTCCCCTGCAGGGCGCCTACCGCGTAGCCCAGCGCATCCAGCCGTTTCGCCAGTTGCCTGACCCCGCGCTTGGTCCTGCCGAAGACCAGGACCGGGGCGCCTTGCCGCTGGTCCAGCAGCGTCTGCAGCGCGCCGATCTTGTCGCTCTTCTCGATCGTATAGACCAGGTGCTCCACCGTCGGCAGCGCTTGCAGTTCGGCATCGACTTTCACCGTTACGGGGCTCCGCAGGTGCTTCGAAGCCGTCTTGGCCACCCACTCGGGCATCGTCGCCGAGAGGAGCGCCGTCTGACAGGACGGGGGCGCGTAACCGAGGATCGCCTCGACGTCTCGCGCGAACCCTTTGTCCAGCATCTCATCGGCCTCGTCCAGGACCAGGAAGCGCACCGATCGCAGGTCGAGACTGCCCTGCCGCAGGTGGTCCAGCGTCCGCCCCGGAGTTCCGACGATGATCTGCGCGCCGCCCCTCACCGCGCTGCGTTCCGGCCCCAGCCCCCGGCCGCCGTAGAGCAAGGTCACGCGCAGCCCGTGGGCCGAGGCGATCGCCTCCGTGACCCCCGCCACCTGAATGGCCAACTCGCGCGTGGGCACGAGCACGAGCGCCTGGACTCGCCGGGTCGACGAATCGCACCGCTCGACCATCGGCACGGAAAAGGCCAGCGTCTTCCCGGACCCCGTGCGCGCCTGGCCGATCACGTCCCGTCCCGCGAGCAGCTCGGGAATAGCCTTCTCCTGGATGGGCGTTGGCTCGGAGATGTCCATCCGGGAGATCGCCGTCCGGGTCTCGGGACTCAGGGCCATGCTCTCGAAGGACGAACCCGCAAGTGGGCCGCGGGCAGGGGTCTCAGGGGGTGGAAGCGCCTCCCTTTCGGGCGCGACTCCCGGGGAGCCGGCATCCTTGCGGGTGGCCTGGAAGCACGGCGAGCAGTACACCGGCCTGTCGCGGGTTGGCCGGAAGGGAACCGTGGTGGAACGGCCGCAACTGGCGCAAACCGCCTTGTGGCGTTGCCTGCGGCTGGAGTTGGATGGGCGGGTCGATGGGCGTACGAGAGACATACGGAAGCAGACTCCTTGGTCTGTGCGAGTGACACGGGGGGAAGGAAGAGAGAGGAGAGATCGTGGACCGCTGGTGGATGGAACTGAACGCGCCTGGTCAGGCGCCCCCGCTCACCACACCCGGACGGCACGGCAAGAGACCGTTCGTCCTGATCCTGCCTGCTCTGAAAGGGTATCTCAAGAAAGGAAGTGCTGAAGCAGGCCAGTTGGTCATCCCGGCGGAGTCGAGAGCCTGCCGGTGGCCTCCTTCAAGTAGGTTCAGAGAGTATACGGGAGATTGAGCCCTGGTCAACCCCCGATGGACGGACTCCATGCCCCGGACCTACGGCAGGGTACATCCCCTGAGGTCGGAAACCGGCAGGGGGGACGCAGCCGCCCCCGGGGGATCGGCCCCCTGTCTGCCACCCGGAATCTCGTCTATTCTCTCTTCCATGGATTCGGCACGCGAATGCCCTGCGCTGCTGGCGGCTCTTCGAAGGCCTGGCGGCCCCGGTCTTCTGAGAGGGGTCTTCAGCCCATGAAGCCGACGCGAGTCGCCGTGGCCGGCTGCGGTAGCATCGCCGTCAGCGGCCACCTGCCGGCCTGCCGGGCTGCGGCCGAAGCCGGGCTCTGCGAGCTGGTGGGGGTCTGCGATATCGTCCCGGAGCGGGCGCAGTCGGTGTCGCGCGAGTACGGCGCACCCGCCTTCGGGACGGTGGCGGAGATGCTGTCCGGGACGGGGCCCGATGTCCTTGTGATAACCACATTTCCCGACTCTCATCGAGAACTGACCCTCCAGGGATTCTCCTCCGGATGTCATGTCCTGTGTGAGAAACCCGTGGCCATGAACACCGCGGAAGCGGCGCAGATGGTGTCGGCCGCAGAGGAAGCCGGCCGGCTCCTGAGCGTCTGCTTCCAGTACCGGCACTGGGACGAGTCGGTCTGGCTCAAGGAACGCATCGCCGGCGGCGCCCTCGGCCACGTCCACTCGATCCGTACCTGGGGCGGCGGGGTGCACGGCTTCGCCACCAACCCCGACTACCACCGGGTGGCCCGCGCCGGGGGCGGCGTCCTCGCCCACTGGACGATCCACAACCTCGACCTGGCGCTCTGGCTGCTGGACCATCCCGAGCCGGTCACGGCCAGCGCCTTCTGCCACCAGCGGCTGGCCGCCGCCCCCGAGGCCCTCGGGCCTTCCCTCGACGTCGTCGATCCCGGGGCGGTGGAGCCGGGGATCGAGGACTTCGCCACGGCCTTCGTGCGGTTGGAGGGGAGCGCCGTAATCACCGTCGAGGCGGACTGGCTGCAGGCGCCCTCGGAGCGCCACGAAGGGTGGGAGATCCTCGGGGAGCGCGGCGCGGCCTCCCTCTCGCCTCTCCGTTTCCGCATCGTGAAGGACGGCTCCTGGGTCGACGACGGGCCTCCCCCGGGAACGCTGGCGCCCTCCGACTACGGCATGGAGCGGCTCTACACCGCCTTCCTGGAGACCGTCCGCAGCGGAGGTCCCGCGCCCGTGACGGGTGCCGAGATCCTGCGAATCCAGCGCCTGATGGACGCCCTCTACGAGTCCGCCGCCCTGGGGCGCGAGGTCCCCGTTAAGGCTCCGTCCAACGAATGAGGAGAAGAATGAGTCTGATCTATATCGAGTACTTCAGCCGCCGCCCCGGGGTCGACCTGGACGCCTTCCGGGCGGGGGTGGCCGAGGGACAGCAGGGCTGGGACAGCGGCTACGACGCCGACCGTCTCGTCCTCAACGCCGGACGCACCTGGCGGCTCGGTCCCGAGCCCGAGTACTTCGCCGCCTGGCACTGCCCCGGCGCCGGCTTCGACCGCCTCGACGACTGGGACCGCATCTTCCGCGGCGGCGAGGCCGATCACCTGGAGGGCGCCTTCTTCCGGGTGGCCCGCATCGACGTGGCCGGCTGCTACACGCCCCTCATCGAGCCCGTCCACACCCGGGGCGGCACATACTACGTCGAGTTCTTCCGCCCCCGGGCCGACGGGGGGACGATCTCCGCCTTCTACGGGGAACGCGCCGCCCGGCACCCCCGCCTGCGGCTGAACCTGCTCCTGCACCGCATCGGCCGGCTCGCTCCCGACCCGGGCGGACTCGCCGTCTGGGTGCTGCCGGAGTTCGCCGCCCTGGAGGAGATCGCAGGGGATCTCGACGGGGTCGATCAGCCGGTGGAGCTGGTCACGGCCGGGACCTACGCCGACTTCGGGCGGGAGATCCTGTAGGGCGGGACCCCTCTCAGAATAGCGAATCAAAACGCAAATCCGACTGCGGTGTAAATCCTGATATCTCTCTTTTCTGTGCTCACAAGATCAATGCGAATGGGGCCAAGAATCCTTGTGTTGACATACACTCCAATACCAAAGCCGTGAATGCGGGTATATGGCTGAGATGGATGTAGATCGTCCGGCCTGTACAGACCGCCCTGATAGAAGGTTCCAACAGCACTGCGCGGCATGGACCTCCAAAATTCCATGTGGCTCCAAACAGAAATGCCCGCCGATACGAACCTGGGAGCTATCAGTTCATCTCGCCGGAGGCCGACAACGCGCAATGCTGCATTACTAAAGTGTCCTGCACCACCCAAGAAGAAACCAGCCGATGGCTGTGTCAGATACCCTCCGTGAGACCAGAAGCCCACGCTGAATTGCGGATGGGGACTGGCGAAGTACGCGACTTGTGCTTGCACCTTCTGATACGAGAATGCGCCATGCGCTGTATCGCGCACGAGGGGAGGGGACAGTCCCCATTGGCGATCCAGCTGCCCCTCTTCTGCCTCCGTATACAAGAATGCCCGATGCGCCCATTCCGCTTGGGTTTGAAGAAAGATGCCACTCCTTGGCACAAACACATCGTCTCGCGTGTCAATACCTGCGGATAACCAGAGGGCGGGCGTGTAGTCAGACAAGATGTCTTCTGAACGGACCTGATTGCGATAGAGGAAGTGGTCAACCTGGTACCCCACGTTGAAGCCTCCCCAACTGCGGAATAAGACTTGCATGCCCAATCGCGCGCGAAGACGCCTCTCATTGTAATTGATCAGGGGTTGCTCATTCCAATAGGCCAACCGATCTTGATTCCAACCCTGAATCTCTCCGAGAAGACTCAGGCCCTTGAATGAGCGTGAGATTAGACTCACTTCAGCGAAATCCATGGTGCCCAATAGGCCGCGCAAGTACAACTCTACTACGCGGCTATGGAAACCTTGATGTGCAAACTCAGCCAGTGCTGAAACCCCAAAATCGTTGTCGTAACGAAGTCCCATTTTCAACTCACTTGGGCGGTTCTCTGTTACCTGGAAAACCAATTCGGTATAGTCTTCATGGTAGATAACCTGGTAGTCCACTGTTTGAAACAATCCGGTCGCATACAACCGGCGAGATTCGCGTTCCAGTTCCCGTAGCGATGTCGGCTTATTGATGAACTCTTCCAACTCTACGATGGAAATTGCCTTGTAACGCTCCAAACCCTCGACCCGCACCCGATCGATTACAATATCCGATGGTATATCCGCCCAGGTTCTGAAATCAAAATCATCTGGCAACATCGACGGCCTCGGCTCTTCAATGCGCTTTGAAATACCGAACTCTTGCAGAGCCTTCCAGATCACATCCAGATGGTTCTCGGCTTCTTCTTCACCAATCGGGATCACTGTATGTGAGCGACTAAAGTCGCCGCTATCAAATCCCCTTAAGTCGGGCACTATCAACACATGGGCGAGTCTTCGATGTGCCATTTTCTTTCGTTCAATGCGAAAACTAACGGCCTGATCGATGACGTCGATGAAATCCTCGAATTCGTGCTCTTGAGTCCGCAAAGGCGTGGCACAATCCACGGCAATAACAAAATCAGCGCCAGCTTCTAATGCGACATCTACGGGCAGATTATTGACAATGCCGCCATCTATGAGGAGGGTTCGTTCTGTCCTCACTGGCACGAAAATCCCTGGGATAGAGATACTCGCTCTGATTGCCGTGCCGAGCGAGCCACTCTTAAGCACGACCTGTTTCCCAGCTACAATATCTGTTGCAATTGCGCGAAAAGGCGTTGGAAGCCGATCGAAATCGTTCCGCGCCCGATAGGTTGCGCCAATGGTCAATTGATAGAGAAAGTGCTGGATCTTTTGCCCGGCAAAAACCCCATAGGGCAACTTCAGATCCAAATTATCGAGGCGCAAGGCAAGCATCTGCCGATCAACTATTGGTTTCCGATGCAAGTTCAACAGACGGCGATCAGGGCTATTGCGGGTCATTTCCCACCAGTCTGTTTCTACAACAATGCGTTCGAGATCATCAACAGAGTATCCGGCAGCGTACAATCCTCCCACCAGAGCGCCATAGCTCGCGCCCACGATCAAATCAATGGGTATGCCTTCGCGCTCGAGTACGCGCAACACGCCGATATGTACCCCCCCACGCGCACCTCCCCCGCTGAGCACCAATGCGACTCGGGGCTTCTGTTCGGCAAAGGAGGGAACCGTGATAGACAGGGCAAGCGCGAAATGCCGCATTGTTGCGTATAGACTCTTTCTGCCTGTCATCTGATCCTCGTAGGAAGTGTACCCCGTCAACGGATGGAGTTACCCACCGCGCCGGGTCGTGGCCAACCGACGCCGGCAGGCCACGCACCCCGAGCTCGTGCATCAACCGGGCGACACGCTTGCGGCTGACACCCCACCCTTGCTCGGCCAACTCGGCCTGGATCCTCGGCGCCCCGTAGGTGCCTCGGGACCGTTGGTGAATCTGCTCGACGCGGGGCCGGAGCCCGGCATCGGCCCGGGCGCGATCCGAAGGCGGGCGCCGCCGCCAAGCGTAGTAGCCGCTGGAGGAGACCTTCAGGACACGGCCACATGGTGGCCACCGGGAAGTCGGCCTGGCGCGCTATCACGAACTCGTAAACGGGCCGGACCCCGGGTCGGCCTCGCGAGCGAACCAGGCCGTGGCTCTTGCCAGGATCTCCCGTTCGGTCCGCAGTTGCTTGTTCTCCCGGTGCAGACGGCGCAGCTCCTCTTGCTCGGAGCGGCTCGGGCCATCGCGACGGATCCCTTCATTGCGGTCGGCCTGGACCACCCAGTTACGGATCGTCGGGCCCAAGGGCTCGAACTCCCAGGCCAGGGCCTCCGGACTCCGGCCCGCCCGGACCAGTTCGACCATCTGCTGCCGGAACTCCGGCGGGTACGGCGCACGCTTCGGCATGGTGGGACACCTCCCTTTTCTCCAAAGAGATGGGGTGTCCATGAAAGCGGGTCAACTCCAACCACCAGAACCTGCAAGGAAGCCTCCGGGCTCGCCTACGCGGTGCGAACTCGCGTCCAGCAAGTCACCCTCGCCTCATGGTTCGGTCCCCAGGAAACCCCCGGCCGGACCCGGTGCTGGACGGAGTCGATCAGCCGGTGGAGCTGGTCACGGCCGGGACCTACGCCGACTTCGGGCGGGAGATCCTGTAGGGCGGGACCCCTCTCAGATCACCCTCCACCAGGGCGCGGCGAGCACGTCGGGCGCGACCCAGTCCAGCAGGTCGCCGCCGTGCAGCAGCAGGCCGGAGCGGACTCGCTCTCCGTACTCGGCTCGGAAGGTGCGCAGGTGGGCCGCGTCCCGGAGGCGGGGCCTCGTCGTCGCCTTGACCTCGATGGGCAGCAGGCGGCCCCCCACCTCGATCACGAAGTCCACCTCCTCGCCGATCGTGGTCCGCCAGTAGAAGACCTCGGCGCCGTCGAGGCGGGTATCCCGCCAGGCCACGAGGTCGTTGAGCACCAGGTTCTCCAGGTGCGGGCCCCGGGGCCTTGCCTCCTGGGCCAGGTGCAGGGCCACCCCGGTGTCGCCCCAGTAGACCTTGGGCGACTTGATCAGCCGCTTGGTGCGGTTCACGGCGTACGCGGGAAGCCGCACCAGCAGGTACGATGTCTCCAGCAGGTTGAGATACCGGTGCACCGTCGGCTGCGGCAGCGCCACGTCGCGGCCGAGCTCCGCCTGGTTGAGGAGGTGGCCCAGGCGCAGGCAGGCGGCCCTCATGACCCGGCGGAAGTCGGGCAGCGCGGAGATGGAGGAGAGGCCCTGCAGATCCCGCTCGAGGTAGGTGCGCACGTACCCGTCGAACCAGACCGCCCTCTCGCGGCCCGGCTTCAACTGAAGGGCCGGGGAGGGGAAGCCGCCGCGACGGGCCAGGGCCCGCCAGTCCTCCGGCTCGGCGGACTCGGCGGCGATCAGGTCGGGCCAGTCCTCGTCCCTGGCGTTGAGCAACTCCTCCCACAGGCCCCCCCGCCCCAGGCCCTGCTGCTCCCGCCGGGTCATGGGCCAGAGGGTCAGGTAGCTGGCGCGGCCGGCGAGGGACTCGGAGACCCGGCGCATGAGCAGCAGGTTGGCCGAGCCCGTGAGCAGGAACCTCCCCGGCCGCCGCTGTCGATCGATGGCTCTCTTCACCGCCCGCAGCAGGTCCGGCTCCCGCTGCACCTCGTCGATGGTCACCGGCTGACGGCCTCCCAGCAGCGCTTCGGGGTCGCGGCGGGCCTGGTCCAGGGGGTCGAGATCGTCGAGGGAGAAGAACCGGCGCCTTCCCGGGGTCAACTCCTGGGCGAGGGTGCTTTTACCCGTCTGCCGGGCGCCCGTGACCACCACGGCCGGCATGGCGCGGAGACGATCCTGCAGGCTCGGCAGGACCATTCGTGGCAGGGCGATCGAATTCACGCCGTGAATGATATCTATTCACGATGTGAATAGCAACTCCTTTCAGAAGGAGCGCCCGAGCCGCGCTTGTGGCCGTGGCCGCGTCGATCCACACTGGAAAGACGAGTAGCGCCGCGCCGAAGGCGGCTCCGTCAGGGCGCCCGATCCTTCGGAAACCAGGTGACCCTCGGCGGGCCCGTCGAGGTGCTGCGGCGCTCCTCCATCATCTCCCGCAGGGTCTCCCGGGCGCCGCCGACGATGGGGTCGCCGTGCCCGGGCAGGAGGCTCTCGAAGTCGAGGTCGAGCAGGTGGGACAGGCTCTCCCAGGGCCGTGGATGGCCGTTGGGGTGGCCGCCGAGGGGGATGCCTCCCGGCGCCCACTTGGCGGTGGTGCCCAGGGCGTCGCCCACGAAGAGGAGGCCCCCGTGCCGCGGGGAGAGCAGGGCCTGCTCGCCGCGGGTGAGGCCGGGGACGCCGACGGCGCGCAGGCCGCAGGGCAGCTCGTCGCCGTCGCCGTAAGGCTCCCAGCGGTCCAGGTCCTCGACCATGCAGGCGTCCTCGGCGGGCAGGTAGATCGGAGCCCCGGTGCGGGCGGCGAAGAGCCGGGCCGAGCGCTCGTGCCAGCCCACGGTGAGCACGATGGCCCGCACGTCCCCGGCCTCGGCGATCGGCTGGAGGGCGCTCCACTCGACCGGATCGATGAGGACGCTGCCGGCCTCCGTGCGCAGCCACCAGGACTCAAGGGACCAGACCTCCGGCCAGACGATCCGCCACTGGAACAGTCCGGGCAGGACCTCCTTCATCGCCTCACCCCCGGTCAGCATGATCCCTCAGGGACGCTCCCAGGACGCCATCGGTCCGGGGACGACGACGAGACAGGGGTGCGGCTCGGGGCGGGCAACTCCCCGCAGCCGCTCGAAAGCCTCGGGAGCGCGCCCCTCGAGCTTGGCCGCCAGGTGATCCCGCTCGTGCAACAGCTGGCCCTCGGTCACCTCCATGGGCGCCGCGGGCGACGCCGGGCCGAGGATCCGGCCGCGGTCGAAGCGGTATCCCCGGCGGTCGGCCTCCTCGCACACGGCCCGCAGATAGGCGGCGACGGCGGCAGCCGGCGCCGGATGGGCGCGGAAGCGCTCGAGCTGCGGGTGGCTGCGGTAGCCGCGGGTGGCGCCGGCGATCACCTTCTGGGCGAGGAGTCCCTCGCGCCAGAGGGCCAGGAGCCCCTTCCGGTCCAGGTACCGCGGGTGGAGTGACCAGAGGCGCATGCTGCAAGGCCGTCGGCCGTTGTCAGGCCGGTCGGCCCTCGGCCGCCAACTCCCCCAGCGCCCCCAGGAGCAGGTCGATCTCCTCCTCGAGGTGGAAGAAGCAGACGCTGGCGCGCAGGCCCTCCACGGTGTGGGGCAGCGGCTTGATGACGATGTTCCAGCGCTCCTGCAGGGCCGCCGTCAGGTCCGCCCCCGTCCAGCCCCGCAGGCCGAAGCTGACCAGGGCCGCCGAGTCCTCCGCGCTCCGCGGCGTGTACAGCTCGGCGCCGTCGATCCGGGCCAGTCCCGCCTTGAGCCGGTCCGTCAGCTCGCGCAGGCGGGACCAGACCGCCTCCGGGCCGATCTCCTGGAGCCAGTCGGCCGCCGCCGCCCAGGCGTGGACCAGCGGCCACGACCAGGGGCCGTACTGGAAGCGCTGGGCCGTGTCGGGCAGCTCGAAGGTGTCGCTCTCGAAGTCGAGCCACTTCTCGGCGCGGCAGCCGGCGTAGGTGACCTCGATGTCGTGGAGCTTCTCGCGGCGGACCCACAGGGCGCCGGCGGCGTAGGGCGAGAACATCCACTTGTAGGAGAGGAGGCCGGCGAAGTCGCAGCCCAGGTCGCGGAGCCGGTAGGGCACGGCGCCGCAGGAGTGGGCCAGGTCGAGGAAGGAGGGGATGCCGCGCTCCCGGGCCAGGCCGCACAGGGGCTCCGCCGGGAAGCGGAAGCCCATGTCGGTGGTCACGTGGCTCAGGGCCAGGAGCCGGGTCCGCGGCGTCAGGGCGGCGTCGGCGGCGGCCATCAGCTCCTCCCGGTCCTCGGCCAGGGGCAGCTTCACCACCTCGACGCCGAGGCGCTCCCGCAGGTGCAGGCTGGGCAGCAGCAGGGCCGCCTCCTCGTTGTCGGAGATGACGATCCGGTCGCCGGCCTCCCACGGGAGGCCGCGGAGCACCGTGTGGAAGGCCTCGCTCACGCCGCGCATGACGGCCAGCTCGTCGGCGTCGGCGTCGAAGTAGCGCGCCAGGCGCTCCATGGAGCGGCGGCGGCGGGGGTACTCCTCTTCCGGGTAGATGATGTGCATGGGGCCGCGAGCCAGCAGCTCCTCCATGAGCCGCATGTGCTCGCGCGCCACCGGCTCCGGCGTGATCGATACGCCGCCGTTCTGGAACCAGACGTAGTTGGCCAGGGCCGGGAACTGGGCCCGCACCGCGGCCACGTCGATTGCGGCGGCGGCCGGCGTGGAGGGGGCCGGCTCGGCGGATGCGCTCAAGAGTCCAGGCCCCAGAGCCGCCGGCGCTCCTCGGGCCAGTCTTCCCATTCGGGGTTCAGCTGCATCACCGCCTTCACGTCTCGCTTGCGGCCTCCCGGCGGGAAGTAGTTCCAGCCCATGGCCCGCCGCGGACCGGCGCCGGTCTTGAGGCCGGTGGCGTGCCAGCAGGAGGGCGTCCAGATCAGGGTCCAGCGGGGGTCGAGCACGACCTCCACCTCCTGCGGGTGGCGGGCGTAGCAGTGCTCGGGGGGCTCCTCGTGGTTGCCGGTGGCCAGCTCGAGCTGCATCAGCTCGGCCTCCACCTCGTCGCGGGAGCGGTGGTGGCTGCCGGGCAGCACCCGCAGGGGCGCGTTGCTGGCGTCGTGGCGGTCGAGGGCGGTGCGGAAGGAGACCTGGCGCACGTCGGGCCCGCCGTCGACGTGCCAGTAGACCTGCCGGATCGACCGCCCCTGGGAGGCGTCGCCGATACCGCAGGCGCCCACGTGCAGGTCC
Source organism: Gemmatimonadaceae bacterium (assembly GCA_026706075.1). Classification (GTDB taxonomy): domain Bacteria; phylum Latescibacterota; class UBA2968; order UBA8231; family UBA8231; genus UBA8231. Next base: position 55,523 of record JAPOZM010000069.1, read on the forward strand.
TCCGCGCCGAGGATGCGCCGCGCCGCCTCCAGCAGGATCGGGCTCTCCACCATCTTCAGCAGGGGCTCGCCGATCATCAGGAACTGGCAGGCCAGGCGGTTGCAGCCGGGGAACTCGGTCTGCGCCCACACCGGCTCCACCTCCTGCTGGCGCGCGTCGACCTCGCGCACCCCCTCGGCGCCGAGGGGATTGGGGACGAAGAAGAAGCCGTTGCGCTCGAAGTGAGCCAGCTGCGCGTCGGTGATGCCGATGGCCCCGTCCATGCTCAGGCCCTCGCCACCGTCAGCTCGTCCAGCTTCGCCTCGTCCAGCTCGACGCCGAGGCCCGGCCCCTCGAAGGGGGTCAGGTAGCTGCCCTCGGCCTTCACCCTCTCCTTCGCCGGCGAGGCCATGTAGAGGACGGGGCCCATGGGGTCGCAGGGCAGCTGCACCTGGGGCGAGGTGATCCCCACGGAGACCTGGGCGCTCACGCCGAGGGTCGACTCCTGGTCGGTGCCGATGAGGCACTTCAGGCCCATCGCCTCGGCCACGGACATGATGCGCTTGATGTGGGTCGGCCCGCCGGAGACGCAGGCGAGGTTGAAGGCGGTGCAGGCGCCGCTGTCGGCCGCCTCCCAGGCCTGGCGCAGGGAGCCGATGTGCCAGGTCACGGGCAGGTCGACGCGTTTCGTGAACTCGGCGCTGGTCCGCATGTCCCAGCTCGGCTGCTCGAAGTGGAAGGGCTCGTGACGGCGCAGCCGGTCGCCGTAGCGCAGCACCTCCTGCCAGTCGGAGAACCGGCCCGAGAAGTCGAGGGACTTGAGGCGGATGCTGTCGCCGTGCCTCGACTTCATCTCGGTGAGGAAGCGGTCGTCGAGCTCGGAGTCGCCGGAGACGTAGAACCGAAAGAGGTGGTGGCCGAGGTCGACGAGGCGCTGCAGGTAGGAGCCGGCCTGCTCGAAGTCCTCCTGCACCTGGCGGCCCCAGATCGGGTAGCAGCAGTAGAGACGGTCGCGCACCTTGCCGCCGAGCATCTGGTAGGCGGGCACGCCCTGCACCTTGCCGTTGAGGTCGTAGAGGGCCAGGTCGACGGCGGAGGCCACGTGGGCGTTGGAGACGGTGGAGCCCCACGGGCGGCCCCTCATGAAGTCGTTGATCTCGTTGATGCGGCGGGCGTCCATGCCCTTGAGCTGCTCGTTGAGCTGCCCCGCCAGGGCGGGCACGTCGTCGCACCTGCTGTCCGACGCCTCGCCGAGGCCGACGGGGCCGTCGTCGACGTGGAGCTTGAGGATGACGTGCCCCGAGAGCATCCCGTGGTAGCGCGGCGTCTCGATCTGGATGAGCTCGATCTTCTGGATCTTCACGGTCTCCTATCCCCTCTCGATGTTGGGCGGCGGCGCCGCGGCCTCCCATTCGGGACCGGCCAGGGACGTTGCCAGGGTGCGGGCCACGCTCACCGCATGGGCGCAGGTCGCCTCCTCGGTGACGCAGTAGATCTGGTAGCAGTAGGCCAGGGTGCCGAAGCGGTCGGCGAGGTTGGCGAAGCAGCCTGCGCCGCTCAGGGGCGTGGCGCGCTCGATGGGGGTCACCCGCCAGTCCGAGTTCAGCGACAACAGGCCCGCGTCGACGCGCTCCGCCAGCTCGCGGCGGTCCGGGTCGGCGAACCACTCCGGGGCCATGGGGTTCAGCTTGTGGGCGCGAACGTCCTGGTAGTGGGTGTGGAGCTCCAGGTAGGAGAGCGGCCGCAGGCCCTCGGCGTACTCCCACAGCATGCGGGTCTCGGCCGGAGCGGCCTCGCCCGCCAGCAGGCGGCCGAAGCTGAACATGGGCACCTCGCCGTCGCCGTTGGTGCACGACCGCCCGCCGGCGGTGCCGTCGGGGTTGGGCAGGGGCACGAAGGCGAAGCGGAAGCGCTCGAGGAGCCGCCGCGTCAGGGCGCTGCCGTCGGTGAGCCAGTGGGCGATGGTCAGCACCGGGTGGGCGGCCGGCTCGGCGGGCTGCATCGTCGCCCCGATGAGGATGGTGTCGGCGGCGGCGCCCGTCGACTCCAGGGCCATGATCGGCCGGCTCTGGCAGGTGCGGCCGATCTCGCGGACCTCGAAGGGACCCGAGGCGGCCAGCATCCCCATCTCGTCGTAGATCTCGCGGACGCTGGCGTAGGGCTTGTTGGCGACCCGCACTTCCTCGCCCGGCCCCAGGCGGATCTTCAGGTCCACGTGGGAGCCTTCGGCGTGCTCGGTGTCGCGGGCCGGGATCGGCCGCCAGCGGCAGCGCCGGAAGAGCCAGTACGGCGGCGCCATGTACGCGGCGCCGCTGGTCTCGGTGAACCGGAACCGCAGCCCCACGGTGCGGCGCTGGTCCACGTGGGAGACCAGGCGCACGTGGCAGGCGTACTCGCGGGGCACCCCGGCGCCGCCGAAGTGCTCCTCCAGGGCTTCGAGGAACCAGTCCGGCACGGGCTCGGGCAGGGGCAGGGCCTCGAAGGCGTCCTGGCCCGTGGGCCGGATCTCGCCGGCGCTGCCGCCCTCGAAGCCGGCGTCGACGCGGATGGACGTGTCGCTCATGGAGCCGAAAGATTGGTGAATCACCCCGCCGGCTCAAGGCGGGGGGCGCCACTGGACGGCGCCGCCCGGGCGCGGCTGATTCCTCCTCCCCTTCCCCGCTGGCCAATGGAGACCCCATGGAACCCGGTTACCCCTTCCTTCGCGAGTACCGCGGCGAGCAGCTCCTCAAGGTGGCCATGCCCCTCGGCGGCATCGGCACGGGCACCGTCTCCCTCGGCGGGCGCGGCGACCTGCGCGACTGGGAGCTGATGAACCGGCCGTCGAAGGGATTCGTCCCCAAGCAGGGCGACTCCTGGATCGCCCCGGGGCCGTCGATCCTGCTCCACACCCGCGAGACGTCCTCCGGCCGCCGGCAGACGCGGCTGCTGGAGGGCCCGCTGGACCCCGTTCAGTACGACGGCCAGGCCGGCTGCGCGGTGAACAACCACAACCTGCCGCGCATGGAGTCGGCCGTCTTCCGCGCCGCCTACCCCCTGGCCGAGATCGACTTCTCCTGCCGCGACCTGCCGCTGCGGGTCCGCCTGCAGGCATTCAACCCCCTGGTCCCGTGCGAGGTCGACGACTCCAGCATCCCCGCGGCGGTGCTGCGCTACCGCCTCCGCAACCCGGCGGCGGAACCGGTGGAGGCCTCCATCGCCTTCTCGCTGCCGAACTTCATCGGCGCCGACCGCTCTCCCCACGAGCCGACCTGCTACGCCACCGCCCACGCCTACGGACCGCGGCGCAACGTCAACGAATTCCGCGGCGGCGACGGGCTGCGGGGCCTCTTCCTGCGCTCCGACGGCGTGCCCGCCAACCACCCGGCCTGGGGCACGATGGCGCTGACCACCACGGCCGCGGCCTGCTCGCACCGCACCGCCTGGGCGGACCTGTCCTGGGGGAACACCCTCCTCGACTTCTGGGACGACCTGACCGCGGACGGCGCCGTCGACGAGCGCACCTCGGACAAGGACGACCCCATGGCCACCCTGTGCCCTCGGGTCACGGTCGCCGGCGGCGGCGAGGCCGAGATCCTCTTCCTGCTGACCTGGCACTTCCCGAACCGCCTGGCCTGGGAGGCGGCGGACCACATCGACGCGGCGGCCGGCGGCGGTTGCCGCGAGGATGACTGCGCCCCGGAGCCATACCCCGAGTTCGTCGGCAACCACTACTGCACGCTCTACGACGACGCCTGGGACGTGGCCGCTCGCGAGATGGGACGGCTCGCCGGCCTGGAGACGCGCACCGCCGGCTTCGTCTCCGACTTCCTGGCCGCCGACGTGCCCGAGGTGATCCGCGAGGCGGCGCTGTTCAACCTGTCGACCCTGCGCACCCAGACCTGCCTGCGCACCGCCGACGGCGACTTCCTCGGCTGGGAGGGCTGCCACGACACGCAGGGCTGCTGCCGCGGCTCCTGCACCCACGTGTGGAACTACGAGCAGGGCCTCGGCTTCGTCTTCGGCGAGCTTTCCCGCAACATGCGCAACGTCGAGTTCGCCCACGCCACCACCGACCGCGGTCAGGTGCAGACCCGCATCGGCCTGCCCCTCGACCCGGCCCCGGAGCGGCCCTTCCTCGCCGCCGCCGACGGCCAGCTCGGCGTGATCATGCGCTTCTACCGCGACTGGCAGCTGAGCGGCTCCCGGGAGCTGTTCGACGCCCACTGGCCGCGGGTGCGGTCCGCCATCGAGTTCTGCTGGATCGAGCACGGCTGGGACGCCGACCAGGACGGCGTCATGGAGGGCTGCCAGCACAACACCATGGACGTGGAGTACTTCGGCCCCAACCCGCAGATGGGGTTCTGGTACCTCGGGGCCCTGCGCAGCGGCGAGGAGATGGCCCGCCACGCCGGAGACGACGCCCTGGCCGAACGCTGCCGGTCCCTCTTCGAGTCCGGCAAGGCCTGGATGGAGGCGCACCTGTTCAACGGCGAGTACTTCGAGCACCGCGTCGTCCCGCCCGGCGCCGGCGCCGCCATCGACCCCGGGATCATCGCCGACCCGAACCGCGGCGACCTCGACGACCCCGCCCTCCAGCTCGGCCCCGCCTGCCTGGTGGACCAGCTCGTCGGACAGTACATGGCCCACGTCTGCGGCCTCGGCGACCTGATCGATCCCGGCCTCGCCCGCACCACCCTGCTCAGCATCAAGGCCCACAACTGGCGCGACTCCTTCCTCGGCCACTTCAACCACTTCCGCAGCTACGCCGTGGGCGACGAGAAGGGGCTGCTCATGGCCAGCTACCCCCGCGGCGACCGGCCGCGGCAGCCCTTCCCCTACTGCAACGAGCTGATGACGGGGTTCGAGTACAGCACCGCCGTGCACATGCTCTACGCCGGCCTGGAGGAGGAGGGCCTGGAGTGCTTCGCCGCCGTCCGCGACCGCTACGACGGCCGCCGCCGCAACCCCTTCGACGAGGCCGAGTGCGGCCACCACTACGCCCGCGCCCTGGCCAGCTGGGGCGGGCTGCTGGCCTGGTCGGGGTTCGGCTACTCCGCCGTCACCGGCGCCCTGCGGCTGGACCGGGAGGGGACCTTCTTCTTCTCCACGGGAGACGCCTGGGGCACCTATACGCTGGAGGGCGGCCGCCTGAGGCTGGCCGTGAAGGGAGGGCGCCTGCGGCTGGCGAGCGTGGCCGTCGGCGGCGGCGCCGAGACCCGGCTGCCAGAGCCGGTGGTGCTCACCGAGGGCCGGGAGGTGGCGGTCCCGGTGTGAGCTAAGCCTGGGGAACCGTGGCGACGGAGCTGACCACCCCGGCCCGTCCCATGGCGTTGACGGCGCGCGCCTCGAGTCGGTTCTCGCCGGCGTGGAGGGGCCAGGCGAAGGAGGCAGGGCGCGCCTCCCAGCCGCCGCCGTCGACGCGCACCTCGAAGCGCTCGAAGTTCGGACAGACGGCCTCCAGGTCGACGCGCAGCTCCGCCCCGCCGCCGGCCTGCAGGTGGATGCGGGTGCGGTCCACGTCCCAGTAGAGGTCGGCCTCGCGGTCGGTGTGGCGGCTGAACCACGGCAGGGCCGGGGTCTTCTCGTCCTCCCAGAACAGGTAGCCGTCGTAGTGGTAGGAGCCGGCGCCGTGCTCGGGCTCGCCCGGGCCCAGGGTGGCGGGCTCGTCGTTGCGACGCTGGATCATGAACCGCATCCACAGGTGGATCCGGCTCTCCACCTTGAAGCGCTCGCCCGTGGCCTCCGGGGGCGGCGGGCTCACGCGGATGTCGTCGAGGTCCTCGTTCACCCAGGCCGTGTGTGCCTCCAGGGCGCTCAGGGGGACTCCGTGGCGCTCGAAGTGGTAGGTGAACTTGGTGGCGTCGTTGCTGTCGCCGCCGGGATCCATGGTCACCCACTTGCCGTAGTCGTTCGACCAGACCTCGGTGATGCAGTGGGAGCGCATGATCTGGGTGCGCGCCGTGAACCCGAGGGCGGCGCAGCACTGGGTGAAGACCGAGGCGTAGTGGGTGCACATGCCGAGGGCCAGCTGCTGGCCGGCCAGCTCGAGGATGACCAGGGCGTCCCAGGGCGGGCAGTAGTTCAGGCCCCCCATGTTCCAGCCGTCCTCCCACTGCTCGCGGACCCACTGGCGCAGGCGGGTCAGGGCCTCGAACTCGGTCTTCGCCGGGCCCACCACCTGGTCGAGCTTCCAGCGCTCGCGCAGGAGCTTCGCCCGGGGCTCGTCGGCGGCCATGTACGAGAACCGCCAGGAGCTGTACGCCAGGGGGCGGTTGTCCGCTTCCGCCAGCCGGACGGCGGCCGACTCCCGCGCCTCGACCCGGGCCGACAGGCGGGCCCCGGTCAGGGTCGGTGTCACCGCCGGGTCGGCGGTCGACAGCAGGGCCCGCCACTGGAAGAACCGGGCGCCCTCCGGCACCTCTGCCTCCCCCTCCAGCGGCGCCCAGGGGCTCCAGGCCGCGGGCTCGTACGCCGGCGTCGGACCGGCCCGCCACTCGAGGCGGCGGCTCGTGCCCTCCGGCTCGCCCCCCTCCAGCTCGACGCGCACCCCGAGGGCGGCGCCGTCCACGGCGATCGCCCCCTCCTCGCGGCCGAGCAGGTCCACCGCCTCGGAGCAGACCTCGCCGGCGGTCATGTGCTGGTCGAGCCACAGGCGCACCACGTACTCGCCGTCGACGCGGTCGTTCACCCCCAGCTCGTCGGAGCGCCAGGTCCGCCCGCCGTCGTCGCTGACCTCGCTGCGGTCGGGCTGCACGCTCTCCTCGACGAGCACCGTCCACTCGGCGTCGCCCACGGCGCGCAGGACGATCTCGTTCTCCCCCTCCCGCAGCCACGCCGGGTCGATCTCCACGGCGTGCCAGCGGTCGACCCAGTACTCCCGCTTCTCCTCCCACACGAAGCGGGCGGAATGGCCGTTGACCCGGGCCTCCAGCTCGCCGCCGGCCCGGTCGCAGGAGAGGTACCCGATCAGCTTCGCGCCGGAGGCCGAGACCGGGCCGAGGACCAGCCGCTTGCGGATCCACCGCCCCCCGGCGATGCGCTCCAGGTCGCGGTTGTTGCAGCGCGCCGCCTCGTCGGCGGCCATCACGCCGCGGCGCAGCTGCAGGCCGCCGTCGCCGCGCACCACGTTGCGGCGGGTGCAGCGGTCGAGGGCCTCGGGGCCTTCCCATGCTCTCGTGGTCGTCGTCTCGGACATCGTCGCCTCCTGTCTCAGCGCACGAGCCGGCGGAAGGACTCCTCCACCAGCTCGCACTCGATCAGCTCGTCCAGCCGCTCCCGCCGCAACCCGTCGGCGATGACGGCGAAGCTCCCCCGGACCGCCTCCTCGGTGCGGTCGAGGGCCTCCTCGTCGTCGTGAGCGGTGTTGAAGAAGAACCCCTGGGACAGAATCACGCCGCGGCGGGCGTTCTCCTGCACGAAGAGGGTGGCCACCTTCGGCATAAGCTCGGCGGGCACGTCGAAGCGGATCCCCGGGTGGGCGGAGACGCCCACGCACCTGGCCGGCGCCCCGGTCTCGGCGGCGGCGGCCTCGACGCGCCGGCGGAAGTCGCTGCCGAGGCGCTCGAAGATGGCGGGCGCGTCGAGCCGCTCCAGCTCGCGCACCGTGGCCAGGGCGGCGGCGGTGCCCACGTTGTCGTCCCAGTAGGCGCTGGAGATGAACATCCGCGCCATCGGCTCCATCACCTCCCGGCGGCCGACGACGGCGGCCATGGGGTAGCCGTTGGAGATCGCCTTGGCAAAGACGGTCATGTCCGGGGTCACGCCCACGACCTCCTGCACGCCGCCGAGAGAGACGCGCCAGCCGCAGGAAACCTCGTCGAAGATGAGCACCGCGCCGTACTGGTCGGCCAGCCGGCGGACCCCCTCCAGGTAACCCTCCGGCGGCAGCTCGGTGCGCATCGGCTCCATGATGATGCAGGCCACCTCGTCGCCGTGGGCCTTCAGCAGGTCCTCGAGCTGGTCGAGGTCGCCATGGGCGAAGGGCACGGACGAGCCCTCGAGGGCGCGGGGCACGCCGATCGGCTCGATGCCGTTGAAGAGGTGCCCGGCGAGGCGCTCGGAGCCGAGGTTGGCCGCCAGGTACCAGTCGTGCCACCCGTGATAGCCGCTGAAGAGGACCTTGTCGCGGCCGGTGACGCCGCGGGCGATGCGCACCGCCACGGTGCAGGCCTCGCCCCCGCCCTTGGCGTAGCGCACCATCTCCGCCGACGGCACCAGGCGCACCAGCAGCTCGGCCAGCTCCACGGCCGACTCGTGGACGATGGAGTAGATGGAGCCGCGCTCGATCTGCTCCTTCACGGCGGCGTCCACCACGTCGTTGGCGTAGCCGAGCACGATCGGCCCCACGGCGCTGAACCAGTCGACGAACTCGTTGCCGTCCACGTCCCAGATGCGGCAGCCCTTGGCGCGGTCGGCGTAGATCGGGCTGACGCCGAGGGCGGCCCGGGTCGGCCGGCGGCTGATCAGCTGGGTGGCGCCGGGGATGACCCGCCGGGCCCGTTCGTAGATCTCCAGGGACCGCCCGACCTGGGGTGGCGCTTCGACTGCAGAAGGGGTCGTCATATCGAGTATCGCTCCAGCTTCTCCTCGTCCACCTCGACGCCGAGGCCGGGCCCGTCGGGCACGGCGATCCGGCCCTGCCGGAAGACCAGCGGTTCCGCGAGCACGTCGTCCACCAGGCCGTGGTAGCAGGTGTCGCTGGGTCCGGAGAAGTTCGGTGTCGACGCGGCCAGGTGGGTGATGGCCACGGTCTTGAGCCCCAGGTCGTGGGAGCAGTGCATCAGGCAGGGCACGCCGAAACCCTCGGCCACGCGCGCCACCTTCTGCACCGGCTGCACGCCGCCGGCGGCGGGCGTGTCCGGCATCAGGTAGTCCCCGGCGCCGGAGGCGAGGAGGGGCACGGCGCTCTCGGGGCCGGTCACCCCCTGGTTGACGAGGATCTCCATGCCCGCCTCCTCGCGGCAGCGCACCAGGACCTCGGCGTGCTCGCCGTCGCAGGGGTCCTCGAAGCGGTTCACGCCCACCGCCTTCATCTGCTGCATCACCTCGAAGGCGCGTTCGGGGCCGTAGCCGCCGTTGGCGTCGGGCCGCAGCTCGGCCTCGCCGTCGATCTCACGGACCACCGCCTCGGCGATGGCCAGGTCCTGGCCGGGGTCGTTGCCGGCCTTGGTCTTTAGGGAGGTGAAGCCCCAGCGGTCGACGTACTCGCGGGCCGTGGCGGCCGACTCCGAGGGCTCCTTGAGGCCCATGCAGGCCGTGAACTCCGCCTCCTCGCGGAGGCGCCCCCCGAGGAGGCTGCACACGGGCAGGCCGGCACGCTTGCCCAGCAGGTCCCACAGGGCCATCTCCACCCCCGAGGCGGGACCCGGTCCGGCGCCGGACTCCTTCAGGGCCGCCAGGGCGCCCTCCACGTCGTCGGCGCGGCGCCCGGTCAGCAGGTCGGCGGCGGCCGGCTCCAGGCGGGCGGTGCCCTCCCCCCAGCCGGTGAGCCCGTCGTCGGTGTCGACGCGCACGACGAGGGCCGCGCCGCCGAGGGTGCCGCCCCCTCCCCCGCGGCCGACGTAGGGGCCGACGGGCGGCGCATAGGGGATGTGGACGGTCCAGCTCTTCAGGGCCCGGATCTTCACGCTCTCCTCCTCGGCATGCGGGGAATCTGGCCAGCTCCGCCAGTCAGCGCCACCGGCCCGGTCTCACCTCAATCAATCGATGGGGTCGTACTTCGGCTGCCTCGGGGCGCGGTCGCGCTCGAGACGATAGGGGCGGCCGGCCTCCAGGGGCAGCTCCACGCGGGCTCCGCCGCGCACGTGGGACTCGATGAAGGCGAAGATCAGCTCCGTGTTGGTACGGGCCAGGCGCGCGCCTCCCCGGGGCGGCTCGCCGGTGTCGAGACTGTGCACGAGGTCCTCGATCAGGCAGACGGTCGAGCTCTTGCGCTCATACTCCGGGAAGGGGCTCCGGCCCAGCAGCGACCGGCCGCGGTGGTCCTGCCCCATGGGCTCCCTCAGCTCCCACTCCTCGCCGTTCTGCATCGCCGTGGCCACGCCGCCGCTGCAAATTGCCTCGATCTCGGACCCGCGGCCGCTGTTCAGGGCGTAGGCCGTCACGCCGTCCTCGAACTGCAGGATGCCGTGGCCGACGGGGTCCTCGCTCAGCCGGTCCCCGTCGAGAGCGGCCTCGCCGTCGGGCAGGTGGGCCTGCACCCACGCCACCGGCCGGTCGGAGTTCAGGCGCAGGAGCAGGTCGAAGCCGTGGCTGGCGCTGTTGAAGAGGGTGCCCGTCGAGTGCAGCACCAGCGAGCGCAGCCGCCCGAGGCGGCCTTCGTCGATGACCTCCTTCATGCGGTCGTACCCCGGATCCCAGCGCCGGTTCGTGCCCATGTTGAGGACCGCGCCGTGGGCCTCGCAGGCCTCGACCATGGCGTCCGCGTCGGCGAGGGAGGCGCTGAAGGCCTTCTCGGCGTAGATGGCGCGGACCCCGTGGGCGGCGGCGAAGACGACGACCTCGCGGCGCTGCTCGGGCTGGGTGGCGACGCTGAGGATCTCGGGCTTCTCGGCCTCGATCATCCGCCGGTAGTCGGTGTACTGCCGGTCGGCGGGCACCCCGTAGCGCCGCCCCACCTGCTCCATCACCTCCGGGCGCAGGTCCGAGCAGGCGACCATGTCGGTGCGCTCGCAGGCCTCGTACCCGGCGGCGTGGGAGTACGGCCGGCGGGCCGGCGGCACCTCGTTGTCGATGAAGGCCCCCATGCGGCTGCAGCCGACGAGGGCGGCGCGGTAGCGTTGCATTGCTCAGCTCCCGGGAGAGGTCGCTCCGGAATCGAAGAGGGACTCGTCGAACCGCCCCTCCTCGTCGAGGGGGAAGACGCGGCGCCCCAGGTTCCGGAAGGTCACCGCCTGGGGGGAGTGAACCGAGGACTCCCCCACGAGGTGAACGGCCCCCGCCCACGACTCGAAGCCGGCCCGGAAGTGGGCGGCCGACTTGACGCCCACCCAGCGCATGCTCCGCGGGTCGAGGCCGAGGGTGCGGGCGAAGGCCATGTCGAAGGGCTGCTCGCGCTCGGTCACCAGCAGCACGTGCACGCCGTCCTGCTCGACGTGGGCCGAGGGCCCCATGCTCGCCTCGAGGCCGGCGAAGATCGGCCCGTCGTAGCGGAAGGCGCCGTCGCTGACGGCGATCACGCGGGCCCTCATGGGCACCGGCTCGCCCTGCAGGGGATGGGACTTGCCGCCCACCCGCAGGTCGAGGGCGGCGCCGGCCCCGGCGCCATGGCAGGCGGCCACCGACTCCGGGTCGACGATGTAGAGGACGCAGGCGTCGCGCAGGCCGGCCTCGACGAAGGCCCGTAGCATGCCGGTGCTGTCCCCGGGGGACCCGCCGCCGGTGTTGTCGTCGCGGTCGGCCAGGACGGCCGGGAAGAGTCCGTCGGCCTCGACCTGCCGCAGCACCTCTTCCGTCGACCGGCGGGGCTCGTGCCAGTCGCGGCGGCGCTCCCAGATCCAGCCGCCCAGCTCGTCGGCGCAGGCCTGGGCCAGCGCCTCGTCGCCGTCGGCCACCACGGTCACCGAGGCGCCCATGCAGGGCACGTCGGCCAGGGGGAAGCAGGTGCAGACCGAGGCGCAGACCACCCCCGGCCGGGACTCGATCTCGTGGAGCCGCTCGATCGTCTCCCGCATCGGCGGGTGGTCGGTGACCTGGTGCATGCCCCACATCATCGGCACCGGGTGGAAGGCCATGGTTGGCCGCAGGCCCTCCCGGACGATGCGCACCAGCACGTCGGCGCACTCGCGGCCCCGCTCGGCCATGTCCACCTCCGGGTAGCTCTCGCGGCCGATGAGCACGTCGGCGGCGGCGACCATCTCGGCCGACATGTTGGTGTGGATGTCGTGGGCGGCGCAGACCGGCACCGAGGGGCCCACCACCTCGCGGACCCGGCTGAGGATGTGGCCGTCGGCGTCGTCGAGGCCCTCGGCCGCCATCGACCCGTGCAGCTCGAGGAGGACGCCGTCGATCTCGCCTGCGGCGCGGAGGCCGTCGAGGAGCTCGTCCAGGATCTCGTCGAAGAGGGCCCGGGGCGTGGGCGCGCTCGGATGGGCTCGGCGTGGATCGTGGGGACCAGCTCGAAGCCGTGGGCCTCGGCGCCGTCGATGAAGCCGCCCATGGGGCTGTTGGTGCCGCGGAAGGTGCGGATCAGCTCGTCGCCGCGCAGGTAGCCGAAGCGGGACTCGTAGCTGTGGCGGCCGGTGGGCACCGGCGTGAAGGTGCTCGACTCGTGGCTGATGGTGCCGGTGGCGACGCGCATGGGGGCTCTTCCGGCCTTCGGGGAGCGGGTGCGGAGGCCGAAGTATAGGAGGTTGGCGGGGGGCTGGGCGAGGGTTGCACCGGCGCCGCGGTGTTCGCTCCGCGGCACCAGTCCGTCAGCGTGAGAAGGGGTGCTTGATCCGCCCCCATCCCGCGGGGGACGCCTGCGTGTCCGTTGGCTCCAGGCCGACCAGCACCGCCTGCGCGAAACCGCTGGTGTCTTCCTGCAGACCCCTGGCCCCGCCGACGGAACCGGGATAGTAGATGACACTGTAGCAGCTCGAACGCCCAACGCCATTGTTGTCAGCGGCGAGCACGCCCAGGGTGATGGTGTCACCGATCCTCAGGTTGGAGCGTACGCTCTCCCCGGGGCCCGCATCGCTCACCACATCGAAGACCGTGAATGACAACTCGACGCGCGTCACCTTCTCGTCCGGGTCCAGAGCAGCCACTCCGTGGATGAACTCCGCCGTGTTCCGCCACTCGCCCACGGCTCCGGTGTAGCGGATTGAGAGACCGTCCTCGGCGAAGGGAAGCACCACGACTCGCTGCGCCGTGGCCGCGTCCGAGGCGACGTCCTGTGACGCCACCTCGACCATGAACTCGAACTGCCCGTCGCGCCATATGTCGAAGGGCCGATCGGAGATCTCATGATCGATTCGCTCGAAGGCGACGAGCACGCGATCCGGCGGCAGCACGGCAATCCAGATCTCGATCCAGAAAGTCGACGGGCAGTACCCATGGGCGGATTCGGTGGGGTCCCCCCACATGTCGATCATCGCCAGCGTCGGCGGACCGACGGCCTTCCGCCAGTCCGCCAGGTCACCGTCCAGCTGGATGGCATCGGCTTCCGTCAGCACCGGTATCTCGAGCGGCAGCAGGACCGGAGGGTCCCCGGCCGAGCAGATCCCCGGCAGGGCGGCGAACAGCAGGACAAGGGATATCGCTCTCAGCATGGCATCCCTCGCTGTGGCTTTGCTGCGTGGCCAACGACTCCCGACCGCTACCATCGCAAGAGCCGCTTGAGCGAGCCCCAGCGCGAGGGCCGCACCACCGTCGGAGGCGGTTCCAGGCCGACCAGCACCGCCTGCGCGAAACCGCTGGCGTCTTCCTGCAGTCCCCTGGCAGGAGGGAATGGAAACGTGGAGACCGAGGCGCACGCGCCACAAGGATCGACATCGACGCCTATCACACCCAGGGTGATGGCTTCACCGATCTTCAGGTTTGACCGAACGCTCTCCTGGAGGCCCACGTCGCTTACCACGTCGAACACGGTGAACGACACCTCCACGCGCGTGTCGCCCTCGCGATTCGCCTTGGGTGGGTCGGAGTCGGTCATCCCGTGGAGGTACTCCGCCGTGTTCCGCCACGCGCCTACGTCTCCGGTGTAGCGGACCGAGAGGCCGCCCTCGGCAAAGGGAAGCACCTCGACTCGCTGCGCCGTGGTCGCGTCCGAGGCCACCTCCTGCGGCGCTACCTCCACCATGAACTCGAACTGGGCGTCGCGCCATCCATCGACTACCTGAGCGGAGATCTGCGTGTCCCGTCTCGAGAAGGCAACGAGTATGCGATCCGGCGGCTGGGCGGCAATCCAGACCTCAAGCCAGTAATCCAACAGGCCTTCGCTCCCGCCCTCGGTGACGTCCACCCACATGTCAGCGTGAGCAGAGGCGGACCGATGACCTGCCGCCAGTCCGTCAGGTCACCGTCCACCTGGATGGCATTGGCTTCCGTCAGCACCGGGATCTCGAGCGGCAGTAGGACCGGAGGCTCCCCGGACGAGCAGATCCCCGGCAGCGCGGCGAACAGCAGGACAAGGGCTATCGCTCTCAGCATCGCATGCCTCTCGGACCGTTACGTGTCCAACGACGCCCGGGCGCTACCATCTCAAGAGACGCTTGAGCGAGCCCCATCCCGAGGGCAGCACCACCGTAGGAGGCGGCTCCAGACCCACCAGCACCGCAGGCGCGAAGCCGCTGGCGTCCTCCTGCAGACCCCGGGCCCCGCCAGGGGGAGCGGGATAGGTGATGACACTGTAGCAGGTAGAACTGTATCCATCGCCATTGTTGTTGGCGGCGAGCACGGCCAAGGTGATGGCATCACCGATCCTCAGGTCGGAGCGCACGCTCTCCCCGGGGCCCGCATCGCTCACCACGTCGAAGACCGTGAGCGACAACTCGACGCGCGTCACCTTCTCATCCAAGTCCAGAGCACCCACCCCGTGGATGAACTCCGCCGTGTTCCGCCATTGGCCCACAGCACCGGTGTAGCGGATCGAGAGGCCATCCTCGGCGAAGGGAAGCACCTCGACTCGCTGCGCCGTGGCCGCGTCCGAGGCGACCTCCTGGGGCGCCACCTCGATCATGAACTCGAACTGGCCGTCTCGCCAGACATCGACCATGCCATCGGAGATCACATCATCGCCTCGCTCGAAGGCGACGAGCATGCGATCCGGCGGCAGCACGGCAATCCAGATCTCGATCCAGAAAGTCGACGGACAGTACGCGGATTCGCTGGGGTCCCCCCACATGTCGATCATCGCGAGCGTCGGCGGACCGACGACCTGCCGCCAGTCCGCCAGGTCACCGTCCACCTGGATGGCATCGGCTTCCGTCAGCACCGGGATCTCGAGCGGCGGCAGGACGGGAGGGTCCCCGGCGGAGCAGATCCCTGGCGGCGCGGCGAACAGGACGAAGGCCGTCAGGCTTCTCAGCGTGGGGCCCCTCAGATCGGCGATCAGCAAGCGCCTGGAACGACCGCCGGACACTACCATACCATGAGCCGCTTGAGCGAGCCCCACCCCGAGGGCAGCACCATCGTAGGAGGCGGCTCCAGACCCACCAGCACCGCCGGCGCGAAACCGCTGGCGTCCTCCTGCAGACGCCTGGCTCCGGCAGGGGGATAGTCGATGACACTGTAGCAGCTCGAACGTCCAACGCCATTGTTGTCAGCGGCGATCACGGCCAGGGTGATGGCATCACCGATCCTCAGGTCGGAGCGCACGCTCTCCCCGGGACCCGCGTCGCTCACCACGTCGAAGACCGTGAGCGACAACTCGACGCGCGTCACCTTCTCATCCAAGTCCAGAGCACCCACCCCGTGGATGAACTCCGCCGTGTTCCGCCATTGGCCCACAGCACCGGTGTAGCGGATCGAGAGGCCGCCCTCGGCGAAGGGAAGCACCTCGACCCGTTGCGCCGTGGCCGCGTCCGAGGCGACTTCCTGGGGCGCCACCTCGATCATGAACTCGAACTGGCCGTCCCGCCAGATGTCGAAGGGCCGATCGGAGATCTCATGATCGATTCGCTCGAAGGCGACGAGCACGCGATCCGGCGGCAGCACGGCAATCCAGATCTCGATCCAGAAAGTACCCGGGCAGAACGCATAGTCGGACTCTGTGGGGTCCGTCCATACGTCACGTACCGTGAGCAAGGGTGCACCGGTGACCTGCCGCCAGTCCGTCAGGTCACCGTCCAGCTGGATGGCATCGGCGTCCGCCAGCACCGGGATCTCGAGCGGCGGCAGGACCGGAGGCTCCCCGGCCGAGCAGATCCCTGGAAGGGCGGCGAACAGCAGGACAAGGGATATCGCTCTCAGCATGGCATCCCTCGCTGTGGCTTTGCTGCGTGGCCAACGACTCCCGGGCGCTACCATCGCAAGAGCCGCTTGAGCGAGCCCCATCCCGAAGGCGAGACAACTGTGCGAGGCGGTTCGAGACGGGTCAGGATCGCGGTGCCGAAACCACTGGCGTCCTTGCGCAAGTCCCTGGCGAGAGTGGCCGGATAGGTGACGACCGCGACGCACCCGTCACAAGGATCGACGTCGACGCCTATCACACCCAACGTCATAACATCACCGACCTCCAAGGCCGATCGAACGCTCTCCTGGAGCCCCACGTCGCTGACCACGTCGAACACGGTGAGCGACACCTCCACGCGCGTCGCGATCTCGCGATTGGCCTTGGGTGGGTCAGAGTCGGTCACCCCGTGGATGAACTCCGTCGTGTTCCGCCACGCGCCCAAGGCTCCGGTGTAGCGGACCGAGAGGCTGCCCTCGGCAAAAGGAAGCACCTCGACTCGCTGCGCCGTGGCCACGTCCGAGGCGACCATCTGCGGAGCCACCTCCAGCATGAACTCGAACTCGCCGTCGCGCCATCCATCGAATACCTGATCGGAGATCCCCGTGTCCCGTCTCTCAAAGGCGAGGAGCAGTCGATCCGGCGGCAGCACGGCAATCCAGACTTCAAGCCGGTAATCCAACAGGTCCCGCATACCGTCGCCCTCGGTGACGTCCCCCCACATGTCGATCATCGCGAGCGTCGGCGGACCGATGACATGCCGCCAGTCCGTCAGGTCCCCGTCCACCTGGATGGCATCGGCTTCCGTCAACACCGGGATCTCGAGCGGCGGCAGGACCGGAGGGTCCCCGGCCGAGCAGACCCCTGGCAGCGCGGCGAACAGGACGACGGCCGTCATGCTTCTCAGCGCGGGACGCCTCAGATCGGCGATCAGCAGACGCGTTGAACGACAGCTGGACACTACCATCTCAAGAGCCGCTTGAGCGAGCCCCATCCCGAGGGCAGCACCACCGTCGGAGGCGGCTCCAGGCCGACGAGCACCGCCTGTGCGAAACCGCTGGCGTCCTCCTGCAGACCCCGGGCCCCGCCAGGGGGAGCGGGATAGGTGATGACACTGTAGCAGGTAGAACTGTATCCATCGCCATTGTTGTTGGCGGCGAGCACGGCCAAGGTGATGGCATCACCGATCCTCAGGTCGGAGCGCACGCTCTCCCCGGGGCCCGCATCGCTCACCACGTCGAAGACCGTGAGCGACAACTCGACGCGCGTCACCTTCTCATCCAAGTCCAGAGCACCCACCCCGTGGATGAACTCCGCCGTGTTCCGCCATTGGCCCACAGCACCGGTGTAGCGGATCGAGAGGCCATCCTCGGCGAAGGGAAGCACCTCGACTCGCTGCGCCGTGGCCGCGTCCGAGGCGACCTCCTGGGGCGCCACCTCGATCATGAACTCGAACTGGCCGTCTCGCCAGACATCGACCATGCCATCGGAGATCACATCATCGCCTCGCTCGAAGGCGACGAGCATGCGATCCGGCGGCAGCACGGCAATCCAGATCGAGATCCAGAAAGTCAGCGGGCAGTACCCATCGCTGGACTCGCGGGGGTCCCCCCACGTATCGATTTCCTTCAGCGTCGGCGGACCGATCACCTGCCGCCAGTCCGTCAGGTCACCGTCCACCTGGATGGCATCGGCGTCCGTCAGCACCGGGATCTCGAGCGGCGGCAGGACCGGAGGGTCCCCGGCCGAGCAGGTCCCTGGCAGGGCGGCGAACAGCAGGACAAGGGATATCGCTCTCAGCATGGCATCCCTCGCTGCGGCCTGCTGCGTGGCCAGCGGCGCCTGGCCGCTACCATCTCAAGAGCCGCTTGAGCGAGCCCCAGCGCGAGGGCGACAGAAACGTCGGAGGCGGTTCCAAGCCGACCAGTACCGCCGGCGCGAAACCGCTGGCGTCCTCCTGCAGACCCCTGGCTCCGCCAACGGAACCATAGTAGATGACTCGGTAACAGTTTCCATCGTCATTTTCGTTGGCGGCGATCACGCCCAGGGTGATGGTGTCACCGATCTTCAAGTCGGAGCGTACGCTCTCCCCGGGGCCCGCATCGCTCACCACGTCGAAGACCGTGATCGATGACTCGACGCGCGTCACCCTCTCATCCAAGTCCAGAGCACCCACCCCGTGGATGAACTCCGCCGTGTTCCGCCATTGGCCCACAGCACCGGTGTAGCGGATCGAGAGGCCATCCTCGGCGAAGGGAAGCACCTCGACTCGCTGCGCCGTGGCCGCGTCCGAGGCGACCTCCTGGGGCGCCACCTCGATCATGAACTCGAACTGGCCGTCTCGCCAGACATCGACCATGCCATCGGAGATCACATCATCGCCTCGCTCGAAGGCGACGAGCATGCGATCCGGCGGCAGCACGGCAATCCAGATCTCGATCCAGAAAGTCGACGGACAGTACGCGGATTCGCTGGGGTCCCCCCACATGTCGATCATCGCGAGCGTCGGCGGACCGACGACCTGCCGCCAGTCCGCCAGGTCACCGTCCACCTGGATGGCATCGGCTTCCGTCAGCACCGGGATCTCCAGCGGCGGCAGGACGGGGGCCTCCCCCCCGAAGCACCTTAGCGGCAACACGACAAGCAGAAGGACTGATGTTCGGGTCTTCACCATGGTGCGCTCCCGACTATGGCGGGCCGGCCCTGACACGCGCAGGGCCGGCCCGTGGTCTTGATCACCGCAGGTGAGTCACCTTCTTGTAGTCTCTGGCACCTCCGGCAATGAGCACCACCAGGTAGACGCCGCTCGCCGCCTCGCGCATGTCGGCGTCGTGGCCGTCCCACTCGATCTGATGTCTGCCAGCAGGAAGGACCTCCGTGCTCATGACTCTCACCATCTGGCCCGTGATCGAGTGAACCTCGATCCTCGCCGCGCCTTCCTCCGGCAGTGTGAAGGTGATCGTCGTGCTCGGGTTGAAGGGATTGGGAGAGATCGACTCCAGGGCCAGGGCGGCGGGTCGGCCGGCGGACGTACCGGCCGCCACCCGCTTCGGCGACATGTCTCCCCCCTCCTCCGACACGATGCTCTTCGAATCGGCCCCTCCCGATCCGTAAATCTCATCCAGGGCGTCCGTGTCGTCAGCCTCTATCGTGCGGAGGCCGAGAGCCTCCGTGTCCGACGCGCAATTCCCACACGATCCACTGCCCGAAGTGTCGCCCGCCAGCATCGTTGGACAACCCGTGAACGCAGAATACGGGTGATCGATACCCAGGGCATGTCCGAGCTCATGGGTGACGACCGACTGGATGTCGACTTGTCCGCCTGTCGTGACCGGGCATTTGTGAGTGTCCGTGGTCCAGTCGTAGTCCTCATTCAGGAGGATATCGACCTCCAGGATCTCACCCGCATCATCGCGGTACTCCAACACCTTGATCAGCGCATGGCCAACATTGTTCCGAAGATCATCCAGATCGCTGAAGACGATCGTGTTGACGGTGTCCGCCGGATCCTGTTCCAGATTCAGATCGACCCCTCCCCAGGTCACTGACAGATCGCTCCCCAGCCGAGTGTCCCATTCGTCGATCGCACTTTCCACGGCATCGGCCTGATTGGCCTGGAACGGACCGTCGCTCGTGTAGGAACCGAGAAAGAACTCGAAGTCGTGGGAACCCGTCATGGCCCGGATGTTAGTGGTATCGACGAAGACCCATGGATCGTCGGACTCCTCCCAAACAGGGTCATTGGCAATCCTGGCCAAGACCGGGTACGTGTAGTCACCGAGCCTCTTGGTTCTGGCGCCGTCGTACTGGTACAGTGTGTATGCGAATCCCGTAGTATGGGAAACCAGTAGCACTACCGCTGCGGCTGTCAGGCGTGTCATCTGGTCGTCTCCTCACTCGGTCGATTCAGTTGGTTGGTTGCCCACCGCGGTGGCTACGAGGGATCGGAGTACGGACAGGGGTATGGCCCCCGTCTCCGGCACCCCCGCCGCATTCAGGTGAGCATTCGGTACACGGTCCCTGTACACCACGTCGGCCCCGTTCTCCGTGCGGATGCCGAACTTGCCAACTCTTCCGCCCTTTATCTGGTAGACGGGTGCGGAGGTGCCGATCGCCAATTCCCGTATGAAGAGCAGCACCCTTTCGCCTGTATGGAGGCGCGGTTGGTCCACAGTGACTACCGCGTAGCCGTCGAAGGAGCCTCCGATCATCCGCATGGTGACCGGAGCCGTGCCGCCAACCCCCTTCAGGGCCTCTGATGGAACCAAGGTGAAGTACGTGAAGGGGATCTTTCCCTGCCTGCCCGTGGACGAGTTGATGGTCACCGTCTCCACCTGGGCATGCATGTCGCGGATCGAGCCGATGACGACTCGATCCGATTCTCCGACAAGCTCCGCCATCGTCGGGCTCCGGTGAGCCTGGCCCGATGACGGGCCGGCAACTGCCAGGCCAGTTAGGATGATGAGCGCTGTGATCGCGTTCATGGGTGTTGCACCTCCTTTGGCTCTGTTGACGCGGAGCGTGGCAGGCAAATGAATCGCTCTCCGGTCATGTGGATGAGATATGAAAAGGACAACCGAGGCTTGCACTCTATGGCAAGTGCCGGGACCTGGCAAGGAGCCTCGGCAGTTGCGCCGGGAAGCACACGAGTGCCCCGGTTGGCCCGCTCCGGGCCAGCGGCTACCATTGGCGCCGTGATCTTCGACGGCATCGACGACTTCCGCCGCCGGCTCCAATCCGGCGAGACCCTGGTGGGCACCACCCTGACCCTCACCGATCCCCAGGTCTGCGAGGCCCTGGCCGATTCGGTCGACTTCCTGTGGATCGACCTGGAGCACTCCCCCATGGGCCCGGAGGCGATGCGCGCCCACCTGATGGTGGCCCGGGGCCGGCGCCGGGCCGTCCTCGTGCGGGTGCCGGGGTCGGAGACGTCCGCCATCAAGCCGGTCCTCGACGCCGGCGCTCCCGGCATCGTGGTGCCCCAGGTCGCCTCCGCCGCCGAGGTCGAGTCGGTCGTCGCCGACTGCCGCTACCCGCCCGGCGGGCGCCGGGGCTTCGGCCCCCTCGTGGCCTCCGACTACGGCCGCCTGGGAGGACCCGGGTACCCGGAGCTGGCGGACCGCAGCCTCTTCGTCTCGGTCATGATTGAGCGCGTCGAGGCGGTGGAGGCGATCGACGAGATCGTCGCCGTGCCCGGCCTCGACTCGGTGGTCCTCGGCCCCAACGACCTCTCCGGGTCCCTCGGCCTCCTCGGGCAGGTGGAGCACCCGGACGTGGTGGCCGCCATGGAGCGGGTCATCGCCGCGGCCTCCGCCCGGGGCCTGCCGGTGGGCTCGGGCCTGCCCGTCGACCCGGCCTACGCCGAGGCCCAGGCGCGGCGCGGCGTGCAGTGGCTGCAGATCGGCGGCGACCTCCCCCACATGATGCTCGCCGTGGACGACACGGTGAAGACGGTCCGCCAGCGGCTGGCGTGAACCTCCTCCCCGCGCAGGACCTGCGCGACCTCGGTGTCGAGTTGTTCCAGGCCTGCGGCGCCCCGGCCGCCGAGGCCGCCCTCGTGGCCGACCACCTCGTGGAAGCCAGCCTCATGGGCATCGACTCCCACGGCGTCGTGCGCTACGTGATGTACGTGGAACACTGCCTGGACGGCACGATCCAGCCCGGGGCCGCGGCGCGGGTGGTGGACGGCCGCGGCCAAGTGGCCGTGGTCGACTGCGGCATGAACTTCGGACAGGTCGGCGCCCAGCACATGACCGACCTCGTGAGAGAGGACGCCCGGGCCGGGGGAATCGCCTTCGCCGTCAGCCTGCGCTGCCACCACGTGGGCCGTCTCGGCGCCTGGCCCCAGAAGCTGGCTGAGGCCGGCCTCTTCGGGCTGAGCGTGGCCAACAGTCACCGGCACGGCCACTTCGTCGTGCCCTGGGGCGGACGGGAGGGCCGGCTGGCCACCAACCCCCTCGCCTGGGCCGCCCCCACCGGCGGCGATCCGCTGCTGCTGGACATGTCGACGAGCATGGTCCCCGAGGGCCGCATCCGCACCGCCCTGCACGCCGGAGAGCGCCTTCCCGAGGGCCGCATCCTCAGCGGAGACGGACGGCCCACGGTCGACCCCGCCGACTTCTACGGCCCCGGCGAGGGGCCGCCGGCCGGCGCCATCCTGCCCTTCGGCGGCGACCTCGGGTACCGCGGCTTCGGCCTCGGCCTGCTGGTGGAGGTCCTCGGGGCGACGATCGCCGGCGAGCCCCTGGCCGAACCCGACGACGGCCGCTACATCAACGGCTTCGGCATCCTCGCCATCGACCCGGCGGCGCTGAGCGGCTCCGGGGACCGCTTCCGGGAGCTGACCGGCGAGCTGCGGGACTACGTGCGCGGCTCGGCCCCGGCCCCCGGCTTCGACGAGGTGCTGATGCCCGGGGAGTGCGAGTTCCGCACCCTGCGGGAGCGCCGGCGCGAGGGCATCCCCCTGCCCGGGGAGAGCCGCCGCCTCATCGCGGAGGTGGCGGAACAGGTCGGGGTCCGGGTGCCGTGGTAGCAGATTTGATCACACTAACGAGGGAGACAGGAAATGCAGATTTTCGACAGTTATGCTCATTTGTTGCAATGGGTGGAACAGAAGGGACACTCGCCGGAGGTGCTCGGGTACGCCCCGGACGGATCGCCGCTGATCTGTCTGCGCACCGGCGGCGACAAGACCCCGGCCATCTTCATCAGCGCCGGCAGCCACTCCACCGAGCAGGCCGGCGTCGGCGCCGCCATGGGCCTGCTGGAGTCCCTCGACACCGAGCACCAGGTCTACGTCTTCCCCAGCCGGGACCCCATGGGGATGAACGGGTACGCCTACGTCCTGGGCCTGAGCCTGGACGAGGTGCCGGAGCTGAACTCGGCGGCCGACGTGCAGGATGTCCTGAAGGCCCGCGGGGAGGTGCTCTACGAGGAGGGCGAGACCGTCCTCGCTCTCGTGGGCGAGTACGGCTATTCGACGAGGGGGCTCCTCGGGAAGTTCGAGGTGGGGGCGGAGTTCCTCGAGCCCCTCTTCGGCCGGCGCATCTTCTTTCCCTCCGGCGACGAGGGCGAGGGCACCGCCCCCTGCCAGCGGGCCTACTCCCTGATCGTGACCCCCGGGGGCGAGGTCCTGCACATCAACCGCTTCCACGACACCGCCTGGGCCCCGGTGGAGCCGCGGTGCACGCGCAACCTCATGGCCCGCATCAACCCCGGCCTGACCCTGGACCTCCACGAGTACGGAGGCGACGGCTTCTGGTTCTCGGCCCGCCACCAGCAGACCGAGGAGGACGAGAGCTGGGAGAAGAGGATGGCCGACACGATGATCCGCGCCGTGGCCGACTCAGGCGTCGAGCTGGCCCCCCTGGGGTACATGCCGGGCCCCTTCTTCGAGGTCCAGGAGCGCGGCGTCGTCTGGCTGATCGCCCAGCAGCGGGGCGAGGGCCTGAACCTGGCCGACTACGGCGCCCGCCACTACGGGCCGGCCTTCACCATCGAGACGGGGATGAAGATGGCCGGCGGCTACGACGAGCGGGTGAGCACCTCCATGCTGGCCTCCCGGACGGCGATCTCGGTGTTCGAGGAGAGGTGGCGCTGAGGCGTCTTCAGCCCTTCTTCCTCACCGCAACCCCCATCACCCGCTCCCAGACCTTGATCATCGCGCCCTTGGCCTCGTCGCCGTGGCCCTCGGCCAGGGCCTGGCGGTAGGTCTGCATCGCTCCCGAGGCCACGGGCATGGGGGCCCGCTCCTGGTCGGCGCGCTCCATGAGGGTGACCATGTCCTTGAAGGCGGCGCCCATGGGGTAGCCCTCGTCGAAGCGCCCCCGCAGGACGTGCTCGGCGAAGTAGTCGAAGCCGAAGCTCTGGCCCGATCCGGTGGCCACGACGCGGCGGAGCTTGTCGGGGTCGAGTCCCAGGCGCACGGCCAGGGGCAGCATCTCGGCCATGGCCGCCACCGAGATGTTGTAGAGCACGTTGTTGGCCATCTTGGTCAGCTGGCCGTGGCCCGGGGCGCCCATGTGCACCACGAGGCTGCCGATGCGCTCCAGCAGGGGCTTCACCTCCTCGAAGGCGGCCTGGTCCCCTCCTACCATGACCGTCAGGGTCCCCGCGGCGGCGCGGTCCTCCAGGCCGGTGACCGGTGCGTCGAGGAGCCGGATGCCCCGCTCCTTCAGGCGGATCTCCATGTCGCGGGCGTGGTCGGGGTGGCAGGTGCTGCAGTCGGCGACGACGGCCCCGGCCTTCAGGGACTCCGCCAGTCCGCCGGCGCCGAGGAGCACCTGCTCCACCACGGCGCCGTCCGGCAGGGAGAGGAGGACGCGGTTGCAGCCCCGCCCGACGGAGGCCACATTCTCCACCGGCCTGACGCCGGGGCCCTCCACGGCCTCGCAGGCCGCGGCGTCGACGTCGAAGACGAGGATCTCCTCCCCGGCGCCCGCCAGGTTGGCGACCATCCTCCGGCCCATGGAACCCAGACCGATGAAGCCCACCCTGTCCGCTTGCATCAGCTCTCCGCTTCAGCTCTTGGGGATCCGCCCGTGAGCAGCAGCCGCCTGCGCCAGCTCGAGCGCGACGACCTCGACGAGCAGCAGAAGGCCGTCTGGGACGCCATCGTCGAGGCCCGCGGCAACGTGGCCGGCCCCTTCCGCGTCTGGCTCCACAGCGCCCCCTTCACCGACCGCGCCCAGAAGCTCGGCGCCCTGGTCCGCTACCAGACCCGCCTGGAGCCCCGGCTCTCGGAGCTGGTCATCCTGGTCACCGCCCGCGCCTGGGACTGCCAGCTCGAGTGGACCCTGCACGAGCCCTTCGCCCTCGAGGCCGGCCTGGCGCCGGAGCTGCTGGAGGCGGTCCGCCTCGGGCAGTACCCCGAGTTCGAGCGCGAGGACGAGCAGACGGTCTACGACTACGCCGCCGAGCTGGTCTACAACCGCTTCGTCCAGGAGCGCACCTTCGTCACGGCCCGGGACCTGCTGGGCGAAGCCGGTGTCGTCGAGCTCACCGGCCTCATCGGCTACTACTCGATGGTGGCCATGTCCCTCAACGCCTTCCAGGTCCCGCTGCCCAAGGATACCAAGCCCACCCTCGTGGACTGCCCCACCTTCCGTTAGTCGGGCAGCCCCGCGGCGATCTCGCCGCAGGTGACCGAGCCGCACCCGAACATCTCCAGGTTGAGGATCGTCGCCCGCGTCTGCCCCAGTCCCTCGTGGGTGGCCGCCGACTCCATGCCGGTGGTGCCGTCGCGCACGATCAGCACCGCGTAGCCGCGGCGGTTCATGTCGATGGTGCCGTAGTCGCGGTGGACGATGCAGGCGTTGGTGTTGAAGCCGGCGAAGAGCAGGAACATCACCCCCTGCCCCCGGCACCACAGGTGCAGCTCCTCGCCGGTGGAGACCACCGGCTCGCCCTCGGCCGGCTGCAGGTCCGGGTGGATACGCAGGCCCGCGCGGACGTCCTCGCGCTGGGGGTCGCGCGGCTCCTCGGGCGACGCGTAGACGGCGAACTCTCCATGGCGCTGGCGGAACTCCGGCGGCGGCCAGTCCTCGTCGGCGGGCCAGGTCCTGCGGTCCCAGCCCTCGAGGCCCAGCCAGTTGGGATGCGCCTCGGCCTGCGGAGGCGAGGGAGCGTGGACGATCGGCAGGCCGGCAGATCGGCAACGGTCGACCAGGGGCCGCAGCCGTTGCTGGATGATCTCGTCGGCCCGGGCGTGGGTGTCCTTCAGGTAGTGGCGGTCCCAGACGTCGACCAGGACGAGGGCCGTCCGCGACAGCGGAATGCGCCAGTCGAGGTGGTCGTAGGTCGTGTTCGACTCCACCCACTCGACGCCGGGATCGACGTGCCAGCGGTGGTAGCGGGGGCGGATGTGGAGAAGACGGCTCACAGGACGAGCAGCTCGTTGCGGCAGTCGATGCGCACGGACTTCGAGTAGTGGTGGACCTCCACGCCCTCGGCCACCGGCACCGGGACGCGGAGCAGCAGCTCGGCCCAGTCGAAGCGGTGGAAGGCGATGAAGGCCAGCTCCAAGGAGCCGATCAGCTCCCCGGGCTCGACCTCCAGGTCCGGCACCAGGACCGGCCCCGTGTCCGGCTGGAAGAGGACGTCCCGCTCGTTGGCGTTGACCGTCTTCACCGGGTACTCCAGCTCCACCTCGTGGCGCCCGTTCCCGTAGCTCGTGCGCGCCACCAGGTTGCGGTTGGCGAGGATCGCCTCCACGGCCGCCGCCGAGGTCTCCAGCGGCCGGGCCTCGACGCGCTCCACGTCGAGGCGGGCGCTCTCGAAGACCTCCTCCACGCGCACCACCTGGCGCTCCGGCTGCATGCCGAGGGACTCGACGTAGAGCGGCAGCTGCCGCCCGACGATGTCGTAGGTCTTGAGGCTCAGGAACTCGCCGTCGTCGGAGAGGACCGGCTTGAAGTCGGCGTTCGGCTGCGGCCAGATGCCGTCCTCGGCCCCCACCGCCTCGGTCTTGCAGCTCACGCCGAGAGCGAAGCCGCGGCTCCGGCCCGAGGCCTTGCAGGTCACTGTGCACAGGCAGTCCAGGGGCACGCGGGCGTTGTTCAGCGAGTACGGCGGCGGCACGGTCACCGTCGCCGGCGGCAGCTTGTCCCTGTCGCTGCGCCACCACAGGTAGGACCGCGAGAAGTCGACGGCCGGGACGCTCATACGCAGGTCCAGCCGCCGTCGACCATCAGGGCCTCGCCGGTGACGTAGGCCGAGGCGTCGGAGGCGAGGAAGACGACGGCGCCCTTGATGTCCTCGTTGTCGAGCATGCGGCCCAGGGGGCAGCGCTTCTCGTAGGCCTCGACGAAGGGGCCGGGCTGCTCGTCGAAGTAGCCCCCGGGGCAGATGCAGTTGGCGCGCACCCCCTGCTTGCCGAAGTAGTTGGCCAGGTAGCGGGTGAAGTTGATCATGCCGGCCTTGACGAAGGTGTAGTCCGGCGGCTGCCGCATGGGCGTGCCCTCGTAGAGGGTGGGGTCGTTGGCCACCACACCGTAGATGCTGGAGATGTTGATGATCGAGCCCCGGCCGCGCTCGGCCATGCCGGGCAGGAAGGCCTTGCACAGGGCGAAGAGGCCGGTCATGTTGCCGCGGGCGCTGAACTCCCAGTAGTCGGGGGTCTGCTCCTCGAAGCCGCCGCCCCGGGCGACGACGGCGGAGTTCACCAGCACGTCGGCCCGCCCGAAGCGGTCGTGGACCTGGCCGCCGAAGGCCTCGATGGAGGCGGTGTCGGTGACGTCGAGCTGCAGGGAGTGGGCCTCGTGGCCCTTGGCGCGCAGCTCGTCGGCGAAAGCCTGGTTGCGCTCCAGCGAGCGCGAGGCGGTGATCACCGTGGCTCCCGCCTCGGCCAGGGCCTCGGAGATGCTGGAGCCGAAGAGCGGCCCGGCGCCGCCGGTGACCACGGCGATGCGCCCGTCGAGTGAGAAGCGGTCGAGAATCCCCATCAGTGCTGGTCCCTCCTCGGCAGGATCGGTTGCGCCCGCAGCTCGCGGATCAGCTCGACGAGACCGCTCACGGCGGCCTCGAGCCAGACCTCGCCCTTCTCGGGGGTCGCCTTGGTCGCGTCCCCCAGAACGCCGCTGGCCGTCTGCGAGCTCCAGTAGGGTATGAGCCGCGCCCCGGAGCCTTCGGGGTGGGTGCCGGCCAGCAGGTCGGAGCGGAAGCTCTTCGACAGGGGCGAGCGCTCGTCCACGGCCTTGTCCATCTCCACCAGCTCCGGCTTCAGCGCCAGGTAGAGGGCGGTCTCGTACTCGCCGCCGTGGGAGGTGCCGCCGTGGTCGGAGTCGCGCAGCTCGGCGCCGGCGGTCTTCGACCTGCGCAGGTCCCAGTGGCTGACGCTGGCGCAGTAGACCCGCCCCTCGTACTCCATCACCGTGAGCCGCGCCGCCAGATCCAGGGGCGAGGCGTTGCTGCCGTGGCCGTTGACGATGAGGATGCGCTCGAAGCCGTGGTGCCCCAGGCTGCAGGCCACGTCCTTCACGTAGCGGATGAAGGTGTCCCAGGTGATCGTCAGGGTGCCGTGGAAGTCCATGTGGTGGGGGCTGTACCCGTGGGGCACGG
>JAPOZM010000062.1 GCA_026706075.1 Gemmatimonadaceae bacterium
GCCCAGGAGCGCATGAATGACTCACCCTGAAAGAGTCCTCGCCGCCCTGCTGGTCCTCTCCCTCGGCCCCCTGCCGCTCCTCGCCGAGCCGATCCCCGACCACGTGCCTCGCGCCGACGTGCAGCGCACGGCCGGTCCCATCGCCGTCGACGGCGTTCTCGACGAGCCCTCCTGGGCCGCGGCGCCGATGATCGACGGCTTCGTCTTTCCCTGGTACACCACCGGGGCCAAGGACCGCACCGAGGCCCACCTGCTGTGGGACGACGACGCTCTCTACATCGCCTTCCGTGCCTTCGATCCCCACATCTCCGCCGTCCACACCGAGCGCGACGACCCGGTCTCCCGGGACGACTGCGTCGAGGTCTTCATCGCCCCCGACACGGCCGACGTGAGCATCTACTACAACTTCGAGTTCAACGCCCTGGGCACGATCCTCGACCGCTCCCCCCGGGAGGGCCGCAGCTCCTCCTGGAACGCCGACGGGCTGAGGGTGGCCATCGAGATCCACGGCACCCTGAACGAGGAGACCGACCTCGACAGCCTGTGGACGACGGAGATCGCCATCCCCTTCGACACCTTCGAGGGATTCGCCCCGCGACTTCCCCCGGAGGACGGCGACTTGTGGCGCCTCAACCTCTACCGCACGGGTGGCGCCGTGAACCTCCAGTACATCACCTGGTCGGACACGGGGACCGAGAAGCCCCAGTTCCACGCGCCGGAGGGCTTCGGCGTGGTGCGGTTTTCCGAGGATCCCGTCGCCGCCGCTCCCGACTGATCGGCGGATGGGCCTGCCGTCATCCGTCCCGCCCGCGGCCCCGGTCGCCATCCGCACGGTCGGGAACCACGGCAGCCGCTCGCCGCGTCCTGGCGGGGGCGGCCGGCCCACGTGATATTTCCAGGCTTGACCTTCCAGCCATTCCGCAGACCCGCGGACACCCACCTGCCGCGGCGCCCCGGTGACGAACTTGGAGAGCCGTAACCGGTCCGAGACAACTCCAAAGGACGGCGTCGCCGGCGGGCACTGCGGAAGCGGGGACGGAGCGGCCGAGTCTCTCGAGGGGAGCCGGGGGACTTCGCGGATGAGCTTCCTCCGGGGTTTCTCCCTGAACGCCGCATCCACCGCGCTGGCCTTCGCCCTGGGCTGGGCGAACCATTGGCTGCTGGCCAACCATCTCGACAAGGCCGGGTACGGGAGGCTGGCCCTCTGGACCACCACCGCAGTGATCGCTGCCACCCTGCTGGGGGAGTGGCTGCGCCGTGGGACCACCTTCGTCGTGGGGCGAGAGGGGGCCGGCGCCGAGGCCCGGGACAACGCGCTCCTCTGTTGCCTGGTGATCCTGGGGGTCGGGATGGGGCTGGCCTACGCCGGGGCCGGGACCGCGGGCCGGTTCCTGGGCCCGGAAGCCCTCTCCTGGTGGCCTCTCCTGGCGGCGTTGCCCGCCCTCGTCGTCCTGCAGCGCGCCGGGCAGGCGGTGCTGCTGGGAATGGATCGCATCCGCCCGTACGCGGCCATACCCGTGCTGTTCATCTCTGCCTACCTGGGAAGCAACGCCGTCCTCCTGATGGCGGGCCGGCTGCGCCTGGAGCTGGCCCTGGTGGTGTTCGCCGGCGCGGCGGGTGTCGCCGGTCTGGCGGCCTTCCTGGCGCTGCGCCGGGCCGGGCCCTCCACATGGGGCGACCGCCAGCTGCTGCGAAGGACGCTGGCCGTGGGGTGGCGCGGCGCCCTCTCCGTCTCCCTGGTGCTTCTGCTCCTGCGGGGGGACTTCTTCCTCATCAAGCACTTCCTCGACGAGGCCTCGGTCGGCACCTACCGGGTGGCGCTCAATTTCGCCGAGATGATGCAGTGCGTGCCCGACGTCGCCGGCGCCGTGCTGCTGGCCAAGGTGGTGCGCGGCGAGGACGGCGGGTTGAGCCTGCGGGTCGCCCGGGGCACATTGCTCTTTTCGCTGGCCGCCGCCCTGGCCCTGCTTGCGGCGGGAAGGCCCCTGATCGGATGGCTCTTCTCCTCCTATCCCGAGGCCTTCCCGCCCCTGGCGTGGATGCTTCCGGGACTCGTCTTCCTCGGACTGGGCTCGGTCTGCAACACCAGGCTCGCCGGGGAGGGGTATCCCGCAATCACCCTGTGGGCGGCGGCCGTGGCCCTTGGCCTCAACCTCGGCCTCGGCCTCTGGCTCATCCCCGGCTGGGGCCTGCTGGGTGCGGCCTGGTCGAAATCGATCGCCTACGCGGCCTGGGCCCTCCTGGTCTGCGGGCGCTATCTGCGCATGGAGGACCGGGGATGGGGCGCGCTGTTCCGCTGACAGGCCGCAACGGATCATGAGAGACTTCTCCCTCGACCGACGCCACATCGTCGCCCTGTTGCTGATCCAGGCGGTGGTCCTTGCCTCCTGGCTGCTCCTGCCCGTGGAATTCCTGCTCTGGGCCGTGGGAATCCCGGCCGTTCTGCTGGTCATCTGCCTGCTGCCCCTCTACCCCTGGATCGTGATCCCCGCCATAGTCGTCGCCACGGCCCTCGACTCGGCCGGGCGCGTGGTGCAGACCACCGCCCTCGATGTTCCGGTCACCGGATTCCACCTCGCCTTCGTCCTGCTCTGCGCCTCCCTCGGCGCGCACCTCTTCCTTACGAAGCGGCGCTCCTTTCCCGACCTGGAGATCCAGGCGCCCCTCCTGATGTTCCTGGGATGCATGGCGATCTCTCTCACCTATTCGCCCAACCAGCCGGAAGCCACCATCGGCTTCTTTCGCATCCTCTTCCTGGCCTTCTTTCTCTACCTGATGCAGGTCCTCGTCACGTCGAAGCTCATCCTCAACGTAACCCTCGTCTCGGTGGGCGTGGTCCTCACGGGTGCTTCGGTCCTGGCGATCCTCCAGATCATCTCGCTCGAGTTCTACCTGCCCGCCAGCGTGGTCTCCAGCGTCGGCGCCAATGTGCCGCGCGCCTCCGGCACCTACCACAATCCCAACATCTTCGGCACCTTTCTGGCGGTGGGCATCACCCTCCTGGCCGGAATCGTGATGGTGCCGGGCATGAAGTGGTGGAAACGCACGCTTCTCCTGGTCGCCATCGGCCTGGCGGCGGCGGCCCTGATCATCACCTTCAGCCGCACCAACTGGATCTCCCTGGCCGTGGGGATCGTGGTCCTTCTGTACCTGGCCGGCAAGCTGCGATACCTGGTCTACGTCACCATCGCCTTTATCGCGATCAACCTGGTGGTGATGAACTTCGTGCCCTTTGCGGCCTACATCTACGAGCGCTTCCTGTCCATCTTCTCCTTCTTTCTGGAGTTCGGCGCCGACAGCAGGGCTTCGGGATCGGCGCGGGTGTTCTTCGTGGTCGCCGGGTTCATGATGTTCCTGGACAACCCGCTCCTCGGAGTGGGCTGGCGCGCTTTTCCCGTCGTCTTCAAGGACTACAAGCCGGTCGACTTCCCACACTGGCTGCCGACCCACGAGTCGCACACGCTCTTCGCCACGATCCTGGCCGAGCTCGGGCTCCTGGGGCTGACGGCGGCCGCCTGGATCGCCTGGAGGATCCTGGCCTTCGGCCTGCGGAGCATCCAGAGCATGCAGGATCCGTACCTGCGCGGCGTGATGAT
The DNA here is from genome assembly GCA_026706075.1 of Gemmatimonadaceae bacterium. Taxonomy (GTDB): domain Bacteria; phylum Latescibacterota; class UBA2968; order UBA8231; family UBA8231; genus UBA8231. The sequence goes on from JAPOZM010000062.1 coordinate 3,597, forward strand.
CGCTTTCGTGGCGGTCTTCATCACTTTCCAGGTGAGCCTCACCTTCACGGGGGAATTCGCCAACAACTTCCTGTGGATGTTCACCGGAGTGATGTTCGCCTTGCCAGCCCTCGAGAAGACCGGGGAGAAGAGTTGAACGTCCTGGTGCTGTCGCACCTCTACCCCAACTCCGTTTCCAGGATCTACGGGAACTTCGTCCACAACCAGTTGCGCTTCCTCAGGGGCCATTGCCGGATCGAGGTTGTGGCGCCGGTGCCCTGGTTCCCCCTTCCGGGATTCGGTACCTGGAGCGAGTACCGTCATGTCCCCCGCTTCGAGGTGCTGGACGGGATCCGGGTGCGGCATCCCCGCCGTCTGGCCCTGCCGCGGCGTCTTCTCTTCACGAGGCTGTGGCGCTTTCACCTGAAGGCCCTTCTGAGGTCCGTCGAGAAGGTTCCCGATCTGGTCCACGCCCACTGCGCCTACCCGGACGGCCGCGCCGCCGGCGAATACGGGGCACGGACCGGCCGGCCCGTGGTCATCACTGTCCACGGTTCCGACATCAAGGTCCTGCCCCGTTTGAATCCCCGGTGGCGGCAGTTGACCGTGGAAGCCCTGACGCGGGCGGCCGCGGTCATCGCCGTGAGCCACGATCTTCGCAAGGAGGCCCTGGAACTCGGCGTCCGTCCCGACAGGGTTCGCTGCATTCCCAACGGCGTGGATTGCCGGCTGTTCTCGGGCCGTGGCTCCCGGCCGCCGGGAGAGGGAGGTTGGCGCCTTCTCTACGTGGGCCGGTTCGTCGAGACGAAAGGGTTGCGGGTACTCCTGGAGGCGCTGGCCAGGGTTCGACGCCACCGTTCGGATGTCTCACTCGCCCTCATCGGAGGACACGCCGCCACCGGGGCGGCCGACCCCTTCCTCCCCCAGGTGCGGGAACTGGGCCTGTCCGATTGTGTCTCCTTCGAGGACGCCATGCCCTGGGAGGACCTGCCCGGCCGGATGGCCGCCTCCGATCTCTTTGTCCTGCCCAGTTTCAGCGAAGGCCTGACCACTTCCCTGCTCGAAGCGATGGCCTGCGGGCTGCCGTCGGTCGTCACCCGCTGCGGAGGGCCGGAGGAGATCGTGGACGACTCGTCAGGACGCCTGGTCGCAGTCGGCGACCCGGAGGACCTGGCATCCGGCATTCTCTCGCTGATCGCCGAGTACCAGAGCTACGATCGACGGGCCATTCGCGAGCGCACGGTGGAACGCTACGACTACCGCAGGGTGGCCGGGCAGATCCATGCCCTCTACGAGGAAGTGCTGGCCGGGCAGGGGAGCAAGCCCTGATGCCCGGCTTGCAGAGGCGCCGCCGGGCCGGTTGACGGCTTCGGGGCCCCCGGGACCCTTCGTGATCCCCGGACCTTCAGCGCGAGTCCGAGGCGCCCTCCCCCGCACCTGAGCTCCTCCCGCCAGGCTTGCCGTTCTTCATCCGGTGGGCCTTGAGAAAGAAGCCGACGCCCCAGCTCAGGTGCATGGTCGCCAGGACCAGCGGCAACAGCACGACCGCCCAGTCCCGGCGGCGGATTCCGATCGTCACCGAGCCGGCCAGCAAGGTCACCAGGTACGCCGCCGGGACGGCCGCCGCCAGGGTCGGCGCTCCCGCGAGAGCCAGCGCGGCGGAGGCCGCCAGTCCCATGACCAGCAGGGGGGGCGCCAGGTGCCTCGTCCTTATCGAGGCCGGGTACTGTCTCAGGACGGACGACTTCCACCTTCCGTAGTCGAAGTACTGCCTCGCCAGGGCTCGGAAACCGCTCCTCGGCCGATAGGCCACGGCCAGGTCGGGATCGAACCACACCATCTCCCCTCGCTCCCGAAGCCGCCAGTTCAGCTCATAGTCCTCGTTTCGGGCCAAGGAGTGGTCGTACCCGCCGATCGCCTCAAGCGCCTCCCGTCGGAACGCCCCCAGGTAGACGGTGTCGATGGGCCCTTCGGACCCGCCTATCCGGTAGCGAGCACCTCCCGAGCCGAGCCTGGAGGTAATGGCGGCCGCAGAGGCTCGTTCGAATACGGAGGTCCCGATCGGATCCTGGCGTCCTCCGACGTTGGCGGCTCCCGTGGCGGCCAGCGTCTCGACGATCCGCCGCAGGTATCCGGGTGGGAAGATCGCGTGGGCATCGCAGCGCACGATGATCCGATGGCTCGCCGCCTCGATGGCGCGGTTCAGGCCGGCGGGGATGCCCTGGTCGTGGTTGCGGATCAGTCGAACCTGCGGGTACTCCCGCCGCACGACCTCGGCCGTGGCCGCCGTATCCGACCCGTCGGCTACGATGACTTCCACCTCCCCCGGGTAGTCCTGGGAGAAGATCGCCTCCAGGGTCTCGGGCAGCGTGGTCTCCGCATTGCGGGCGGGAATGACCACCGACACCGGACTGCCTACGGCGAGTGTCACTTCTTCGGTCTCCCCCCTCACCTGGATCACCTCTCGATGGAGCGACTGGCGATCTGCATGCGACTTCAGCGCAGGATGTCCGAATAGAGACGCAGCAACTTCTCCCCCTCCGTGTCCCATGCATAGGTCGTCCGCGCCGCCTCGCGCCCCCTCTCTCCCATCTGGCGGGCCACTTCCGGATTCTCCCACAGATAGCGGACCGCCTCGGCCGCGGCGGCCCCGTCCTCGGGATTGACACAGAGCCCGCAGCCGGTGCCTTCGACGATCTCGCGCAGGTTGGGGAAGTCCGCGCAGAGCACCGGGATGCCGTACGCCATGTACTCGAAGACCTTGGTCAATTCCTTGTGCAGACTGTGCTGGCTGTAGGGGAAAATGGCAAGGCCCGCAGTCCAGCACTCACGCAGATAGTATGATATGATGCGCTCGTGGGACACATAGTCGTCCACCCCCTCGAAATGGAGGCGGGCCGAGTCGGCTCCAACCCGCAGATCGGCCGCCAGCCGGGGGCTGCAGCGGCCCACCAGGAAGAGATGGGCATCGGGCAGGTGCTCCAAGAGCTGCACATGCAGATGGGCTCCGCGGTAGGCCGTGACGTTCCCCGTGTAGAGGAGGCGCGGAGACTCGCCCCGGGGACGGCCGGCGAGCCGGCTCTCTTCGAGGGAGGGAAAGCGGGCATAGTTGAGGACCGTCTCGCCGCCGGGGAACCGCTCGGCGTAGTGGCGCTCGGCCAGGACCAGGTGAAAGCGCCGGCTGGCGGTGGCCTCGGCCCTGGCGAGGGTCTCGGCGATCAGGAAGCGCAGCCAGTGGGGACGGTACTCGCGTTCCCGGAGCCAGGTGCGATTGTCCTCGTGGATGTCGTAGACCACGGGCTTGCCCAACAGGCGGAGGAGGAGCCCCGCGGGAATGAGCTCCGGGTCGTGGAAGTGATACAGGTCGGCGCGGGTGCCCAGGGCCGTGAGAAAGGCGCGGACCACACCCGCGGTCATGCGCGTGAGCCTGTTGCCCCACCGAGGCAGGCCGCCGATGGCGATGCCATCGATCACGGCGTCGCCTTCGCGCGGGGCCAGGAGAACCACTTCGTAGCCGGCCGTGGCCAGGGTCTTGCATTCGCGATGGAAGACGCGGTTGTCCATGGGATCGTGGACCGTGGTCAGGTGGACGACCTTTCCGCGGTCCCCGGACTGCGCCTTGCCGGGAATCGTGATTGCCTGGGGGGTCATCACCGCGGTTCGAGGTCACGCCGGTCTCACGGACGGCTTCCCGCCATGGAACCGCACCATGGGCCGCCGTCGCGGCCGGCGAGGGGCCGTTGTCGTGGACAAAGGCCTTCAGTCCCTGGGCCAGCGACGGTACATCTCCCGCACGTACCCTATCCCCAGGGTGTAGCCCACGAAGGCGAAGAGGCTGAGCACGCCGGTGATGAGGACGATCAGCAGCCGCTGGGGCCTGGCCTTGATCTCGGGCACCACCGGCGGATCGAGGACCTGCACCGTGGAGGTCGTGTTCTTGGCTTCGATGAGGGCCTCGGCCTCCTGTTGGAGCAGGAGCTGCAGCAGGGCCTTCTGCACCAGCACGTCCTTCTCCAGGGTCGCGAACTCCTGGGCCACGCCCGGGATCTGCTTCAGGGGCAGGAAGAGGTTCTCATCCAGCTCCAGCTGCAGCGTCCTGTCGCGGAGCAGGTCGTTGGGGGCGCTCTCTTCGTGGCCCTCTCGCAGCACGACCATCCACTCTTCCCGCAGCATGATCTCCTGCTGGAGCTTCCTCACCTTGTCGTGGTCGGGGTCCAGCCCGGAGAGGATCAGTGACTGCCGGGCGATCTCCAACTCCATCGCTTCGGTCTGCATCCCGGCGGCGGCCCGGATCACCGCCCGCGCCTGATCCTCGATGGAGACGGCGTTGTACTCGGACTGGAACTGCTCCAGCTTCTGCATCTTCTGCTCCAGCTTCTGGTCCTCCTCCTCCAGAAGCTCGCGGATGAACCCGAGACGCTCCGAGGCGGTCTTCTGGGAGATCTGCTTGTTGGTGATGTCGAGGAGCTCGATGTAGTGAGTGGCCATGTCGGCGGCCCTCTGCGGATCCTGATCCAGGACCGAAATGGCGATCGTTCCCTCTTCGGTCTTTTCCACCTTGCTCTTGTCTTCCAGGATCTCGATGGCATCGGTCATGGTCTCGACCCCGTAACTCTGCCGCAGGTCGAACCTCTCGACTACCTGCCGGCGGATCCTCCGACTCTTCAGGGTGGCGATGAAGATGTCGGCCGGCGTGCCCTTCTCGCCCAGGCGCAGGGTCGGGATGGGCAGCGCCGCGAGCAGATCCGAGAAGCCGAACCCCTGCCGTTGCTCCTTGGGGGGCAGGATCTGTGCCGTCCCCTCGTATTCCTTCGGAACCAGGAAGCTGAGGGCCCCGGCCAGGACGCACAGGCCGAGGGTGCCCCCCAGGATCAGTCGTCTTCCCGCGTAGAGGGCGGCCAGCAGGTCGAGGAGGTCCGCATCCTTCTGTCTTTCCTTCTCCATGGGGCAGGGCTCCTTGGGGTTACCGGAGGGACCGGACGAGAACCACGAGGGTCAGGGTCTCGGCGATGGTGCGCATCGTCGACTGGGTGGCTTCCCAGAGCTTGACCCGCTCCTTCTGGGGAACCCAGATCTCGTCGCCGGCCTCGACGGGCAGATCGTCGTCCAGCCTTTCGCGGATCCCGGTGCGCGCCCGGATGAGCCGGGCCGCTCTCCTGTCCGCGTCGTAAGCGTAGCCGCCGGCCTTCTCGAGGAAGTAGCCGACGTCGCGACCCTCCTCGTAGTCGATCAGGCCGGGCTTCAGCACTTGGCCGCTGACGCTTATCGTTCGCCGCCGCGTAGGGATGTAGATGACGTCGCCGCCTTCCAGGGGGATGTTCTGGTCCTCGTCGTCGCCCAGGAAGAGCCTCTCGAAGTCGACGGCGGCCCTCCCCCTCTCCTCGCGGCCCTTGGTCCTGAGATAAGCCCTGTCCTCGTCGCTCATGTCGGCCAACCCCGTCACCCGGCGCAGGGTCTGGAGTCGCTCCAGCTCCGGGTCGATCTGGGTCCGCAGCCGGGTGCGAATCAGCTTGGCGCCGATCAGGGAGGCCTGGTCGGTCAGGCCTCCCGCCAGCTCCACCAGGTCCTTGACCCGGGTGATTTCCGGGGAGATGCGGTAGCGGCCGCGGTACTTGACCTCGCCATAGACCATGGCCGTGGGCATGTGCTGCCACTGGGCAGGGGCCCGGATGAAGACCATGTCGTTGGGTTGAAGGGAGAAGTGGCGGAAATCCTCGAAGCTGAGTCCCTTCGTCCCGTCCTCGTCGTTGCCCAACTCGATGACCTCGATCTCCTCGGTCCCCTCCTTGAAGCGCCACAGCTCGACCCTGGCGAGGGGGGCGTCGCGGTTCAACCCCTTGGCCAGGTCCACCAGACTCCCGATGGTGTCCCCCGGCCGGTACTCCTTCTCCCCTTCCTGGTTGACCGCTCCGAAGGCGAACATCTTGGCCTTGCGGTAATCGACGTGGACCACGTCTCCCATGCGCACGTAGGGGTTGTGGGTGACGTCCCCGGTGGAGTGGAACATGTCGAGATCCACCATTTCCTGGGCGCCGCCGCGATGGATCAGCCGGATCGCGCGCCGGGAGGTGGGCCGCTCGATGATCTGGCGCACGCGGGTCACCTTCCTGCCGCCGATGTCGTCCTCGATGGTGGTCCCCCGAATGTCGTCGGTGAAACCGCCGGCGCGTTCGATCAGGTCGGATACCCGGGTGGTGGGATGAATGGTGTAGCTGCCTTCGTTCAACACGGCGCCGGTGACATAGGCGGTGAAGAAGCGCATGCTCGCCAGGGTCAGGGTGATCTCCACGCCCGTGTACTTGGCCCGGGCCGCCTCGAGGATGAGGCTCTCCGTCTCGGCCAGTGACAGGCCGGAGACCGGAAAAGCGCCCACCGTGGGTATGAGGGCGATGCCCACAGGATCGACCTGCACCAGGTAGGAGCGGTCGAACTCGCCCCATATGTAGAGCTGCAGGATGTCTCCGGGCCCGACGAAGTAGGTAGCCGGGTCGATCTCCCGGTCCTGGCTGATGCGCAGCTTCTCCACCTCTTCTCCGGTGGGCAACCGGACCTTGCCGGCCACCAGGTCCTGCGCGAGCCCCGGCAGATCGGCCCCGGGAATCCTCTGCAGTTCGGCTTCCTCCTGCTCGCTCTCCTGGACCAGTCTCTGCAGCTCTTCGTCGTCCTGGGTGTGGGCAGGCCCCGCCAGGCCGTGGAGCATCAGGGCCAGAGCCAGACCGAGAATCCTGGTCACCATCTTTCCTCCTGTCGCCGATTGGCGTAGTTGCAACTCACCACCCCTTCCGCAGGGCCCTGCACTTCCGGGGACCCGAAGGACCTTCCGCCGGTCCTGGCCGTCGGACGCACGCTCCCGGTGCAGCCGGATCATCGCCTCAGGGCTCGTACGGCCTCCCCGTGCGCCGCAGAGACTTGGTCACCGCCAGCTGCACGGTGATGTAGCCGCCCGGATGGGGACGGCCGCGGACGTTCAGATCCCCCGCCGAGTACCCGGGCCGGGCGTCGGCGATGGTGCCGACGATCAGGTTGGCCTGCTCCACCGTGCATTCGTAGCGGTCGGCGACCAGCGCCACCATGTCGATCCAGGCGGCCTTCACCGCCTCCTGCCAGTTGCCCCCCTGGCCGCTGGTGAGCCACTCGTCGCCGTCCTCGACGTGGCGGCTCTTCTCCACCACCGGGGCGTGGCAGGGGAACCCGGGGGACCGGTCGACCCTGAGTGTCACGGCCGAGTCGATCTCCACGCCGGTGGCGGTGAGCTCGCCGTCTCCCATGCGGGCGTGCACGTCGGTGAGCAGGAAGAGGCCGCCCTTCTTCTGGGCCCGGACATGGACGGTGCTTCCGGGCTGGACGGAGTTGTAGTCGAGGTTGCCGCCCGTGTCGATCTCGTACGGGGCCACCGACTCCAGGCGCACGTAGCCGATCATGGGACGGACGGGCACGACGAAGTCGGGCGGGAAGTGGACCAGCCCGTCGCGCACCGGGGCCACGCAGCGCATGCTGCCCCACAGAGGTCCTCCGTTGCGGTAGAAACCGTAGGGCCCGACCTCGATGTCGATGATCTCCAGGGAGAGCCAGTCGCCGGCCTCGATCCCCTCCACGTGGAAGGGGCCGCCCTGGCGGGAGTCGCGTTTTTCGCGGACCTCGAAGACCGCCCCCGGCCGGAGGCTGTCCTGGTTGGCGTAGTCCTGGTCGTGGCCGCCCACCGTCTCGATGACCACCGTCTCTCCGAGCTGCAGGCGGCCGCGTACCTGGCCGCGCTCCGGGTCGTCGGGCCCGGTGTAACAGGGCGTGCGGGTGAATCGTCTCATGGGGCCGTGGTCGTCGGTCTCCAGTGGCAGAGGGGGGCCCTCACGGCCCCCGTCGCCCCATGCGAAACTCCGCAGAGACGACGGTGAGGGCAAGGCGGCACCTCCGGGGCGTCACCACGGCAGAGGAACGTCCAGGTATTCGCTCAGATCCCTCGCCGCCCGCTGCTCGTGCTCTCCGAAGCGGATCCCCTCGCGGCGGTGCAACTCCAGGACCCGCTCCTCCACGTGTCCGGGAAGGAGGACCTCGTCGTACCCGGGCAGGGGTGCGTAGTTGTCGCGGATGGCGCCCACGTAGCGGTCGACCTCTGCGTGGAAGGCCTCCACGGGAAGGTGGCCGGCCACGTCGATGGCCAGGACCATGCCGCCGAGATTGGCCCCCGGCCAGCGCTCGACGATCTCGTCCGCCCCGGGAAGGGTGACCCCCGCCAGGGCGCCGCCCAAGATCGTGGCGGCCGCCACCAGGCCCATGCTCTTGAAGAACGTCGCCGGCACCCGCTCGAGCAGGTCCTCCACGCTCTCCCGGCCCTCGCCCGAGACGGCGTGGGCCACCATGTCGAGGACGATGCCAGGCTCGTCGCCGGCGGGGATGGCGAAGGACATGGGAGGCGCACCGGTCCAGCCCGCCGAGGGCTTGGGGTCCTGGCCGGGCTGCCCGCCGGCGCCGCGGTATCCCTGCACCGAGAAGCCGACGCACCCGGCCTCCATGCACCGGCGCGTGTAGTGCCCGGCCGACCCGTAGTGGCCGATACCGCGGACGAGGCCGAGGCCGACGCCAGCGGACTTCGCCTTCTCGACCGCCTTGTCCGCGGCCAGAAGGGAAGGCACGTACCCGAGGCCCCCGTCGCCGTCGACGATCGCCGTCGTCGCCGTCTCGTGGACGACACGGATGCGGGGATCGGGGTTGAGGCGGCCCTCCCGGAAGTGGCGGCAGTACCCGGGGACGAAGCCGATCCCGTGGCTGCGCACGCCCCGCAACTCCGAGTTGGTCAGGAGCCGCGCCGTCTGGGCCGCGTGGTCCCGGCTCTTCATCCCCGACCTGGCCAGGCACTCGGCGAGGAAGGCCAGCTCGCGCTCCTCGGCGACCAGGACGTACTCCCCGGGCGGGCGGTTCACGAGCGCTCGCCGGCGAGCCGGCGGAGCTGGGCGGCCGCCAGCCTGAGCACCTCGCGGTCGTCGCAGGCGTTGACGTCCTTCCCCTCGAAGACGACCCCCAGGGTGCCGTTGAACCCGGCCCCGGCGAGGATGTCGACGATGCGGTCGTAGTCGAGCCACTCCTCGCGGCCGGAGTCGATCTTGTAGAACTTGGCGCGCACGTGGGCGGCGTGGTGCGCCGTCTGCTCCATGTAGCGGTAGATGTCGTGGTCGGGGTCGGGCACTCCCTGGGTGCGCGCCGGCGAGCCCTCCCACTGCCCGGTGTCGAGGATGAAGGTGAAGTTGTCGCGCTCCACCTCGTCGAAGAGCCTCAGCACCCCGTCTCCCGTGCACGGGTGGTTCTGCAGGCCCACGGCGATGCTCCTCGAGGCCGCGTAATCGCAGCAGGCCTGGAAGCACTCCACCTCGAGGCGCCGGGCCTCGGCGTCCGGGGGCGTGGAGCCGCAGAACACGCGCACCATGGGTGCTCCGAGGGCGACGGCCACGTCCACGTCGGTGCGCACCCGCGCCACCTTCTCCTCCAGCTCGGCCTCGGTCCCCACGAAGTGCCCGCCCGTGGCCAGGTAGCCGACGCTCAGCCCCTTGCGCAGGCAGCTCAGCTTGGTCTGGAGCAGGTAGCCGGACCCGTGCTCCTCGAAGCCGACGTCGCTGCGCAGGTCGATCACGTCTAGCCGCAGCTCGTAAGCCAGGTTGATGAAGCTCTCGATGTCCGGAAAGCTGTTGCGGTCCTTGCCGAACATCGATGCGTACAAACCCACCTTCATTCCGGAACTCCCCTCGTCAGATGCGGTGCGGTCTCGGTGGCAAAACGGCGGCGGTGGAAACAACGTCGCAGGGAACGGGTAGACAAGAGGGGCGGGGGCCGACAGTTTTGAGGCCCGCCGTCATCGACCCGGCAACGGAAAGGGAGTTCCCATGTCCGGCCACCGCATCACCTCCGTCGACGTCATCCCCATCTACCCCCGGCTGGCCAGCCGCTACGCCGACCGCGTGGTGGACCTCTACGGCATCGACTGCCGGCTGCTCTTCCGCGTGGCCACCGACTCCGGCCTCGTGGGCTGGGGCGACCAACGGGTCCGCCCCTGGTTCGAGCCGGCCGCCGGGATGGGCCAGGAACTGGTCGGCCGCGACCCTCTCGACTTCCTCAACGGCAACCTCTCGGGCGGCCTGAACACGGCGGCCTACGACCTGATGGGCAAGTGCCTGGAAGTGCCGGCCTGGAAGCTGATGGGGCCGAAGCGCCGGGACTGGGTGCCGGTGGCTGCGTGGACCCGGCCCGCCTCGCCGGAGCACTTCGCCGCCGAGATCCAGCGCGCCGCCGCCCAGGGTTACCGCGTCTTCAAGATCCACACCTGCACCTACCACGACGTCTTCGAGCAGACGAAGGCGGCCGAGGCGGTGGCCCCCGAGGGCTTCCGCATCCACTACGACTTCAACCACAACCGCTCCATCGGGGCGGTGCTGCCGATCATCGCCGAGCTGGAGCGCAACCACCCCATCGTCGGCTACATCGAGGACCCCATCCTCAAGGGGGATGTCGAGGGCTGGGCGGAGGTTCGCCGCAAGTCCCGCATCCCCATCATCATGCACGGCACCCCCCAGGGCGGAATGCTGGAGTACCGGCAGGACCTGGCCGACATCTACATGATCGGCGGCACCATGTACGAGACGATGACCACCGGCTGGGCCCTGGGCCGGGCCAACATACAGGTGATCCTGCAGCACGAGTCGGGCACCCTGGGCAAGGCGATGGCCATGCACATGGCCGCCGTCCTGCCGAGCCACTCGGCCCACTCGATCAACCTCGACGACCAGTACGAGGAGGACGTGACCACGGAGACGATCCCCGTCGTCGAGGGATCCTCGCCCGTGCCTTCCGGGATCGGCCTCGGGTACGAGGTGGACGAGTCCGCCGTGGAGCGCCTCGCCGGGCAGGCCCCGGCCGAGCGTCCCCGCCACATCGGCATCCTGCACATGGCCGGGGGCGCCACCTGGTACGGCAGGGGCTACGTCTCGCCCACGAGCGTCACCGGCACCGAGGAAGCCGGCATCCGCGGCTTCCGGTCCGAGCTGTGGGCAGACGACGGCACCCCGGGGTTCGAGGAGATGTACGCCCGCGTCGAGAAGGAGGGGCGGGTCCTGGCCTCCTGAGCTCCGCCCGGGCCGCCGCTCAGCGCAGGCCGAAGACCTCCCGCGCCGTCTCCCCCAGCAGCCAGCGGCGGTCGTCGTCGGTCAGGAAGTCGAGGTGGCGCTGGAACAGCTCCAGGGCGGGGGCGTACCCAGTGCTGCTGAGCACGCCCGGGAAGTTCGTCCCCCACATGACCCGCTGCGGGCCGTAGGCGTCGAAGAGCCTCCGGTAGAGGTCGAAGGTATCGGGGTAGGGGAACGGTTCCTGCGAGCGGTGGGCCTGAGGCGTGAACTTGACGTGGATCTGCTCGTAGCGCGACAGGCCGACCACGTAGTCGCGCAGCCGGTCGTGATCGTCGTCGTCGGGCCTGGGCACGCCGCCCACGTGGTCGAGGACGATCCTGACGCCGGGGAACCGCGCCACGATCGGCTCCACCACCTCCAGGTGGGCGGCCGGGCCGTAGAGGGTGATGTTGGCGCCTACCTCCTCGGCCCTCCTCCACAAGGGGTCCTGGTCGGGCGTCGCCCACAGGGAGGGGTGGTCGACCCGCGACGCCAGGTGGATGCGCAGTCCGGCGAAGCCATCCTCGCGCACGAGCTTCTCCAGGACGTCCGGGGCGTCCGGCGCCTTGTGGTCGATCAGGCCCGTGCCGGCGAAGCGGCCCGGGAACCGCCGCAGGCAGTCGGCCACGTAGCGATTGTCGTGCATGTACCCGATCGCCTGCACGATCACGGCCTGGTCGACGCCGGCGGCGGCCATGTGCTCGTTCAGCAGCTCCACGGGCGCCGCCTCCCGGGGCTCGCGGCCCTCGGCCACAGGATAGCGCTCCAGGTCGGCGCTCCAGACGTGCAGATGACTGTCGACGATCATTCGGATTCCACCTCTCAGTGTGGGATGCGGTGCTGGTGGAGGCGGCGATGGATCGCTTCCCGCGCCTCCAGGAAAGGCGACTCGAGGTAGGCCATGTGGTCGCCGCCGCCGTGGTGGTGGGTGGCGGTGCCCGGCGTGTGCTGGCGGCTCTGGCCGCGGATGTACTGGAGGCAGCCGTCGACGAGGGTGAGCATGTACTGGGCGGTGCTCTCGTCGAACATCCACCACTCCCCGTCGCCGCAGGTGAGGTAGACCGGGGAGGTGTGGGCCATGATCGACCGCCCCCAGCCGTCGTGGTGCGCCACCCCCGTGTACCCGGGACCGGCGCAGCGCGCCGCGATCCACGAGTTCCCCTTCACCTCGATTTTCGCCTCCACCTTGAGGGCGCGGGTGCCGCCGGCGTCGTCGGCCGAGGCGACCACGCGCCCCTCCTGCACGATCTGCAGGGTGTGGATCGGCACCACCGACTCGGCCTGCGCCTCGACCTCGACGGTGCCGCCGTTGCCGGGCAGGCGCAGGGTGTCGCCGATGTCGCAGCCGTCCACCTTCAGCCGCAGGATCGGGCCGCCGCTGTGGAAGGTGCGGCCCCGGGCGACGTTGGCGCACCAGCTGTCGTAGGTGAAGGGCTCGTCCTCGGGGATGCGCACGTAGGTGCGGTAGAGCCCCACGGGCACCTCGTTCGACATCTTGTCGGTGCCGCCCACGAGGGGCAGGCGGTAGCCGCAGTTTAGATACCGGTAGTACTCCTGGTGCTCGAAGGGTCCGTGGCGCAGCATCTCCACGGCGTCGGCGCGCCCCGTGGCGATCAGGGTCGCCGGCTCGCCGTTGGGGTTGGGCAGGTGGGGGATCACCACCGTGCCCCCCTGGCCGCGGCACTGGTCGGCCCAGTCGGACATGGTCACCTCCAGGGTGCCGCCGATCTCGGCCTCGCCGGGGCCGTCCGAGCACCAGGGCATGACCGGCTCCTTGAGGCCCCACAGGATCA
>JAPOZM010000114.1 GCA_026706075.1 Gemmatimonadaceae bacterium
GCAGAAGGTGTACCCGAGGCGGTCGATGTAGCCGCCGGCGGCGCCGCTGGGATCGAAGTACCCTGGCCGGGTCTCCCATAGCAGCTTGGGCTGGCACACGGCCACTCCCGGGGCCGCCGCGACCGCTTCCTCCAGCGGGGCGAGCCAGCCCGGCGTCACGCGGGTGTCGTCGTTGAGAAGCAGGGCAAAGGGCGTCTCCGCCGCCTCCAGGCCCCGGTTGCACGAACCCGTGAAACCGAGGCGCCGTTCATTGGTCAGGACCTCCATCCGGGGAAACCGGCCGCGGGCGCGCTCCAGGGCCGGACCCCCGCCGCCGTCGTCGACGACCAGAACGCGCATCGGCCGGCCGCTGTGCCGGTACACGGAATCGAGGCAGTCGCTGAGGGTGTCGGCCCGGTAGTGGGGAATGACGACCGTCGTGGCCGGCTCCGGCCCGGAGGTCATTCGGCCGGGGCGCCGGACCCGGTGGCCGCAGTCTCGGCGGCGGCCGACTCGAGGCGCTCCAGGGCCTTGACCAGGATCCCGCGATCCAGGCTGGCCGAGTCGAGCTCCCCGTATTCCTCGAGGTAGCCATCGACCACCCCGAGGGCCTCCCGGGTGCGGCCCCCCGCCTGCAGCGTGGCGGCCAGCTCGTGGTAGGCGGCATAGCCGCGGGGACGCAGGGCGATGGTCCGGCGGTAGACCTCCTCGGCCCGGTCCAAGGCCCCGTAGTCGCTGTAGAGGATGGTGGCCAGGGCCAGGGCGTTGTCGTAGGTCGCCGATGGATCTCCGCCGTAGACATCGATGAGCCCGTGGGCCGCCTTCTCGACGAACTCGGCGGCCAGGTCATGGCGCCCCGCCGCCCGGTAGTTCTCGCTGGCGGCGTAGAGGCCCTCCCAGCCCATGGGGACGTTCTCCTCCGCCCAGCGGAGGAGACGGGCCATCTCGTCGATCCGCCCCTCGGTCTGGTAGATGTCGGCCAGGGTCAGGACGCAGGCCCGGTAGTTCTGCAGAAGCCGGCTGGTATTCTCGTCCTTGTAGATCGACTCGTCCCGAACGCCGCGGAAGCGGTAGACCTCCATCAGATTGCGGGCCAGGGCCTCGGCGTTGCCGCTGCCCCCGACCTTCTCCCGCTTCAGCTTCAGGGTCATGCCCTCCATCTCGAGATAGGGGTCGAGACCGACGCGGTTGGAGCCGGCCACCGTGATGGCGAAGTGGACGGGCCGCCTGAAGTCGTTCCAGTAGACGATGCCGATGACCATGATGTCCTGCACCCGCAGCAGATTGTGGCCCCGCGGCGCCGAGACCTCCACGTCGAGTCCGAGATCCCTGAACTCCTGCGGCCTCCTCGGCGTCAGCCACAGCCGCTTTTCGAGATCGACCATCTGCGTGTCGGTGAGGGTGGAGTCGATGAAGACGTCGCCCAGCGGTTGTCCGCCGTCCCTGGACATGGCCACCCGGGGCTCGCGGTCGCGCAGCTGCTTGATGTACCACCCCGTGTTGAGCAGGCTCAGGTTGATGACGCTCACGTCCCGGCGGATGCCCTCCACGTGCTGCAGGTACCACAGGGGAAAGGTGTCGTTGTCGCCGTTGGTGAAGAGCAGCGAGTTCGGGTCGCAGGACTGCAGCAGGTTGTGGGCGTAGTCCCAGGCGATGTAGTCACCCCGGCGGTCCTCGATGTGGTGCAGTTTGGCGCCGACGCCGGCCGGAAGCAGAAGCCCTGTGCACGAAACGGCGGCGACCCATCCGGTCCGCAGCGCGAACCTCCGACGCAGGGCCTCGACGACGGCTGTCCAGCCGAGACCCATCCACAGGACCCAGGCCAGGAACATGCCTCCGAAGACGTAGTGGCGCTCTCGCGGCTGCGGGTCGGGCATGTTCAGGTAGAATGACAGCCCGAAGCCCATGACCAGGAACATCAGGAAGAGGGCCAGGAACCGGCGCCAGTCCCGCTGCAGCTGCCACCCCAGGCCGAGAAGACCGACCAGCAGCGGCACGGCGGAGACCGAGATCACGTGGGGCGTCCTCTCGGTGGCCCATCGGAACACCATGTCCCGCTCGAGGAAGGGGAAGGGCCACTGCTGCAGGAAGTACTTGAACTGCTGGTGCCACAACTGGTAGACGCGGTCGGCCCGGGGCGTGAGCATGCCAAGCAACTGGCTCTCCGTGCCGTACTGCTCGCGGCGGAGGAAGGAGAGGAAGTTGCCGAGGTTCTCCGGGTCGTTCATGTCGATGGCCGGATTCAGACCGGAGCGCAGGAACAGGGCCATGTAGGTCGAGTATCCGAGCAGGAAGAGGACACCCACCCCGACCATCAGCCCCAGGGCCCGGCGGTCCTCCCGGTAGAGGTGCACCCCCAGGCCGATGCCGCCAGCCAGCAGGACGAGGGCCAGAAGGGGCGTCGAGCCGAGGGCCTTGGCGACGACCGCGGCGGCGCCGACAAGGACCGTCACCGCCAGGCTGTTGCGATACTCCGGGTGCGTGGAGCCGACGTAGAGGCACAGGGCGACAGCGGCGAGTCCGGCCAACACGCCGAGGAGTCTCGCCGATGGCGGGTACGGCGCGAAGGCGCTCATGGACACGGCGGCGGCGAGTCCGGCGACGAGCAGAATCAGGATGAAGCGCCGCAGTTGCTGGTCGCCGAACCAGGCCAGCAGGACGAGACTGGGGATGGTCAGGAGACATAGGAGGTGGAGACCGCCCCCGAGCCCGAAGAAGTAGGCGATGAAGAACAGCCAGCGGTCGTTGCCGGCGCCGTGCCGCGTGCCCTCCCAGTAGAGGATCAGCCACAGGCCGCCGCAGACGAAGAACAGCGAGTAGGCATAGACCTCGGCCTCGGTGCCGTTGAACCAGAAGGTGTAGGAGGTGGCCAGGCACAGGGCGGCGACCGCCGAGCCCAGGGTGGCCGTCCAGTCGCGGGCGTCTCCGAAGAACCGCAGCGCCTCGCCCCCCATGGCGCGGCGGCAGAGGGCCACGGCGCTCTGGTAGGTGAACCACACCGCCGCGGCCGAGGCCAGGACGGACATGAAGACGACCCGGTTGGCGATGGTGCCGACCGGGAAGAGGCTGAAGACGCGCCCAAGGAGCACGTAGAGGGGGGAGCCGGGCGGATGGGGGACCCCCAGGACGTGGGAGCAGGTGATGAACTCGCCCGTGTCCCAGAACGAGGTGGAGGGCGCCATGGTCTGCGTGTACAGACCGAGGGTGATCAGGAAGACAGCCCCGCCGGCCAGGCGATGAACTTGCAGTGGGGTCATGGGAACGGCCTAAGGTACGAGGGGCGCCCAGGCGCGGAAAGCAAGGGGCGGTGCCGTCAGCGCAACTCCGCCGTGCCCCAGCGGCTCGGGTCCGAGTAGAAGGGGGGAGAGCGGTCGACCGACCAGGACTGGGACCCGTGATCGACATCGTTGAGGACGTAGTTGAAGCCGATTCGGTCGAACTCCCGGGGACGGTACCCGTTGAGCCCTTCCGCCGGCACGAAGACCTCCATCTGGTAGCTCCGCTTCAGTCGCCGCAGACCGACCTGCAGGGCGTCCTCGGGGCACGGCGGCGCCTGCTCCCGGGCCCGGTCGATCGACGTCTGGCGGCCGATCGGCTCGCTGCCCTGCCGCCCCCTGCCTCCCGGCAGAAAGAGGAAGTGGTGGCAATAGCGGTTGGCCCGGTGGCTGTCCTTCACGTCCCGGGTGTCGATCCATACCTCGAAGGAGTCGGCCTGCCAGTGGTTGCGGGGATCGACCCGGAAGCTCTGCTTGCCCTTCACCTGCACCGCGAACCACAGCCCGGCGTCGCTCCAAGCCATGTAGAGATCGGCGAAGCTGGAGCCCCCATCGACCTCCAGCAGGGGTGGAACCCGATAAGACGAGTCCCAGTCTCGCAGGTTCCCGTCGACGACGGGCGGATCCTCCCGGTGGCGGCAAGGGAAGGCGAAGCGGAAGAACGCCCGCCCCGGAGGGGCGATCATGCTCATGGGCAGGGCCCGTGCGATCCGTTCACGGTCAGGCGCGCTTGCGGCGTGGGCGCGTTGGCAGCAGTTCCCGCAGGAAGCGGCCGGTATGGGAAGCCTTCTCCCCCGCCAGCTGCTCCGGCGTGCCGGCGGCGACGACGCGCCCCCCTTCGGCGCCTCCCTCGGGGCCGAGGTCGATGACGTGGTCGGCGGTCTTGATGACGTCGAGGTTGTGCTCGACGACGACCAGCGTGTTGCCGGCCTCCACCAGCCGCTGCACGACCTTCAGGAGGCGCTGGATGTCCGCGAAGTGCAGGCCGGTGGTGGGCTCGTCCATGATGTACACGGTGCGCCCCGTCCCCGGCCGCACCAGCTCGGCGGCGAGCTTGAGGCGTTGGGCCTCGCCCCCGGAGAGCGTCGTGGAGGACTGGCCGAGGGACATGTATCCCAGGCCGACGTCCTCCATGATCTGCAGCCGGTCGCGCACGGCGGCGATGTTGGCGAACGACTTCCGCGCCGAAGCGACCGTCATCTCGAGGACATCGGAGATCGAATGCCCCTTGAACTTCACGGCGAGGACGTCGGCGTTGTAGCGCTGCCCCTTGCAGGCCTCACAGCGCACCCACACATCGGGCAGGAAGTGCATCTCGATGCAGCGCGATCCGAGCCCCTCGCAGGCCTCGCAGCGGCCGCCGGCGCGGTTGAAGCTGAAGCGGCCGGCTGCGAACCCCCGGAGCTGGGCCTCGGGCATGCGGGCGTAGAGCTGGCGCACGTGGTCGAAGACGCCCATCACCGTGGCCGGCGTGCTTCGCGGCGAGTGCCCGATCGGCGTCTGGTCGATGTTGATGACCTTGTCGACCGCGGAGAGACCGTCGATCCCGTCGCAGTCGCCGCGCCGGCGCTGTGAGCCGTCGAGCTCGGCGGCCAGGCCGCTGTAGAGGATGTCCTCCACCAGGGAGCTCTTGCCGGAGCCCGACACGCCGGTGACGGCGGTGAAGATCCCCAGCGGAATGCGCACGTCGATGTTCCGCAGGTTGTTCTGGCGGGCCCCGCGGATGGTCAGGCAGGCATCCCCGGGCGGACGGCGCCGGGACGGAACCTCGATGCTCAGTTGTCCGCGCAGATAGGCGGAGGTGCTCGACTCGGTCGCCTCGGAACTCTCCGGCGAACCGAGCCGGGCGGGCGACCCGGCGGCGACGACGCGGCCTCCCTCCGATCCGGCGCCGGGGCCGAGATCGACGATGTGGTCGGCGCGCTCCAGGGTGTCGCGGTCGTGCTCGACCACCACCACGGTATTGCCCAGATCGCGCAGGTCCCCGAGGGCCTCCAGTAGCCGGATGTTGTCCCTCGGGTGCAGGCCGATGGTCGGTTCGTCGAGCAGGTAGAGGACGCCGGTGAGGCCGGATCCGATCTGCCCGGCCAGGCGGATCCGCTGCGCCTCTCCCCCCGACAAGGTCGAGGCGCGCCGGTCGAGGGTGATGTACCCCAGGCCGACGCGTTGCAGGAACCGCAGCCGGCTGCGCACCTCGGCGAGCAGCTCTCCGGCGATGCCGGCCTCGCGCTCGTCCAGCTCCAGGGTGTCGAAGAAGGCGGCGCAATCGGCGATCGGCAGGCGCTGCAGCTCGACGATGGTGGCCCGGCGCAGGCGCACCGCGCGGCTCTCCGGCTTCAGGCGGCTGCCCTCGCAGGCCGAGCAGTCGACCTCCTTGAGCAGCGGCTTGTAGCGCGGCACCTGGCGCGCCATCTCGTCGATGGTGGGCAGGACCCCGGCGTAGCTGGCCGAGGCGCCTCCGGGAAGCTCCACCGTCGCCGTGCCGCCGTAGAGGAGGGCCCGCCGCGCGTCGGCCTGCATCTCGGCAATCGGTGTGTCCAGGTCGAAGCCCAGACCTTCTCCGACGACTTCGAGGTACCGGGTGAAGGCCGACTTGCCGTCCAGCGGACCCCATGCCTCGACGGCCCCCTCCCTGACGCTCAGTCGGGGATCGGGCAGCAGGGCCGCCCGGTCGACCCCTTCCCCGGTGCCGAGGCCGTCGCATACCGGGCACATGCCGTCGTGATGGTTGAAGGAGAAGGACTGGGGAGCCAGCGGCGCGAAGCCGCGCCCGCAATCGGGGCACGAGAACCGGCGGCTGTAGCGGACCTCCTCGCCGTCGTCGGCTCCGGCGACGACGAGCTCGCCCGAGGAGAGCTCGAGAGCGCGCTCCACCGACTCGGCCAGGCGCCCCCGCTGGGCGCCGGAGACGACGGCGCGGTCGACGACGAGCTCCACGCGGTGGCGCAGGCGGCGATCGAGCTCGAGATCCGCGCCGAGTCCGCGCAGCTCTCCGTCGACGCGGGCCCGGGTGAAGCCGTCCTGGCGGGCGTGGCGCAGCAAGGTCTCGTAGCCCTCGTTGCGGGTTGGCTCCATGGGCGCCAGGAGCAGGAGACGCCGGCCCTCGGGCATGGCCAGGATCCGGTCCACCATCTGGTCCACCGTCTGCGACCCGGCGGCCACGTCGCAGCGCGGGCAGTACTGGGTGCCTAGGGTGGCGAAGAGGGCGCGCACGTAGTCGTAGACCTCGGTCACCGTGCCCACCGTGGACCGCGGGTTCCGGCTCGGGCTCTTCTGCTCGATGGCGATCGCCGGCGACAGGCCGGAGATGCGCTCCACCTTCGGCTTCTGCATCTGGTCGAGGAACTGGCGCGCATAGGCGGACAGGGACTCTACGTAACGGCGCTGCCCCTCGGCGTAGATGGTGTCAAAGGCGAGGGTCGACTTCCCGGAGCCGCTCACCCCGGAGACCACGGTCATGCGGTCGCGCGGGATTCGCACGTCGACGCCGCGGAGGTTGTGCATGCGGGCGCCGACGACGGAGATCTCGCGGATCGCCTCCTCCGGCTCCGCGCTCCCTGCGGTGTCGGGGTCGCCGGGCGCGGGTGCCGGGTCCAGGACCTCCGCCAGGATCCGGCCCGTGTGCGATGCGGAGACTCTCGCCACCTCCTCCGGTGGACCCTCGGCGACCACCAGCCCTCCGGCGGCGCCTCCCTCGGGACCCATGTCGAGGACCCAGTCGGCGGTCTTGATGACCTCCATGTTGTGCTCGATGACGACCACCGTGTTGCCGGCGTCGGCCAGGCGGTGGAGGATCGCGAGAAGTCTGTCGATATCGGCGAAGTGCAGGCCCGTCGTCGGCTCGTCCAGGAGGTACAGGGTGCGGCCCGTGCCCCGGCGGCACAGTTCCTTGGAGAGCTTTACGCGCTGGGCCTCGCCGCCGGAGAGGGTGGGCGCCGGCTGGCCGAGGCGGATGTACCCCAGCCCCACGTCGTGCAGGGTCTGCAGGATCCGCCGGATCTGCGGGATGTTCTCGAACAGGCCCAGAGCGTCGTCGACCTCCATGTCGAGGACCTCGGCGATCGACCGGCCCCGGTAGCGGACCCCCAGGGTCTCGCGGTCGAAGCGCTGGCCCTCGCAGGCCTCGCAGGTGACCCAGACGTCGGCGAGGAACTCCATCTCCACCAGAGTCGCGCCGTTGCCGTCGCAGGCCTCACAGCGGCCGCCGCGGACGTTGAAGCTGAAGCGGCCCTGCTTGTAGCCGCGCAGACGCGACTCGGGCAGCTGGGCGAAGAGCTGGCGGATCGGCGTGAACAGGTCGGTGTAGGTGGCGGGGTTGGACCGGGGGGTGCGGCCGATCGGCCGCTGGTCGATGCGGATCACCTTGTCCAGGCGGTCGACGCCCTCGATGTCGTCGTGGTCCCCCGGCTGGGTCCGGGCCCGATGGAGGCGGTTGTCCAGCTCCTTGAAGAGAATGTCGTTCACCAGGGAGCTCTTTCCCGAGCCGGAAACACCGGTGACACAGGTGAAGAGCCCCAGGGGGAGCTTCACCTCCCCGGCGCGGAGGTTGTTGTGCCTCGCCCCCTTCACCGTAAGCCAGTCCTCCTGCGGAGGCCGCCGCCGGTCAGGGATGGCAATGCGCTCGCGGCCTGTCAGATAGCGTCCGGTGAGGGAGTCTTCCTCGGAGGCCACCTCCCCGGGCCCGCCCGTGACCAGCACCCGGCCTCCACGGTCGCCCGCGCCGGGGCCGAAGTCGACGACGACGTCGGACTGGCGCATGGTCTCCTCGTCGTGCTCGACGATGATGACGGTGTTGCCCACGTCGCGCAGGCGCTTGAGGGTTTCGAGCAGCTGCTGGTTGTCCCGCGGATGGAGGCCGATGGACGGCTCGTCGAGGATGTAGAGGACGCCCACCAGCCCGGAGCCGATCTGGCTTGCCAGACGGATGCGCTGCGACTCTCCCCCCGAAAGGGTGTCGGCGCCGCGGTCCAGGGTCAGGTAGCCGAGGCCGATCTCGTCGAGCAGGTCGAGGCGTCCGCGGATCTCCTTGAGGGCGTCCTCGGCGATGAGGGCTTTCTCGTCGGACAGCTCGATGCCGTGGAAGAACAGGCGGCTCGCCTCGACGGGAAGGGCCGTGATCTCGGGCAGCGCGCTGCCGCCGAGGAGCACCGCCAGGGACTCGGCCCGCAGCCGGCCGCCGTGGCAGGTGGGGCACCGGCCGGTGCGCACGTAGCGGCCGAGATCCCTCCGCACCTTGGCGTTGCCGTGGTGGAGGCGCTCCTCGATGAACTTGAGGGCGCCTTCGTAGCGGTCGTCGTGGGCCCAGGAGTGGCCGCGGTGGCTGGTGTAGACGAACCGGATCTTGCGGTCCCCCAGACCCTCCAGGAAACCCTCCTTCTGGTCTTCCTTCAGGTCCTCCCAGGCGGTATCGAGGGTGAAGCCGAGGTGCTCGGCCGCACCTTCGTACAGGTGGTACCGCCAACGGTTGGCGCGGATGTCGCCGAGAGGCTCCAGGGCGCCCTCGCTCAGGGACTTTCCGGCATCGGGCACGAGCCGGGTCTCGTTGACGATCATCTTGGTGCCCAGCCCGCCGCAGTCGGGGCACATCCCCGAAGGGTTGTTGAAGGAGAACATCTGCGGCGTCGGCTCGACGTAGGAGATGCCGCAGACGGGACAGTCGAAGTTTGCGCTCAGCAGCCAGTCGTCGAGCGACTCCCGGCCCTCGTCCCCGGAGCCGCCATCGGCCACGATCAGCGATCCCGAGCCCAGCCGCAGGGCGCCGTCCACGGCCTCGTCGAGGCGGCCCCCCATCTCTTCCCGGATCACCAGCCGGTCGACGACGACCTCGATCGAGTGGCGGCTGTAGCGATCCAGCTCCGGGGGGTCGTCGAGGGTGAACAACTGGCCGTCGACACGCACCCGCAGGTAGCCGTCGCGGTGCAGCTCCTCGAAGAGGTCCTGGTACTCCCCGCGGCGGTTGTCGACGACCGGCGCCAGCAGGAGGATACGCCGGCCCGCCGGCAGGGCGGCGATGCGCGCGACGATCTGGTCGCGCGTCTGCGCGACGATCTCGCCGCCGCAGCGGACGCAGTGGGGGGTGCCGCAGCGGGCGTAGAGGACGCGCAGATAGTCGTAGATCTCGGTGATCGTGCCGACGGTGGAGCGCGGGTTGGCGCCCCCCGCTTTCTGGGAGATGGAGATCGTCGGGGCCAGCCCGGTGATCTGGTCGACATCTGGTTTCTCCAGCTGCCCCAGGAACTGGCGGGCATAGGCCGACAGCGAGGCGACATAGCGGCGCTGGCCCTCGGCGTAGATCGTGTCGAAGGCCATCGACGACTTGCCCGAGCCCGAGACCCCGGTGAAGCAGATCAGCCGGTTCTTGGGCAGCTCGAGGTCGACGTTCCTGAGGTTGTGGACGCGGGCCCCGCGAACGCGGAGAAAGCCGGACTCCATGGACCTCCGGGTGGAACTGCAAGGGAGGAAAAGGGCAAACCTGACAATTTACGGGAGGGGGACG
The DNA here is from genome assembly GCA_026706075.1 of Gemmatimonadaceae bacterium. Lineage (GTDB taxonomy): Bacteria > Latescibacterota > UBA2968 > UBA8231 > UBA8231 > UBA8231. The sequence goes on from JAPOZM010000114.1 coordinate 9,751, forward strand.
AGCCCGCAACCATCCGGCCACTTCCTTCCCGGAGAGGTGGCCGGTCCCGGGTGGAGGCCTTACCGTAGCAGGCCGCCACCCTCCACCTCAACGAACCGGGACCGATGATCAAACTGGGCGTCAACACCGTTCTCTTCGCCGGATACGACCTCGGGACCGCCCTGCGGCACATCGCCCTGGCCGGATATGAATCCGCCGAGTTGTCCGCCATCCGGGGCATGTGCGAGCACCTCGTCCTCGACGACTGGCGGTCCCGGGCCGACAGCATCCGCAAGCTGGCCGGGGATCACGGCCTCGAGCTGACAGCCATGGAGGTGGCGAGCCTCGACGAGGCCAGGCTGCTGAACGCCTATGAAGCAGCGGCCCATCTCGGAATCGGGGTGATCAACGTCGGCCCGGGGGGCAAGGCCGGCTCCGACGAGGACCTGGCGCGACAGATCGACCTGCTCGCCGACCTGGCCGCCAAGGCCCACGACCACGGCGTCGCGCTGTGCGTGAAGGCCCACGTGGGCCAGTCGATCCACGACACGCCGACGACCCTGAGGGCCATGGCCGCCATCGACTCCCCCGGTTTCGGGATCGACGTCGACCCCAGCCACATCTTCCGCGCCGGCGGCGGCGAGGACGTGGTCGAGGCCCTGAGAGCGGTGATCCCCCGGGTGCGCCACGTCCACATCCGCGACTGCCCCGCCGACGCCAGGGCCACCGAAGGGCCTCCCGGTCCCCCCGAGGAGCAGACCTGCGGCCGCGGCGCCATCGACCTGGCGGGTCTCCTGCGCGTCCTGCACCAGGCCGGGTTGGACGCCGCCGTGAACCTGGAGGTCATCGGCGCAAAGGAGTACGAGCTCTCCCGGGTGGTCACGATCGCCGCCGAGAGCCGCGGCTACCTCAACGCCTGCAGGCGGGCTGCCGAAGGCGCGGAGTAACCGGGCCCAGGGGCCGCGTGATCCGCACCTTCATCGCCGTCGAGACGTCCCCGGAGGTCCGTGCCGCGGCGGCCGGGCTGACGGACCGCCTCAAGCGGGGCTGGCGCGCCTCGGAGGTGCGCTGGGTGCCGCCTGAGAACCTGCATCTCACCCTCCGCTTTCTCGGGGAGACCGAGGAGACCGGGGTGGCGCCACTGACCGCGGCCCTGGACGTCGTGACCGCCGGCACGCCGCCCTGCCGGCTCACCCTGGGCCCCCTCGGCGCCTTCCCGGACGCCCGGCGCCCGCGCGTGCTCTGGCTCGGCCTGAAAGGGGCGGATACCGCTGCCCTGCGCTCCCTGCAGAGGCGGATCGAGGAGCGCGTGACCGGGCTCGGCTGGGAGCGCGAGGGCCGGCCATTCAGCCCCCACCTCACCCTCGGCCGGATCCGCCCCGGAGGGGGGGCCGATCCGGGTGCGGGCTGGACCCGGGCCGCCGTACCGGAACTCGCCTTCCGGGTCGACGAGGTGGTGCTGATGCGCAGCGACCTGCGGCCCGACGGGGCGCGCTACTCGGTGCTTCACCGGTCGCCGCTGGGAGGGGATGTCGGGCGCGCGGAGTCTCACCACGGCTCCGGGCCGGCGATCCCGCAGCGGACCGGGGCCGGCGGTCCCGCCTAGGACGGCGGCCGGAACAGGGCGAAGGAGCTGGTGTAACCGTGGAGGTAGGTCGTATCGCCGACCGGGCCGATCTCGCCGCCGCAGAAGAACCCGCCCAGGGGGATCTGTCCGAGGGACTCCTCGAGGCGGCCGCTGTCGTGGCCGGCCCGCCCGAAGAAGCGGTGGCCGCGGCCCGTGCAGGTGAACAACAGGCCCCCGGCGGGGGCGGCCTCCGGCTGCCGGCTCCGGTAGCGCGCCAGGAGCTGGTCCAGATCCTGGGTGGCCGCCGCCGCGTCGCGCACGTGGAACTGGACGGTCTGCCCCCTGCTGAGCCGGTCGCCGACGGCAAGCACCCCCTTCTCGTGGTCGAGCTGGAGGACATTGCGGATCAGGAAGTCACCGGCCCCCAGCTCCAGCTTCAGGCCGGTGGCGGCCACGCCGATGTGCAGGGAGGTCTGCATCCTCTCCTGATCCTCGGCGCCCGCCTCGTGGTAGATCTCGACCAGCCGTTCCACCGCCGGCCGGCCATCCAGACCCTCCAGGAAATAGCCGCTGCATCCGGTCACCGTCATCGGCGGACCGATGGCGCGGCACCCCTGAGCGACGATGGTGTCGACCTCCACCCCGCCCTGCAGTGCGATGCCGACACAGCCCCCGGTGACGATCCGGCCGTCGAGGATCAGCCGGTTCTCCTGGAGGACCGAGGCGAGACCGCCGATCTTCGCCGCCCCGGGATAGGCGAAGTCGAGGCCCATCAGCAGAGGCCTCGGGTCGAGGGGCGAGGGGCCCGTGGGATCGGCGAGAAGCAGGAAGTGGGGCGGCGGATCGGGATCGACGCCGAGGGCCTCATGCCAGCGCTCCGGAGCGGCATCCAGATCGGGGAGGTCGCCGGCCTGCAGCTGGAAGGGGGTCATCGCGGTTCCGGGCAGGACGGCGGCGGTGGCCGCCAGGCAGGCACGGTCCTCGACCTCCCGCCCGCCGCCGATCACCCCCGTGGCCGTGCAGCCGAGCATCCTCGCCGGCCCCGGGTCCTCCACCAGGCCCGGAAGATCCGCGATCTGGTCCTGGTAGTGGGGGGTGAGGAACAGCAGCAGCAGGTCCGGGGGCCATCGGAGGCCGGAGGCGAGGTCGCCCCGGACCTGGTCGAAGGCCCCGGCGAGATCCGCCTCGAAGGAGGCGCTCGTTGCCCACTTCATGAGCCACAAGCTCGACATCGCCCCGGCGGGGCACAAGAAAGGAGGTGACCATGGCCGGCCGACCGTACGTGCTGGCGGAGACGAACTGGAAGGAGGTGGAGACGACCGACTACGAGGTCGTCGTCCTGCCCTGGGGGGCCACCGAGGCCCACAACTTCCACCTGCCCTACGCCACCGACGTGATCGAGTGCGACCACATCGCCGCCGAGGCGGCCCGTCTGGCGTGGGAGCGGGACGCGAAGGTCGTGGTCCTGCCCACGGTGCCCTTCGGTGTCAACACCGGACAGATCGACGTCAAGCTCGACATCAACATGAACCCCTCCACCCAGCTGGCGGTGCTCACCGATGTCTGCGATGTCCTCGAGCACCAGGGCATCCCCAAGCTGGTGATCCTCAACGGGCACGGGGCCAACGACTTCCGGCAGATGGTCCGGGAGCTGTGGCCGCGCTACGAGATGTTCCTGTGCACCCTCGACTGGTACCGGTGGATCGACGCCGATCTGTTCGAGGAGCCGGGGGACCACGCCGGCGAGATGGAGACGAGCCTGATCCAGCACCTGGCTCCCGGCCTGATGCGGCCCCTGTCCGAGGCCGGAGACGGCCACGAGCGGGTCTTCAAGGTCGAGGCCCTGCGCCGCGGCCTGGCCTGGACCCAGCGCGACTGGATCGAGGCCACCGCCGATACCGGGGTGGGGGATCCCGCCCCGGCGACGCCGGAGAAGGGGCGGCGCTGCTTCGAGGGGGTCACACGGCGGATCGCCGACTTCCTCGTGGAGCTGGCCGCCGCGGACCCGGCCGACCTCTACCTTCCGCGGGACCAGACCAAGGAGGACTGAGAATGGCAGCTTTCAGTGGCCGCAACGTGATAGTCACCGGGGGAGCCAAGGGGATCGGGCGCGCCATCTGCGCCGCCTTTGCGCGCGAAGGCGCCCGGGTCCTGTGCGCCGACGTGGACGCCGCCGCCGGGCAGAGGATGGAAGCGGACGCCGCCGGGAGCGCCGGCCAGCTCCGCTTTCGGGAGGCCGACGTGGCCCGGGCCGATGACTGCGAAGGCCTGGCCCGCTTCGCCGTCGAGGAGTGGGGGGGCCTCGACGTGGTGTGCAACAACGTCGGCATCCAGCCCATCGCCAGCTACCGCCCCGCCCACGAGCTGAGCGAGGAGCAGTGGGACCGCATCCTCGACGTGAATCTCAAGTCCTGCTTCCTGATGACGCGGGTCTGCGTGCCGCCCATGATCGCGGCGGGCGGAGGCGTCATCATCAACACGGCCAGCGTGCAGGGGCTGCAGTCGGCAAGGGGAGTCTCCGCCTACGCCGCCAGCAAGGGGGGAATCCTCTCGCTCACGCGCCAGCTGGCCCTGGACTACGCGGAGCACGGTATCCGCGTCCTCGCCGTCAACCCGGGCACCATCGACACGCCCCTCGTCGACGAGGCCGTGGCCGCGGCCGGCGGCGACGATGCGGCCATGCGCGCCGACATGGCCGCCGCTCACCCCCTGGGCCGCATCGGACGCCCGGAGGAGATCGCCGAGGCGGTCCTCTTCCTGGCCAGCGACCGGGCCTCCTTCATGACCGGGGAGAGCGTCTGCGTCGACGGCGGCCTGATGGCCCTGGGGGCCTGGGCCTGAGCTTCAGGGCGAGGGCGCGCCCAGGAGCCGGGCGCGCAGCTCGTCGAGGGGGAAGGCGGGGCCGGGGTCGTCCTTGCGGTCCGGCGCGACCTCCTCGTGGCCCAGGATCCAGCGCAGACCGTACTCGGCGACGAGGAGGGAGCTCAAGCTTTCCACCACCTCGAGCTGCTCGGGCGGGTAGCGCAGCCACCAGGCCGGCTCCGACTCGTTGCGGTGCACGGCGAGCACCGCCTCCTCCGGGCCGAAGACCCGGCCGAGGCGGCTCACCAGGACGCCCTCCTCGCGCTCCTCGAGTCGGCCCGAGTTGTCGATCTCCACGCCGAGGCTCACTTGGTTGAACGCCTCGCGCCCGCCCCAGGCCGACCGGCCGGCGTGCCAGGCGATGGTGTCGAAGGGCAGCAGCTGCGTCACCTCGCCGTCGCGGCCGATCACCAGGTGGGCGGAGACGCGGCGCTCCGTGTCGGGGTCGGTGAGCACCCGGATGGCGTGGTCGGCGTCGTCGCAGGCCGTGAAGTGGAGGACCAGCGTGTCGGGCGCGCCGGGCCCGAAGGGGCCCCCGTGGTTCGGAGAGGGGACCTGGCGCGCGCCGGCGAGACGGTGGTTCTCGATCCGCATTCCGCGGCTCATATTACGCAGACCGATGGACGCCACAAGCCTGGCACCCCAAGAGCACGAGATCCGCTTCGAGGCCGACCTGCGCGGTCACCGCTTCCGGTTCGTGACCACCTGGGGCCTGTTCCACCCGAAGGGCCTCGACGCCGGCACGGCCCTGCTCATCGACCGCATCGAGGTGCCCCCCGCCGCGGTCTGTCTCGACCTCGGGTGCGGCTGGGGCCCCCTCGGCTGCGCCCTGGCGAAGCTGGCCCCCGAGGGCCGGGTCGACCTGGTGGACAAGGACTTCGTCGCCGTCGGCTACGCCCGCCGCAACGCCGAGGCCAACGGCTGCGCCAACGCCCGGGCCTACCTGTCCAACGGCTTTCACCACGTCGGCGCGGAGGAGCGGTTCGACCTGATCGCCTCCAACCTGCCCGCCAAGGCCGGCTCGGAGCTGCTCGACCACTGGATGGCCGAGGCCTCGCGCCGACTGCGGCCGGGCGGGACCCTGTGGGTGGTCACCGTGGCGGGGCTGAAGGGCTACGTGAGGCGCCTCTTCGGGGAGCGCTTCGGCAACTACCGCAAGGTCGCCCAGGGCCGCTCCCACGTGGTCGCCGCGGCGCGCCGGCAGTAACGCTCCCTCAGAGGACCATCTCGTCCGGGGGCAGGTAGTCGCTGCGCAGGGGGTCCCACGGCTCTCCGCACATCTCGCTCATCACCCGCCACTCGCCCGAGGTCAGGGTCCCGTGGTGGTGGTAGAGGAACCTCTCGAGCCCGGAGGCCCCGGCGGCTTCCAGCATCCGCCGCAGGTCGGCGGCCGACATGGGATCGCCGTCGTGGGGGGCGCGGCCGGAGTCCACCCACGGGCACAGGCGCTGAGCGTCGCCACCGAGAGCGGCCAGGGCTCGTTCCGTCTCCTGGGTGACCACGAGGTCGTAGAAGTCGGACGTCAGCGCCCTCTCCATGTCCCCCAGCCCCTCGACGCCGGGAAGGACGAGACCGAAGAGTGACTCGACGACGGCCAGCCCGTCGCCCTCGCTCAGCCCCGGGTTCCACAGACACAGGGTCTCCACCCAGCGCGCCACCGTTCCCACGAGGCCGTCGAAGCCCCGGTGCCAGAAGTAGTGCTTGGGCAGCAGCAGATCGACGATGCCTGCGAGGGCAGCGAAATCGTAGCCGCACAGGGGCGCGAAGGCCGCCGACCGCGGTCCGACTCCGATCTTCACCGGGCGGGACGCCCCCTGGCGGACCCCGTCGGCGATGCGGCCGAAGTAGCGGGTGAGGGAGTCGCGCCGGAAGCTCATCCAGGCCGCCAGGTCGGGATCGGCCCCGAGCAGGTGGTAGCCGCCGAGGAAGCCGCCCGGGGCGTGGAGGGCCACCTGGCGGGGGTCGAGGTCGTGGAGCCGCTCGTGGAGCCGGTCCCGGGCGGAGCAGAGGGCGTCGTAGTCGTACCCGAGGTCCGCGCACATGGGCCGCACCCCCTCGGGAAGGTCCTTGAAGATCGACGAGCGGCCCCCCATGTGGTGGGGGGCGATCTCGTAGCCCCACTCGGGACCGTCCATGACGGCGCCGTCGGCCTCCGGATAGTGCTCCAGGGTATCGACGATGCGGGCGGAGATGGCGGCCATGCCGGTCTCGTCGTGGAGGTGGTGCCCCCCGCTGCCGCCCCCGGCGCCGGTATGGGCCTGGAAGATCCAGACCGAGAGGCCCCGCTCCTTCGCCGCCCGGAAGGTGTGGGCCAGGCGGTCCCTGGCCTCGGGCATGTCCTCGGGGACACCCGGCACCGGCACGCCGAATCGCTCGTACACGGCCGGGTCGGGATCGTAGGTCAGGGTCGGGGCCGGGGTGCCGGGGGAGGGCGAGATCGAGCGGCCTCGATCGTGGCCGATGGCCAGCTTGCCGGCGTGGAACACCGGGGGGCCGATGACGAGTCCGTCCACGCCCCCCGCCTTCCAGGCGTCGAAGATCGGCTCCGGGGCCTCGATCAGGTGCTCCAAGTCCCGCATCACGTCCATCCAGATTCTCATCCCGGGTTCCTCTCCCCTTTGGCCAGCAGGTCAGCGATGGTCACTTCGTCCTTCAGGTCGATCGGCGGCCGGATGCCGGTGACCCGCTCGACGCGTTCCGCCCAGCTCTGCTCGAGGCGTTGCAGGTAACGGCCGACGGCGGTCATCTCCTGCCCCTTCTGGCTCACCAGGCGCTCGTAGAGTTGCTCGCCGATGAGCCCCTCGCCGCGGGCCTGCCTGAGTTTCTCCGCGTCCTGCTTCAACTCGTACAGCCGCCGTACGAGATCCATGACCTCCTGCTCCAGGTTGTTCAGCATGCCGTCGACGTGGATGCCGGCGGCCACGCTCCGGGCCTTCTCGAGGGGATACTCGTGCTCGAAGCGCAAGTGCCCGTTGAGGCCGCGCAGCGAGACCTGCTTGCCGCATTCCGGGCAGGTTACCTTGATCTCGGCCATTTGGCGGTTCTCCCTATCCTTCAGGAATATAGATCGCCTTGACCGGCCGCGAGATCGCCGGTTAGGTTGCGCCCCGCCATGCGGATCGAATCACCCTATCTGCTCTTCCTCGGCGACGCTGCCGACCAACTGGCCGCCAAGACTGCCGACGGCGTGGCGCGCTGGCGCCCGGACCGGTGCGTTGGCCAGCTGCGCCTGCCGGGGTGCCACGCCGACGTGGGCCAGCCCGACCTGACCCTCGAGCAGGGGCGGCGCGCCGGCGCCCGCACCCTCATCGTGGGCGTCGCCAACCGGGGCGGCGAGATCTCCGACCTGTGGATGGAGACGCTGCTCACCGCCCTGGACCTGGGCTACGACATCGCCAGCGGTCTCCACGACCGTCTGAGCCGGATCCCCCGTCTCGCCGAACGCGCCGGCGCCCTCGGGCGCGGCCTCTTCGATGTCCGCTATCCCGAGGTGGAGCTGGAGGTCGGCCACGGGGAGCCGCGCAGCGGGCGCCGCCTGCTCACGGTGGGCACCGACTGCTCCTGCGGCAAGATGTTCACGGCCCTTGCCATCGAGCGGGAGCTGTCGGCGCGGGGCCGCAAGGCGACCTTCCGAGCCACCGGTCAGACCGGGATCCTCATCGCCGGCAGCGGCATCGCCGTGGACGCCGTCATCTCCGACTTCATCGCCGGCGCCACCGAGTCCCTGACCCCGGCCAACGACGACGACCACTGGGACCTGGTGGAGGGCCAGGGATCGCTCTTCCACCCCTCCTACGCGGGCGTCTCTCTCGGCCTCTTGCACGGCTCGATGGCGGACGCCCTCGTCCTCTGTCACGAACCCACGCGCCGGCACATGCGCGGACTGCCCCACGCGCCCCTGCCGACGTTGACGGAGTGCATCGCCCTCAACGAGCAGTGCGGCCAGCTCACCAATCCCGCCTGCCGCGTCATCGGCCTGTCCCTCAACACCTCGGCCCTGGACGGCCCCGGAGCCGGGCGCGCCCTGCGGGCCGCCGAGGACGAGACCGGTCTGCCCGCCGTCGACGCCTGCCGGGACGGCGGCGCCGCAAGGCTCGCCGACGCCCTCGAAGCAGGGGCCCGTCCTCCGACGGTAGGCCACCGGCCGTGCCCGAGCTGACAGTTGTCTCCGAGACCTGGCCCATGGCCGGGACCTTCACCATCTCCCGCGGCTCCCGGACCCATGTCGAGGTCGTGCTCGTCGAGCTTCGGGACGGCCCCTCGGTGGGGCGCGGGGAGTGCGTGCCCTACCCTCGCTACGGGGAATCGGTCGATGGCGTGATGGAGCAGCTGCGGGGGGCCGCCGCCGGGATCGAGGGCGGCTGGACGCGCTCGGAGCTGGCGCGCGAAGTGCCACCGGGGGCCGCGCGCAACGCCCTCGACTGCGCCCTGTGGGATCTGGAGGCGGGCCGGCGAGGGACGACCGTTCACGAGTTGGCCGGCCGCCCGGCGCCGGGTCCCCTCACCACCGCCTACACCCTCAGCCTGGGAGCGCCGGAGGCGATGGGCGCCGCTGCCACGGCCGAGTCCCGGCGGCCGCTGCTCAAACTCAAGCTCGCCGGAGACGGGGGCGACGTCGACCGGGTCCGGGCGGTTCGCGAGGGAGCGCCGGAGTCCCGGCTCATCGTCGATGCCAACGAGGGATGCACCGCCGATGGGCTGCCGTCGCTGATGGACCACCTCGCCGGGCTCGGCGTCGCCCTGATCGAGCAGCCCCTTCCCGCGGACGAGGACGGCGCTCTGGCCGTCCTGGAGCATCCGGTGCCGCTGTGCGCAGACGAGTCCTGCCACACAGCCGCGGACCTCCGCCGGCTGAGGGACCGCTACGAGGCGGTCAACATCAAGCTCGACAAGACCGGGGGACTGACAGCCGCTCTCGAGCTGGAGGACCGCGCCCGGGAGGCGGGCCTGCGGGTCATGGTCGGGTGCATGGTGGGCACTTCTCTGGCCATGGCGCCGGCCGTGCTCGCCGCCCAGGGCGCCGAGTGGGTCGATCTCGACGGACCGCTGCTGCTGGCCAGGGACCGCGAGCCGGGCCTGCGCTACGAGGGCAGCACGGTCGAGCCGGCCGCGCCGGAACTGTGGGGGTTCGGAGGCCGCCCATGAACGCGGCGCTGGCCCCCCTCGGTTGGAGGGCACGGGGCGGTGACCCGGCCTTTGGGGCCAGCTGGCGCCCCCGGGGGCGCCGCCCTCAGGCCACCCACAAAGCGTTGAGGTAGTCGCCGCTCTCGGCGATGACCGCCGTCGATCGTTCGCCGCCGAGGCCGTACACGTCAGCCAGGTAGTCGCCGCCCCGGCCCCGGTGAGTCTTGACCACCACCCGGGCCGGTCCACTGGCCAGGACCTTCGCCAGTTCCCCCTTGGGCAGGCTTCCCGCCGCGCCTCGCAGGGTCAGACCGCGGACCAGGGAGACGTCCAGTCCCAGGTCGATGTGGGACTCCACCACGCCCGCGGCGGCGGCGCCCAGCAGCCGCGCGCCGTAGGTGAACAGCCGCGACTCCGCCTGGCCCCACTGGCGGCGCAGGGACGGACGGTCCCTGGCGTCCCTGCTCAACTCGACCACCTCCCCGGCGGCCAGCTCCGCGATCAGGCGGCGGGTGCGCTTGCCCACCTTGCCCATCCCGTCGAGGCGGCGCCGCACACCGAAACCGAGGTCGAGGGCCAGCTTCCCTTTCTTGCCGGGGAGGTCGACGATGCGGTAGACCCCCGGGCGTCCACGCACAGCCACCTGCGAGCCCTCATCCCGTGCGCGCAGTTGCTCCCGCAGGCGGCGCACGCTCCAGCCCTCCTCGGCGGCGCGCTCCATCAGCCGGCGCAACTCCCCGTCCTCGGGCACCGTCACCAGCAGCCGGCAGTGGCTCCAGGACAGCCGGTCGAGGACGGCGGTGTCGGAGGGCAGCCTCTGGTACAGCCTGCGGGCCCGGTAGAGCGTCCGCGGCAGGATTCCCAGCTCCCCGGCCAGCCGCTCCACGGCCCGCCCCCCGTACTCGGCGCGGCCGGAGATGTGCTCGTTGAGCAGGCGGCCGATCTCCCAGTAGACCCGCGTCGCCTCTCGGGGGGCGGGGCGCCGGCGCCCGCGGGTGTCGGCGGGGAGCAGGCGGGCCACGGCGGCCTTCAGGTCCCGGAAGGGGTCCTGGCGGGAGGCCGCCGGGGTGGCATCGGGTCTCAGCACGTTTGGCGCGACTACCCCGGCTGGGCCTCGAAGATCCGGCGCACGGTCTCGATGTCGTCGGACTGCGCCGCGGTCTTGTCCGGCCGGTAGCGCTTCACCCGCGCGAAGCGCAGGGCCAGGCCCCCGGGGTAGTGGGGGCTGGCCTGCAGGCCGTCGAAGGCGATCTCCGCCACCAGCTCCGGGCGGACGTGGACCACGTGACCTTCGCGGCCGGTCTCCAGGCCGAGGAGCTTCTCCGTCTGCCACGCCAGCATCTCGTCGGTCATGCCCTTGAAGGTCTTGCCCAGCATCACGAACCCGCCCTCCGGGTCGCGGGCCCCGAGGTGCAGGTTGGAGAGCCATCCCCGGCGACGGCCGCTGCCCCACTCCACCGCCAGGATCACCAGGTCGAGGGTGTGGGCGGGCTTGAGCTTGAGCCATCCCGCGCCGCGGCGCCCGGCCTCGTACGGCGCCTCCAGGTCCTTGGCCACGACCCCCTCGTGGCCCGCGGAGAGGGCTCGATCGATGAACTCCCGCGCCGGCTCCACGGAGTCGGCCACCATGTGCGGCACCTGGGCCGACGCCGGAACGAGGCCGTGCAGGGCCCGCAGGCGCTCGCCGGTGCCCGCGTCGATCAGGTCCTGACCGTCCAGGTGCAGGCAGTCGAAGTAGAAGGCGGACAGGGGCAGCTCGGCGCGCATTCGCTCCACGTCCAGACGGCGGCCGAAGCGGCGCATCGTCTCCTGAAACGGGGCCGGCCGGCCGTCCCCGCGCAGCACGATCGCCTCGCCGTCGAGGACGAGCTGCCGCGCCGGCAGGGCCCGCACCGCCTCCACCAGCTCGGGCGCCGCGGCGGTCACGTCGTTGAGGCGCCGCGTGAACAGCCGCACCTCGTCATCCATCCGGTGCACCTGGATCCGGGCCCCGTCGAGCTTGTAGTCCAGGGCCACCCGGCCGTGGCGCTCGAGCACCTCCTCCACCCCCTCGGCAGCCTGGGCCAGCATGGGCAGCACCGGAGACATCAGCCGCAGACGGAACTCCCCGAGAGCCGGCTCGCCGCCGTTGAGGGAAGCCACGGCCACGCGCACCAGGTCACCGGCGAGCATCGCCGCCCGGCGCACGGCCGGCGCCGGGACCCCCGACGCCCGGGCAACCGCTTCGATCAGCACCCCCTCCTGCGCCCCCTGGCGCAGCTCGCCGAAGACCAGCCTCGCCAGCCAGTCCTGCTCCGGCTTCGTCGCCCGTTCCAGGATGCCGGCCAGGGCCTGCACGCGGGCCCCTGCAGAGCCCGGTCCGCCGAGCCGGGAGATCTCCTCGAAGGCGGCGTCCACGCCGGCCACGGTCAGGCCCGGCGACGATGCCGGCCCGGGCGGCATGGCCTGCCGGATCGCCGCTCCGCCGAGGCCGATCCGCCCCTGGCGCAGCTGTCCGGTGAGGAAGGCCGCGCCGGCCTCGCGCTCTGCCGGGGACAACCGCCCCAGGCAATCGGCGAGGAGCCCGATCTTCTCGCTCCGCGCCCTGGTGCCGGCCACGCGGGCGGAGGTGTCGACGAGGTCGCGGAGATTCATCCTCTGCTGCATCTCTCCCATGCACAGACGGCGATTCCGTCCTCGGAAAAGGTTACCTTCTCGACCGCAGCCCACAACCCGGCCCGCTGACAGAGTTTCCAAGGTGGCCGGGCGCGCGCCCGGATCGGCTCTTCATCACCCCGACTCCAAACCCGAGGCCCCCATGAAACGCCGTATGACCGTCCTCGCCGCCCTCGGCCTTGCCCTCTCGCCGGTCCTTGCCCAGGAGGCGGTGCCGCTGAAGGCTCTGCCCTTCAGCCCGGCCCGCCAGGCCGGCGGCTTCCTCTTCATCAGCGGCCAGATCGGCCGCACGGCCGACGGCGCCGACATCAAGGAGTCGGTAGCGGCCGAGACCCATCAGGTGATGGAGAACATCGGCCGCATCCTCGAAGAACACGGGTATGCCTTCGACGATCTCGTCAACGTCACCGTCTGGCTCGCCGACATCGAGGACTACCACGAGATGAACGAGGCCTATGCCTCGTATTTCAACGAGAGATTCCCGGCGCGGGCCTGCACCGGGGGGGCGCAGATCGTCTTCGACTTCCGCGTCGAGATCGCCGCCATCGCCTACCGGGACGTCGACCATGCCGGAGCGGGCGAGGACCAGTAGGCCCCGGCGCCTGGCTACCCCCCGCCCGGGTGAACGCCTCCGCGCCCCCGCCGACGCACGCGGGCCTCAGGTTCGGGTCGGACGAGCGCGACCTGATGGCGGTCTGGCTGCCCGAGTCCGCCGACCCCGCTCCCGCGGTGCTCTGCTTCCACCCCGGCCGCTTCAGGAAGCTCGCCAGGCCGAGCCCCGTCCGCACCGCGCCGCCCGTCGTCCGGCGGGACCTTCTCGCCCTCGTGGACGAGGGCATCTCCATCGTGGCCCCGAGCCATCACGGGGCCGGGTGGACCCCCTTCGAGGGCGCGGTCCGGGCCCTCCAGTTCGTGCGCGGCAGGGCGGGCGAGTGGAACCTCGACAGGGAGCGGATCGCCGCCATGGGGACCTCTTCGGGCGCCTGCCTCTCGCTCTGGCTCGCGGCCCACGCCGACCTTGCGGACCCCGCCAGCGAAGACCCCGTCGCCCGCGAATCCACCAGGCTGGCCTGCGCCGCCGTGAACCAGGCGGTGACCTCGGTCGACCCGCGGTTCATGGCCGACCTGATGCCGGGCTCGGCCGTCCCCGGGCGGTTCCTCAAACAGTTCTACGGACTCGAAGAGGCGGAGCTCGACCGGTTGCCGCCGGAGACCTGCCGGCTGATGGAGGAGCTGTCCCCCATCAACCACGTCCGCCGCGGCGTTCCTCCAACCCTGCTCACCTACGACGACCCCCTGGACGCCCCGTACGGGATCCACCACCCGAGCTTCGGGGTGGCGTGGAGGGAGAGGATCGAGGCCGTCGGGGCCCGTTGCGACCTGGTGGCCCGCCGGCGGCCGGTGGGAGACAGCCGGACGAGGTCGATCCCCGCCTTCCTCCTGGACGAGCTGAAGGGTCCCGGCTCCGGCTGACAGCGGGGCCGGCGGGCTACGGCCCCAGGAGCCGCTCCATGTTGCCGCCGAGGACCGCCGCCATCTCCGCCTCGCCGAGGAAGGGGCAGTACCGCCTCACGTAGTCCAGGCTCTGGCGGTAGGTCCAGTGCAGGAGGACGATGGGGATGTCGGTGCCCCAGATGATGCGGTCGGCTCCGATCCGTTCCACCATCGTCTCCAGGACGGGCCGCATCTGCGGCATGGGGTAGTCCCAGCGCGACTGCAGGAAGACGGCGAAGAGGATCTGGATGTGGAAGCGCGGGTGGCCGATGGGCGCCGCCTCGTAGACCTCCTCGGGCACGTGGAGCCTGTCCTCGCCGGCGAACAGCCGCCAGGGGAAGCCGTGGGTCATGACCACGTCGACGTCGGGGAAGCGGTCCATCCAGGACCGCAGGGCACGCAGCTCGTCGAGGTAGGCGGCGGGCGTGCCGGCGGCGCCGATGGTGAAGAACACGGGGATCCCCAGCCCGGCCACGGCCTCCCACAGGGGGTCGAAGTCGGGCCCCGTCCACTCGGGGGAGAGGTCGTAGAGGGGTCGGTGGAAGGGCGCGAACTGCAGGCCCGACAGGCCGTGGTCGCGGATCCCCCGTTCCAGCTTTCCGACGGCGTCGTCCGTCCTGGCGGGGAACCACCACTCGGGCACCTGCACCAGCCCCTGGATCCGCCCCGGATGGCGCCGGCAGCAGTCGGCGATCCAACCGTCGTTCAGACCCATGTAGGGGGTGCGGTGCAGGAGGGCGCGGTCGACGCCGGCGTAGTCCATCTCCGCCACCAGGCTGTCGGCGGGGAAGGCGAAGTCCACCGTCCACGGCGGCAGGGCCTGCTTCACGTACTCCTCTCCGTCCACCGTCCACTCCACGAGGCCGTGGTCCCCGGTGCGGAAGGCGGCGTCCAGCAGTCCGTCGAAGCGCCAGGGGCGGTCGGGGTCGGCGAGGCCCGAGGCGTCGGCCGCAGCCCGGTCGGAGCGTCGCCAGCAGGGCTGCTGTCGGGCATGGGCCATGAACAGCTGCAGGTGCCGCCAGAACTCGGCCGGGTCCGCGAAGCCGCCGTTGCGGGCCGGCGGAGGAAAGCAGTAGGCGTGGCCGTCGTAGATCATCACCCCGTCCCTGTTGGAGCCTCCCCGGACTCGCTCCGGGGCGAGATCCGCAAGCATCGGCCGCGGAGGCCGCCTTCCGCAAGCCGATTCGGCCGTGCGCCACCGCTTCGCCTTGCACCCGGCACCCCCATGTCCCTTGTTCCCCGGCTCCTCGCGCCTCTCCAAAGGACCGTCATGCCCTCACGACACCTGCCCCTTCTCAGCCTCGATGACCCTCTGCCGCCGCCGCGCTGGGCGCTTCTCCAGCGCCACGTCCTCGACGCCGAGGCGTCGGCCTGCCGCGACTTCTTCGGCAAGTACTTCGATCCCCACTCCGGCTACCTCCTGACGGTACCCCGGTGGGGCGGAGACGACGGGCCGGACGACGCCGCCGAGAACCAGCTCAACTGGACCACCCTCCACGCCCTCGGCGGGGCCGACGACCTGCTGGACATGTTCCGCACCGGCTTCGAGGGCCACCTGCGCCAGTACACGGAGGCCCGCACCGTCGAGGTGCCCATGGCCCGCGACGGCATGTACTACAAGGAGTTCCCCGTCTCCCTCGACTGGTTCCACCACGGGGAGGGCTTCTCCGCCTACCTCCTCTACGGCCTGTGCGACCCCTGGGACGCCGCCTACGAGCGCCGCCTCCGGCGCTGGGCCGCCATGTACGACGGCACAGACGAGACCGCCCCGAACTACGACCCCGACCACCGCATCGTGCGCTCCATGTTCAACGGCAGCCGCGGGCCCCTGCTGCGCAAGGCCACGGCCCTCGACTGGGCCGGCGACCCGATCGAGATCGAGGGCCGCTTCCGCCTCGGCCACGGCGAACGCAACTTCGCCGAGATGCTCGCCCACTTCGAGGAATACACCGACGTGGTCGGCGACAGTCCGCTGAACCTCGAGGCCACCCACCTGGGGCTGGCGGCCTACCTGATCACCGGCGAAGACCGCTACCGCGGGGGGGTCGTGGACTACGTCGACGCCTGGGTGGAGCGCACCGGGGAGAACGGCGGCATCATCCCTTCCAACATCGGCCTCGACGGCACCATCGGGGGAGCCGCCGGGGGCCGCTGGTGGGGCGGCTGCTACGGCTGGGGCTTCACGGTGACGGTGCCCCAGACAGGGGCGGCGGCGCACCGCCCGGCCTGCTACTCCCGGCCGCACTTCGGCTTCGCCCACGGACTGCTGCTCACGGGGCAGCAGGGCTACGTCGACACCTGGCGCGGCGTCCTCGACAAGGTCAACGAGAACGCGAAGCAGGAGGGCGGGCAGACCCTCTACCCCTACATGCACGGCGACGACGGCTGGTACGACTTCCGGCCGCAGCCGTTCTCGCCCGGGGCGCAGGAGATCTGGTTCTGGTCCCAGCGGGAGGACGACCGTCAGCGAGTGGCCGGCGACGGCTGGGTGCGCTACCTGGCGGGGGAGGAACCCGGTTACCCGGAGGCGGCCCTGGAGTCGGTGCTCGACCAGGTCCGCAACCGCATGCGCGGCGTGGCCGAGGACGAGTCGAGCATCGACACCCGGCTCTCCGACGACATGAACCACCTCAACCCGGCGCTCACCGACACCCTGGTGAAGCTGTTGCTCGGGGGTCTCCCCGTCGGCCGATCCTGTCACACCCTGCACTGCCGCCTCCGCTACTTCGACCCCGACGCGCGCCGGGCCGGTCTGCCGCCGCAGGTGGCGGCCTTGGTGGACGGCATGAGCGACGGCGAGGTCAGCGTGCAGCTGGTCAACCTCGACCCCGTCCGCGAGCGCCACGTGGTCGTCCAGGGCGGCGCCTACGGGGAGCACCGGATCGAGCGCGTCACCGCCGGCGACAGCCCTCCGATCGACGTGGCGGGAGAGGGCTCGTCCTTCACGGTGCGGCTGGAGCCCGGCGCCGGGGGCCGGCTGCGCATCGCCCAGCGCCGATACTCGCGGCAGCCGACCTTCGCCTTTCCCTGGGAGCGGTAGAGATGCAGATCACTCCGCTGACCGACGATCTATTCCAGGGTCACGTCGAGCTGGAGCGCGGCGACGGCTGGGTCAAGCCGTGGCGGCTGCCCCACGCCCGGCGGGCCCTGTTCCCGTCGCCGGGCGACGACCTGATGGCCCGGGCCGGGACCGCCAGCGGCGTACGCCTGCGCTTCGCCACTGCGGCGACGCGCCTGCGCCTGCGCTTCCTGCCCCTGCCCATGTCGGCCCCCGCCGAGGGCCGTGATGGATTCCACTTCGACGCGACGATCGACGGCGAGCTGATCGCCAGCGCCGCGGCGCCGCCGGGGTCGGGAGAAGCGGTCTTCGAAGGGCTGCCGGACGTAGACAAGGTCGTCGAGCTGTGGCTGTCGCAGGAGATCCCCGTCCACCTGACCGGCCTCGAGGCGGACGCGCCTTGCGCCCCGGCGGGGGAGGACCGGCCGCGCTGGGTGACCTACGGCAGCTCCCTCACCCACTGCGTGCGCGCCCACAGCCCGGCGCGCACCTGGCCGGCCATCGTCGCCCGGCGCCGGGGTCTCCATCTCACCAGCCTCGGCTTCGGCGGCCAGTGCCACCTCGACGCCATGGTCGGCATGGTGATCGCCGGCCTGCCGGCCGACTACATCACCCTCAAGCTGGGCATCAACACCATCAACGCGCCGACCCTGGCGGGGCGCACCTACCCGGCGGCGACCGTGGCGCTGGTGCAGATCATCCGCCAGAAGCACCCGGACACGCCCCTGGCCCTGGTCTCTCCCATCGGCTACCCGCCGCGCGAGACCGACCCCAACGCCGCCGGCTACACGATCTCGGCGATGCGCCGCGACATGGAGGACGTTCACCGCCGGCTCTCCGGCCTGGGCGACGCCAACCTGATCTGCGTCGATGGCCTGGAGGTCTTCGACCTCGACCTGATCGAGCGCTACGCCGAGGACCAGTGCCACCCCGACGGCGACGGCATCGAGGTGCAGGCGGACAACTTCGACCGCGCCGTGATGGAGCGGCTGATCTCCCAGGGGAGTTGAAGGACGGGAGCCACGGGCAGCGGCTGCATTCCAGGCGGCGGAAACGAGGCCAAAGGCCGCGGCTGTCCGAGCACATCCGGACGGTCCCACGGTTGGATTGTCCCCGTCGCGAAGCCTCCTTACCTTCGCCGCGACCGGAGACGATCATGGCCGAGTCCTTGCCCGACAGCTCCACGGCTCGTGACGCTGCCCTCGAGTTCATCCGCCATCACCGCCGCGGGTCCCTCTGGTTTGTCACGGATGGCCACGAACCCGCCAGCACGGATGAGTTGATCCGTGCTATCCGGCGGATCGAGGGGACAGGCTCCCGAGAGGCGTACGTGGAGGCGAGGAGGCTGCGCGAGTGGCTCTCACGGGATTCCAGCGCCGCGTCTGCCGGCTCCTAGCTCACAGTCGGAAGAGCCGCGGTGACAGCTATGTCGCCGGCGCGGCCGCTCTCAACGAGTTGATCCAGGCCCCCCGCCTGTCCGACGACGTCGACCTGTTTCACGACAGTGACGAGGCGCTGCTCGTCACCTGGGACAGGGACCGGCGCCTTCTGCAGGATGAAGGGTTCCATCTGGAGGTCCTGCGCGACCGGCCGGCCTTCATCGAGGCCCTCGTGGGCAGCGGCGAGGCCCGCCTGCGCCTGCAGTGGGCGCGCGACAGCGCCTATCGGTTCTTTCCCCTCGTGGAGCACGAAGACTTCGGCCTGACCCTCCACCCGTACGACCTGGCCACCAACAAGGTCCTGGCGATGGTCGGGAGACTCGAGGCGCGCGACTGGGTCGACGTCCTCTCCGCCCACGAGCGCGTGCAGCACCTCGGACTCCTGCTGTGGGGCGCCTGCGGCAAGGACCCGGGCTTCGGACCCGGCGCCATTCTGAACCACGCCCGCCGCTCGGCCCGCTACACCCAGGACGAGCTGTCGGATCTGTCCTTCGAGGGAGACCCGCCCGACGCGGCGCTGCTGGCCCGCAAGTGGCGCGCCGCCGCCGACGAAGCCGAACTGGTGATGGATGCCTTGCCCGCCGCGCGCGCCGGCACCTGCGTGCTCGACCGCGGCCTGCGCCTGTTCCGGGGCACGCTGGAGGACCTGCGGGGAGCCGTTGCGGCTGGTGGCCTGTGCTACCACCGTGGGCGCGTCCAGGGAGCGTATCCGCGTGTCCTTCCAGAGTAGACTCTCCGCGCATCTTCCACAGGTGCACCGCCGCTTCCAGGGGAACCAAGGGCCGCCCTGCTGTCGGGGTGCCGCGGGCAGCCCTCTTTCTCGCCCCAAAGTCCATTATTAGTTTACGGAACACCCGCGATTCCGCGCCGGACCCCCCCGACTCCGGCGTTCTCCCCACCCCCACCGGCTCTCCCCTGCCCATGTCGCGCAACCTCATCGCCCTGCAGAACAAGTTTCTCGGTGAGGGGCAGACCGTCTACGACGAGCTGGCCCGCATCCACGAGCGCCAGGGGGCGGTGACCGACGACGACATCCTGCAGCTGGCCCGTGACCACAACCTGCCTCCTTCCCACGTGCGGGCCACGGCCAGGTTCTACGACGAGCTGAGCCAGGACCGGCCGGCCGAGCATTCCCTCAAGATCTGCATCGGCGAAGCCTGCCGCGCCGCGGGCTGCGACGCCGTACTCTCCCGTTGCGAGGACGCCCTCGGCATCCAGTCCGGAGAGGTCTCTGCCGAGGGGGCCCGCCTCGAGCACGTGGCCTGTCTCGGCTACTGCGGCCTGGGCCCCAACGCCATGGTCGACGGCGAGCCCCTCTCCCTCGCCGGCAACGGCTCCCTGGATGATGTCCTCGATCACGTCCGCGGCTCCCGTCAGCACGACCGGCCCGAACCGGTCAACTCCGTCTACCCGCCGGGCGACGGCGAGCCCTGCGTCCTGCTGCGCCACGCCGGGCACGAGGTCACGGGCCTGGAGCAGGCGAGATCCCGCGGCATCTACTCAGGGCTTGAGAAGGCCCTCTCCTCCATGACGCCGCAGCAGGTGATCGACGAGGTCAAGGCCAGCCAGCTGCGCGGACGGGGCGGGGCCGGTTTTCCGGCCGGGGTCAAGCTGCAGACGGTGGCCGACAGCGAGGCCCCGGACGGCTCGGGCCGGCGCTTCGTGGTCGTCAACTTCGACGAGGGCGACGCCGGGGCCTACATCGACAAGGAGCTGATCGAGCGCGACCCCCACACCCAGATCGAGGGGGTGCTGCTGGCCGCCTGGGCCACCGGCGCCCGGCACGCCTGGATCTATGCCCGTTTCGAGTACCCCCGGGCCCGGAAGGTCCTCGAGCAGGCCGTGGACGAAGCACGGGCCGCCGGTCTCCTCGAGGGCTGCGAGATCACCGTGGTCCGGGGGCAGGGGGCCTACATCTGCGGCGAGGAGACGAGCCTGCTGCGCTCGCTGGAGGGGCTGCCGGCGC
This sequence comes from Gemmatimonadaceae bacterium, assembly GCA_026706075.1. GTDB lineage: Bacteria > Latescibacterota > UBA2968 > UBA8231 > UBA8231 > UBA8231. Next base: position 29,895 of record JAPOZM010000114.1, read on the forward strand.
TGGTCGGCACGCGGCCTCCCTTTCCGGCCCAGGAGGGGCTGTGGCGCTGCCCGACGGCGGTCAACAACGTGGAGACGATCCACAACCTCCCCTGGATCGTCGAGCACGGCGGCGAGGCCTACGCGGCCCTCGGCAGCGAGACTTCCCGGGGCACCAAGCTCCTGAGCCTCAACTCGCGCGTGCGGCGGCCCGGGCTCTACGAGGTCGCGCTGGGCACCACCCTGCGCGAGGTGATCTTCCAGAAGGCCGGCGGCATGGCCGACGGGCAGGTCCTCAAGGCGGTGCAGGTGGGCGGCCCCCTCGGCGGACTGTTGCCGGAGCCGCTCCTCGACACGCCGCTGGAGTTCGAGGCCATGGCCGCCGCCGGCGCCCTGCTGGGCCACGGCGGCATCGTCGTCTACTCGCAGGAGGACGACCTCGTAAAGATCGGCCGCGGCCTGTTCCACTTCTGCGCCGTCGAGAGCTGCGGCAAGTGCTTTCCCTGCCGCATCGGCGCCGTGCGCGGCACCGAGCTGTTCGACCAGATGATGGAGGAGGGCGTCACCGATCAACGGCTGGAGCTGCTCGGCGACCTCTGCGAGACGATGAAGTACGGCAGCCTGTGCGCCATGGGGGGGCTGACGCCGGCGCCGATCGAATCCCTCGTGGAGCACTTCCCCGCGGAGCTTGACCGCTACCGCCGCGAGCCGGCGGGCTGACAACAGAGGCAGGCAAGCGATGTCGACAGTTTCGGGTGGTTCCGTTCACAACTCCGTGCTGGAGCAGGACACGAGGAGCGCCGTCGAGGTCGGACAGGCGATCCTCGAGGAACGGCAGAAGATGGCGGAGCCGAGGCCCGCGAAGCTCTCCGTCACCATCGACGGGCAGCCGCTGCGCGTCGACGAGGGCAGCACCGTCCTCGAGGCGGTCCAGGCACTCGGCAAGTCGGTCCCCACCCTGTGCTACTCCGACCGCATGAAGCCGTACGGCGCCTGCCGCACCTGCCTCGTGGAGCACGAGGGCCGCAAGCCGGTGGCCGCCTGCCACACGCCGGCCGCCGACGGCGCCCGCTACCGGACCTCCTCGCCGCTGATCACCCGCCTGCGCCGCAACATCACCGAGCTGATCGTCTCCGACCACCCCCTGGAGTGCCTGGACTGCACGGCCAACGGCCGCTGCGAGCTGCAGAGCCTGGCCCAGCAGGTCGGCCTGCGCACGCCGCGCTACGAGAACCCCCGCACCCACGACCCGGAGCCGGACGACTCTCACCCCTTCATCAAGCTCGAGATGGACAAGTGCATCGGCTGCGCCCGGTGCGTGCGCGCCTGCGACGAGGTGCAGGGCTCCTTCATCCTGCAGATGTCGGGCCGCGGCTACGACACCAAGGTGATCGCCGGCAACGACACCGGCTTCGAGGAGGCCGACTGCGTCAGTTGCGGCCAGTGCGTCTTCGAGTGTCCCGTGGCCGCCCTCGAGGAGCCCGGCACCCGCGGCTTCGGCCTGCCCGACGAGACGACGACCACCACCTGCTCGTACTGCGGCGTCGGCTGCGCCCTGGACGTGCACACCAAGGACGGCCAGGTGGTCAACATCACACCCTCCAAGTCGGGGTCGGCCAACCTCGGCCACACCTGCGTGAAGGGCCGCTTCGCCCACCAGTTCGCCCATTCCGAGGACCGCCTGCGCACGCCCCTGATCCGCGAGACCTGCGGCTTCCGCGAGGCCGGCTGGGAGGAGGCCCTCGACCTCGTCGCCTCCAGGCTCGGGGGCATCGCCCGCGAGCACGGCCCCGACGCCGTCGCCCTCATCTCCTCGTCGCGCTGCACCAACGAGGAGAACTACCTGATGCAGAAGCTGGCCCGCGTCGGATTGGGGACCAACTCCATCGACAACTGCTCCCGCGTCTGCCACTCGCCGTCGTCCTACGCCCTCGGTCAGGCCCTGGGCACCGGGGCAGGCACCAACAGCTTCCAGGACGTGGCCGACTCGGACGTGCTGATGATCGTCGGCGCCAACCCGACCGAGGCGCACCCGGTCTTCGGCGCCCGCATCAAGCAGGCCGTTCTCGCCGGCTGCAGGCTCATCGTCCTCGATCCCCGCAACACCGAGATAGCGCGCCTGGCCGACCTGCACCTGCCGGTGAGGCCGGGCTCGAACGTGGCCGTCATCAACGCCCTGCAGCACGTGCTCATCGAGGAGAACCTCATCGATCCCGAGTTCATCGGCCGCTGTGCCGAGGGTCTCGAGGAGGTGCGGTCCACGGTCGCCGAATGCACCCCCGAGTGGGCGGCGGAGATCGCCGCCATCGACCCGGACCTGATCCGCCGGGCGGCCCGTCTCTACGCCTCGGGACAGGCCTCGCAGATCCTGTGGGGGCTGGGCGTGACCGAGGCGGGGCACGGCTCCAACGCCGTCTTCGGCATGATCAACATGGCGGTCATGACCGGCAACATCGGCCGGCCCGGAACCGGCGCCTGCCCGATCCGCGGCCAGAACAACGTCCAGGGGGCCTCGGACGTGGGAGCCCTGCCGAACGTGTTCTCCGACTACCGGCCGGTCACCGACCCGGTGGCGCGGGCCGAGCACGCCGAGGTCTGGGGGGTGGAACCGCCCGACAACAGCGGCCTGCGCATCCCCGACATGTTCGATGCCGCCCACGCCGGCACCCTCAAGGCGATGTACATCCTGGCCGAGGACGTGGCCCAGTCCGACCCGGACACCACCCACGTGGTGGGGGCCCTGGAGAGCCTCGACTTCCTGGTGGTGCAGGAGATCTTCATGACCCCCACCGCCGAGCTGGCCGACGTGGTGCTGCCGGGGACGACCTTCCTCGAGAAGTCGGGCACCTTCGTCAACTCCGACCGCCGCATCCAGAGGGTGCGCCCCGCCATCGAGCCGCTGGAGGGGGTGCGCGTCGACGGCGAGATCGTCCACGAGATCGGCCGGCGCATGGGGACCGATCTCGGCTTCGCCGACGCCGAGGGCCGCGTCGATCCCTCGAAGGTGATGGACGAGGTGGCCAGCCTGAGCCCGCTGTGGCGGGGCGTCAGCTACGCCCGCCTGGAGGAGAAGGGGTTCCTCCAGTGGCCCTGCGTCGACGCCGACGACCCGGGCAGCGACATCGTCCACCGCGGCGGCGCCTTCCTGCGAGGCCGGGCGCGCCTCACGCCCACGCCCTGGCAGCCGCCGGCCGAGCTGCCCGACGACGACTACCCGTGGATGCTGACCACGGGCCGCCAGCTCTTCCACTACAACGTGGGGACGATGACGCGCCGCACCGACCTTTCGAAGCTGAACAAGGCCGCCGAGGAGACCCTGCGCATCCACCCCGGCGACGCCCGGCGGGTCGGCCTGCGGACCGGCGACCTGGTGCAGGTGGAGTCGCGCCGCGGGGCGGTGACGGTGCGCGCCGAGGTGACGCGGGCCTCGAACAGGGGAACGGTCTTCATGACCTTCCACTTCCCCGAGTCGAGGACCAACCTCCTCACCGGCGAGGGCAAGGACGAGTACACGGGCTGCCCCGAGTACAAGGTCTGCGCCGTGCGGCTGACGAAGGTGCCCGGCGCGGGGCCCGCGGGCGCCAACGGGCGCGGTGAGCCGGCCGCCGCCGGCTGAACCCTCAGCCGACGCTCACCTGACCAGGACCATCTTCCTCGACTGGGAGAGCTGTCCCTCCGCCTGCAGTCGGCACAGGTAGACCCCCGAGGCCCGCCCGGAGGCGTCCCACCTGACGGAGTGCCTGCCGGCGCTCCTCGGTCCGCTGAACAGAGTCTCCACAAGCTGGCCGTTGAGGGCGTGGACCGACAGGGTGACCTGTTGCGGCTCGGCGAGGGTGAAGCGGATGGTGACCGCCGGGTTGAAGGGATTGGGATAGATCCCGTCCAGGCTCGCCCGCGCGGGTGCCGCCCCGTGGCCGGCCGCCGGCCCGGCGACCGACGTCGCGGGCCCTTCCTCCACCACGCCCTCCACCTCGATGGGCCAGCCCTCCAGCTGCTCGTGCCAGGCCGGGATCGGCAGGTTGCCGTCCTGGTCGCGGGCATGGCCGAAGATCCGCCAGCTCCCGCCGACGGCCTGCTCCGAGAGCCGGAACCGGGCTCGGAGGCGGACCCGGTGGAGGCCTCGACCCGAGAACCTGCTCGAGGCGCCGTCGACGTAGGATCCCTCGACTCCGGTGACGTCGCTCCAGTCGGGGGAGCCCTCGGTCTCCCGCGAGTGGAGCGAGTCCCTGGTGCCGCGGATGAAGTAGCTCTCGGCGGCGGAGAAGTCCTGGCGCTGGAGTCGGTCCTCCCGAATCGGGGGCAGGCTCCGGGTGTGGGCGATCTGGACGCCGATCTCGGCGATGTCCCTCCAGCCCTGGGGGTCCACGGCCAGGGCGTGCAGGTCGTACCAGTGGCCGGCCTCGATGCGGCGGACCCGCTCGTCCGAGTCGGCCGGGGTGAGATAGATCTGCCCGACGAAGGGCCTGGGACTCTCGCCGGGGTAGGGGTGCCAGGGCGCGTTGTTCATGGCGCTGTTGTGCTTGAAGAGCCGGCCGTCGACGAAGACGTTGTAGGCCACGAACCTCGTCTCGCCCTCGTACTCCCAGTCGTAGACCCACAGCAGCCGGCGCCAGGGATCGGTGTCGTTCACGTTGTCGGCGATGTAGATGTCGTGGAGGATCGCCTCGGGGATGAAGTTGCCGTTGTGCGTGGGCGGGCCGAAGTCGAGCATGCGCGAGTACCCGCCCACCTCGTAGTCGCCGCAGCCGGGGTCGATGTAGTTGCCCGTGATCTCGATGCTGCCGCTCTTGAAGCCCATCGGCGTGGTTCGCTCGAAGATGTTGTCGCGGACCACGGCGCGGATCGTGTAGCCGCCCTGGGGGTGGATGTCGACACACGCCTGCCCCTGCACCAGGTCGTTGTCGTGGAAGTAGTTGTCCTCCACCGCAAAGCGCGTCTGCGGGCTGTTGGAGGCGATGCCGTGGCGGTTGAGGGTGAACTCGTTGCGGTAGATGGAGACCTCGGAACCCCCGGACTCCATGGTCGGCCCCGAGATGGCGACCCCGTAGCCGTAGCCGTTGCGGTAGTTCCGGTGGAGGTAGCTCCCGGTGACGACGCTCCGGAGCGAGTTCCTGAGGTCGACCCCCCTGAGGAAGCGGGTGATCTCGCAGTTGCGCACCACGAGCCGGTCGTGCCCATGGACCGAGATCCCCTCGCAGGTCCCCGTCTCGTGGGTGACCACTCCCACCAGCTTCAGGCGCTCGAAGGTCACGCCGTCGCTCTCGATCCGGAAGAGGCGCAGGTCCGGGTCTTCCGTCAGGCACACGGAGGGGGGGCCGCTCCAGTACGGCGGGTCGTTCGGCTCGCCCGGCTCGACCACGCCCACGTCCAGGAGCTCGGCGGCGCCGAGGAGGGTCAGGCTCCGATCGATGACGACCGTCCTGGTGAAGGCGTACTCCCCCGCCGGAAAGAGCAGGGTGTCCCCGGCGGAGGCGGCGTACACGGCCTCCTGAACCGCTTCGCTGGTGAAACCGTCGACCTGCAGGCCCGCGGCCGGTACCGCGAGCAGAAGCAGGAGGGGCAGCACGCGCATCGCCGGGGCCCCGGCCTTCGATTCGGTCCTCTCCGTCGGCGTCATGGCTCTCTCCTCGCTGCGGGGCCGACAGCCGTCAACGGCGGGCCGACCCCTGAACGGGCTCACCTGACCAGGACCATCTTTCTCACCCGGGAGACCCCTACCTCCGCCTCCAGCCGGCAAAGGTAGACCCCCGAGGCCCGCCCTGCCGCGTCCCAGGTGACGGAGTGAGTGCCAGCGCCCCGGGGGCCGCTGAACAAGGTCTCGGCGAGCTGACCGTTGAGGGCGTGGATCGACAGGGTGACCTGCTGCGGCGCGGAGAGGGTGAAGCGGATGGTGGCCGACGGGTTGAAGGGGTTGGGGTAGATCCCGTCCAGCTTCGCCCGCCCGGGCGCCGCCCCGTGACCGGCCGCGGGGCCGGCGACCGACGTCGCGGGCCCTTCCTCCACGCCCTCCACCTCGATGGGCCAGCCCTCCAGCTGCTCGTGCCAGGGCGGGACCGGCAGGTTGCCGTCCTGGTCTCGGGCGTACCCGAAGATCCGCCAGCTGCCGCCGACGGCCTGGTCCGACAGCCGGAACCGCGCCCTCAGACGCACGCGGTGGCGGCCGCGGCCCGACCACTTGCTCGAGGCGCCGTCGACGTAGGACCCCTCGACTCCGGTGACGTCGCTCCAGTCGGGGGAGCCCTCGGTCTCCCGCGAGTGCAGGGAACTCCCGGTGCCGCGGATGAAGTAGCTTTGCACGGCCGAAAAGTCCTGCTGCAGGAGGCGATCCGCCGCCTCGGTAGGGAGGCTCCGGACGCTGGCGATCTGAACCCCGATCTCCGCGATGTCCTCGTATCCCTGGGCATCGACGGCAAAGGCGTGCAGGTCGTACCAGGAACCGGCCTCGATGCGGCGGACGCGCTCTTCCGAGTCGGGCAGGGTGAGGTACACATGGCCCACGAAGGGACTGGCGCTCGAATCGGGGAAGGGGTGCCAGGGGGCGTTGCTCAGGGCGCTGTTGTGCCTGAAGAGCCGGCCGTCGACGAAGACGTTGTAGGCGACGAACCTCGTCTCGCCCTCGTAGTCCCAGTCGTCGACCCAGAGCAGCCGGCGCCAGGGGTCGGTGTCGTTCACGTTGTCGGCGATGTAGATGTCGTGGAGGATCGCCTGGGGGATGAACTCCCCGTTGTGGGTGGGGATGCTGAAGTCCAGCATGCGGGAGTAACCGCCCACGGAGTAGTCCCCGCAGCCGGGGTCGAAGTAGTTGCCGGTGATCTCCAGGCTGCCGCTCTTGAAGCCCATGGGCCGGGTGCGCTCGAAGATGTTGTCCCGGACGACCGCGCGAATGCTGTAGCCGCCTTGGGCGTGGGTGTCGACGCACGCCTGCCACTCCACCAGGTCGTTGTCGTGGAAGTAGTTGCTCTCCACGGTGAAGCGGGTCTCGGGGCTGTTGGAGGCGATCGAGTGGCGGTTGAAGGTGAACTCGTTGCCGTGGATCGACACCTCGGAACCGCCGGTGGCCATCACCGGCCCCGTGATACTGACGCCGTAGCCGAAGCCGTTGCGGTAGTTCTCGTGCAGGTAGCTCTCGGTGACCACGCATCGGCGGGAGTTCCTGAGGTCGACGCCCTTGCGGAAGCGGGTGATCTCGCAGTTGCGGACCTCGAGCCGGTCGTGGTCCAGGACGACGATCCCGTCTCCCGCGCCCGCCTCGTGGGTGACCGCTCCCACCAGCTTGAGGCGCTCGAAGGTCACGCCGCCGCTCTCGACCCGGAACATGAGGAGGTCGGGATCTTCGGTGAGACAGACGGAGGGAGGGCCGTCCCAGAACGGCGGCTCGTTCGGCTCTCCCGGCTCGACCACGCCCACGTCCACCAGATCCGCCGCTCCGCGAAGGGTCAGGCTCCGGTCGATCACGACTGTCCCGGTGAAGACGTACTCGCCCGCAGGGAAGAGCAGGGTGTCCCCATCCGACGCTGAGAGCACGGCTTCCTTCACCGCCTCGCTGGTGAATCCGTCGACCTGCAGGCCCGAAACGGGCACCGCCAGCAGAAGCACGAGAGGCATTGACCGTACCGCGCCGGCCCGCTGCCCGATCTTCTCGTTCACCGTCGTCATTTCTCTCCCCCTTCCCGGCTCGACTCGATTCGATTGTGCCGGATCAGCAGCCGGGTCAGTTCGGGCAGGGCCAGCCCCGCCTGCTGCTGCCAGACCCGGGCCAGATGCTCCATCCTCCCGGCCGGGGGCAACTGTCCGTCGGGCAGTCCATGGGCTACGTGGTTGCTGCGGCCGGGCACGGGCAGAGCGAGGACCCGCTCGAAGGATGCCTCCAACAACCCCTGAACGCGGTCCTTCAGGGCCCGGTCGAAGCCGTACCACAGGTTCGCCGAGAACACGCCGCCGTCGGCCGTGGCCCGGCGGCAGGCGGGAAGGAAGTCCTCCTCCCGTACGACCGGCGCCATGCCTTGGCCTGTGTGCAGATCCAGAAGGACGAGGTCGTAAGGCTCCCCGGTGTGCTCGAGGAGGAAGCGGCGGCCGTCGGTGACGTGGACCTGCAGCCGGTCGTGGGCCCGGGGAAGGGCGAAGAAGCGCTGCGCCACCTCCACGATCCGGCGGCGCAGCTCCACAACCTCGACCCGGCAGCCGGGCAGGTGGCGCAGCAGGAACTTCACCAGCGAGCCGCCTCCCAGACCCAGCATCAGGGCCCGCGCAGGCGGGGCTTCGCGCAGGACCAGGGCCGACATGAGGCAGCGCGTGTACTCCAGCGTCAGCTCATCGGGGCGGTCCGCGAACATCGTGCTCTGACGCGCCGTGCTCCCGAACTGCAGGGACCGCAGCGAGCCGCCTTCCTCCTCCACCACGTCGATGGGACCGTGATCATCCTCGTCGTGGAACAGGACCCGTCCCAGGTAGGGGAACCGGCTCGAGGGCCGCCAGAAGCGCATGGTGTCCCCGTCACTCCCGCAGGCGGCCCCACCGGGTGGCGATGAAGGCATCGACGAAGATCTGGCCGAGGTGGGAGGTGATGCAGGGGATGGCCAGCAGGCCCTTGACCCCCGGGCCGACGGCCTCGTCCGGGATCAGGGCGAGGACGGTGAGGGCTACGGGCAGGGTCTTCTGACTGGCCATCAGCACCACCGCCTTGCGGGCCGGTCCGTCGAGCCCCAGCAGGCGCGTGGAGGCATCGTTGATAGCCAGGTAGACGCCGTGGATTACCAGCCCCGCGAGGATCAGCATCAGGAGGCCCCCCATGGCCACCGCCGCCAGGCTCTCGGATGACTCGGAGAACTTCATCCACGGGATGCTGATCAGGGCGAGATTGCTCAGAGCGGTGATACGCGCCCGGTTGGCGTCGGCCCACGACCCCAGGGGCCGGCGCAGCCATCGGCCGGCCGCCAGGGGCACCAGGATCGACAGGCACAGCTTGCCGAGCAGGTCCGTCGCCGACAGTTCCACCTGGCCCATGGCCCCGAGGACGGCGACGAGCACAAAGGGGATGGTGAAGACGCCGGCCAGATTCGTGGTCACCGTCAGCAGCAGGGCCAAGGCCACGTTGCCGCGCGCCTGGCTTGTCAGGGCGATTCCCGACGACAGGGTGGTCGGCATGCAACAAAAGAGGGCCAGGCCGATCTGGTAGGCCGGCTCCAGCGGCGTGCGGAAGGCGATCAGGGCGCCCGCGGCGGGGGTGACGAAGAGGATGGAGAGTGAGCCCCAGGCGGTAGCCCTCCAGGCGCTCAGGGCGGCGCGAATCTCGTCGGTGCGCAGCAGCAGGCCGGCACAGACGAAGATGATGCTGACCGCCACGTACTGGGTAGGCAGCCGGCCCATCGCCCGCCCCGGCTCGGGCCAGACGAGGCCGACGACGGCGGCCAGGACCAGGCCGACAGGTAGCATCTGGCGCTGCAGAAACCCCGTGACGCGGGTCAAGACCACGCTTTGGCGGAAACGCGAGGTGGGACCGCCCGCCGGGGGTGGGCGGAGGACATCAGTTTCCCCGGAGGACGGACAACTCCGGCTGCAACAGGCAGACCTCGTCGCACAACTGGCAGCTGGCGACGTCCTTCCTGCACTCCAGGTGATTGGCGGAGGGGGCGCCGCGGAAGACGGTCAGGAACTCCGAGGCGATGGGATCCTCGGAGAACAGGAACTGCAGGAACCCGACGAGCCGTCCGCGGGCCTCGGAGCTGAGCAGGTGCTCCACCTTGCAGGCGTCGATCTCGGCGTCGTCCTCGTCCATGCCCAAAGCATCGGAGAGGAACTTCTTGACCACCATGCGCGTGGCTTCCGTCTGCCAGACGACGCGCAGCCCCTTCTCGGTCAGCTCGAGGAAACGGTTGTGGTCTTCCTGGATGTAGCCGCGCTCCTTAAGGTGCTTCATCGCCGAGGAGACGCTGCCCTTGGTGATCTTCAGGTGCTTGGCGATGTCGGAGACGCGGGCGTATCCGTGCATCTGGCGCAGCTCGTGCACCGACATCAGGTGATGAGCGGCCGAGTGGGTGAGCTCGTTCTCGTCGAAGTGCTTCCACACGTCCTCGAACATTGGCCTACTCCTCGCTGGCTGGCTGCGCCGGTGACCGGGCCAGGTTCACGCCGTCATCCTGGGGATGAGGTCGACGCAGCGGTTGGCGTAGCCCCACTCGTTGTCGTACCACCCAAGCACCTTCACCAAGGTACCACCCACGACGTTCGTCGACTCGGCGTCGAACACGCAGGAGGACGGATTCCCGATGATGTCGGACAGCACCAGCGGTTCCTCCGAGTACTCCAGAATGCCCTTCAGGTCGGTGTCCGCGGCCTTGGCGAAGGCCTGATTGACCTGCTCGCGCGTCACCTCCGCTGACACGTGGGCGGTGAAGTCCACCAGCGACCCGTCCGGCGTGGGCACGCGGATCGACAGCCCGTCGAGCTTGCCCTGCAACTCGGGCAGGACCTTGCCGACGGCCGCCGCCGCTCCCGTGGTCGTCGGTATCATGTTGACGGCCGCCGAGCGCGCCCGCCTCAAATCCTCGTGCGGCAGGTCGAGGATGCGCTGGTCGTTGGTGTAGGAGTGGATGGTGTTCATCATCCCGTGCACGACGCCGAAGCTCTCGTGAAGCACCTTGGCCATGGGCGCCAGGCAGTTGGTCGTGCAGGACGCGTTGGAGACGATGGCGTGTCCGGGCTGAAGTGCGTCCTCGTTGACGCCGATCACCACGGTCAGGTCCTCTTCCTTGGCCGGGGCCGAGATCAGCACCTTCCGCGCACCGGCGGAAAGGTGGGCGGCGGCGGACGAGCGCCGGGTGAACAGGCCCGTCGACTCGACGACGATCTCCACCCCCAACTTCTCCCAGGGAAGGCTGCCCGGATCGCGCTCGGCGTAGACCGGGATTCGCTTGCCGCCGACCACCAGGTCCTGCCCATCGGCCCCCACCTCGCCGCGGAAGCGGCCGTGGGTCGAATCGTACTTGAGCAGGTGGGCCAGCGTAGCGGCGTCGGTCAGATCGTTAATGCCGCGCACGTCGAGGCCTGCCTTGCAGGCGGCGCGAAACACGAGTCTGCCGATCCGGCCAAAACCATTGATGCCGACCCGAATCTCTGCCATGGATTCCTTCTCGTCCCGGGAACGGTGCGCCGGTAGCCGCCGACCGCTCCGGCCTCGACCCTCGGGGCGTCTTGTCCAGGTCGAGAGAGGATTGGCGCTGGCGAGTCGGAAGACCATCCGGGGAGAAGCGTCGTGGGCGGACGCCGGTGAATGGAGTGCGGCGGGAGCCGCGAGTCTTCCGGTTGCCTTTTTTTTAGGGTAAGCAACCATCCACGCGCCGGCAAGGCCGCCCGAGGGTCAACTTGCCGTCCAGCCCCCGGCCCGCTATCCTATGCCGTTTCCCTCGTGACCGACCTTCTCACGCAAGATCACGTCGCCCGATTCCGCCGCGACGGCTGGTGCCTGGTGAGCCCCTTCTTCGACGCTCGCGAGGTTCGGGCCCTGGCGGCGGAGGTGGCGCGTTTCCGCCGCCAGGGGCTGCTGCGCAACGTTCGCACCGACGGCGACGGCCAGACCCATTCCGAGTCGCGCGCCAACCTTCAGCTGATCCCCCTCCACGACAAGAGCAACCTGATCCGTGCGCTGCCCTTCTCGCCCAAGGTCTCCGGCGCCGTGAGCTGTCTGATCGGCGATCCCTTCCTCCTCCACCTGGACCAGTTGTTCCTCAAGCCGGGCCGCACCGGCACCGGAACCCACTGGCACCAGGACAACGCCTACTTCAAGATCGACGATCCGCTCAAGGGGACGGCCATGTGGGTCGCCGTGCACGACGCAACCTTGGCCAACGGGACCCTGCGTCTGATTCCGGGTAGCCACCGGCACAGCTATGCCCACGAACGCGACCCGTACTCCGACCACCACATCCACTGCTCCCCTCCAGAGGCCGAGGCCGTGGCCGTGGAGGTCCCCGCGGGGGGCGTCGTGTTCTTCTGTTACGGCGTCGCCCACAGCACCGGCGACAACGCCACCGACGAGGAGCGCGCCGGCATGGCCTTCCACTTCCTCCACGGCGACCACGCCAGCGCCGACCTGGTCGAGGCCGGGCGCCGCCACCGCCCGTGGATCACCGGCCCCGAGGCTACCGGCGGGCTCCGGGAGTACGGTGTCGATCTCGGCATCCGCGCCTTCGAGGACGAGGTCGGCCAGCTGGAAACCGCCGCCTGAGCCATGCGCCGCTTCCCCCCCGAGACCCTGACCCGCATCGCCCGCTCCCTCTTCGAGGCCGCGGGTTGCTCTGCCGAAGATGCCGCCACCGTGGCCGACCACCTCGTCGAGTCGAGCCTCTTCGGCCACGACTCGCACGGGACCATCCGCATCTACGAATACGTCGACCAGATGGCCGACGGCACCTTCGACCCCGCCGGACGGCCGACGGTGGTGCGTGAGCGCGGGGCCATGGCCGTCTTCGACGGCGGCGGCGCCCTCGGCCAGGTGGCAGGCCGCCACGCCGTCGACAAGGCCGTCGAGCTGGCCCGGGCCCACGGAATCGGCAGCGTCGGCCTGCGCAACTGCTCCCATCTCGGGCGGATCGGGGCCTACACCCTCGCCGTCGCCCGCCAGGGCCTGGTCGGCATGGCCTGGGTCAACGCCGGGCGCCTCGGGCGCCAGATCCCACCCTACGGCGGCATCGACGGCAAGCTCTCGACCAACCCCGTTTCATTCGCCGCCCCGCGTCGCGGCGCCGACCCGATCCTCGTCGACATGACCACCTCGGTCGTCGCCGAGGGCAAGATCCGCCTCGCCCACAACCAGGGCGTCCAGGTCCCCGAGGGCTGGATCACCGACGCCGAGGGCCGTCCCACCACCGACCCCGCCGATTTCGTCGGCCCCCCCCAGGGCGCCATCCTTCCCATGGGCGGTGTGGTCGCCTACAAGGGCTACTGCCTGAGCATGATGGTGGAGATCCTGGGAGGCCTGCTGTCCGGCGAGGGCTGCGCCGCGGGCGAGGTGGAGATGAGGAGCAACGGCCTCATGCTGATCGTGTGGGAGCCCGCCTTCTTCTGCGAGGACGGGGACTACGACCGCGAGGTGGAGGGCCTGGTCGGCCACGTTACCTCGAGCCGGGTCGACCCACAGGTCGGGCGGATTCAGCTGCCCGGCGCGCCCGAGTTCACCACCGCTGCCGAGCGCCGCCGGACCGGTATCGCCATCGACGACACCACCTGGAGCCGCATCTGTCACCGCGCCCGCGGCCTCGGACTGGACCCCGCCCCCTGGGAAAGGGAGGTCTGCGGCCAGGTGTGAACGCCCACTCCTACGAACATCGTGGGTGGCTAACCCAGGCCGCGCTCCTCCAGCCGCGAGACCCGCTGCTCCAAGTCATCGATCACGGATCCGCCCTGCAGGAACAGCCGGTGGTGGGATGGCCTGCGGCTGTGGATCCCTGATCGCGTTCCAGGGACCGCAGGCTCTTGTCCAGGGACTGGATGGCCATGTGCACGTCCAGGGACAGTCGCCGGGGCCGACGAGTCCCGATCCCCGGCCGGCCGCTGCTCTCGCACAGCCGGCGCAGCCGGGCGGCCAGCTGCTCCACCCGTTCGACCTCCTTCTCGGCCGACCAGGCCAGATACGCGAAAATCGCTGCCAAGGGGATGAGGATGAAAGCGGTGGGGAGGAGATCGATTCTCATCACAGCATCATGAACGTCGACAAGGGAGGGTATCGCGCAGTGGATCGACAACACTGCGGATTGTCAGCACGAAGTCGATCTCGGTGAGGGACAGCTGCCCATCGCTCATGGGCTTCGCGGTGTCCCCTTACCCCTCGCCTTTGACCGAGTCATCCTCGGAAGGGGGCGGCACGAGCCTCCGCGACGGCATCGCAGGGTACGCCAGCGGCAAGTCCCAGTCCAACCGGCGCTCGGCGTCGGAGCCGAGACCCTCGATGACCAGGGAGACCCGCCGGCTGTCCGTCGTCAGGATCTGGGTCAGGCGATCGGCGCGCCGGTTCGGGAAGTAGGCTCGATAGACGGCCGTCTTCTCCAGGTGGTCTCTTTCGGGCCGGTCGAACTCGTATGGGTAGGCCCCGGCCGTCCCGCTCGGCGCGTGACGGCCCCCCCCGTCGTCGATGAGGAAGGTGCGCTCGCCGATATCGGCGATGTAGGGATGCGCCCCCGACTCCTGCCCGTCGATGTAGATGGTGAAGACCAGCCGGCTGTAGAGGCCGTACCCCCAACGCTCGTCGTAGACCGGCCGCAGCAGGGGATACTTGCCGTCGTAGAGGATGCCGAGGAGCCGGCGCACGTACTGACCGCGCCAGGTGTCGAACTGCGCCTTCTGAAGGGGATTGGTGACATCGAAGTCCGGGTTGACGTAGACCAGATACTGAAGGTAGAGGCTGTTGACGTCGGTGCCGTCCGCCATCGGGTAGGGCGCGTCGATGTAGGCGTAGATGAACTCGCGCAGTCGGCTGGTGACCTGCTCCTGCCCGAGGCCGGCGATCTCGGCCTCGGCATAGATGCGGGCGACTTCGTAGGCGAAGGTCCGGAAAGTAGCCTGAACGAAGATCCCGTCGGCGCCGGTGTGGCTGCGGTTGACGAGGCGCCAGACGCGGTCCTCGGTCTGCTCGAAGGGCCCCGGGCCGTCCCGCGGAGCACAGGAGGCCAGCAAGAGGGATCCGAGGGCGGCGAAGAAGAGCTTCAGGAGGACCGGGGTCTGTCCGGTGGTCCTGAACCCGGACCGCGGCAAGGGTGATGCCACCGGGGGCATCCTCTCGGCGCTACTCCTTCACGACCCAGAGCTTGACGGTGGCCTTCACCCCGGTGTGGAGCTGAACCGGCACGTTGTATACACCGAGGGCGCGGATCGGCTCCTCCAGCTCGATGTTTCGACGATCGACGTCGTGGCCCTGTTCCTTGAGCAGATCGGAAATGTTCTGGGCCGTCACCGATCCGAACAGGCGATCTCCCTCGCCGACCTTGACCTGCGCCGTGAGCGACGCCTTCTCCAGCTCCACGGCCACGTCCTCGGCCGCCCGCTTCTCGCGCTCGGCGGCGGCCTCGTGCTGCCGGCGCCGGGACTCGAAGAGGGCCACGTTGGCGTCGGTGGCCAGCAGGGCCTGCCGCTTGGGTATCAGGGCATTGCGGCCATAGCCGTCCGCCACGGTCACGATCTGGCCGGCGGTCCCCAAGGTGTCCACGTCTCTGAGCAGTATGACCTTCACTTGTCCACCTCCTCGGATTCTCGTTCGCGCCGATGTCCGATCCGGCGCCAGTCGAACCAGTTGTCCGCCAGTCCCGAGAACGCCAGTGCCATCACCGAGAAGCTGGAAGTGAAGGCCAGCAGCGCGTACACCAGGACGACGAGGTAGCGCTGGGCGCCAAGGCGCCACAGCAGATGCCGGACCAGCCCAAGGCCCTGGGCCGCATACAGCAGCATCATGACCAGCGCGGCGTTTACAGCCAGGCCGCGAAAGGTCTCGCCCCCGATCAGCAGCAGGACCAGGGCGCCGATCGCGACCCAGATCAGTTCCTCCCACATCCGCCAATGGCGCAGGGGCACCGCGGGCGGCAGGGTGGTGCCCGCCCAGGGGCATGCCGCCTGGGCAAGGCGGTAGCCGCAGACGGCGATCAGCAGGATGGAGAGATAAGCGACCCCGGGCAGCAGGACCAGAACCATCTCCACCAACTGCTGAAGCATCTCCGGGTCCCCCAGTTGGGCCTCGGCGGCGCTTCCTTCCAGAAAGCGGGTGACTTCCGACGACACCTGCTCACGCTGGCCGTCCGCCGCGAGAAAGCCGCCCGCCTGGGCCAAGCCGAGGACCAGCCCCGGCAGGGAAGCGAAGGCGATGGTCTGGCCATAGCCTCGGCCCCTCTCGACCTGTACCGCTGCAAGCCAGCCGATCAACGGCGCCGGCGCCAAGCCCATCGCCCAGTGAAAGACACCACTGAAGGACAACAGCATGGGCACGCAGGCGGGCAGGGCCACGCTACGGACGCCAAACCGTCGCGCCCCGATAAGGGTTGCCGCCACGAGGACCAGACTGGCCAACAGGGACAAGGTTCAGTTCCCCGTGCCGGGCAGCGGCCGGCAGCGCCGTCTCAGGCGGCCTCCTCTCCTCCGTCCTCCCCGCCGCCCGGGTCATCCCGGGTGGTGGCCTCGGCAACCTCGGCGCTCTCGACCGGTGCACGACCGTCCCGGTCGGGACGGGGCGGGCCGTCCTCGCGGCGGTCCCGGTCACGGCGGTGCCCGCGGCGGTCCCGGCCTCGGTCGGGAGACTGGTAGATGTAGACGTTCTCAGGCGCCAGTTGCGGCACGCTCAGGAACTCGCCCGGAACGGCGACCACCAGGTGGCGGAGCACGGACTCGTCCAGCTTGAGGTCCTCCTCCACCGGCCCGAGGCGCTCACTCTCGGCCAAGAACTGGTAGAGGACGTAGAAGCCCTGTTGCCGCTGCCGAAGGGCAATCGACGTGTAGGCCAGCTTGCGCAGGCCCCACTTGACGACCTGCACCACCTCGGCGCCAGCCGCCTCCAGGCGCTTCTGGTAGTTGTCGGCGGCGGCTTCCAACTGAGTCTCGCCGGATTGTGGATCGAGGATGAGGACCAGCTCGTACTTCTTAGCCATTCGCTTGTCTGCCTCGTTTCGAGATCAGAATAGGTTCAGCCCGTACTCGACGAACAGCGGGGCCAGGACCAGGGAGATGACGGACATCAGCTTGATCAGGATGTTCATGGAAGGTCCCGAGGTGTCCTTGAAGGGATCGCCCACGGTGTCGCCGACGACGGCCGCCTTGTGCGGCTCCGAGCCCTTGCCCCCGAGATGGCCCTGCTCGATGTATTTCTTGGCGTTGTCCCAGGCGCCGCCGCTGTTGGACATCATCAACGCCACGAGGACCCCGGATACGGTAGCTCCGGCCAGCATGCCGCCGAGAGCCTTGGGGCCCAGAAGGAATCCGACCGCCACCGGGGCCAGAACGGCCAGCACGCCCGGCGCGATCATCTTGCGCAGGGCGGCCACGGTGGCGATGTCGACACAGCTCCGGGTGTCGGGCCTGGCCGTCCCCTCCATCAGCCCGGGAATCTCGCGGAACTGCCGGCGCACCTCCTCGATCATCTGGAAGGCGGCACCGCCGACGGCGGTCATGGTCATGGCGGCGCCGAGATAGGGGACCATTGCGCCGATGAACAGCCCGATCACGACCACGGGAGCGGTGACGTCGACGACCAGCTCCTGCCCTCCCATGGCCTGCTGCACGGTGTTGTTGTAGGCCGAGAACAGGGCCAGGGCGGTGAGCGCCGCCGATCCGATGGCGAACCCCTTGCCGATGGCCGCGGTGGTGTTGCCCAGGGCGTCGAGCCCGTCCGTGATCCGGCGCGTATCCTCGCCGAGGCCGGCCTGCTCGCTGATGCCGCCTGCATTGTCGGCGATGGGGCCATAGGCGTCGACGGACATGGTCACGCCCACAGTGGCCAGCATGCCCACGGCGGCGATGCCGATGCCGTAGAGGCCGGCGAAGTGGAAGGCCAGACCGATGGCGAGGGCGATGAACAGGATGGGGAAGGCGACGCTCTCGAAGCCCACCGCCAGCCCTCCGATGATGTTGGTGGCCACCCCCGTTCTGGATGACTCGGCGATCTCCCGCACCGGCTTGCCGCCGGTGTAGTACTCCGTGAGCAGTCCGATGACGATGCCCGCCAGGCTGCCGAAAAGGACGGCCAGGAAGGCTCCGGTACCAAGGCCCAGCAGGTCTCCCGTCCACCAGGCGCCGGCTACCATGAGCGCCGCCGACACGAAGGTGGCGTAGCGCAGGGCGGCTCCGGGGTCCGTGTTCTGGAGGAGCCGCACGGCCAGCACGCCCGCGAGGCTGGCGACCAGCCCCACCATGATGACGGTGAGGGGAAAGGCCATGGCTGCCAGACGGGCCTGGTCGGCGGCCAGCCCCGGCGCCAGCGTGCCCAGGGTCGCCACCGTGCCGGTGGCGGCGATGGCGATGGTGGCGATGACCGAGCCGACGTAAGACTCGAAGATGTCGGCGCCCATGCCCGCCACGTCGCCCACGTTGTCACCGACGTTGTCGGCGATGACCGCAGGGTTGCGGGGATCGTCCTCGGGGATGTTCTGCTCCACCTTGCCCACCAGATCGGCGCCGACATCGGCCGCCTTGGTGAAGATCCCCCCGCCGACGCGGGCGAAGAGGGCGATGGACGAGGCCCCCATGGCGAAGCCGTTGATGACGGCAGCGTTGGACGCGTCCTCCCAGACGCCGAACAGTTGCGCGAGCAGGGAGATGCCGAGCAGGCCGAGGCTGGCTACGGCCAGCCCCATCACAGCGCCACCGGCGAAGGCCATGGACAGGGCCGGCCCCTGGCCGGACCTGTTCGCCGCCTGCGCCGTGCGGACGTTGGCGCGAGTGGCCGCCTTCATGCCCGAGAAACCGGCCAGGATCGAAGATCCCGCTCCGGCGAGAAAGGCCACCGCCGTACGCCCCCCCACCCCCAGCCACAGGGCGACGAAGACGACGGCGACGAACAGGAGAAGGATGGAGTACTCCCGTTTGAGGAAGGCCATCGCCCCCTCGTGGATGTCGTCGGAGATTTCCACCATCTCCGACGATCCGGCATCTCCCGCCTTGAGGCGGACATATATGATGAATGCGACGACCAGACCCGCCACGCCCAGCCACGGGGCCGTCGTCGTCCACGCTTCCATGGGCCTACCTATCCTCCTCGTCCCTTTCGGATGCGGCGGACGGTGGAGCCGTCCGCTCCAGTGCCGGACATCCGTTGAAGCGGTTCATGGCCGCCTCGATGCCCTCCGCCAACCAGCAGCGCGTCGCCGCGCAGCCTCGCTCGACCAGCCCCGCCACCTCTTCGCCGGGGGCGAAGGGGGCCAGCACGAAGTCGATGTCGCTCTCGCCGGGCGGAACCGGCCCGACGCCCAGCCGCAGCCGGGGAACCTGGTCCGTCTGCAGGACCTTCAGCACCGACGCCAGTCCGTTGTGGCCGCCGTCGGAGCCGCCCCGCCGGAGCCGCAGGCGGCCGAAGTCGAGGAGGAAGTCGTCGAGAATTACCAGAATCTCCTCCGGCGCCAAGCCTCGGCGCTCCTGCAGCATCCGGACCGCCTCGCCGCTGCGGTTCATGAAGCCCTGAGGCCTGACCAGCAACACCTCCTCGCCGGCGACCCGTGCCCGTGCGGTCTCTGCCGCCGCCTCCCTCGTCCACTCCCCCCGGCCACCCAGGAGACCCTCGGCCACAAGAAAGCCGATGTTGTGCCGGGTGCCGGCATAGCCTGGGCCGGGATTGCCCAACCCGACGACGACGGGCATCGGTGCGGTCGACGGGGCTCAGTCCTGGCTCTCGCCGCCGCCCTCGGAGGGCTCGCCGGCCTCGGCGTCCCCGGCTCCTTCTTCGCCCTCGCCTTCGCCTTCCCCTTCGACTTCCTCCCCTTCCTCCGCTTCCTCGGCGGCGGCGGCGGCTTCCTCTTCCTCGATGGTCAACCGCGGGGCCAGCACGCTGACGATGGTGACCCCGGGATCGGTGACGATGCGGGGTTCGACCTCGAGCAGGTCGCTGACGTGGATGCTGTCACCGATTTCGAGGTGGTCGATGTCGATCGACACCTGAGAGGGAAGCTCGGAGGCGATACAACTCATGGTAACGGAGGTCAGGCTGTGCTGCACGGCCCCGCCCCCGACCCGCACTCCCACCGGGGTGCCCGTGGTCATCATCGGCACGGCGACGGTCAGCTCCTCGTCCGGGTCGATGCGCAGGAAGTCGATATGAACGACATCGCCGCGCACCTTGTGGTACTGGATCTCCCGAACCACTGCCCGCTCCACCTTCCCGTCGTCCTTCTCGTGGAGCATGAAAATCGAGTTCTGGCCTCCACCGGAGAGCGCGCGCTCGAGATCATGGGCCACGATCTTGAAGGCCAGCGGCTCCTGCCTGTGCCCATAGAGGATGCCGGGAAGCATGGCCTGCTCGCGCCGCAGGCGGCCCACGGGACCCTTGCCCCGCTCCTGGCGGGGCTCGATGGTCAGTTCGATCGTGTGGCGCTGAGAGATCTGCAAGGCAACCGCCATGGCCTACCTTCTTCGTATTATTTGGCTGCCCGGCGAGGACTCGAACCTCGATAGACGGAACCAAAATCCGTTGTCCTACCAGTTGAACGACCGGGCAACCTGCCCGTCCGCGCTCATTGTGACGGCGGACAAGGCGTACACAGAAAAACCGGAAACCCCGCTTCGCGCAGCCCCCTGGCGGCGCGATTCGCGGCGGTCCGGTCGTCGTAGATGCCGAAAACGGTGGCACCGCTGCCCGACATCGAATGGGCCAGCGGGTCCGTGGCGGCCAGCGACTGGCTGGCTCGGGCGACGATGGGTTTGGCGCGTTCGACGAGCGGCTGAAAGTCGTTGTGCAACACCGACCACAGCCGATTCGCGTCGACGAGCCCGCCGCGTACGTGCTCCAAGAACGTACGATACGGATCGGGTTCCGACAAGCCGTTGGGGTGGTCCCGCCGCTGCCGGTCGAGCTCCGAGTACGCCCAGGCGGTGTCGACCCGAACCCGGGGACAGACGAGGACGTACCACACGGGCTCCGTGCTCCAGCGGAGAGGCAGGAGCCGCTCCCCCCGGCCCTCGACCAAGGCGGTCCCGCCCTGGAGGGCGAAGGGCACGTCGGAGCCGAGTTGGCCAGCCATCCGGGTCAGCGCCCCCAGGCCCAGCGGGCGAGAGGCGGCGCGGTCCAGGCCCCTGAGCACGGCGGCGGCGTCGGCGCTGCCACCGCCGAGTCCGGCGGCGGCGGGAATCGCCTTCTCGATGTGCACGTGCCGTGGTGTGGTGCCGGCCTCCCGCAGGTAGAGTTCGGCGGCCCGGTAGGCCAGGTTCCCGGGGCCTGGTGGCACGGCCGGATCGGAGCAGGTCACCTCGAGACGCCGGGCCGGTCGCATGTACAGCCGGTCCGCGAGGCTGACGGTCTGGAAGAGCCCGATCAGGTCGTGAAACCCGTCCTGCCGCTGCGACAGCACCCGCAGCCCGAGGTTCAGCTTGGCCCGCGCACTCTCCACCAACTCGCCACCAGAGGACGTAAGTGATTGCTTTGACACGTCTTGACCCTGATCTGAAGGACTGGTATACTCGCGGAGCAGATTGAATATAGGGCTCCCGTCCGGGAGCCCTCATCAAAAGATCCTGCCGCCATGGCGGCCCTGTCTTCACCCTCGAGCATGGATCGATCCCCGACGAGGCACCGCCCGGACCGTGCCCTTCCCGCCCTCGTCTGCCTCGCCCTTCTGGGGGCGGTCCCCGCATGGTCCGACGCCGATGACGAGTGGCGGCTGGCCCGCAACCTGTACCGCCAGATGGCCGACTACGCCACCGCGGCCCAGCTGTTCGCCGACTTCATCCGCAACCACCCCGGCCACGCCAACGTGCCCGATGCCCGGCTCCTGCTGGCCCGCTCCTATGCCCGCAGCTCTCGCTGCGCAGAGGCCGTGCCTGCGTACGACAGCTTTGTCGAGCGACACTCCGGGCATCTCTCGGTGGCCGAGGCCCGGCGCGAACGCGCCGACTGCCTGCAGCAACTGGACCGCTTCGAGGAGGCCGCCGAAGCCTTCGAGGAGGTGCAACGCCTCTACAGCGAGAGCGGGTTTGCTCCCGGGGCCCTCCTGCAAGCCGCGGGCAACCACCTGCGCTCCGGTGACCCGGCCAACGCCGTGCGGCTCTACGACGAGCTCCTGTCCGCGTATGCCGGGACTCGCGAGGCGCGCCAAGGGCGGCTCCAACTGGCCAGGGTACGTTTTGCCGGCGGGGATCCGGAATCTGCCCAGGAGTTGCTTGGCGAGGTGTGGAAGGCCGCCCCGGCCAGCGAAGAGGCCCGGCACGCTCTGCTCCTTTCCGGTCAGATCCACCTGTTCCTCAGCCGCACGGCGGCGGGCGCCGCCGCCTTCAGAAGGCTGCATCAGGCCTTCCCCCGCAGCGCCGAGAGCGACTCCGCCCACCTCGTCCTGGCCAGCCACCTCATGGACCGAGGCCGCTATGACGAAGCGGTGACGGCCTATCGGGAGGCGGCCAGTGCGATCCGGGATCCGGGTCGGAGGGCCAGGGCCCAGGTCGGATGCGCCGACGCCCTGCGGGTCTCGGGGCGTCACGAGGAGGCCCTGGCGCTCTACGAGCCCCTGTCGCAGGCCGGCGCCACCGGTGTGGAGGACCCCTTGCGTGGCCGCGCCATGCTCGGCCGCGCGATCTCTCTCGGACAGACCGGGCGGTTCGCACCCGCGGTCCGCCTGTTCCTGGACCTCGTGCATAGCCCTTCCAGGGGGGGTGCCCCCCCGGCGCACGAGGCCGCGGCCGTGCGTCAACTCGGGGCCCTCTACCGCCTGCAGGGGGATCTCCCCCGGGCCCGCTCCTGGTTCCTCCGCTACCTCGACGATGCCGAGCGCCTGGGGGCCGACTTCCCGGAGACGGAGGCCGAGCGCGACCTCACCCGCCTTCACCTTGCCCAGGTCTACGACGCCAGCGGCTACCATGACGAAGCGGTCCGGTTGTTCACGGCCCTGAGTCGAGACTCCGGTCCGGTGGCCGCGGATGCCCAGTACGGACTCGCAGACTCCTACGACGGCGCCGGCGCCCGCAGACTGGCGGTCGCCGAGTACCGCAACTTCATCGAGCGTTTTCCGCGCCATCCCCGCGCCCCCCGGGTGAGGCAGCGCCTCGAATATCTCGACGGTTACACCATCACAGACGCGGACGGCCTCGCGCTGGCCCTGCAACAGAAGTGGATCGACGAGCTGACCGGAGTGCCGCGCCGCCGGATCCTGCTCGACGTGGCCCGCATCCTGCGCGATCACCAGGACTTCCCGGGGGCGGTGCGGGCCTGGGGCATCTATGCCGCCTCCTACCCGGACGACCCGTCCGCGGCGGAGGCCCGGTTCCATCTGGCCGACTGCCTCTACCGGCTCGCCCGCCAGCGTCAACTCGAAGGGCGGAGCGCCGCCAGCGACTCCCTGCACGCCCTGGCCCTGGAGGAAGACGCCCTGCTGGGGGAGAGCGGGGCCGGGGAGTGGTCGAGGATGGCCCAGCTTCGCCGTGCGGAATCGATCGCCGACTCCGCGCCCGAGGACCGGAGACAGGTCACGTTGGAGGACGGCTACGTTTCCTTCCTCGAGCAGAACCCGTTGTCGGAGGACACCCGCGAGACCCGCGCTCGTGCCCTGATCGGCCTCGCCGACGCACGGCTCGAGGCCGCCCATGGCGATTCCGGCCGGCTGGCTCTGGCGGACTCGGTGTACGCCCGTCTGCTGAGCGAGGCCGGCGACACCGAATGGGCGCCCCGAGCCCGCTTCGGCCGGGCCGTCGTGCGCTTGCGGACGGGAGAGATCGAGGCGGCGGTCGACGCCTTGAGCGCCCTCCTCCCCCAGGTCTCCGGCAGCGGTCTGCAGCCGCGCGTACTGGCCACCCTCGGAGCCGCCTTGGCACGCGGGGGCCGGTTCGAGGAGGCGGCCATGACCCTCAGCGAGCTCCAGGCCTATCCCGACTTCGAGGGGCGGCGGGAGTCGCAGGAACTCCTGGCGGACATCCACTTCCGCCTCGGAGAGCCGCGCCGAGCGGGCGAACTGCTCTCGTCCCTGGCCTCCACCGATCCCGATGGCGATGTGGACGGGTCGCTGCGCTACCGCCTTGCCCGCGCCCATGACCTGGCGGGGGACCTCCCGACGGCCCTGACCCTCTACGAGCGCCTGCTCACCGAGGGTGCCGGTTCCGCGGATTCCCTGCAGCTGGCGAGGGGCCGGCTGCTCGTCCGCCTCGGACGGGCCGACGAGGCGTTGGCTGCGTATTCCAGGGTCCGGGGCCCGGCGCGCGCCTCGGCGGACCTGGGCGCCGGCGCGCTCCACTTCGAGGCGGAGCGCTACGGCAGGGCCTGGACCCTCTACGCGCCCCGGCTCGGGAGCGACGAAGCCACGGCAGGCGATGTCGGCCGTGCCGTGGTCAGCCTCTTCGAGCTGGGCAGGACGAAGGAGGCCAAGAGCCGGGCCAAGGAACACCGGAAGCGCTTTGGCGACGACGGCGTGTGGCCCTATCTGTTCCGTCTGTACGAGGGCCGGGGACTGCTGAAGGCGGGCAAGTGGGAGGCGGCGCGCAAGCACTTCGCAGAGGTCTCCGACGACGCCGCCAGGAAGCCCGCTCAGGCCTCCTGGGCCCGGGACCCGGATGGCCTGCTGGCGCGCATGGCCTCCGACCCGGCCGGCGCCGGCGCCTACCTCGCCGCAACGGCGGAGTGGGAACGCATGCGTTCCGAGCCCAGCGAGGAGAGCACCGCCCAGGCCCTGAAGGCCCAGTCCGACTTCGCCGCCGGTTACCCGGACTCACCCTTCTCGGCCGATGTCCATCTCCGACTCGGGGCCTTTCATCAGACCCTGGGCAACCTGCTTCCGGCGGCGGGCGCGTACCGCCGCGTCCTCGAGTCGCCCCGGGCGACCCGGGCGCAGCGCCAGGAAGCCGCTTACAAGCTGTTGCGCTGCTACTCGCGGCTCTACCAGTGGGACGAGGCGCTGCGGGTGGCGCGGCGCATCGAGGACGAGTTTCCCAGGCACCCGGACCGCCGGGACGTTCAACTGGAGATCGGATACATCCTCAAAGAGACGGGCCAGTACGGAGCGGCCATCTCCTACCTGGAGGAAGTATTGGAGTGGGCGAAGGGAGAGGACGCGGCCGAGGCCCGCTACTACATCGGTCAGTGCTACCAGAACATGAGCGAGTACCGGATGGCGATCCAGGCTTTTGCCCAGGTCGCCTTCCACGGCGCAGATGCCAGCGTCAACTGGATCAACTCCGCGGACTTCCAGCGCGCCGGCTGCCACGAGCAGCTGGGAGAGTTCGACCAGTCGCGCAGCATCTTCCAGAGGATCATCAACCGCGAAGGCGCCGGCAGCGAGTACGGCCGCGCCGCCCACGAGCGCATCCAGGGGCTTCCTGAAGGCACCCCCCGCTAAGGGCTGCTCCCGCATGATCCGCAAAGAGTCGCTCCCTCCCCGACAGAGACGGGAGTCCCACCGGGGGCGTTCGATCTCCAGCCGCCTCTTCTGACTCACCATGGCCCGCACCCGCTACCTGCTGCTCACGCAAGACCCCGGACTGGCCGCCGCCTGCAGCCGCGAACTGCGGGCCGGGTCGGCAGAGGTCATAGAGGTACGCGATGCCGGCAGGCTCTCCGCGCTCCTCGACCGGGGCGCGGGTCTCGTCCTCGTCGATCTCAACCTCCCCGACCTCAGCCTGCAGTCGATCGCCGAAGTGCTGGCCGAGCACCGGGAGTTGCCGGTCGTGGTCCTGGCCGCGGGCTCCACTGCCGCCTGGGACGAGCTCTCCCGGGGCAGTCCCCTCGAGCAGGTGGTCGAAGTGCCGGTCGACGGCGGCCAACTCACGGCGGCCGTCTCCCGCTTGCTGGAGCGCAGCCGCTTCCTGTGCGAAAACCTGGTCGGCAACTCCGAGGCCATCCGAACCCTCCGCGAGCAGATCCTTCTCGTGGGCCCGACCCCGGTGACCGTCCTCATCACCGGGGAGAGCGGCTCCGGCAAGGATGTGGTGGCCCGCGCCCTACACCACTTCAGCGGCCGCGACGACAAGCCCTACAAGCCGATCAACTGCGCCGCCATCCCCGAGAACCTCCTGGAGAACGAGCTGTTCGGCCACGAGCGCGGCGCCTTCACCGACGCCCGCTCGCAGACGCGGGGGATCTTCGAGCAGGCCCACCAAGGCACGGTGTTCCTCGACGAGATCGGAGAGATGGCCCGCTCGGCGCAGGTGCGCCTGCTGCGCGTCCTCGAGGAGCGCCGCGTCACCCGTATCGGCGGCGACCAGTCGATCGAAGTCGACGTGCGCATGCTGGCGGCCAGCAACAAGGACCTGCTCTCCTCGGTGAGCCGCGGCGAGTTCAGACGCGATCTCTACCACCGCCTGAAGGTCGTCGAGCTCTACCTGCCACCGTTGCGCGAGAGGCGCGCTGACATCCCACTGCTCCTCGAGCACTTCGTCCAGATCTACAGCCGGGGTCAGAAGGACCACAGCCGTTTCCACGGGTTCACCCCGCGGGCCCTCGACCTTCTCGCGGAGTACGACTGGCCAGGAAACGTCCGTGAGTTGCGCAACCTGGTGGAACATCTGGTCTTCCTGGGCCCGGCGGGCCGGGTCGACGCCGACGACCTGCTCCCCCACCTGGAGCGGGAGCCGGACCTCGGTGTGAACCTGCCCGTGCCAACGCTCAAGACCCCCGACCAGTCGGAGCGCGAGCTGATCTACTTCGCCCTGCTCGACCTCAAGCGGGAGGTTGCCGACCTGAGGCGAACCATCGAGGAGGGCAGGGAGACGGCCGTACCTCGTCCGCTGCGCCCCGTGTACCAGGTCGACGCGGACGCGGTGGCAGGCGCCGCCTCCGACCTGGGGGAGGACGATGACGGAGTGCTGTCGTCGCTGAAGGAGCTGGAGCGAGACGCCATCGCCCGGGCCCTGGAGCAGGTGGGCAACAACCGCCGCAAGGCGGCCGAGCTTCTCGGGATCGGCGAGCGCACCCTGTACCGGAAGCTCGACAAGTACGGGTTCAAGTGACCGGCTCGGCGCTCCGGAGACTGGCGGCAGCGTGGCTGCTGGCCTGCACCGCATCCGTGCCGGCGGCGGGTCAGTCCGGACTGGAGCGGTTCGAGGACCTGAGCCGCTCCTTTCGCTCCGTCTACGATCGTGTCGCTCCCGCCGTGGTCCTGATCCAGACCTTGGGAGAGATGCAGCGCCTGCCGCGGTTCCATCCCCCGGTCCCACCCCGGGGAGACGGAGACGGGCTCAGCGGCCTCGGCTCGGGGGTGATCGTCTCAGCCGCCGGCCACATCCTCTCAAACCACCACGTGATCAAGGGGGCCGACTCGATACGGGTGACCCTCCACGACCGCCGGCGCTTCCCCGCCCGGGTGGTCGGGGTGGACTCGCTCATCGACATCGCCCTGCTGGAGATCGACGCTCCGGGCCTGCCTGTCGCCTCCCTCGGCCGGTCCGAGGACCTGCTGATCGGCGACTGGGTGCTCGCCATCGGCTATCCCCTGGGCATGGGGACCACCCTGACCCACGGCATCGTCAGCGCCCTCGGCCGTCGGGCCCGGGTAATCGAGGACGACTACGGCATCGAGAGCTTCATCCAGACGAACGCGGTGATCAACCCCGGCAACTCCGGGGGGCCTCTCCTGGATCTGCAGGGACGAGTGGTCGGCATCAATACCGCCATCTCCACCCGGACCGGCTTCTTCATGGGCTACGGCCTGGCGGTCCCCATCGACCTGGCCCGGGAAGCGATGGACGACTTCCTTGTGTACGGCCGGGTCGTGCGAGGCTACCTCGGGGTAGAGATAAGCGATGTCGACGACGAGTTGGTCCGGCGCGAGGATCTGGACCTGTCGCCGCCGCGAGGTGTCTACATCACGCGCATCGAGCCGCGCGCACCCGCCGACCGCAGCGGCCTGTCGGTAGGCGACGTGGTGCTCGCCATCGACGGACAGCCGGTGGACCTGACCAACGAGGTGCAGACCCGCATCTATGGCCGGGACCCGGGGGAGAGGGTGGAGCTCACCGTCCTCCGCGCCGGCCGGCGGCAGCTGGTTCCGGTCGTCCTCGGCGAGCGGGAGGAGAGCCTGCTACTTGCTCGCGGACGGCTTCTGGCGCGGCGGCTGGGCCTGACCCTCGGATCGATGGCGGGCGATCAGGCCCTCCGTCTCGGCTTCACCCGGGAGGAGGCGCGCAGACTGAAGCTGCCCGAGAGCGCCGGTGTGGTGGTCATCACCGGAGTCGAGCCCGGGAGCCCGGCGGCGCGGCTCGGATTGGAGGTGGACGACGTCATCACCGAGATCGACCGGACCGCCGTCGTCTCCCTCGATCAGTTCGTTCGCCACCTGGCGCGACTGAAAGCGGGGAAGTCGGCTCTACTCTGGCACTGGCGCCAGGGCCGGGGCATCGATGTGCGCGCCCTTCCCATTCATGCGGTTGAGGAGAACCCGCCATGACCGGAGCCCCGGTCGATCTGAACGGAGCCGACGCACTGCTGATGGTGGGCGACTCCGAGCGCAATGCGGACCTGTTCTGGGCGACCGGATTCCGGGCTCCCGATCCCTTCATCTACCTGGCCTCGACCGATGCCGCCTGGGTCGTGGTCAAGGATCTGGAGCTGGATCGGGCTCGGGAGGAAGTGCGCGGGGCGGAGGTGCTGGCCGGCTCCAGGTACGAAGCCCGGGGCGACGAACCGGCAGCGGGCGGACAGCTCGGCGAGATCCTGCGCAGCCTGCAGTTGCGACGCCTGCTGGTGCCCCCCGACTTCCCGGTGCATACCGCCGACGATCTGAGGGCCGCGGGGTTTGGCCTGGCCGTCGCCGAGCCTCCCCTGTTTCCGCAGCGGGCGATCAAGTCCGAGGAGGAGGTAGCCGCCATCGCCCAGGCGCAGAAAGGGGCGGAACGGGCCATGGAGGCGGCCCTGGCCATGATCGGGGAGTCCTCGGTACGGGACGATCTGCTCCTGGGGCCGGAGGGGCCTCTGACCTCGGAAGCGGTCCGGCGGCGCATCCACCACGTCCTGCTCGACTGCGACTGCCATGGCGAGCACACGATCGTAGCCGGCGGCGAGCAGGCGATCGATCCCCACCAGGGCGGCCATGGCCCCCTGCCCGCCCACCAGCCGATCATCATCGACATCTTCCCCCGCCACTCCGTGAGCGGCTATTTCGGCGACATCACGCGCACCGTCGTCCGGGGCCGGGTCTCCGCGGAGGTGCAGCGGCTCCACGAAGTCGTTGCGGCGGCCCAGCAGGGGGCTCTGGAGAGCATCCGCGACGGCGTCGACGGGGCGGAGGTGCACCAAGCCGTGATCCGAGGTTTCGCCTCCGCCGGGTACGAGTCCGGAGAGATCGACGGCCGCATGCAGGGATTCTTCCACGGCACGGGCCATGGTCTCGGCCTCCAGATCCACGAAGCCCCGTACATCTCCCGGCCTTCCTGCCGACTCGAGACGGGACAAGTCGTCACCGTGGAGCCTGGCCTCTATTACGCCGGCCTCGGCGGCTGCCGCATCGAGGATCTGGTAGTCGTGGAGGAGGGCGGCTGCCGCAATCTCACGACCTTCCCCAAGACCCTCTCCGTCTGATCAGGGCGGCTCCTGCGAGCGCGCCGGTTGCTCCATTTGCCGCGCCCGCCAACCTTGAGGATCTTCAATAGACAATATCCTTCTTCCCCCGGCCCCTGATCGAGTGCCGCCATGAGATGGGCCTTCGCCCTCGGTTCCGCCGCTGCCGCCGCCGGCGTCATCGCCCTCCTCGCCCTGGGCATCCGCCAGTCGGCGAGCCGTCACATGACCCTCGACCTCCTGCTGGCCGAGGCTCACACCCTCACCCAAGACCGTCGCATCCAACTCGGCGGCTGCACCGTCGTCCCCGGCACCATCGAGTGGGACGAGTATCGCCACCGGCCCCGATTTCAGATCACCGACGGCGAGCGCCGGCTGGCCGTCCGCTACACGGGCAACTCGGTACTTCCCGACACCTTCCAGGATCGCGCCCAAGTGGTGCTCGAAGGCCGCTTCGTTCCCGCCCAGCAACGCTTCGAGGCCGAGGTCGTGCAGGCCAAGTGTCCATCCAAGTACGAGGGCCAGAGCTACGGCGATCACCCGGAGGCGTTGAAGCCAACGGGCAGCATCTGACCCCGGCGGCATGGTCGACATCGGCTACTTCGCCCTGTGCCTGTCGCTGGCGGCGGGCGGGTACGCGGCGCTTGCGTCAATCCTCGGGGCGCACCGCAACCACGAAGGCCTGATCCGCTCCGGTGAGAACGCCGCCCTGGCCGTTTGCGGCCTGTACACGGTCTCGGTTGCGGGGTTGTGGTACGCGATCCTGACGCACGACTTCGAGGTCCAGTACGTGGCCGAGAACACGAACCGGGCCCAGCCCCTCCAGTACGTGGTCGCTTCGCTGTGGGGAGGGCAGAACGGGTCGATCCTGTTCTGGGGCTGGATCCTGTCGCTGTACACCGCCGCCGTGGTACTCCTCAACCGCCACCGCTACCGGGCCCTGATGCCCTACACGATCGCCGTTCTCGGCGCCTCCTGTTTCTTCTTCGCCCTGTTGAACATCTACGCCGCCGACCCCTTCCGGCGGCTGCCCTTCACGCCTCTCGACGGCAGCGGCCTGAACCCCATCCTCCAGCACCCCTACATGGCCATCCATCCCCCGATGTTGTACGCGGGCATGGTGGGCATGACCGTCCCCTTCGCCTTCGGCATCGCCGCCTTGGCCTCGAGGCGCCTCGACAACTCCTGGCTGTACGCGATGCGCCGGTGGCTGCTGATCCCCTGGATGTTCCTCGGCGCCGGGCTCCTGCTCGGTGGCAAATGGGCCTACGTCGAGCTGGGCTGGGGGGGCTACTGGGGCTGGGACCCCGTGGAGAACGCCTCGCTGATGCCCTGGCTGGCCGCCACTGCGCTGCTGCACTCGGTGATGATCCAGGAGCGCAAGGGCATGCTCAAGGTCTGGAACATGGTGCTCCTTTTCTTCACCTTCGGCATGACGATCTTCGGCACCTTCCTCACCCGCTCCGGCATCGTCTCCTCCGTCCACGCCTTCGCCCAGTCGAACGTCGGTCCCTACTTCGTCGCCTTTCTGGCGCTGATCATCGCCGGTTCCGCCGCTCTGCTGGTGACCCGCCTGGACCACCTCAAGGCGGAGCACCGGCTCGAGTCCTTCGCCTCCCGCGAGAGCGCCTTCCTGCTCAACAACTGGATCCTGCTCGCCCTGCTCTTCGCCGTCCTCTGGGGAACCCTCTTTCCGGTGATCTCCGAGGCGTTCACGGGCGACAAGATCACCGTGGGGGCGCCCTTCTTCGACCGGGTGAGCGTACCCATGGGCCTGGTGCTGCTCTTCCTCACGGGCGCCGGCCCCCTATTCGCCTGGCGGCGAACGTCGATGGAGAGCCTCCGCCGCAATTTCGGGATTCCCGGCGTCTGCGGACTCTTCGCTCTCGGCCTTGCGGCGGCCCTCGGTGTACGCGGACTCTACCCCCTCGTGTCCCTGACCTTGTGCGGTTTCGTCGCCGGCTCCGTGGCCTTCGAGTTCGCCCGGGGCATCGCCGCCCGGCAGCGGACCTCACGGGAAACCCTCCTGACCGCCGGGGCCCGCCTGCTGGCCAAGAGCCGACGGCGCTACGGGGGCTACCTCGTCCACGTCTCCATCGTGCTGCTTTTCGTCGGCTTCACCGGCAAGGCCTTCACCAGCGAGCGGGAGGTCGTCCTCGAGCCCGGCGAGTCGACCCGGATCGGCGAGTACACGGCCACGCTGGAGACCCTGGCCTTCGGCGACGACCCCAACCGGTCGGTGCAGGCAGCCGCCGTCGGCCTCGAGCGCGACGGGCGCTTTCTGGCCACCCTCGTGCCGGAGCGCCACTTCTACAAGACCGCCGAGCAGAACACCACCGAGGTCGCCATCTACTCGCGCTGGCTCGAGGACTTCTACCTCATTCTGGTGGGTCCTTCCTCGGACTTGGGCTCTGCCAAGTTCCAGATCTACCTCAACCCCCTCGTGGCATGCGTCTGGTTGGGGGCGGCTTTGCTCGTGGTCAGCGCTCTGTGGACGATGTGGCCGTCGGCGCGCGACCGGCGCATGGCCCGCCTCGACCGGGACACCTCGCGCACTCAGACGGGAGATGATCCTCGTCGCGGGGGGGGCGCTGCTCCGGCGGTCATCCTCCTGTGCCTGACCGCCCTCTGCGCCCCGGCCCGAGCGGCTCCGCCGCCGGCGCAGGTCAAGGCCATGGCCGCGGACCTCGTCTGCCTGTGCGGTACCTGCAACCGCGAGTCCCTGGCCACCTGCCTGTGCCAATTCGCCATCGCCGAGCGGGAGAGCATCGCCCTCCGGCTGGAGGAGGGTCAGGGCCGCGAGGAGATCGTTGCTGCCTACGTAGAGCGCTTCGGTCCCATGGGGCTGGCCAATCCGCCCGAGGGCTACGGCTTCGTGTGGGTCATCCCCTTCCTGGTGCTCGCCGGGGGCGCCCTCGGCGTTCGCCGGATCCTCTCCCGCTGGCGGCGGGGCAGCCCCCCGGAAGCCCCCGCGCGCAGCCGGCCATCGCCCTTGGACGAGCAGTTGCGGCGGGAGCTGGACGGCTTCGAGGGCTGAACCGCGGTGAGCCTCGTCATCCCCTTCGTCTGCCTGGCCCTGCTAGTCGTCTTCGTCGCCGCCGTGGTCCAGCCGGTACTGGCCGCTCCCCTGTCCTGGCGCCGCCAGACGGGCAGCGCCCTCCGGCGCCTGGAGCTCACCGAGCGCAAGGAGCAGCTCTACGCCTCGATCAAGGAGCTCGAGTTCGACCACCGGGTGGGCAAGATCTCGCAGGACGACCACGACTCCCTCCGGGCAGAGCTGGAGTCCCAGGCCGTCGAGGTCCTGTCCGGGCTCCACCTGCTCGATGCTCAGGATCCGGACCGGGGCCTGCACCAGCGCATCGAGGAGGACGTCAGAGTCCTGGCCGCCGACAGGGAGGCAGCCCGGCCGCGCGCGGATTCCGGCTCCTGTCCCGACTGCGGCCGGGCTCGGGGACCAGGGCACCGATTCTGTCCGGACTGCGGCTTTCGGCTGGGCGATCCCTCCCCGGCCACATGACACGGCTCCTCCGTCCATGGCCGGTCGCGGTCCTGTCCGCCCTGGCGGCGGGCATGTCGGCACCGGTCTCCGCGGCAACAGTGAGGGGATACGTCCTGGACGTGCTTCGAGACGAGCGCGTGCCCGGCGTCGAAGTCGCCTTCCTGGTCCCGGACGAAGGCGGGGGAGTCACCGAGATCGCCCGGCGCACCACCGACGAGACCGGCGGCTTTTCCTTCGCCGCCCCCTTTCTGTCGGCGGGCACCCCCTTCGCCCTCACCGCCTACTACCGCGATCTGGAGTACGGCACCCGGAACCTGGTGGTGGGCAACCAGGACCGGGTGATTCTCGAGGTCTACGAAGGCACCGACGACCCCTCCGGCATCCATGTCGCCGCGCATCACCTGTTCCTCTCGGTGAGGGAGCGAGGTCTCGAGGTCTTGCAGCTGGTGGAAGCGGAGAACCACGGATCGGCCACCTTTGTGGGCCGCCTGGCAGGGGAGGAGCGCCGGGTGCTCGAGCTGGCACTGCCCGCGGGCCATCTCGGCCTGCAGGCTCACGCCGGAGCCATCGTGCGCGCCGGGCCGACCCGGGCCTTCGACTCGCGGCCTCTGCCTCCGGGCTCGACCCAGGCCGCCTTTACCTTCCAGCTGCCCGCGGCGGCCTTGGAGAGCAACGGCTACGAGCACACCGTCATCTACCCGACGGATCGCCTGGAGCTGTTTCTGCAACCTCCGGAGATCTCCCTCGGCGCGCCTTTCCAAGCCCTGGGCCGAGTCACCATCCAGGATCGGGAATACGGCCACTTCCGTCTTGAGGGCCTGGCCCCCGGCCGCACCGTAACTGTGCCGCTGCCGATCCCGAGACCGCTGCGCTGGGCCCTGAAGTGGGCCACTTTGGCCCTCGTGCCGGTGGCTCTGGTCACCGTCGCCGGCCTGGCCCGGACGACGGCCGGACCCACGGAGACGCCCGGCCTGACCGCGGAGGATCGCGAGGGGCTGGAGCAGCGGCGGCAGGAGCTGCTGGCCGAACTGTCACAACTCGACCCCGTTCGAGATCTCTCGCAAGGGCAGGACTCACCGACCCGGCCGCGGCATCTGGTCATGGTCGAGGCCGTCGAGGTCTACCGGCGTCTCGGCCTGGACGCCGAGGACGCCTGAGACTCACCGTGCTGCTCCGCGTGGAAGAGCTGCGCAAGCACTACGGCAGCACGGTCGCCCTCGACGGGGTCGACCTGACCGTCGACCCCGGCACCCACCTGCTGCTGGCCGGGGCCAACGGCGCCGGCAAGACCACCTTGCTGCGCTTGCTGACCGGCTTGACGGCCCCGTCTGCCGGCCTTGTGCGGATCGACGGGGAGGACCCGCGGCGGTCACGGTTGCGGCAGCGGCTGGGACTGCTCTCCCACCAGACGCAGCTCTACGACGATCTGACGGTGAGGGAGAACCTGCGTTTCTTCGCCCGCCTCTACGGAGCGCCGCCCGGCGCCGCCGATGCCGCCCTCGATGGAGTGGGCCTGGCCGGGCGGGCCGACACCCGAGTCGGCGTTCTGTCGCGAGGCCTGCAGCAACGGGCCGCCCTGGCGCGCGCCACCCTTCACGCCCCCGAGGTACTGCTTCTGGACGAGCCCTTCACCGGTCTCGACGGAGCCGCCTCCACAGCGGTGGCGGCGAGTCTGAGCGAGCGCGCCGCCTCTGCCGAATACTCCACCGTGGTCGTGACCCACAGGGTCGATCAGGTGGCCGCCACCACCAACCGCGTGGTCGTGCTCCGCCAAGGCCGCGTGGCCCTGGACGCCGGGTGGTCCGGCGACGGCAGGGCCCTGCAGGCCTTTTGCGACCCCCACCTGGAAGACCCGCCGTGAGGCTGCCCGGGACCGTGGGACACGCCTGGATCCTGCTGCGCAAGGACCTGTCCGCCGAGTGGCGAACCAGGGAGCGGCTGAGCCCGATGGTCTTCTTCGTGCTCCTGGTGATGCTGGTCTTCAACTTCAGCTTCGAGCTGGGAGGCGCGGCCCTGTGGGAAATCGGCCCCGGCGTGTTGTGGTCGTGCTTCGTCTTCGCGAGCCTCTTCGGGCTGCAGCGCACCTTCGTCAACGAGACCCGCAACGGCTGCCTCGACGCATTGCTCGCGGCGCCGGTGGAGCGGAGATCGCTCTACCTGGCCAAGATGGGAGGAAACGTGCTGTTCCTCCTGGGCGTGCAGGTGCTCACCTTGCCCTTCTTCGGCCTCTTCTTTAACCTCAGCTTGGGCCCCTACCTCCTGCCGATCGCCGTCATCTTCGTGCTTGGATCCGCCTGCGTGGCATCCGTGGGCACCTTGTTCGCCGCCATGGCCGGGCACTCTCGCCTGCGGGAGCTGCTGCTGCCGCTGCTCCTGCTTCCCATCCTCCTCCCGGCGCTGATTTCCTGCGTGGCGGCAACCGGCGCCGTCCTGGCATCGGTCGCGCCGGGTCGGACCGAAGCGCTGTGGCCGGAGGAGCTGACCGTCCACGTGGCCATGCTGGCTCTATTCGCCATGGTCTTCACCGCCCTTGCGCTGATGCTCTTCGACTTCGTCATCGAAGAGTGAGTCCTGACCCAGTCCATGGACGCGAGCCACCCGCCTCGATACTCCGGGCTCCTCGGCCTGGCCGCCACCGTCCTGATGATGGCGGCCGTAGCCGCGGTGTTCCTCTACGCGCCGGACGACAACAACCCGCAGATGGGCGGTGCCTGGCCGTGGTTGCAGCGCATCTTCTACTTCCATGTCTCCGCCGCCCTCTCTGCCGGGCTGGCGTACTTCCTGGTCTTTCTCGGCAGTCTTCTCTACCTGATCAGTCGCCGCGACCAATGGGACCGCTTCGCCGGCGTCAGCGCCGAACTAGGGGTGATGTTCTCCCTCTTCGTCCTCGTCAGCGGCCCCTTGTGGGCCAAACCTGTCTGGGGGGTGTTCTGGCGGTGGGAACCCCGGCTGACCACGATGCTGGTCACCTTCACCACCTACGTCGTCTATCTGATGGTGCGCTCCTACGCCGAGCCCGGAGAACGGAGCCAGCGCTTCGCCGCGGTCTTCGGCATCGTCGCTTTCGTCAATGTCCCTCTCGTGCACCTCTCCGTCCACATGTGGTCCGCGGCGCAGCAGCTCCATCCGCCGGGGATCGAGCTGGGGCCGGCCATGTCTCACACCAAGTATCTCTGCTACGCCGCCTTCGGCTGCCTGTTCCTGCATCTCATGCGGCTGCGCCTCAGCCAGGAGCGGCTGGCCGCCCGCCTGCGCCAGTTCCTGCGTCAAGCAGGGGCCGGCTGAACACGAAGGAGGGATCGCATGGAGACCACCGGCCTCATCCACCTGGGCACAGCCTACGGTGCCTTTTTCCTCCTGCTGGCCTTCTACGTGAACCGTCTCCGGCTGAGGGACCGCGAGTTGTGGCGCCGCCTGCAGGAGCTGGAGGATCACCTGGATAGAGCGGGGGACGGCCCCGGACGCCCGCCGGATGCTCCGGCGCATCTCTAATATCCATAGGCACTTACGCTTGAATTGACAGTGCTTTTTGGGGCATCCTATATTGACGCCTCCTTCCCACGATGCAGGTCGGAGATTGAACCATGGTTGAAATGGAAGTTCACCAGGTTCAGGTATCCTCCCGGGCCTACCAGCGCGTCCTCCTGCGAGCCAAGGAGGGTGTCGGCAACCTCCACATCGTCATCGGACCTGCCGAGGCGCGGGCCATCTCCCTCGCGCATCGCGGCCAGGAGGCCCCGAGGCCTCTGAGCTACGACATGGCCAGGTCGTTGTTGGATGAGGCCGGCGCCAGCATCCGGCAGGTGGCCATCACCAGTCTTCAGGACGGCATCTACTACGCCGAGATCCACCTCGCCGACGACGAGGGGGGTGAGCACGTAGTCGACTCGCGCCCGTCCGACGCCATCGCCCTTGCGCTGCGCACCGGCGCTCCGATCTTTGCCGACGAGAGTGTTCTCAATGAGGGGGAGGCCTCGGTCGACGGCGAGACGGGGGACACCGGCCAGCCGCAGTGCCTGGTCAGCCTCGAAGAGCTCCTCGCCGACTCCGAGCCCGGCATGACGGAGAAGCAGCAACTGGAGAAACGGCTTCGCATGGCCATCGCCGAAGAGGCCTACGAGGAGGCGGCGCGTTTGCGGGACCATCTGAATGCAATCCCATGACGGGCATCTGAGGAGGCCACACGACGAGGCTCGATCCATGACGGAGAATCGGAGCAGACCCCGCAGGGTGCTCGTCGAGATGAGGGTCCTCAAAGTCAGCCCCTACCTGCGCGCCGAACAGCCATTGATGTGGCTGTGCGAGAAGGATTCGCCCCAGCCCCGGTTGCTGCCGATCGCCGTTGGCGAGTTCGAGGCCGCGGCGATCCAGATGCAATTGAGTGGCGACCGGCCTCTGCGGCCGATTCCCCACGACCTGCTCGCATCGCTTCTCGGGGAACTGACTGTCCCGGTCCGCCGCGTGGTCATCCATTCCGTTCAGGGCCAAGCCTTCGTTGCGTCGACCGTGGTCGAGCGAGGTGGCCGCCTGCGAGAGCTCGATTGCCGGCCTTCCGATGGTGTGGCCCTGGCGTTGCGCACCGATGCTCCCGTCTACATCACGCGCGAGTTGCTCGATCTCGCCAGCCTCTCCTCGGCCCCCGATGGCGCCGACCCGGAGCGCACCATGTCACGCTTCTACGAGGTCGACCCGCAGATCCTGGGCGACCGCGCACAGGCCGATGCCGCCGTGGCAAGGACCGCTCCTGTCATGGACAAAGAGGGGAACCGTCTCGCCGAACTGAAGCACCGGCTCCATCAGGCCGTGATCCGCGAGGACTACGAGAAGGCCGCCCTCCTGCGCGACGAGATCGAGCGCGTCCGGAGCGCCCGACCCTGAGCCTCCGGAGAGGCTGGACGGTGAGTCGGCGCACATCGGCCCTTTGCTGGCTCGGCCTGTCTCTGCTGCTCGCCTGTGCCGAGGAGCCGGATCTCCGTTTCGCCAGTCCCGCTTCCACATTTTCCGCCTATCGTGATGCCTTGTCTCGGGGAGATGGGGATGCGGCCTGGGCCTGCCTGAGCCAGAGCCACCGGGATCGTGATCTCGGCGGCGACTTGGCGGCCTGGCGGAAGGTGATCCTCGGCGAAGAGGGCCGCCAGTTGGCACGGGAGGTTGCCCGGCGAGAAATCTCGGAGGAACGGCGCATCAACGAGCGCGTTGCCTACCTCCAGTTCGATCGGTCGACCGTTCCGGAAGGCGAGGGCCCCTTCTACTATTTCCTGCGAGATCCGGATGGCTGGAAGATCACGGTGCACACCGACAGCCTGTTTCGAGCGGAGCTGGAGGCGGCCATCGAGAACGGGCAGTTCCGCCTGAACGCTCGCTGACCGCGCGCTCCGGGACCTGCCCCGGCGGCTCCCCATGCCTCGAAGACAACCGGATGCCAGGCTGATGCGGGTGTGCATGGTCCTCTTCGGGGACCTGCGATTCGACTTCCGCGTCTTCCGGGAGGCCGACGCGTTGAGGACCGCCGGTCACCAAGTCGTGCTGGTCGCCTCCGACTTCGGAGGCCGCCTGCCGTCGGTGTGGGACGACTTCGAGTTCCGCCGAATCCCGGTGGATCGCTCGAAATCCCTGCGGCGGACATACCCGCTCTTCTGGCACCGCGCGGCGAGACTCGCCTGGGAGGTGGATGCGGATGTCTACCACGCCCACGATCTAGACGCCTTGTGGCCGGCCGCGCGGGCAGCCGGGCGCCGTGGGGCCTGCCTGGTGTATGACTCCCACGAGCTGTTCGTCGAGCAATCCTCCCTGGTGCGGCGGGCAGGCGTGCGCGGTTTCTGGGGCTGGCTGGAACGCCGCCTCGTCCGGCGCGTCGACCGGGTGCTGACGGTCAGCGCAGCCATCGCCGACACACTTCAACAGACCTATGACCTGGAGCCGCCACCGATCCTTGTCCGCAACCTGCCTCCCTTCCGCGAGCCCGTCTCCGGCGACGGCCTCCGTCAGGCCCTCGGGCTGGACGGCGATGACGAGCCGCTGGCCCTGTACCAGGGTGGGTTCCTCACCGACAACGGGCTGGCCGAACAGATCACCGCCATGAGCCGCATAGGAGTGGGGCGCCTCGTGCTGCTCGGCAGCGGTCCCATGGAGGAGGGCTTGCGCCACCAGGTGGCGTCCCTGGGCCTGCAAGACCGGGTGCGCTTCCTGCCGCGCAGGCCCTTTCCGCAGTTGCACGCTCTCACGTGCGGAGCCGATCTGGGCCTGTGCGTGATCAAGCCGGCGGGCAACAGCTTTCTCTGGTCCATGCCCAACAAGCTCTTCGAGTACCTGATGGCCGGACTGCCCGTTCTCGCCGGGGATACCCCCGAAATCCGCCGCGTGATCGAGGACACGGGAGCCGGCGTGCTCGTCGATCCGGCAGATCCGGACGCCATCGCCGGCCCCCTGCGCGAGCTGTTGACCGATGAGCCCCGCCGGCGGCGACTGGGCGAGGCGGCCGCGAGGTCCGCCCGGCGCTACTGCTGGGAGCGGGAGGCCCCCAGATTGCTGGAGGCGTACGCGCAACTGTGACCACCCCGGAGCCCGTGGGCGGTCTCCGGCTCTCCGTGGTTCTGCCCACATACCGGGCGCCGGAGTTGCTGGCCGCGGCCTTGCGCTCCCTTGCCGCCCAGGACGTAGCGCCCGGCATGGCGGAGATCATCGTGGTCGACGATGGCTCGCCGGGCTTCGACCCCTCTCCACTCCCGGGACTCGCCGCGCCTCTGCCGATGCGCTCCATTCACTTCGAGCGAAACCGCGGCCGGGCAGCGGCGCGCAACGCGGGAATCGAGTCAGCACGGGGGGAGGTGGTCGTCTTTCTCGATGGAGACATGACCGTCAGGCCCGGATTCCTGTCTGCTCACGATGCCTTCCACCGGCAGAGCCCCGGATGCGCCGCCGTCGGCGAAATCCGCTGGGGGCCCGAGATTCCGGACACCGCTCTCACTCGCTATTTCGCCAGCCGCGGGGTAGCCCGGTTCGAGCCGGGGCCCGTGCCCTTCAAGTGCTTCGTCACCGGCAACTCCTCCGTGCCTCTGTCGATTCTACATGCGCTCGGAGGCTTCGATGAAGGACTGTCCGCCTACGGCGGCGAAGACCTGGAACTCGGCTATCGCCTCCACCTGCATGGAGTGCCCGTCCACTCGCTACCCGGTGCCCGAACCCTCCATCACAGTTGGAGGCCGCTTGCCGCCACATGCCGGGCCATGGAGACCTACGGGCGCCAATCGCTGCCCCGGATGGTCGACACCCACCCCGACCTTGCTTCGGTCCTGCGGCTCGGCTTCATGACCCGGGGCCTGCTCGACCCACGAAGATGGCTGCCGCGCATGGCCCTCTGGGGCCCCCTGTACCACGGTGTCCGGTGGCCGGCCGAACGCATGGGGAGTGCGCCTTGGCCGTCCATTCTGTACGACTACCTGTGCTGGGCGGGCCGGACGCGCGGCTACCTTCAGGCCCGTGGCCGGGACATGCCGTCCAGGGCCGGCCCCGAAGGGTGATTGCCCATCTTGGCGCCGAGAACAGCCGATCCTACCTTGGTCGAGGGCCTGACGAGCCCGGGGGGATAGCGATGCGTATTGGAAGCATGTGGGGTCTGGCCGGCCCGCTGATCTGCTCCATCGTTGCCTTGCCGACCTCGGCAGAGGAGGATGGCGCGACGATTTGGGGCCCCGACCGCGCGAGCACGGTGAAAGCGATGAAGCAGGTGGTGCGCGCCCTGGGCGTAAGGAGCTGCCTGTACTGCCACGTCAAGTCGGAGGGACGGGTCGACTACAAGGCCGAGACAGAGCACAAGGAAGTCGCCCGGATCATGAAGCGCGCCTTTGTCGACAGCCTTGTGGCGCGAGGCGATGGAGAGCTGGTGCTGAAGGAAGAGGGCAAGACGCTGAGAATCAGGGCCCGCCACGAGCCCCGGGGTGAGGATGCCGGGATCTACATCACGATGGTGGAAGAGCCCGCGGGAGGAGAGCCGGGCCGGACGGTTGAAAGCCGCGTCGGTCTCCCCGGGAGCGGCCAGTTGAACTGCGCCACCTGCCACGCCGGCAGCGTGCACTTTCTGCCGCAGCCGGGAGACGAGTGAGGCTGGCGGGTCAGCCCACCAGCGCTTCGTGCACGGTTTGGCCGATCTCGGCCGGGCCTCGGCACACGCGGATCCCGGCCGCCTCCAGGGCCTTCATCTTGTCTTCGGCGGTTCCCTCGCCGCCGGAGACAATGGCGCCCGCGTGACCCATCCTGCGGCCGGGAGGGGCGGTCCTCCCGGCGATGAAGCCGATCACCGGGCGACCGAAGTGGCGCCGCACGTATGTGGCCGCTTCCTCTTCGGCGGTGCCCCCGATCTCGCCAATCATGACCACGGCCCGGGTAGCCGCGTCGTCACGGAACAGTTTGAAGGCGTCAAGGAAGCTGGTACCAATGATCGGGTCGCCGCCGATCCCGATGCATGTCGACTGGCCCAGGCCCCGTTCCGTCAACTGCCAGACCGCCTCGTAGGTGAGCGTCCCCGAACGGGAGATGACCCCCACCTCTCCTGGCTGGAAGATCGACCCGGGCATGATCCCGATCTTGCACGCTCCGGGGGTGATCACGCCCGGGCAGTTCGGGCCGATGAGGCGAGTGCCACGGTGGTCCCGCAGGTACTCGCGCACGCGGACCATGTCCGCCACGGGGATGCCCTCGCTGATGCAGGCGACGGTTGCCATCCCGGCGTCGGCCGCCTCCATGATCGCGTCGGCGGCGAAGGGGGCGGGAACGAAGACGACGGAGGCGTCTGCCCCGGTCTCCGCGACCCCCTGGGCGACGGTGTTGAATACGGGCAGGCCCTCGAAGGTCTGACCGCCCTTGCCGGGCGTCGATCCGCCCACGACGCGGGTGCCGTACTCGATCATCTGCCGGGTGTGGAAGGACCCTTCGGACCCGGTAATCCCCTGGACGAAGACCCGGGTCGCTCTATCGACGAGGACACTCATGGCAGCAGGGCCACGGCCTTCTCGGCCGCGTCCTTGAGTCCGATGCCAACGGTGAAGTCGAGCTCCGAGTCGTTGAGCATTTCCGCGGCCACCTCGGCGTTGGTTCCGGCCAGACGAACGACCACCGGAACCCGCACGGCGATGTTTTCCTGGGCCTGGATCACCCCTTGGGCGACGCGGTCGCAACGCACGATGCCACCGAAGATGTTGATGAGTATCACCTTGACCTTCGTATCGGCCAGCAGGATGCGGAACCCGTTCTCCACCGTCTCGGCGCTGGCCCCGCCCCCGATGTCGAGGAAGTTGGCCGGCTCTCCGCCGGCGAGCTTGATGATGTCCATCGTCGCCATGGCCAGGCCCGCGCCGTTCACCATGCAGCCGATGTCCCCGTCGAGCCGGATGTAGCTGAGTCCGTACTTCGAGGCTTCGACCTCCAGGGGGTCTTCCTCGTCCAGGTCACGCAGCTCGAGATGGTCCTTGCGCCACAGCACGGCGTTGTCGTCGAAGTCGATCTTCGCGTCGAGGGCCAGCACCTGGCCGTCACCGGTGACGACCAGGGGGTTGACCTCGGCGATAGAGCATGAGGCCGAACGGTACGCCTCGTAGAGCTTGATCAGCAGGCCGGACACGGACCGCGCCAAGGTGCCCTCGAAACCGAGGCCGAAGGCCAGCCGGTTCGCCTGATAGGGCAACAGGCCAAGACCCGGGTGAACGGTCTCGCGCAGGATCGCCTCCGGGTTTGTGGCGGCCACCTCTTCGATCTCCACGCCACCCTCCTGGCTGACCATGACCACGTCCCGGCCCTGGGCCCGGTCGAGGGTGATGCCGAGGTACAGCTCACGATCGATGGGGCTGGCCCTTTCCACGAGAACCTGCTTCACCCTCCGGCCCTCGGGGCCGGTCTGATGGGTCACCAGCTGCATGCCGAGGATCTCCCCGGCGGCCCTCCGTGCATCGGCGGCCGATTCGGCGAGCTTGACGCCACCGCCCTTTCCCCTCCCACCGGCGTGGATCTGGGCCTTCACGACGACTGGCCCTCCGAGCTCCCGGGCCACGCCTTCGGCCTCGTCCGGACTGTGCGCCACACCGCCATCGGGCACGGGCACGCCGTGCTGCCGCAGCAACTTCTTGGCCTGGAACTCATGGATCTTCATGTTCGCGCGCTCGCTCGGAGAGACGTGCCCCCGCCCGGAGTCAAGGGGCTCGCCAGCGGGCTTCGCCCCGCTCCGGGTGGCTCAGGATCTTCGGGATGAGGCCGGGCTCTCCGACGGAGGCCCGCTCACAGCAAGACCAACAGTAGCCAAGCCGAGGCGGCGGTCCCCGCCAGCGCCACTCCGTAGCAGAGCACGGCCACCGGCATTTGAGCGCGGATCCCCAGCTCATGCAGGGTGAAGCGGATACGGTGAGCGGCGTGAAACAGGGGCATGGCAAGTAGGACGAACAGATAGACTCTCACCAGGGGAGAATCGATCAGGGCCTGCATTCGCCCGTGGGAAAGGTCCCCGGGGTCGATCCAGGCCAGGGGGACCGCCAGGCCGTCCAGCAGGATATGGATCGGCACCAGCAGGGCGGCCACGACGCCGCCGGCCGAGAACATCCCCCACCAGAAGGGCTCCTTGGTGTCTTTCCTGTAGTTCACGCCGAACCGTTCACGCTCCGAGGAAGTACGCCGCCACGGCTGCGGAGATCACGATCCAGGCGCCCAGGGCGCCAACCAGCATCATCCACCCGGGCATGGTCCAGGCGCCCAGACGCACGACCTGGATTCTCGAGGCGGCCTGGAACCAAGTCACCGTATGGTAGACGGAAAAGAGAAAGGCGACGCCATAGAACGCCACGGCGCCCGGGGTGCTCAGCAACTCCCGCAGGTGTCCGTAGGCCTCCGGCCCCCTCGACAGCAGAAAGAACTCGTACAGGTAGACCAACACGAAGAGCGCGATGAAGACGCTCGAAAGCTCGCGCATCATGAACAGGAAGTAGCTCCTCGACTTCAGCCACCACATGGCCGACATCTCGGGCCGATAGACCTTCACACTCGTCCCCTTCACTTGCCTCCGAAAGGCATCAGGATCGACTTGAACCAGTGTTGGGTGGCGGCCACCTTAGTGCGCTGAATCGCCGCGGCCGGATCGACATCCTTCGGGCAGACTTCCGAGCACTCGCCGACGAAGGTGCACTCCCAGATACCCTGGCTCGAGGCAACGACCTCGGCACGCTCGTCGTTGCCCTGGTCGCGGCTGTCCAGGTT
Organism: Gemmatimonadaceae bacterium; assembly: GCA_026706075.1. Classification (GTDB taxonomy): domain Bacteria; phylum Latescibacterota; class UBA2968; order UBA8231; family UBA8231; genus UBA8231. The sequence continues at coordinate 73,750 of JAPOZM010000114.1, forward strand.
GTAGCGATGGCCCAGGGCCAGCGCCGCCGGGCCGATGAACTCCTGCTCCCGTCCATATACAGGGCAGGCCGAATAGCAGAGCATGCAGTTGATGCACATGCTGAACTGCTTGAACTCCTTGAGCTCCGCCGGCGACTGCAGGTACTCGCCCTCGGAGACGGGCTGCTCCTCCTCACGCACGATCCATGGCTTGACGGCCTTCAGCTTCTCCATGAAATCGTCCATGTCGATCACCAGATCGCGGATGATCCCGAAGTTGGCCAGAGGCTCCACTCGGATCGGATCCGGATAGTAGTCGCGCAGGAAGGTGGCGCAGGTGAGCTTTGGTTCGCCGTTGATCATCATCCCGCAGCTGCCGCACACGCCCATGCGGCACGACCAGCGATAGGACAGGGACTCGTCGACCTCGTCCTTGATGTGGTTGAGGGCATCGAGGACAACCCAGTCTTCCCGGTAGGGAATCTGGAACTCCTGCTTCGAGGGCTTCTCGTCTGCCTGGGGGTTGTAGCGCGTGACGGAGAGGGTGATCGTGGCGTCGCTCATCTAGTACTTCCGTTCCTCGGGCTGCCAGCGCGTGATGGTGGCCGGAAGGTACTCGATCCTCGGGTCCTCGCCGTCCGGGTCGCGGATGGCCAGAGAGTGGGAGAGAAAGCGGCCATCGTCCCGGGCCTCGTGGTCGGAGCGCGCATGGGAGCCCCGGGATTCCTCCCGAAGCAGGGCGGAGTGGGCAAGGGACTCGGCCACGTCGAGCATGCACCCGAGTTCGAGGGCGGTGGTCAACTGGGTGTTGAAGACCAGGGAGTGATCGTCGATGCCCACCCGCTGGTAGCGCTCCTTGAGGGCGCGGATCTGCTCGCATGCGATGGTCAGTTCCTCGGCCGTGCGGTAGATGCCGGCGCCCGACTCCATCGCCCCCTGCAGGTCGGTGCGGATCTGGCTCACCCTTTCGGTACGGCCCTCGTCCTCGCCCAGCAAGGTGGACCGGATGCGCTCCTCCTCATCGCGGACCAAGGCCTCCAGCACCCCGGATCGGGGGCTGTCCCGTTCGCTGGCAGAACGCCCGGCGGCCCTCCCCGCGCGGGCACCGAAGACCAAGCATTCGGTCAGGGAGTTGGAGCCCAGGCGATTGGCGCCGTTCAGGCTCACGCAGGCCGTCTCACCGGCGGCGTAGAGGCCAGCCACGGGGGTGGCGCCGTCGATGTCGGTGTGCACGCCCCCCATCATGTAGTGGACTACCGGTCGCACCGGAATCGGTTCGTGGACGGGGTCGATGCCGACATAGTTGCGGGTAAGCTCGCGCACGAAGGGCAGCTTCTCGTCGATGGCCTTCTCGCCGAGGTGCCGCAGATCCAGATGCACGTACTGCCCGTGCTCGCCTTCAAATACCCGTCCCGCCCGCATCTCGTGGACGAAGGCGCGGGAAAGGATGTCACGGGGCCCGAGCTCCATCTTGCCGGGCACGTACTCGCTCAGGTACCGGTCCCCCTCGCTGTTGACCAGGTACCCCCCCTCGCCCCGCGAGGCCTCCGTCATCAGGATGCCGGTCACCGGCAAGCCTGTCGGGTGGTACTGGACGAACTCCATGTCCTTCAGCGGACAACCTGCCCGATAGGCCATGGACATGCCGTCGCCGGTCTTGATGGCGGCATTCGTCGTGAAGGGGAAGACCCGGCCCCCGCCGCCCGTGCACAAGATGACGGCACGGGCGGGAAGGGCGTGCAGGCCGCCCTGGTGAAGGTTCAGGGCGGCGACGCCGCACACCCTGCCTTCGTCGACGAGGAGGGAGGTGACGTACCACTCGTCGTAGCGGTGGATCCGGCTGTGCTTGAGCGACGTCTGAAACAACGCGTGCAGCATGTGGAAGCCGGTCTTGTCCGCGGCGTAGAGGGTGCGCTTCGTGCTCATGCCTCCGAAGGCGCGCACGCTGACTCGGCCGTCTGGATCGCGACTCCACGGACATCCCCAGTGCTCGAGCTGGATGAGCTCCCCGGGGGCCTCGTTGACGAACGCCTCGACCACGTCCTGGTCGGCCAGGAAATCCGATCCCTTGATCGTGTCGAAGGCATGGGAGTCGAGGCTGTCCTCGTCCCGGACCACGGCGGCCGACCCGCCCTCGGCGGAGACCGTGTGGGAACGCATGGGGTAGACCTTGGACACCAGGCCGACATGGATGTCGGGGTCGGCCTCGACGGCGGCGATGGCGGCGCGCAGACCGGCGGCCCCACCCCCGATGATGAGGACATCGAGGGAGGGGGTGTTCATCTCGGGATTGTGGATCGAGGGACTGGCAGAACTTCCACGGAACCGTCGCCGACGGCCTCAGAGCGGTGGCGACCGAAAGCGCCTCCGAAATGGGCCTGGTTCACAATGGCGACCCGGTGGCCGTGCAGCACGCTGGATCAGGCGGTGGCGGGCTCGACGCGGACTCGCTTGCGGCGGCCGGCCGATTCGAACACGACCCGGCCGTCGACACAAGCGAAGAGTGTATCGTCGCCCCCCTTGCGGACATTCTGGCCAGGATGAATTCGAGTGCCCCGCTGGCGGATGATGATGGTCCCGGCCTGAACAGATTGGCCGCCAGCCCTCTTGACTCCCAGGCGCTTGGAGTTGCTGTCACGACCGTTCCTGGAACTGCCAACGCCTTTCTTGTGTGCCATGCCGGGATTCCGTCAGTTCGGGGCAACGATGCCATCGATTTTGAGCTCGGTGTAGTCCTGCCGGTGCCCGTTGCGGCGGCGATAGTTCTTCCGGCGCTTGATCTTGAAGACCACGATCTTCTCGGCCCGCCCGTGACCAAGGACGGTCGCCTCCACCGATGCCCCGTCGACATGGGGGCTGCCCACATGAGTGCCGCTGTCCGTGCGAAGGAGCAGAACCTGGGAGAGCACCTGCCTGTCGCCCTCTTGCAGGGCCAGCCTGGGGACGCGGACTACTGCCCCCTCCTCCACCTGAATCTGCTTGCCAGCGATATCGACAACGGCGTACAAGGATCCTCCTTCAGCGAACCGCTGAAGCTACGGGCGGGCCCCTGATCTGTCAATTCCGGTATTCGGCGGTCACGTCGAGGTGTCGCTTCACCGAGTAGAACCGGTATTCCTGGGGTGTCATCCCGGAGTCCTCCTCGATGTCAAGGCGCGCCTTGGTGGCCTTGCGCATGTCCTTCAGGCGGTCGCCGTTGTCCGACCGCATGTATGTGGCCACATCCGGGTGGACCCGGAGCCGGAAGCGCCGCTCCCCATTGCCCGCGTAGGCCCGGCGCAACCAGCGCTCGATCTTGGTGATCGTCGTGTCGGGTCCCAGGACCCTGCCTGTCCCGGCACACACCGGACACGGCTCTGACTGAGTGTGCAGCAGGTTCGGGCGCACCCGTTGGCGCGTCATCTCGATCAGGCCGAACTCGGAGATCTGGGCGCAGATGGAGACCTTGGCACGATCCCGGCGCACCTGCTCGATCATGGCATCCACGAGCTTCCTGCGGTTGCGCTCGTCGTGCATGTCGATGAAGTCGATGACGATGATGCCACCGATGTCGCGCAGGCGTAGTTGGCGGGCGACCTCCCTCGCAGCTTCCAGGTTGGTATGCAGGATGCTCTCTTCCTGGTCGCGCTTGCCGGTGTTTCGCGCCGAGTTCACATCGATGAAGGTGCCGGCCTCGGCATGGTCGATGACCAAGGAGCCGCCCTTCCGCATTCGGACCTCGCGTTCGGTAACCTTCTCCATCTCCTTCTCCACCTTGAAGTGGTCGAAGATCGGTTTCCGGTCACGGTAGAGTTCTACCCGCTCTCGCAGCTCGGGGGAGACGCTCTTGAGGTACCCGATGATCTCGCGGTGCAACTCCCGCGAGTCCACCACCAGTCGGTCGACGTTGTCGGTGAAGAGATCGCGTATGATGCTCGACGTCATTCCCAGCTCCTGGTGCACCAAGGCCGGGGCCGACGCTCGGCGGGCCTTCTTCTGCAAGCGACGATAGGCGCGGTGCAGCTGTTTCAGGTCGCGCCGGAAGTCCTTCTCCTGCTGGCCTCGTCCTTCTGTGCGCACGATCACGGAGAACCCCTCCGGCAACTGCTTCCGCACCACCTCCCTCAGTCGTCGGCGCTCATTCCAGTTGCTGATCTTGCGGGACACGCCCACCCAGTCCCCGTTGGCCATGAGCACGACGAATCGGCCGGCCAAGGCCAGTTGGGTGGTGATGCGGGCGCCCTTGGTGCCAATCGGTTCCTTCGTGATCTGAACGAGCAGTTCCTGGCCCTTCTTAACCAAGTCCTGGATCGGAGGATACTGGCGGGGACGACGCCCGTTTCTGCGGCCGCTGTCCTCCTCCTCGTTCTCTGCCTCCACCAAGTCCCGTACCTGGAGGAAAGCGGTCCGCTCCTGCCCGATGTCGACGAAGGCAGCCTGCAAGCTCGGCAGGACGGCAGTCACCCTGCCTTTGTAGATGTCTCCGACCATTCGCTCCGCTTCCGGGCGTTCCACCCAGATTTCGGCCAGCTCACCTTCCTCGACGATGGCGATACGGGACTCGTGAATTCCCTGGTTTATGAAGATTTCTGTTCCCATTCTCACTCCGACAGAGGGACGCAGGGTCCCCGTGATTTCAGTTTTTCGGATAGTCCCCTCCTCGAGGTTGCCGCAGAAGACGCGCTCGAAGGCGGCAGGCCTGCAGGACGACCCCTCGGGGACAGGTGCGGTTCCGCGGCCGGGAGAGCGGGGAGGGTCACTCCAGTCCTCCGGACAGCACGCGGTCGTACTCGGTCGGATCCCGCAGCAACGTCACGGCCGCCTTCACCTGAGGATCGTCTTTCAGGGCAATGATAAGGCTGGCCTTGCGCCCCTCGACGCGCAGGGCCAACTCACGCCGCAACTCGGACCGCAGGTAGCTCTCCAGGTCCGCCGACAGGGGCTCGGCCCCTTCCTGGCGCCCGGCGGCCAATTCGAGGCTGTCGATCCGCGCCCGGACGGCCCCGTCCCATCCGAACTCGTCCGCCAACCGCCTCAGCCCCTCCAGGGCCTGGCCAAGCTTCCGGCCGCGGGCGACCCCGGCGGTCGATCCGGGCAGGTACTCGCGGAAGGCACACATCATCGCGTCGTCCACCTCCGGCGAGGGTTGGGCCCCGCCCTCTCCCGTCCTGCCCACATAGTCCACCACGAAGTCGAAGAAGACCCGGTGGCGCCGCAATTCCTGAACATACGGCGGGGAGACCACCCCCTCGACGACGAGATCCGGCTCGATTCCTCCGGTGCCGTAGACTGGCCTCCCTCCGTTTGTTCTGAAGGAAGCGCTGTCCGCGACAACGCTGGCCGATCTCGGGGATCCCCGGCCGGCGAGGTCTCCGAGAGTTGTCTGGAGTATCTGTCCGGACAGCCTCTCGTCCAGATCGAATCGTGCCCGCAAGCGATCTCCTGCGACATCGAAATCAGGGGATGAGAGCACCACGGACAGCAACTGACCGCCCGGGAGACTGACGTCTCCGAAGGGGACCGGCTGCAGCAGGCCCGGCAGGGCGAGAGACTCACGGTGGATGCTGCGGCCGCTCGGGGTGAAATACAGGGCCGTGGTGAGTTTCAGGGCAGCGCGATCCTCGTCCCGGAGATCGAAAATCGTCTGGACGGATCCCTTGCCGAAAGATGTCGTCCCCACCACGAGGCCGCGGTCGTTGTCCTGCAAGGCACCGGCGACAATCTCCGCGGCGCTCGCGCTCCCCCCGTCGATCAGGACGACGAGCGGCAGATGCGGTGACGGGGGGCGACGCTCCGAGCGCTTGGTCTCCTCGCGCCGGCCGGACCGTTCGCGAACGGAGACGATCGGGGCGCCTCTCGGAAGGAACAGGTCTGCCACTTCCGCTGCCTGGCTCAGCAGGCCTCCGGGGTTTCCCCGGAGATCGAGGATGAGGCCCTTCACGTCGAGGGCGGAGATCCGCTCCAGGGCGGCTTCCATCTCCGCCGACGTTTCCTCCGAGAACCGGGTCTGGCGCATGCTGATGTATCCGATCCCCGGCAGGATCTCCTCGGCGACCGCGACGCTGCGGATCTGGATCATCTCCCGGACGATGATTACATCCCAGTCGTCGAGCACCCCCCGCCGATCGACGGTGATCCGCACCGAGGTTCCCGGATCTCCGCGCAGATCATTGACCACTTGCTCCAACGAGCGCCCGAAGGTCTCCCTGCCTTCGATGGCCACGATCAGGTCACCTGGAAGCAGCCCCGCCCGGTCCGCCGGGGTGCCCTCGATAGGGGCGATCACCACCGGGGTCCGATCCTTGATGCCAACCGTGATGCCCAGCCCGGCGAATCGCCCCGTCGTATCCTGGCGGAGCTGCCGCAAGCCCTCCTCGTCGAAATACTGGGTATAGGGGTCCAGTTGCCGCAGCATCCCTTCGATGGCGGCTCTCATGATGGCATCGTGATCCACGGGATCGTAATAGTGCTCGATCACTCGCGCGTACACCGATCCGAAGCGGTCCCAGCTGTCATTCAGGGAGCCATAGCGGTCCTCCGGCTCACAATTGGCCGGGGGCATATGGCCGATCAGCGCCGCAATTGCGGTGGGCAGTGCAGTCCGACTCCAGATCCCCGGCCGCTCTGAAGTTCTCATCTCTCGATTCGGCTTCCTCATCGGTAGGGGAAGTTCCGAAAACGGCCCAGGAGGCATCGCTCGATGGAGGCCGCCACCTCCTGAACCCCGGGACTGGCGTCGAAGAGGAAGCACCGCTCCGGGTCCTTCCCCGCCAACTGGCGGTAGGCAAGGCCGACACGCTTCTGCAAGGCCTCGCCCGCGGCCTCGATTCTGTCCCCGCCTCCCCCCCTGTGGCCCCTCCGCCGACGCGCCTGGTCCAGGGAAAGGTCCAGAAAGATGGTGGCATCCGGCTCCCGTCCGCGTGTTGCCACCTTGTTGACAGCCGACACGAGCTCGGGCCCGAGCCCTCTCCCCGCCCCCTGATAGGCAAACGAGGATGCCGCATATCTATCGCTGATCACCGGCTTTCCGGATGCCAGCGCCGGCTCGATCAGCTCCTGCAGGTGCTGCCTCCGGCTCGCCGCATACAGGAGCAACTCGGCTACGTCATCCAGCGCTTTCAATCCCGGGTCAAGAACCACGGATCTGATTCGCTCCCCCACCTCCGTGCCTCCCGGCTCTCGGGTCTGGACGATTTGGTGGCCCTCCGCGCGCAGCCGATCGCACAGGATCTGGCATTGGGTGCTCGTGCCCGAACCGTCCGGGCCCTCCAAAACCACGAAGAGTGGCGACTTCATGCTTTGGCGGAACGGCCGACAGGGGGTGATATAGGGGCCAATCTGCG
>JAPOZM010000102.1 GCA_026706075.1 Gemmatimonadaceae bacterium
CCGCCGGCTCCTCCCCCGGCGCCTCACGGGCCAGTGCGCCGTCGCCGAGGACCGAGTTGGCCCGGCCGCCGGAGTGCAGGTGCCAGTCCTGCCAGTCGGTGCGCGCCAGGGGCCACTCGTGCTCGTCCCGCCACTCGTTGACCCCCATGACGAACAGGCGCAGGGGCGGCTCCTGGTCGACGCCGTTGTCCCGGCCCCTGAGCCAGTGGTCGAACCATCGCAGCTCCTCCAGCTCCAGGTCCACCAGGGAGCTCTCGCCGAAGTCGATGTCCCCGGTGCGCGTGGACGTGCTCAGCGAGTGGGGCCAGGGGCCGACGATGAGCCGGCTGCGGCGCGCCTCCTCGGAACCGCCGGACAGCCGCAGCCCGTTGAAATTGAAGAATGTCTGGCTGGCGTAGAGGTCGTACCAGCCGCCCATGTTGAAGGCCGGCGCCCGGACGCGGCCCCACTTCGGCTCGTCGTCCATGGCCGCCCAGTAGTCGTCGTAGGCCGGATGGGCGATCCAGTCCTTCCAGAACGGCAGCTGCCGGCCGCCTGCGGAATCGATGTCGACCAGGGGCAGGGAGCGGAAGGCCTCGGTCCAGTTGTGGAAGTCGATGTCCTGGCCGGTGCGCGCGTGGGTCCGCATGCCCCAGGTCATGGCCACGTTCAGCTGCAAGGCCCCTCCCGGGTAGACCAGCCCGCCGTGGTAGTCGGCGCAGATCACCCGCGGCGCCATGCACTTGAGGAAGCGGCTGGCCAGCGGCGCGGGGCGCAGCTGGGTGGTGCCCACATACGAGGCGCCGGCGGTGCCGATGCGGCCGTCGCACCATGGCTGGACGCCGGTCCACTCCTGGGTGTCGAAGCCGTCCTCGGCCTCGTTGAGGAAGGGATAGTACTCGCCGTCGGAATCCCAGCGTCCCCGGCAGTCGCCGATGACGCAGGCGTACCCCGCGCCGGCCAGCCGCCGGCCCTTCTCGATCATCGGCTCGATGCTGTTGCTGTAGGGGGTCCGCATCAGCACGGCGGGCACGGGGCCGGCGCCCCGGGGCAGGTAGATGTCGGCCGAGAGCTCGACCCCGTCCCGCATCGGCACCCGAACGTCGACCAGGCGGTCGACGCGGTATGTCTGGCTGCTCATGGCCTTCTCCGCGCTTGTGGCTGCGTTGCCGGGTCCGGCACCGACGTTGCGGCCGGCGACACGGGCTCGCCGACGACCGTCATGGTGCCCAGGAGGTCAGCCGCGGCATCAGGAGACGCCCCCCTCGCGCCAGGGGCATTCCCGCGAAGGCGCAGCGGTTGTTCCACTCGTCGACCGCCTCCATCGTCTTGTACTCGTTGATGATGGCGTTTCGGCTGCGGTCCGTGTAGTTGTGCCCGGCGCGGTGAACGACGAGCACGTGGATGATCACCACGTCGCCGGCCTCGACCTTGCAGACCACCCGGCGGGACTCGTCCACGTCCTCCTGGACCAGCGTCGACTCTCCCTCCGCCGTCGGCAGGGCCTTGAGATGGCTGCCCGGGATCACCTCGGTGGCCCCCGCTTCGAAGCCGGTCGGATCGAGATAGGTGATCGCCGCGGCCAGGCCCGGCTGCGAGTGCCGCTCGTAGGGCCAGTCCTGGTGCCAGCCCTGCCCGGCCACGAAGCCGGGCGGCTTGTTGCGCACCTTGCCGTTGTGGAAGTCGAGGTTGGGTCCCAGGCAGTCGACCATCACCGAGACGACCCGCGGCTCCGTGAACTGGTCGAACCAGAAGTCGCCGGCCAGGGTCTGGTCCATCATCCCCACCACGTTCTTCGGGTTGAACCCGTCGGGCGGGTATCCCTCGGGCGCTTCCATGAAGGAGTAGCTCATGTTCGCCGGCCTGCCCTCGGTGCGGGTCACCAGCTCGTGGTACTGCCGCTGCAGTTCCTCCAGCGCCGCGCCCTTGTAGAACCCGGGCAGGTGGAGGTAGCCGTTCTCCACGAAGAAGCCCTTCTGCTCCGTGGTCAGAGTCTTCAGCTCGCCGCTCATCCCGGCCCCCGGGCCCTCACGATCCGACCCGCTCGGCGGTCACCGTGTAGCGCTCCAGCACCTCCCGGTCGATCTCGATCCCCAGGCCCGGACCGGTAGGGACCGCCACGGCGCCGTCCACCAGCTGGAAAGACTCCGTGGCCAACTCGGTGCGCAGTGCGTTCTCGGTCATGTCGAACTCGAGGAGGCACGGCTCCGGGAACAGGCCGGGAGCATCGGGAATCGTGGCTTGCCAGTGCAGGGTCGCCGCCAAGCGGATCGAGGTGCCCCACATGTGCGGAAGCACCTGGACACCGTGGGCATCGGCCAGAGACTCCACCTGCCGGCAAACCGTGAAGCCTCCTGCTATCGAAATATCCGGCTGAACGATATCAAGAGCCCTCTTTGAGACCAGGTCTCGAAAAGCGTTCAACCCCTCCAGGGCTTCTCCTCCCGCGATCCGCAGGCCGGAACCCGCCCGGATCTCGCGGTAGGCCTCGACCTCGGTTGGCGGCACCGGCTCCTCGTACCAGTAGATGTCGTGCTCCGCAATGCTCCGTATCGACTCAAGCGCCGTGCTGCGATCGTAGGCGCAGTTGGCGTCCACGGCCAGCAACACGTCCGGGCCGATGGCCCGCCTCACCGCCGCCGCCCTGGCCGCGTCGTTCCGGGGGCCGTGGCCGATCTTCATCTTCACCGCGGGGAACCCGGCCTCGGCGTAGCCCGCGGCCTCGGCCTCCATCCCGAGAACGGGATCGCTTTCCGACCACAGGAACAGCCCACTGGCATAGGCCGGCACCCGCTCCCGCACGGCCCCGCCGAGGAGTTGGTGGCACGGCCGCTCCACGGCCTGGCCCATCAGGTCGAAGAGGGCGATGTCGACGGCGCTCACCTGCGCCATGGAGGCCCCGGCCGCCGCCAGCTCCCGGCCGATGACGACGGCGTCGAAGGGGTCCCGCCCGATCAACCGGTCGGCCAGCACCCCGGCCGAAGGCGCCCGGACGCCCTCTCCCCATCCCGTCAGGCCGTCGTCCGTGCTCACTTCCACGACCCCGGCGGTCCGGGCGCGGTTCCAGGTCGTGGAGTTGGCGAACCCCCGCCACACGGGGTACCGAAGGTCGTAGGTGTGGACGCTCTGGACCCTCACAGTTGTCTTTCGCGGGGGATCCGGTCGCCGTCGGCGCACCGACGGGTGGCCCGGCTGCACGGCGGTCGGGTAGGTCGGGGTATTATAGCGCCATCGGCTCCACTGACCAGACGCATCGGGCCGCCGGAACGCAAATCTTTTGGAATGATCCGCTGCCTTCCGGTGTCAAACCCTGGTACAGGCAAGCCCTCACCCGTCGGGTCCGCCCATACGGTGCACATGTTCAGAGCTCTCCTCGTGCGCGAGTTGCACTCCCATCTGCTCACCTACCGGTTCGCCCTGTCGGCGGTGCTGCTGTCCGTGCTCGTCGTCGGGTCGTCCCTGGTCCTGGGCTTCAACCACGACCGCCGGCTGGATGCCTACGGCGAGGCCAAGGCGGCCCGGGAGCAGCGCCTGGCCGAGTCCGTCGACTTCCGGACCTTGCGATGGCGGGGGACCCGGCACGAGAAGCCGCCGAATCCCCTCTCCGTGTTCACCGTCGGCCTCGAGCGCGAGCTGTCGCGATCGGTCTCCATCTCGCGGCGGGAGCCCGAGCTCGGCGGCAGCAAGTACGCCAGCGCCCTGTACACCCTGTTCCCGCCCCCGGACCTGCTCTACATCGTGAACATCGTCGGCTCCCTGCTGGCCATGCTCTTCGCCTTCAACGCCATTTCCGGAGAGCACGAGGAAGGGACCCTTCGGCTGGTCATGTCCAACGCCGTGGCGCGGCACACGGTGCTGCTGGTGAAGTGGCTGGGGGGCTACCTCGCGTTGATGGGACCATTCCTCGCCGCCGTTCTACTCGGGCTGCTACTGGCCGCCTTGCTCACCTCCTTCAAGCTCGGCATCGGCGAGTGGGCCGCCTTTGCCGGCATGCTCGGGGTGGCCGCCCTCTACCTGTCCCTGTTCTTCACCCTGGCCCTCGCCATCTCCGTGTACACCCGGCGCTCCTCCACCTCCCTCGTCACCGGGTTCCTCATCTGGGTCCTGCTCGTGCTCGCCGTGCCCAATGTCGCTCCCATCGTCGCCCGGGCGGCCTTTCCGATTCCGTCCCCGGGCGCCATCGCCGGAGAGCGCGAGGCGATCCGCCGCGCCATGTGGTCACAGTTCCGGAGCCGGGACTGGCGGAGCATGAGCCGCGAGCAGCGCGACGAGCTGCGCCAGCAGGCGGAAGCGGATGCCGACGAGAAGACCGGCCGTCTTCTGGACGACTACGCTCGCCGTCTCGAGGGGCAGGTGGCGGCCGGGGTCGCCCTGGCCCGGATCTCCCCCTCCTCCAGCTACGTCTACGCCACCGCGTCCCTGGCCGGCGCGGGGCTCGAGGACTACTCCGGCCTGCGCGGCTACATCGACCGCTACCGCGACCAGAACCTCGAGGCCCTGGCCTCCATCGAGCGGGAACGCCGCCTGCTGGCCCAGGGGGTTCAGGACTCCGAGGAGCGGAGCGAAATCCTGGAGGCCCCCATCGATCCAGACGACCTGCCCGCCTTCGCACCCCCACGCCGGCCGATTCTGGAGGTGCTGACCGGTAACGACGTCGACCTCCTGGTGCTGATCGTCCTGAATGGCGTGTTCTTCCTGGCCGCCTACGTCGGTTTCCTGCGGTTCGATCTCGTCGACTGAGCCGGAATCGTGCTGCGCGCCCTGATCGCCAAGGAGTGGCTCACCAGCCTGCTGGAGCTGCGGTTCCTCGTCTGCGCAGCCCTCTGCGTGCTGCTGGGCATCATCAGCGTCGTCGTCCTGCGGGCCGACCTGGAGGCGCGGCGCAGCGACTTCGGCCGCAACCAGTCCCTGTACCGGGACCAGGCGGCCGAGTATGGGTCCTACCGCGACCTCCAGCGCCGGGGGGTGCGAGTCGACCGGCCGCCGCAGTCCTTCCAGGTCCTGTTCTACGGGGTGGAGAAGACCCTGGACCACACCGCCGTGGTTTCGGAAGACTACCTGCCCGGCTTCCAGGGCGACCTGAACGCAAACCCCGCCATGTTGCTGTTCCCCGTGGCCGACATGCTCTTCGTGGTCGCCGTGGTCCTGAGCCTGCTCGCCTTCTTCATCTCCTACGACACCGTCGCCGGCGAGCGCGAGTCGGGGACCCTGAAGCTGGTCATGTCCTACCCGGTGCCGAGGGACCTCCTGATCCTGGCCAAGTGGCTGGGCGGCTACTTCAGCCTCGCCCTGCCCTTCCTGGCGGCGCTGCTTATCGGCGCGCTGCTGATCTCCATGTCCGCCGAGGTGCCCTTCACGGCCACCGACTGGGAGGCCTTCGCCGTGACCGGCGCGGTCTCCCTGCTCCTGCTGGCGGTCATGTTCTCCATCGGCCTGCTGGTCTCGGTCCGGGCCCGCTCGTCCTCCACGGCCATCCTCGGCCTGGTGGCCCTGTGGGTGCTGCTGGCCCTGGTGGTACCCAACCTCGGCCCCTACCTGGCCGAGCTGGCGGTCCCCGTGCCCGATGTGGGCGCCGTGGAGCGCGAGATCGGCCTGCGCACCGAGGCCATGGCCGCCGAGTACCGCAGCCAGTGGCGGCGCGGCGGCCGCTCCTTCCGCAACATGACGGCCTCCCAACGCACCGAGTTCTTCCGCCAGAGGCGCGAACAGCGCGACCAGCTGCAGAAGGATCTCAACGAGGCCTCGGCCGAGATCATCTCCGACTTCGAGAACCGCCTGCGCCGACAGACCGACATGGCCCGCGTGATCACCCGGGTCTCACCGGTGGCCTGCTTCGTCTACGCCAACACCGACATCGGCGCCACCGGGGTGCGCCACGAGGAGCGCCTGATCGGCGCCCTGCGCCAGTACCAGCGGCAGTTCGCCCGCTATGTGGCCGAGCAAACGGAGGCAACGGCTGGCAGCGGAGAGGAGTATGACATCGACGACCTGCCCGACTTCCGGTACCGTAGCGACGGCATGCAGGAACGCCTGGATGCCCGCTTCGTCGACGTTCTGCTGCTGGCCCTGTTCGCCGTGGCTCTCTTCATGGCGGCCTTCGTGAGCTTCCTCAGGAGCGAGGTGAGCTGACCCACCGCCCTCCGGCCGCCCGCGGCGGGCCACCCTAACCACCCGGAGAGAGCTCCCCGGGATCCCTCAGCAGGCGGCCGAAGCGCTCCCGGAACCTGCCCACCTTGGGGCCCACCACCATCACGCAGTAGGGCTGGGCCGGATTGCGCCGGTAGTACCGGCGGTGGTAGTCCTCGGCCGGCCAGAACCGTTCCAGGGGTTGGACCTCGGTGACGATCGGGTCTGCGAACACCCCCTCCGCCTCGAGGTGCGCTATGAGTTCCCTGGCCGTCGACGCCTGCTCCTCGCCATGGGTGAAGATGGCCGAGCGGTACTGGGTCCCGATGTCGCTGCCCTGCCGGTCCTTCGTCGTGGGGTCGTGGATCCCGAAGAACACCTCGAGCACGTCCCGGTAGCCGGCCACGGAGGGATCGAAGCGGACCTGCACCACCTCCGCGTGGCCCGTCACGCCCGAGCAGACGCTCTCGTAGCTCGGGTCGTCGGTCCTACCCCCGCTGTAGCCCGATTCGACGGAGACGACGCCCCGCATCTGTTCGTAGACCGCCTCCAGGCACCAGAAGCAGCCTCCGCCCAGGGTCGCCACGCCGGACGTGGTCATCGGTCGGGGCCCAGGGATGCCCGGTCGTGGGGGGCGGTCAGGTCCTGCTCCGGTCCCACGGGGACGATGCCGCCGGGGTTGAGGTCCGGGTGGGTGCCGTAGTAGTGGCGCTTGATGTGATCGAAGTTCACCGTCTCCGCGATCCCCGGTTGCTGGTAGAGATCCTGAAGATAGCCCGAGAGATTCGGGTAGTCGACGATCCGGCGCAGGTTGCACTTGAAGTGCCCGTGGTACACCGCGTCGAAGCGCACGAGCGTGACGAAGAGCCGCCAGTCGGCCTCCGTGATCCGCCCGTTCACCAGGTACCGCTGCCCGGCCAGGCGGTCCTCGAGCAGGTCCAGGGTCGCGAAGAGCCTGCGCACCCGTCGGTCGTAGGCGCCCTGGGAGCGAGCGAAGCCGCACCGGTAGACTCCGTCGTTCACATCGGGGTAGACGAGATCGTTGACCTCGTCGATCTCCTCGCGCAACTCCTTCGGGTAGAGGTCGAGACCGCGGTCGGTGAAGGCGTCGAATTCCCGGGTCATCATCCGCATCAGGTCGTCGTCCGCGTTGCTGAGGATGCGCCCGCTCTTCCTGTCCCACAGAACGGGAACGGTGATCCGTCCGCGGTACCCCGGATCCGTGGCCTCGTACGCCTGGCTCAGGAACTCGAAGCCGTTGACAGGGTCAGGGCCGTGGCCCTCTCCCTCCCGGAAGGCCCAACCGCGCTCGTCCCGTATGGGGTCGACGGCGGTCATGGGGACGACCTGCCCCAGCCCCTTGAGCTCGCGCACGACTATGGTGCGGTGGGCCCAGGGACAGGCCCAGGAGACATACAGGTGGTAGCGGCCGGCCTCGGCCGGGTACCCCGAGGAGCCGTCGGCCGTCACCCAGCCACGGAAGGCGTCTTCGGAACGGACGAATTCTCCTGGGTCGCCGTCTACCATGGCATTCGGAATCTGGCCTCTCCGGGAGGGCGCCACAATCGCAGTCCCCGCCCCCGCAGAAGTGGCAGGAGGGTGGCACACCCCTATACTTGAGCCCGCTCAACATCCGGAGACAGACCATGCCAGCATATCGAGTCGGCGTCATCGGCCTGGGCCGAATGGGGTCCACCATCGACGACGAAGGCCACAGCCACCTGCCCTACTCCGTCGCCGCCTCCGCCCGTGCCAGCAGCCGGCTGGAGTTGGCCGCCGGCTGCGACCTGCTCGCCGAACGGCGGTCGGACTTCACCGAACGCTGGGGAGTAGAGGCCGTGTACGAGGACTTCCGGGACATGGTCGAGCAGGAGCGGCTTGACCTCGTGGCGGTCTGCACCACCGCAACAGGACTGCAGAAACCGGGCCGGGAGAGCCCGGATCCTTCCTTCCGGGGCGACTCCCATGCCGACCTGGCCGTGGCCCTGGCCGACATGTCGGTGCCCATGGTCTACGTCGAGAAGGCGGTGGCCTGCTCCATGGCGAGGGCGGACGAGATTCGCGACGCCGTGAAGCGCAACGGCACCCTCTTCAACAGCGGTGTGCTCCGCCGCTTCGACAACCGCTACGACGCGGTCCGCGACGCCGTCCTCGGAGGCCGCATCGGCGAGCCCAGGGTCGTCGTCCACTACGCGGCCTCGAGTCTGCTGCACGGACACATCCACTCGATCGACACCGTCTCCTGGCTGATCGGGGACCCGGCGATCACCCACGTTCGGGGCGAGCTCGAGCCCTCCGACTACGTCATCGAGGACGGCCACGTGCCCTTCGACCCGTCGGCCACCTACGAGCTGCGATTAGACGGGGGCGTGCGGGCGTGGTCGGTCCCGGCCGGCCCCTGGGAGTTCGAGGTGATCGGGTCCGAGGGGGCCGTGCGGTCCCTGGGCAACGGCGCCGGCGACAGTCTGAGGCTCGCTGGCAAGGGCAGGAACTGGGTCGAGGCGGCGCTCCCAGACGTCGAGCCAAGGAGCACGGTCGTCTCCTGCCTTGAGGACCTCCTCGACGCCCACGAGGAAGGCCGGCCGACGCGGGGCCACATCGACATAACCCATCACATCACCGAAGCCTGCCTCGGCGTGGCGGAGTCCCATCGGCGAGGTGGGGCCTGGGTCGAGTTGCCCGGCGTCGACCGCGATCTATACGTCTTTCACGTCTGAGTCCGGCAGCGCGTCCGTCCGTACATACGAAGGCGGCCCCGCCCTGAGACAGAGGCCGCCCTGCTTCTTTCAGCGGAGCGCTGCTCAGTCCTCGAGGGGCCGCAGCTCCTCGTGGCGTGAGGGGTGTCGCAGCTTGCAGAAGGCCCGCTCCTTGAGCTGGCGGATGCGCTCCCGAGTGAGCCCCATGCGGTCGCCGATCTGCTCGAGGGTCATCGGCTCTGAGCCGTCGAGGCCGAAGTAGAGCTGGATGATCTCGTGCTCGCGCTCGTCGAGACCCTCGAGAACCTTCTCCAACTGCTGCTGGCTGGAGGATCGGGTGATGCACTCGTCCGGCTGTTCCTGGGCCGGGTCGGCCAACCGCTTGAGCAGGGTCGTGTCCTCGTCCTCGTCGAAGACGGCGCGGTCGAGTGACACGGCGCGCCGCCCACTCAACATGGTGTCCCTCACCTCCGTGATGGACAGCTCCAGGGCCGCGGCGATCTCCTCGTCGTGGGGCTCGCCTTCGTTGGCGTTGCCGAGCTGCTGCGCGGTGCGGGCGATTTTGCGAAGGAGGTTGAGGCGGTTCAGCGGAAGGCGGACTGTGCGGCTGTCTTCGGCCAGGGCTTGCTGAATCGCCTGGCGGATCCACCACACCGCATAGGAGATGAACTTGTAACCCCGCGTGGCGTCGAACCTGTCCACGGCGGTCATCAGCCCGAGGTTGCCGGCGCTGATCAACTCCGAGAAGGACAGGCCGCGGTTGCGATACTGCTTGGCTACGGTGACGACGAACAGGAGATTGGCCTCGGCGAGCTCTTCGCGAGCCCGCTCGTCGCCGGCGGCGATGCGCTCGGCCAACTCGGCCTCTTTCTCCCGGGACAGCGGCTGTGAACTTGCAATCTCATTGAAATACGTCTGCAGACTGACATCCTCGTCCGTCCAGCTTTCGTAGTTCACTTGGGCAATCACTCCTTGGCCGCGTGCCGTGGGGATGGCTCCCCTCCTGAACTGCCCGAAGGGGAAGGAAGGATTCGGCGTGACCCGAGAAGTTAACGCTTTCCGACGGGCTCGGCCACCTGAAAATCGCCCCTCTCTGGCGAGACCACCCGCACCTGCACCCGCGCACGCCGAACCCACGTGGCCGCCACACGTCGGGGCTGGTTTGTCAGCCCTCCCTGGCTGCGTCGAGGTCGTGTGGAGGACTCCTCCACTCCTCCCACGGGCAACCTACAAGGCTCTCTGTCGTATTGAATGAGCCTCCATTGCAATAATAACGCCTGCTTAGAACCCTTCCTCCCGGTAGAGCGAGTAGAGAAAGCGGCGATTGCGCCGGCGGCCCGTGATTTCCTGCAGGAGGCCAAGCTCCTCCAGTCGGCCGACCAGCAGATTGGCGTTGGCAAAGGTTCGGTCGCAGATGCGGGCCACGTCGGACACCGTGACGAGAGGCTTCCGGGCCAGCTCCCCCAGAAGTGCCCCAGCCGTCTGCCGCAGTCCCGCCATGTGCTGGCCGATCTGATCCTCCTGCTCCTGAAGCTCCGCGTCCATCCGCTCCAGGCGGCGGGCAGCCGCAACGGCCGCATCTTCCAGCCGCCGCGCGAAGTAGCGGATCCAGGCCTCCCACTCCCCCTGAATCCGCGCCCGCTGCTGATTGCGGAAGTGCTCGCCAATGTGGGCGGCCATCGCCACCGAAGGAGTCAGCAACTGCGGCCAGGCTCCGTGGGCGCTCTGCAGCATCCGCAACAGGCACAGACGGCTGACCCGGCCGCTGCCGTCGACGAAGGGATGAAGGGACTCCAGTTGCAGAGAGACCAGGGCGATCCTGGCCAGTGGCGGCAGTGGCGCGTCCCTTCTCCAGAAGGCCTGGAGCCGATCCACGTGCTCCGGGATTCTCTGCGGCAGTGGAGGTACGAAGTGCGCCGTCGCCGCAGTGCTCCCGGCCGGGCCCAGCCAGATGATCGTCCGGCGGAACTCGCCAGGCCGGTCATCGCGGCCACGGAGACGTGCGAAGAGGGCCTTGTGAAGGGATCGGAGCCCACTCTGGCTCACGGCTTCGTCCTGTCCCTTGGCGGACTCCGGGAGCATGCTCCCGATCGCCTCTGCGTAGTTCGCGCAGATCCGCGCTTCGCCCCCGGGGACGGCGAGGCGATCCGCCTTGTTCCCGTCCAGTTCCCACCAGAGCAGGTCTCGCAGGGTGATCCGGCTGCCGTCCAGGCGGCAGGAGGCGACCGCCTCTCGCCGGCAGGCCAATGCGATCAGATCGCCGACGGACTCACGAGCTGCAATCTGGCCGTACAGGAAGCCGAGGGCCCGGTCGGCCTCGGATAGGGCACGGAGGGTGACTCCGTCCAGCCGCAATCCGGGAGGGGGCAGCGGCGGGGGCTCGAAAGCTCTGACGGCTGATCGGGACATCCCCGAGGGAGGGACCGCTCTCACCGCACCCCCATTGGGTCTCGAACCCGTTCGGATTTATTGAGGACAGGGCATATTTCGATAGTATAACGCTGGTCGCCTCGGCGCCACCCGCTCGAACGCTCCGAGCCTGATCCCGCTTCTGCTTCACAGACCGAGATTCAACTGCGGCCTGGCGGCAACCTCCGGGCGCCGGCTGCGGTTCCACTCCCTGAGATACTCTGCCAGGTGCTCCCTTCCGTCCCGGGCCGACTCACGCTCGAGCAGGTCCCTCACGCGGGTCTCTTCCTCCCGGTACTGCTCCGAGTCGAAGAACCCGCCGAAGTGGGCCACCCGGAGCCACAGCAGGTACGTCGTCAGGGCATCGAACTCATTGTAGGCGATGATGGCCCCCAGCTCCCCCCTCGCCCACAGATCCTGGACGCTGTCCCCCGCGCCCGAGAACTTGCCGGGGATGCCGCAGGCCGCCGCCATCTCGTGCAGAGACGGCCGACCGCGGCCCCAGCCACCGAGAACCTCGATCAGGTCGACGTGCCAGTCTCCGCCCGCGAAGTAGTCGACGCCCTCCCAGGGCTTGTCGGGGCGCTCGGCAAAGGCGGCGGCCCGGATGCCGTGAACCACCCCTCGCTGAACCAGAATACGCAGATCCGCCGATCCCGAGTTGTAGCCCACCATCTGGGGCTTGGCTCGGCCGACTCCGTCCAGAAACCGGCGGACGATCTCGGGCTCCGACGCCTGGCGCGCCTTCGGGTCCGTTGTCGCGGGCAGGGAGCGCAGCTGCAGGCGCACCGCTCCGCCCTCCTCCTCGGTGCGAGCCACCGCCGACAGCGAGACCAGGCGGCACATGACGGTCTTGAGATAGGGCCGCGGCTGCTCGTCCGTTGCCCCGTGCCGCTGGTACATCTCGGCCACGACCTCCTCGTCGGTCCAGTCGGAGGACAGCTCGTACACCCGTCTTCCGGTGTCGGCATCGGGTACCCACTCGGCATCGAAGGCCCAGGCGGCCTGATGGACAGTCTTGAACACCTGATCTAGACGACCTGGCAGGGTGCCTGGCGCTCCCGATGCCGAAGGCCGGCTTCAGACGGGGCGGAAATGGTCGCCCTCGCCGACCAGCCCACGCGGCTCGAGGAGGACCCGTCCGGCGTGGCTAGGGCATGCATGGCCGAGGACCAGGCTCTCGAACCCGTGCTCCGAGGCGATCCGGCGGACGGCATCGGCCTCGGTCTCGGGCACCACTGCTCCAAAGCCGATGCCCATGTTGAAGACTCGGTGCATCTCCTCGTCGGCCACGGGTCCTGCGCGCCGGATGAGGTCGAAGACGGGCTGGGGATCGGGCAGAGTGTGTAGGACGAAGCCGGTCTTGCTCCGGATGCGCAGCAGGTTCAGGAAGCCCCCGGAGGTCAAGTGGCTGAAGGCCCGAACCCGGAGACCCGCCCGCAGCATGGCCATCGCCGGTCGAACGTAGATGGACGTGGGCCGCAGCAACTCCTCGGCGACAGTGTGGCCGAACTCGGGTACGTGGTCGTCGGCATCCAGCCCGAGTGTCCCGAAGAGGACGCTTCGCGCAAGGCTGAAACCGTTTGAGTGGAGCCCGTTGCTCACCAGGCCGACGACGGCGTCTCCGTCCTCGATGCCCTCGCCCACCACCAGTCGGTCGAGATCGACCAGGCCGGAGGCCGCGCCGACGAGATCGACGCCCCGGCCTTCTTCGATGCCGCGGATGATCTCCTTCATCTGCGACACCTCGCCCCCGGGGATGGAGATGTTGGCCATCTCGGCACCCGCGGCCAGGCCCTGGCCGATCTGGTCGAAGACATCGGAGTCGGTCTTCTGCACGGCCAGGTAATCGAGCATTGCCACGGGCTCCGCGCCGACACACACGAGGTCGTTGACGTTCATGGCCACACAGTCGATGCCGATGGTGTCGTACCGGCCCACCAATTCGGCCACCAGGACCTTGGTGCCCACGCCATCCGTGGTGAGCGCCAGGCCGCGGTGGTCGTCCAGAGCGAGAACCGAGGCGTAGAGACCGCTCTCAACCAGGCTCTCGCCGACGCAGGAACCGTCCTCCCGGCGGTGTCGGGGGCGGCTGACATGGGCGACGAGACGGGCAAGGGCGGCGTCCGCCGCCCCGGTCTCCACGCCGGAATCGGAGTAGGTCGCCCCGGATGGGCTCATGATGATCCTCGGAGGTGCGTCAAGGGGGTCGAAGTCAACTTAGAACCGGGCTCAGATCCCGGCAACGAGACCGTCACAGGCTGATGTATCGATCCGCACCGTCGGAGGAGGCCAGCCACAGGCCCCGTTCGGTGACTCGCTCTCCGCTTGCCCTCTCCCAGTGCTCGCAATAGGCGGCCATCTGGTCTGCGTAGCACGCCGCCAGGCTCTCCATCGCCGAGTCCCCCTCCCCGCGGTGGGTCTTGTAGTCGACCACCTTCCAGGCGCCTTCCCCGACGCGGTACACCAGGTCGATCACCCCCCGGCGCACCCCTTCGCCGCGGACTTCTCCGAAGGGCACCTCGGCATGCACGTCGTCCCCGGCCGCCCGCAACTCGCCCCAGAGCTCAGACTCCCGGAAGCGGTCGATCGCCGTCATGGCCGCCTCCTCCAGGGCCTCGGGGTCCAGTCCCTCCGCTACCAGAAGGCCACGGACGTAGGCGCGGAGGGCGGCTTCGTCCAGCCCCTCGAGACGCCGGGTCGCCAGGCTCTCGAGAAGCCGGTGGACCGCAGTCCCGTAGCTCCGCCCCCGTCCGCGGGTCTCCGGGTCGGTCTCGCCCGCCGCCAGCTCCTCCTCCTCGGTCACCACGACCTGGCAGTAGGAGGGCTCGGCCGCCGCCGCCAGGGACAACTCCCGCTCCCGCCGGAGCTCGGCGAAGTCGGCGGCGGAAGGCGAGCTCCGGGGCGGCAAGGGAGTGTCCGCAGCGGGAACGGGCAATTCGCGGGCCCCGCTCAACTGCTGGTCAAGCGGCGACCAGGGCCCGCCGCTGCGGTGGGCCGGCAGGGAGACGACCAGTACGTCCCTGGCCCTGGTAGCGGCGACATAGACGAGGCGCAGATCCTCGGCGGCGGCGAACCGTTCCTCCTCGGCCTGGTCCTGCTCCCACCCCTCGGGCTCGGCCAGCACCACCGGCCGATAGCGGCCGCTCATGGTGACCGCCATCGACAGATACGGGGACTTCCCCAGTCGGGACACGTGGGTGTCGACCGTCTGCCGCGCCGCCGATCGATCGGCGGGATCGGCCAGGAACACCACCTTCGCCTCTAGGCCCTTGGCCTGGTGCAGGTTCATCACCCGGACCACGTCCGGACGACCTGTCTCGAGGGTCATCTCCTCAACTCTGAGCTCGTCCTCTTCGAGCAGATCGCGCAGACAGGAGGCGATGCGCGCCCAATCGAACCCGTGCCGGCCCTGCCACTCGCGCACCATCGACAGCACCCTCAGCAGGTTGCCGACCCGGGATGAGCCCGCCGGCCGGCCGGCCGCCACTGCGGCCAGACCCGCGCCTTCGACGAAGCGCTCGAGGGCGGCGGCGGCCGGGCGCCGATCCAGGTCGCACCGCAGTTGGCGCAGACCCTGAAGGGCGACGCCAAGGTGCTCCTCCAGCGGGGCCCCCAGACCCTCCGGCGCATCCTCGGTCAGGCGGAACCGCCATCCCGCTTTCCGCAGGCGGTAGAGGTCGTCGTCGCCGAGACCGCAGAGGGGGCCTCGCAGACAGGCGATCAGGGCCACCGGGTCATCGGGCAGCAGGACGGCCTCCAGGGCATCCACCAGGGCGCGCAGCTCGCCGGATGAGCGCAGGGACCCGGCACCCGTGACATCGTATGGAATTCCGCGCTCCTCCAGGGCGCGGGAGTATTCGGACAGGTACCGCCGGGTGCGGGTGAGGATCATGAAGTCGCCCGGGCTGGCGGTCTCGCCGAGAACGCTGTCGGCGCCGTTCAGGTCGGTGCCGCCCCGCAGGGCGGCGGCGATGAAGACGGCGATGCGGTCCGCCTCCTCGCGCGCCTGCTCCTGGCGGCTGCCTTCCCCCGCCCGCCCTCTCAGCTGATAGACGCCAGCCTCCCGCTTCTCGGGCAGCTCCGCTACCAGGCGGCGATACGCCGCCTGGTAGCGGGAGTCGTGGCTCTCGAACTGGGGCTCGAAGGCATCGTTCAACCACCCCACGAGTCCGGGCAGTGACCGGAAGCTGGTGGTCAACTCCACGACCTCGCCACCGGAGCTGGAGACCTGGTCCCGGACCAGGCGGTACACCTCGAGATCGGCTCGCCGGAAGCGGTAGATGGCCTGCTTCTCGTCACCGACCAGGAACAGCCTGCCCGTCGCGGGGACCAGCCGGCGCCAGTCGGGCTCCGCGTGGTCGTTCGCGGTCAGGTAGAGGAGGACAGCCGCCTGCAGCGGGTCGGTGTCCTGGAATTCGTCGACGAAGAGGCGCTGGTATCGCCTCTGCAGGACCTCCCGTGCGCCAGGCGAGTCCCGCAACAGCGACTCGGTGAGCTCCAGCAGGTCGTTGAAGGTCAGTGTCGCCGCCTCCATGCGGGTCCTCCGGTAGT
>JAPOZM010000121.1 GCA_026706075.1 Gemmatimonadaceae bacterium
CGGAGAGCGAGATCGGCGCCCTGAGCAACATGGGCGTCTGCCTGGAGGAACTCGGAAGGTGGCAGGACGCCGTCGGGGCCTACGACCGGGTCATCGGCATGTTCGAGGAGGAGCGAGCCACCCGTGACGCCTTCCAGTTCGCCAAGGCCCACCGGGACTGGATCGTGAGCGCGCGGCTGTGAGCAACTCCAATTCGTGAGGTCCCCATGGTTTCAATAGATTACCGCCGTCTCTTGCTGCTGGTCCTCGCCGGGACCCTGATGACCGCCGACCCGGCCCTGGGCCAGGCTCCGGAAGAGAGGTTCCAGGTACGCGAGCAATACGCCTCCAGAAAGCAGGCCGTCGCCCTCGCCGTGGCCTTTCCGGGTCTCGGGCACCTTGCCACGGGGCACCGCGGGAAGGGCACGGCTCTCGTGGCCGCCGAGATCCTCGGCCTCGTGGTCTGGCTGACCTCGCACGCCGACTACAAGACCCAGTCCGAGCAGATCGACGTGGAGAAGGCGCTCTACCTGTCGATCCGCGAGGGCGGGACCTACGAGGGGGCGGAGGAAAGCTGGCGGCGCCTGAACCAGCTCAGGGAGGATGCCGACGGATCCCACCTGCGGCGGCGGCTCTTCGGGGTTGTCGCCATCGGCGTCTACGGATACAACCTCGTGGATGCCCTGCTCCTCGGGGGGCTGGAGCCGCCCGGCGGCGGGCGCGTCGGGCTGGTGCCGACGGCCTCTCCGGAGCGGACGGGCCTGGCCCTGGTGACCCGCTTCTGATGCCGGAAGGGAGAAGGGAGTCCTCATGTTGAAGAGAGCGGGTGCGTGCATCGCCCTGGCGGGCGTCATCCTCGCCTGGGGGTGCAGCGACGACATCGAGTTGCCCACGGCCTACCACGAAGGGCTCCTGCCGAGGCCCTCCGACGTAGCCGCATCCGTGGAGGACGGCGCCATCCACGTCTCCTGGGCCATCGCATCCGAGGCCAACGTGCAGGGCTTCGTCGTCGGCTTCACCGATTCCAGCGGCGCCGAGCACACCCGGTCCGTGGAGGATCCGGCGGCGAGGGCCCACTCCGATCAGGAGCTGGACGTCAGTCCGGGCCTCTCGTACCTGGTCCGGGTGTGGGCCTTCGATGCCCAGGGCTTCTTCGGCCCCCGGTCAGAGCCCGACACCCTGGTGGTCCAGGAGTGAAACCGGGGGATGATCTTGGCGACCCCGCATCCAGGTGGTGAACATGGCTGACTCGCGGCGCTTCAGCGCGCCCAGTGACGGCCTCGACCTGCAGCGTCTGTGGCGCGACACGGTCACCTACACCGCCCGCGGGCTCCTCATCGGCTTCGCCGCCGTGGCGGGCGTCCTGCTGTATATCGTGCTGAGGGTGGAGGAGAGGGCGGCGCCGCCGCCGGCGGTGGCCCGACTCATCATCCGCAAGCCCCGATCGACCAAGTCCTTCACCCTCAAGCGCCAGCGCCTCCGCCCCCGGGCCCTTACCAAGCAGGTCACCGCCCTCACCCCCCGGTTGTCACTGCCATCGGCGCGACGGCTGGCCGGGCCCTCCGTCTTCGGCACCGTCCAGACCTTCGACTACGCGCCGGACACGGACGTGCAGATCAACCTCCAGTCCGGGCCCATCGAGCTCTCCGCCGCCACCATCCGGGGCACCAAGGAGCCGGGCAAGCGCATCGCCATGCGCGAGGAGCTGATCGACCTGAACGCACTCGACACGGGGAAGTACAAGGGCCTGATCATCCAGGACCCGACGGACCGGCGCAACGTCAAGGGCTTCGTCTACCTCGGGACGGCCTGGGCCAACGACCTGGAGCCGACATTCGACAGCGCCGCCCGCGCCATCCCCAACCTGGTGGACGCCCTCAACGCCCAGACAGGGATCACCGCCAAGGTCGACGCCCACCTCTTCCTCGACTCCCAGGAGCTGTTCCGCACACCCTTCGTGTACGTCACGGCCGAGGAAGCCTTCGAGCTGACGGCGCGGGAGCTGCGCAACCTCGGAGAATACCTGAGGCGGGGCGGGTTCATCTTCGTCGACAACGCCACTCCCCTCACCGAGTTCAGCCAGGGAGAAGCCTCCCTCAGACGCATCTTCCGGGACGCCCTCGGGGCCGAGGGGCAGCTGCGGCCCATCTCCAACAATCACCCCATCTACCACACCTTCTACGACTTCGACGGCCCTCCGGTGGGAACTGAAATGGAGAACCCCACCTTCACCGAGCAGAGGGAGCGCGACTACCTCGTCTTCGCCCAGCAGACCTACTATCTCGAAGGGGTGTTCCTGGGCGACCGGCTCGTGGGCGTTTACTCCGACAAGGGCTATGTCCACATGTGGGCGCGAAACTTCGGCAACGAGCCGCAGTTGAGGTTCGGCATCAACGCCGTCGTCTTCGCCCTCACCCAGGAGGGCTCCATCGCGCAGCAACAGATCGACTTCTTCAGCCAGCGCACCCAGTGAGAGAGAGGGTGGCCATGCGTTCGACATTCCTTCTGCCGCTGCTGATTCTCGGCGGCTGCAGCCACTTCCAGCCCGAGTCGATCCTCTACTCGAACGAGCTGGTGCCCAGCTCCTACCAGGCCAGCGAGGACCGCTACGCCGTCGACGAGGGTGGATCGGTCACCTACGTTCTGGAGGGGCTCCGCGTCCGGGTCGAACCGATGGAGGACGACGAGCTCAACGCCATCTTCCCCGAGGAGTCGACGCGCGGCCAGTTCTCCACGAACCCCTACACCTACGGAAACTGGATCGATCCGCTCGTGGGGCACACGCCCAAGCGCTTCACCGTCTTCCGGGTCACGATCATCAACGACATCTACGCCAAGGTGCTGCTCGACCCTATCAAGGCGATGCTCTACACCGATCAGGGAGAGGTGCTGCATTCCTACGGCCTGCCGTCGGTCTCTCCCCACAACAGCTTCGAGCGCTACTACCGGGCGATCCGCGGACAGAGCGGCAACGAGTTCTATCGCTTCGACCTGCGCATGGGGAACGTGCGCAGCACGGCGTATCTCGAGGACGTGAGGGTTTTCAAGGGCGAGAGCTACTCCGGCCTCCTCGCCTTCGACCCCCTGAGCGAAGAGGTCCGGCAGGTCCGGCTTACGCTGAGGGACTTCGTGACCAAGTTCGACGCCTCCGGCCAGCCCATTGAGACGGTGGACATCTCCATGGAGTTCGACCAGGAGATCGACAGAAGAGTGGCGCCGCAGACCGCGGCGAGGCAGGTACCGCCGGGCGGTGGCCAGGCTCCCTAGATGGATCGCGGCGATCCTCCTCGGCTCGGCCCTCGGCCCGGCTGCGGACGAAGAGATCGCCCGGCCGCCGCCCTTGAGCATCGCCCTGCTCGACTTCGAGGATCGGGCAGGGTTTCAGGGCCGCTGGACGCTGGCCCGGGACGTTCCCGCGCTCCTGGGCCGGTACCTGGACGGAGAGGATGCTTTTGACGTCGTGTCCGCAGAACGGGTGGTCGAGGCCCAGGCAGACCCCTCTCTCTCCGAGTTGGAGGGCCGGGACCTGGCGGTGGCCGCCGGCCGCCTGCTGGAGGCCGACATCGTCATTCACGGGGTCGTGGAGACCTTCGGGATGCGGCGGGTCACCGCGGGGGACCCGAACCTGGCGGGATACAAGTCCTACCACTCGAGAGTGCGCATCGGCGAGGTGGAGGTGATTCGCGTGGCCACCGAACAGCTCCTGGGAACGGTCGAGGTGAGCCGGGACTCCACGGAGACGCCTCTCGGCCTGGATCTCTTCGGACGTCCGCGCCGGCAGGACCGCGAGTTCCGGGAGCTCTTCCAGCTCGAGTTCGGTTCCGACCGGTTCTACGAGCTGCCCTTGGGCATCGTGGCTGACGCCGCCTTCGTGGAGTTGCGCAGGCAGATCGGGGCCCTGCTGACGGAACGCCCGCCCATCGACTTGACGAGTGACAACGCCGTGGTCCTGGCGGTGGACGGGACAGTGGTATTCCTCGGTATCGGACTCGAGGACAACGTCGAGTACGGAGACCTGCTGCCCCTCTACCAGGACAGCCTGCGAGTGGCCCTGGTGAGGGTGAGCGAGGTGATCGGCCCCCACCTGAGCAAGGCGGCGATCGTCGACGACGCCGCCCAGGTCGAGGCGGGCTCCAGGATCGGGCAACGGCTCTCAAGGGCCGGCGTCGTGGAGTGAGGACTGCCTCGGAGCATCAACTTCCAGAGATCACAAGGAGACGGACAGATGTGGGAGGTCATTCAGAGCGGTGGACCCCTGATGGTTCCCCTGGCCGCTTGTGCCATCCTGGCCATCGGCTATTCCATCGAGCGGTTCTGGGTCTTCAGCCAGCTGCCCTCGCACGGGGAGGCGCAAGAGAGCCTGGAACGCCTCGAGCACGCCCTGCGGGACGGCGGCACGGCCCAGGTCGTGGCGGAGTGCAACGAAGGCAGGGGGTTGCTGAACTTCGTGTTCGCCTCTCTCCTGCGGCGCTACGACACCCTGAGGATCGAGCAGCAGGAGTTCAAGGAGACGAACGAGGAGATCATGCGCCTGGCCCAGGCCGGCGGCGGCGGCGAGGTCAGCCGCTTCATGGTGATGCAGCGGGAGTTGACCGATCTCAAGGACGAGCTGGTCATCGAGACCGAGGAGTCCGCCCGGGCCTATCTCGGCAAGCACCTGCCGATCCTGAACACCATCGGCAACATCAGCCCCCTCATCGGACTCCTCGGCACGATCCTCGGCATGATCATCGCCTTCGAGTCGATCGCCGTGGCCGGCGCCGGTGATCCCAGGGTGGTGGCGGGAGGCATCTCCCAGGCGCTGGTGACGACGGCGTCGGGCCTGATCATCGCCATCCCGACCATCGTCTCCTACCGCTACCTGGCCCGCCGGGCGGACAAGATGCTCGAGCACGTGGAGATGTACGGCCACGCCTTCTCCAACGCCCTGATCACCACCGGGCAGCGACAGGAGGCCGCCGGACGGTAGGCTCCCGGCGCGCGGACCGTGGGCAGACATCGCAGACTGAAGGGCTTTGGCGAAGAGGGGGGGCCGGACCTCGCCCCTCTCATCGACTGCGTCTTCCTGCTTCTCATCTTCTTCATGGTGACCACGGTCTTCCTGCACACCAAGGGGCTCGAGGTGGACATGCCCGCCAAGAGCGAGGCCACGGAGGAGCAGAAGAAGGACATCAACGTGGTCCTCGACCGCGAGGGCAGGATCCAGATCAAGGGAGAGGAAGTGGCTGCCGACGAGTTGGGTGACCGTCTGGCGACGGCCATGGAAGAGGCCAACAACGAGAACATCATCATCCAGGCCGACGGCGAGTGCCCCCAGGAGCACGTGGTCTTCGTCGTCGACACGGGCAAGAGCGTGGGAGTGGTAGGAATCGCCTTCGCCAGGGAGCAGGAGGAGGAATAGGAGTGCCCAGACGCCGGTCCGTGTACGAGGAGGATGGCATGGACATGACGCCGCTCATCGACTGCGTCTTCCTCCTCCTGGTGTTCTTCATGGTCACCACCGTGTTCAAGCAGCCCTACAGTCTGCAGGTGGAGCTGCCCGAGGCGACGCAGGCCAAGGTGGTGGAGGAGAAGAAACTGGTGGCCTCCATCACCGCCGACGGCCGGATGGAGATCAACCGCCACCCCGTGACCCTGGAGAACCTCGAGCAGGTGCTCCTGCGCGAGAAGTCGGGCACCCACAGCCTGACCCTGGTGGTGCGCACCGACAAGAAGACCCGCCACCGGCACCTGCTGGACCTGTTCGAGGTGGCCAAGCGGGTCGGTATCGAGAAGATCCCCCTGGCCACGGACGACCACCAAGGGGGCGACTGACCCCAACGGGGGGCGAACTCCCGCCCGGCTTCGGTACCGGCCGTCCGCCCCGGGGGCATGGACGGGCCCGGGTCCAGAGTCCCTGCCCGGGCTGCTTGACCCTGGTGCACCGTTCGCGTCCCCTCCCCATCTCAACATGCCCTGAGAAGACTCCGCAATGGTTCTCCTGGCCCGGCCCCTCGCAGTCCTGACCATCCCTGTCTCCTCCATTCTCCTCAGCTGCGCAGAGGGTGACGTGGTGGCGAAGGTCGACAAGGATCCGATCACCGCTGCCGAGCTCCGTGAATTCGTCGAGAGCCTCCCGGCCGGGCTGAAGAGCCCGGGCCGTGGTGCGGACGCTCGCCGTCAATACCTCCAGTCTCTGATCGACCGTCGGCTGCTGCTGATCGAGGCTCGCTCTCGGGGCCTCCCGGAGGACCCGGCCATCGCGGGCCTCGCCGGCAGGACCATCCGGTCCAGGCTGGTGACCATGTACCAGCGAGCCGTCGTGGCGCCCCGGGTGCAGGTCCACGAGAGCGACCTGCGCCAGCGCTTCGCCGACCTCGGGCTGCAGCGCCAGCGCCGGCTGAACGCCATCCTCGTGCGCACGCGGGCGGAGATCGACGCCATCTCCGGCCAACTGCGGCAGGGCGCCTCCTTCGAGGACCTCGCCCGGAAGCACTCCCTCGACACGAGATCCGCCGCCAACGGAGGCGAGCTGGGTTTCGTCGACGCCGAGATCGCCCACCGGGTCCACGTCCCCCGGGACGTCTTTGTGCAGCTGCCCACCGGAGCGGTCTCTGAGCCCCTTGCCGCCGGCACCAGCTGGCACCTTGTGCGCTTCACGGAGGAGCGCCCCACCGATCTGGAAGACTACCGGCAGCGCCTGCAGGACGAGCTCTTCGCCGTCGGCCTCCAGCGGGCCGAGGCCGAGGAGATCGAGACGCTTCGAGTCCGCTACGGGATCACGCTCCTCGACGAGGGTTTCTCCCACCTCCTGGAGGCCTACCGACTTCGGCAGACGGCCGGACTCGACACCAGCTCCCTGGACCTCTACCAGGGGCAGGATCTGACCATCACCGTGGGCGAGGCCCAGAGAGCCCTTCTCGGCCGGGTGAAGGTCCTCTCCCCGCCGGCGAGGGCGAGGGTGATTCTCGAGCAGATCGTGCTGCGCCCCCTGCTGTTCGAGCGCGCCGCCCGCGAGCAGGAGCTCATCGAGGCCGCCGAGCTGGAGCGCCGGCACAGGCGACTGTTGGAGGACGCCCTGCTCGAGGCGATGCGCCGGCAGGAGACCGCGGGGGCCCTCGAGGTCTCCGAGATCGAGGTGCGTCAGTACTACGACAACCACCCCGAGCTGTTCGTCCACGAGCGTTCCCTCTGGGCGGAGGAACTGCTCCTCGCCTCCCGGGCGGAAGCTCACCAGGCGCTGCGTCTCATCGAGGAGGGGGCCGACTTCGCCGAGCTGGCTTCTCGCAGCCTGCGGCCGGAGGCCGAGCAGCGCCGCGCCCGCCACCACTACCACCCGCACGAGAGCGCCCTCTATCCGCGCCTGCTTCCGGCCCTGATGGAAGCGGAGGCCAAGGTCCTCACCGGGCCGGTGGAGGTGGAGGGCGGCTGGTCGGTCTTCCGCGTGGCCCACTTCGACGAGGGCGGGCTGGAGCCCTTCGAGCGCGCCGCCCGGAGAGCGCGCGCCCTGCTGGTGAGGAGACGCCAGCAGGAGGCCTTCAGCGCTTTCCTCCAGATCCTGCGGGAGGACTACCGCGACCGGGTGCAGGTCTACGAGGAGCGCCTCGACGAGGCGCTGACCGACCGGGTGATGTAGCGATGCGCGCCAGCGGCCGCACCCTGGCTGCGGCCATGGCCCTGTGGAGCTGCGCCGCCGACCCCCCCGACACCGGCTCGGCCCCCGCCGCGGGCGGTTCCGCGCCCTCCAGGGAGGCCCTGGCCCTCAGCAATCGCGGCGCCGTCTTCCTCCAGCAGAACAGCCCCCGGCGGGCCCTGACCGCTCTGCGGAGGGCGGTCGATCTCGCGCCCGAGCTTCCGGACGCGCACTTCAACCTCGGCCTGGTCCTGGCCCGGCTCGGCCAGCACGCCGAGGCGGTCACCGCCTTCGAGCGCGCCGGCCGGCTCGGCTTCGACGGCGTCGGGCTGCACCTGGCCCTGGGCACCTCGCTGCGCGCCCTGAACCGCTACGCCCAGGCGGACGCCGCCTTTTCCCGCGCCCTGCCGCTGGCGCCGGGGCGCGCCGACCTCCACCTGAGCCGCGGGGAGGTCCTGCGGGCCATGGGCCGGCTCGACTCGGCGCTGGCCGCCTTCGAGCGCTCCGCCGCCCTGGATTCAACCCTCGGCGAGGGCCATCGCTACCGCGGTGAGCTGCTGGCCGCTACGGGCCGGCTCGACGAGGCGGCGGATGCCTACAGCCGCGCGATCGCCCTCGAACCGGGGAACCTCGGGAGCCTGCTGGGCCGCGCCGAGGTCCGGCGCCGCTCGGGAGACTTCGACGCCGCCCTGCGGGACCTGGCCGCAGCCCTGGACCTCGACCCGCGCAGCGAGCGCGCCCACTACCTGCGGGCCAGCGTCGCCGACGAGCAGGGGAGTCCCGACGAGGCTGCCGAATCCAGGCGCGCCTTCCAGCGCCTGACGGCCTCCCGGCGTCACTTCGACCAGGCCCAGGTCTACGCCGGCCGCTCCCAGAGACCCGCCGCCGAAGCGGAACTCCTTCGCGCCCTCGAGGTCGATTCCACCTTCGCCGAGGCCTGGCTGCAGCTGGGCGTCCTCCGCCTGGCGGACGGCCGCCCGCGGGACAGCCTGCGGCCCCTGCAACAGGCCGCGGCCCTGCGGCCCCTGGAGTCGAGAGCCCGCGAACTGCAGGGCGAGGCCCACCTCCGCCTCGGGAGACCCGAGGCGGCCCTGGCCGCCTTCACGACCGCCGAGAGCCTGCGGCCCTCGTCGGCCGCGGCGATCTCGGGCCGGGGGCGGGCCCTCTTCGCCCTCGAGCGCGACGACGAGGCGGCCAGCGCCTTCCGCCGCCTTCACGACCTCGATCCGGACGCCCTCGCAGCCTACTTCCACCTGGGCCTGATCTACGCCCGCAAGGGCAGGACCCGGGAAGCCGCGGCCAGTCTCCGACAGAGCCTCGCCGTGGACCCGGACCACATCGGGGCTCACTATGCCCTCGGGACACTCCTGGCGGAGTCGGGTGATGCCGCCGGCGCCCGCAGGCACCTCTCCCGGGTCCTCTCCCTGGACCCCGGCCACTCCCGGGCGGAAGAGAGACTGGCCGCCCTCGCCCCGTGAGCCCCCGGCGGTCTCCCTTGACGGCGGTCCTGGCCCTTTGGCTGGCCGCGGCGGCGGGCTGCTCGCCCGCCGCGCCCCCCCCCGGGCCCGCGGGCGATCCGCGGCTGGGGCACGCCCTGCAACTGGCTCGCGAAGGACGGTATACAGCCGCGGCGGACTGCCTGCAGGCCGCCTCCCGGGAGGGTGCGGACCCGGTCGAAGTGAGCCTCAGGCTGGCCGAAGCGCATCTCGGAAGCGGCCGGCGGCAGGCCGCCCTCGAGCAACTGGAGAGCCTGCCGCCCGAAGTGCGGCAGAGACCCCTCTACGGTGTGCTGCGGGCGTGGGTGCGGGCCATTGATGGAGAGGCGCTGCAGGCCCGGGCCGAGACCGAGCGGATCCTCGCCCGCTCGCCGGAGTCCGTCGAGGCGCGAGTGCTGCTCGCCAGCCTCGCTCTGCAGGCGGCGGCCACCATGGACCTGGAAGCCGCGGCTCGCTGGAGCGCCGAGATCCTCGGAGAGGTGCCCGGGCATCGCGTCGCCGAAGAGATGCTGCTGCAGGCCGAGCTGAGGCTCGGGCGGTTCGAGGCGGCCGCCGGGCGCGGGCGCGAGCTGGCGGAGCTGCACTCCGACGGAGGGTTGTGGATGCTGACAGGCACCGCCGCCCTGTGGGCGGGGGATGCCGGCGGGGCCGTCGACGCCCTGCGCCGGGCCGTCGACCTCTCCGGCAATGCCGCCCTCGACCGGCGGCGGGCCTTGTGGCTGCTGAGCCTGGCCAGAGACGCCGCGGGAGCAGCGGATCAGCCCGAGCCTCGCTACCAGTTCACCCCTTACTCGCCTGCTCCCCCACCCCCTTCGGTGCCCCGCTTCGTCGATGTCGCCGTGACCGCCGGCGTCGCCAAGATCGACCGCGGCCGGGGCAGCAGCTGGCTCGACTTCGACGGCGATGGAGACTGGGACCTCTTCAGCGTCGGCATCCACGTCCCGCACTCGCTCTACCAGAACCAGGGAGGGCGGTTCGAAGACGTCACCGGAGCCCGGGGGCTGGACGATCCCCGCGGCGGCTGGGGGGCATCCGCCGCGGACGTGGACGACGACGGCGACCCGGACCTCTTCGTCACCCGCGACGCCTGGGAGGGAGCGGCGCCGAACTCGCTCTACCGCAACGACCGCGGCTCGGGGTTTGTCGATGTCGCGGGCAAGGCGGGGCTGGCCGGGGCGGAGGCCAGCTTCACCGCCACCTGGGGCGATTTCGACATCGACGGCCGGCTCGATCTCTACGTCGCCAACGGCGTCATCGCCGACGGAGGCGCCAACGGCCTGCACCACAACCGGACGGCGCCCGGGGGGGTGATCCTGCTTGCCGACGTCGCCGCGGAAGCGGGGGTGAACGACTCCCTCAAGAGCATCGGCACCGCCAGCGGCGACTACGATGCCGACGGTCTCCCCGACATCTACTGCGCCAACATCGGCGGCCCCAATCGCCTCTACCGAAACCGGGGGGGAATGCTCTTCGACGACGCGGCCGCCGAAGCCGGGGTGGTCTTTCCTGTCGAGGGCGGCTACATCTGCTTCTTCCTGGACTTCGACAACGACGGCCTCCTCGACCTCTTCGTCTCCACCATGAGCGCCTTCGACGACGTCCTCCACAGCGCCGTCAACGGCCAGGCAGTCGAGCCCAACCGGCCCTTCCTCTACCGCAACGAGGGAGACGGCACCTTCACGGACGTGGCCCGGCCCGCCGGCCTCGGGCGCTCCTTCGGCTCCATGGGGGCCGGTGTGGGCGACATCGACAACGACGGGTTTCCCGACCTCTACCTGGCCAACGGGGGTCCGGAGATGTTCCGGCTGGAGCCCAACGTGATGTTCCTGAACCGGGGCGACGGGACCTTCGCCGACATCTCCCGGGCCGCCGGGGTGGCCAATCTGGGCAAGGGGCACGGCGCCACCTTCGCCGACTACGACGAGGATGGGGACCAGGACCTCTATGCCGGCCTCGGCGGGCACTACGACGCCGATATCTGGGCCAACGCTCTATACCGCAACGAGGGCCCCGCGGGGCGATCGATTTCCGTACGCGCCCTGTCGGGGTCCCGTGACGCCCTGGGGGCCCGGATCCTGGTCGAAGCCGGCGGCTCCCAGGTCCACTCGCAGGTTGCCAGTGGCTTCGGGTTCGGCTCTTCCAACGCCGCGGCCGTCACGGTCGGTCTGGGCACGGCCGTAGAGGTGGACCGCCTGGAGGTCGTATGGCCCGGCGGCCAGCGCCAGAGCTGGGGGCCCCTGCCGGCCGGCGCCCAGGTGCTGGTGCGCCAGGGGCAGACCGAAGCGGAGATCGTGAGATCCGGGGCCGCACCGCCTTGACAGACCGGAGGGCCGTTCACTAAATCTCGCCCTGATCCGGCCCTCGCAGCGGTAGACCCGCGGTCCAGCGACAGCCCATCCCGGCCAGGGAGGGAGGTCCGGCCGTAGAGACGACCGATGCCATCCCTTGAATCCCGCCCTCACTCCCTCGCCCCCTGGCTGCTCATTCCGGCCCTCGCCTGGGCCCTGATCCCACCCGATCCCGCCCAGGCCCAGCGGCGTACGGGCTACCGCCTCACCAACAACGCCATCGTCGTCGACAACCACCGGCACTGGCAGCGCTGGAGCGTGCCCGTCCACGCCGTCGACCTCAATCCCGATGGCAGCGTGACTCCCCACCGGTTCCGCGATCGCTTCAACATCCTCGACGACCGGGAGACCTTCACCCGCACCCTGCCCGGGCTGAAGAGGTCAAGGGGCGAGACGGCGATCCTGAACGTGGACAGCACCGAGACCCTCGACGTCCGCGGCGAGATCATCCTCGACCGCAAGGACAACCCGATCTACACCTATTTCCTGCGTCCCGGGATCAGCCGCGTCGGCTCGAACCCGGAGGCCGCCGCCAATGTCCTCGACGGCGATCCGAGCACCTGGTGGGAGCCGGACCCCCGCGACCCCGTCGAGGACTGGTGGCTGGAGATCGACCTGGGGCGGGTCGTCCCCGTGGACACGCTGCGGCTCCACTTCGTCGAGGAGGACCTCGGCGATCCCTTCCGGCAGTTCCGCCTCCTCGCCGCCCCCGACCAGGAACCCGTCGCCCAGGACGCCGACCGCATCGACTTCTTCCGCGTCGGGGGCACCGAGGCGCCGAACGAGAGCCGGCGCACCTTCTCCTTCGACTTCCCGCTGCACCGCTCCAGCTCCGAGTGGACGGGACGGATGGTGCAGACGATACGGGTCGTGGTCACCGATTCGCGTCAGGGGCGGGGCCAGCTCCTCGACGGCGAGGAGGCCTGGCTGGCCCTGGACCCGGGGGACCGTGGGGACATCCTCTACTATATCCGTGACCTGGCTGGCACCGAGGAGCCGGTGGAGCGGGAGGTCTACGAGTCCCTCGGCGCCGACCGCCAGGGGCGCCGCGACTACTACCGGCGTGAACGCCCCCGCCTGGCCGACGTCGAGATCTGGGGAGCGGGGGACAACATCAGCCCCGGCATCATCGAGGGCGGCGGCAGCGTCTTCCTCACGGGCGGCACCTTCGCCCCCGGCCCGGGCTTCGACGGCGACTTCTCCACCAATTTCCTGCACCTGGTCTGGTCGCCCACGATCGACCGCGGGGTCCTGACCGTCGACCTGGCCGCCACCTTCTGGCTCGACGCCATGCGCATATCCACCTCCCGGCCGCGGCCCTACATCGACGGCTACATCGTGCGCGCATCGGACGGCTCCCTCGACGCCAGCGGCCGGATCAACTGGACGCGGATCAGCCCGCGCAGTCGCGAGGACAACAGCGTCTCCGGCTTCCAGAATCTCCTGGACCCGTACGACCTGCCGCCGCTGCGCTTCCTGGAAGTGAGCATCGTCTCCGTCGACCCGAGGCGGCGCGGAGGCTACAACACGGGCCCCACCATCGCCGAGTATCAGCTCTTCTCGAAGGGTCATCCCGCGGAGGTCCTGTTGACCTCCGACCTGATCGAGCTGCCCGGGCCGCGCCACTTCGGGGCCATCACCTGGGAGGCCGACGTGCCCCCCGGCACCGGCATGGAGATCCGCACCCGCTCCGGCGACCTGCTGGGCCGGATCGTTCGCTACTTCGACAGGCAGGGACAAGAGATCGCCTACACCGCCTGGAAGAACCTCATCGGCAGCTTCAAGGGCCCGGTGGACACAACCCTCGTCCCCACCGCCGGGTGGTCCTCCTGGAGCCGGGCCTACGAGCACCAGAAGGACCGCGTGACCTCGCCGGGACTGCGCCGCTTCGCCCAGATCCAGGTGCGCCTGACCACGACCGACCGTGATCTGGCCGCCGCCATCCGCTCGATCCGCGTCGAGCTCCTGAACCCGGTGGCGGAGCGCATCCTGGCGGAGATCACGCCCACCGAGGTCCCCGCCGTGGGCCGTATCGACACCTTCGACGTCTTCCTGCAGCCGAGGTTCATCTCCCGGCCGTCGCCCAGCCTCGGCTTCGACGAGCTCCTGCTGTCGATGCCCGCCTCCGGCCGGATGGAGCTGATCGAGATGGAGATCGACGGGGGCCGGGAGGGGGAGCGGCGCCTGTTCACCCGCGGCCCGGACGGTGGGTACGCGGACGGCGGCGGCGATCGCCTGAGCGTGGTCCGTCAGCGGGCCGACTCGATCTGGGTTCGCCTGGCCGACACGGTGACGCTCCTGCCCGACACCAGCCGTGCCTACTACCGCATCACCGCCGACAGCATGCAGGTCCCCGTGACCCAGGACGGCATCCTCCTGTCGGCCGCTTCCTGGGGGCTGCTCGACGACGACGAGCAGGGGAAGGTCCTCTACTTCAGGAGGCTCGAGTCCGGGGAGCTGGAGGAGACCGACCAGCGATCCTGGGAAGAGCTGGACGAAAGCGAGCGGCTGGCGCGCTACTTCCGCGTGCAGAAGGGGGACGGCGCCCAGTATCCCTTCGATGACCGCGGCGACTCCCTGGACGCCAGCGACTACTCCCGTCTCTCCCGCGATGAGCGCGGCCGGGTCGTCGGTCCCGGCCCCCGGGTGCGCGTCCGGTTCCAGGCCCCCGTGCTCCTCAACGGCACCACCTTGAACCTGGCCGTGCGCAACGCCGGCGCCGACCCGGAGGCCCGCTGGCAGAGCGTCGAGGCCGGCGATGCCGTGCCGGACCTGGAGTCGAACACCCTGACCCTCTCGGTGCCCCTGGAAGGCGAGGTGGTCGAAGAGGTCACGATCTCTCCGAATCCCTTCTCGCCCAACGGGGACCTCATCAACGACCAGACCGAGATCGGCCTGTCGATCTACCGCATCACCGATCCACGCAGCCTGCGAGTGAGCGTCTACACCCTGGCCGGGCGCCGCGTCTGGCGCGAGGAGCGGGTCGTGGCCCCCGGGTTGCAGTCCCTCTCCTGGGATGGGCGCGACAGCGGCGGCAACCTCGTTCCCCCGGGGATCTACATCGTCAAGCTCCACCTCGACGTCGACACCGGCGACTCGGGCCGGTCCGTGGTCCGCACCGTCGCCGTCGCCTACTGAAGCCGGCGCCCAGGAAGCCGAAACCCTCGAGGAGAAACCCGTGCCCCCAAGGATGACGATACTCCGCCTGGCGACGCTCTGCTCCCTCGGCCTGGTGGCCCCTGCCGCACCCTCGGCCGCCCAGGACTACGGCACCCGGATGGGGGACATCCAGCGGGGCGGCGAGGTCTCTTTCCAACCCCAGGGTCCGGGTGTGCTCCACGGCGCCCTCGACCCGGCCGTTCGCAGATGGTACGTCCCCCAGGAGCTGTTCAACGAGTACCGCTGGCGGCAGTGGGATTACTCCAACTACGCCCGCGACCACTACCAGCGGTACGTCAGCGTCACCCGCGAGGGCGATTACTACTACGATCTCTACGGCAACTTCGTCACCAAGGGCTGGCTGATCTTCAACAACTCCCAGACCCAGCCCAGGCAGTTCGGCTCGTCGGTGCTCAAGAGCGCCAACTTCAGCCGCTGGTTCGACGGCGTCCTGATCTCGAGCGACTCCAAGGGACAGCACCACTATGCCCTGACCATGGGCGCCAAGATCCGCACGACCCTGACGCCCATGACCTTCTCAAAGCCCCAGTGGGACGGTGTGCAGTTCGACTATGCCTCCGACAAGTATCAGGGCACGGTCCTCTACTCCCGCCTCAGCCGCCCCGGCGGCAACAGCACCAGCGACCAGGAGTCCCTCGTTACCAACCTCACCTCCCTGGTGGGAGGCCGAGGCACGGTGCAGGTGGGCGATTTCGCCACCCTGGGATTGACGGCCGTCAACTCGCACCAGTCCAACACCCTCATCGACGGCTTCACCGGCAACCCCATCAGCGGCGAGCTCACCGTCGACCAGAACAAGACCCTGTCCCTCAT
>JAPOZM010000047.1 GCA_026706075.1 Gemmatimonadaceae bacterium
CTCTTCACCGTCATGCCGTCGATGATCGCCGACGTCTGCGACCTCGACGAGCTGGAGACCCACGAACGCCGCGAGGGCATGTTCGGCTCCATCTTCTGGTGGGTGGTGAAGCTGGGCATGGCCCTGGCCCTGGCCGGGGGCGGCGTGCTGCTCAACGCCACCGGCTTCGACGTCGCCCTGGAGGGGGCGCAGACGGCGCGCACCATCTTCCTCATGCGCCTCTTCGACGTGATCGTGCCCATGGTCTCCTCGGCCCTGGCCATCTGGGCCATCGCCACCCACACGCTGACCGAGGAGAAGGCCTACCAGGTGCGCAGGCAGCTCGAGGAGAGGCGGGGCGTGCTGGCGGCCGGGTGAGGACCATGGGGCTCGACGGGGCGGGGCGGAGCAGGGTCGAGAGCCTTCTCGGCCGGATGAGCCTGGAGCGGAAGATCGGCCAGATGACCCAGGCCGAGCGTCTGAGCGTCACCCCCGCCGAGGTCCGGGAACATCACCTCGGCTCGGTGCTCAGCGGCGGCGGCTCCACCCCGGGAGCGAACCGGCCGGCCGACTGGGTCGCCATGGCCGACGAGCTCTGGGAGGCGTCGGCCGCCGGGGGTCCGGAGCAGGGGGCGGTCCCCGTCCTCTACGGCGTCGACGCCGTGCACGGCAACAGCAACGTCCTCGGCGCCACGGTCTTTCCCCACAACATCGGTCTCGGCGCCGCCGGCGACCCGGAGCTGATGGAGCGCATCGCCCGGGTCACGGCGCGGGAGACCCTGGCCTGCGGGGTGGACTGGGCCTTCGCGCCGACCCTGGCGGTGGCCCGCGACGACCGCTGGGGGCGGACCTACGAGAGCTACTCCGAGGACCCCGGGATCGTGGCCGCCTACGCGGGCCGGTTCGTGGGAGCCCTGCAGGCGGACCTCGGCCCCGACGGCCTCGTGG
The DNA here is from genome assembly GCA_026706075.1 of Gemmatimonadaceae bacterium. Taxonomy (GTDB): domain Bacteria; phylum Latescibacterota; class UBA2968; order UBA8231; family UBA8231; genus UBA8231. Next base: position 928 of record JAPOZM010000047.1, read on the forward strand.
CCTGCGCCAAGCACTGGGTCGGCGACGGCGCCACCACCCACGGCATCGACCAGGGGGACGCCGCCATCCCCCGGGCGGAGCTGGAGAGCCTCCACGCGGCGCCCTACCGGCCGGCCATCGAGGCGGGGGTGCTGACGGTGATGGCCTCGTACAGCAGCTGGAACGGCGACAAGTGCCACGGCCACCGCTACCTGCTGACCGACCTGCTGAAGGGCCAACTGGGGTTCCGGGGGTTCGTGGTCTCCGACTGGAACGGGCTCGACCAGCTGGACGACGACTTCGGCGAGGCCGTCGCCCTGGGCGTCAACGCCGGCATCGACATGGCCATGGTGCCCGAGAGCTGGCGGGAGTTCATGGCCCGCCTGAAGGAGCACGTGGAGCGGGGGAGGGTCCCCCTCGGCCGCATCGACGACGCCGTGCGCCGCATCCTCACGGTGAAGCAGGCCTGCGGCCTCCTCGACCGGCCGCGACCCTCGGAGCGTCCGGGGGCCAACGATCCCGGTTTCGGCTCGGCCGCCCACCGGGAGACGGCCCGGGAGGCGGTCCGCAAGTCCCTGGTGCTGCTGAAGAACGAGGGCGGCCTGCTGCCCCTGGACCGGGGGGCGCGGATCCTGGTGGCCGGGCGCAACGCCCACGACCGGGGCCACCAGTGCGGCGGCTGGACGGTGGAGTGGCAGGGTCTGACGGGCAACGACCGGGTCGAGGGCGGCACCTCGATTTGGGAGGGGATCGCCCGACTGGCGCCCAATGCGGTCCTGAGCGCCGGGGGCACTGGGGCCGAGGCCGACCCCCGGCGGCACGACGCGGCCATCGCGGTCATCGGCGAGAGGCCCTACGCCGAGGGCCTGGGCGACGTGCGCAGCGGCGACGATGTGGTCGTCGAGCAGGGGTCGCAGATCCAGGGGACCTTCCGGGTCCTGGAGGCCTACGGCGACGAGCTGAGCCTGTCGCGCCTGCACCCGGAGGACCTGACCACGATCCGAACCATCGCCGCCCGCGGCGTGCCCGTGGTCGCCGTCCTGGTCTCGGGCCGTCCCCTGTGCATCGGTCCCGAGCTGCAGGCCAGCGGCGCCTTCGTCGCCGCCTGGCTGCCCGGGTCGGAGGGGCAGGGGGTGGCCGACGTGCTCTTCGGGGGCCACGACTTCCAGGGCCGCCTTTCCTTCTCCTGGCCCCGGGAGCCCGGGCAGAGCCCGAACCGCGGCGACTCGCCCTACGACCCCCTGTTCCCCTACGGCTTCGGCCTGTCCTATGCCGGATAGCGGCGGGCGGCGCTCCGAGCAGCGGCACCGGGAGCGCGGCTCTGCAGTCCGGCGCCTCCTGCGGCGGCCGGAGGCGCCGGAGGGCCTCCACCGGTCGCGGGCTGCAGGGATTTGACGGCCCGCCGACCGGCATGACAGATTCCGGAGTGCCACCGCATCACCTCACCGGAGGAAAAAGAGAATGCCCGAGGCCAGGGCCCTCATGGTCTACGGCGGCTGGAACGGCCACCAGCCGAAGGAGTGCGTCGACATCTTCGCGCCCCTGCTGCAGGAGGCGGGCCTCGAGGTGATCCTGTCGGACACCATGGACAGCTACCTCGACGCGGACCTCATGGGCTCCCTGAGCCTGGTGGTGCCCTGCTGGACGATGGGCACGATCGAGGGCGAGCAGGAGAGGGGGCTGCTGCAGGCGGTGGAGGGCGGGGTCGGCCTGGGGGGCTGGCACGGCGGCATGTGCGACGCCTTCCGCAACCACTGCAACTACCAGATGATGACGGGGGGGCAGTTCGTCGGCCATCCCGACGGGGTCAAGGACTACACCGTCGACATCGCCGCCCCCGACGATCCGGTCGTCCGCGGCATGGACGACTTCCGCATGCACTCGGAGCAGTACTACATGCACGTCGACCCCGGCAACGAGGTGCTGGCCACGACGACCTTCGACGCCCGCAGCGCTCCCTGGGTCAGCGGCACCGTGATGCCCGTGGTCTGGAAGCGGATCTGGGGAGAAGGGAGGGTGTTCTTCTCCTCCCTGGGCCACGTGGCCGCCGACTTCGAGGTGCCCGAGGCCCGGGAGATCCAGCGCCGCGGCCTGCTGTGGGCCGCCAGGATGGAGGAGGAAGCATGAGTTCACGACGCGGGAGAAGCCCCGCTCTGATGCTGGCGGTCGTCGCGACCGTCGGCCTGTGGACCGCCGGACCGTGGACCGGAGACGCCGAGGCGCGCGGCTTCCGGGGCCCCATGGTCCCCAACGCCGAGACCGTCGGCGCCGGCTGCAACCTCTGCCACGTCTCCGGCGGCGGCAGCCCCCGCAACCAGTTCGGCCTGGACGTGGAGGCCCTGGTCACCGTCAACGGCCGCGAGGTCTTCTGGACCCCGGAGCTGGCCGCCCTCGACTCCGACGGCGACGGCTTCACCAACGGCGAGGAGCTGGGCGATCCCGAAGGGACCTGGGAGCCCGGAGACGATCCCCCCGGCGACGCCGCCCGAATCACCAATCCGGCGGACCCGGAGAGCCGGCCCCCCGAGCCCGTGGCCACGACCGCCCGCCCGTCCACGTGGGCGCGGATCAAGGCCCTGGTCGGGGCCGCCCGCTGACGCGAGACGGACGCCGGCCCCGAGGACGGACGTCGAGGGGGCCGCGCGGCGGACCACTCGCCCGGGGCTGCCCTCAGCGGCGCCGGAAGTGGGTCCGCCAGGCCGACTGGACGAGGCCGACGATGGCGCCCACGGTGTCGCGCAGCAGGAACCAGCCCACCAGCAGGGCGGCCAGGAAGACGACGACGGGGTGGTCCAGGATCGCGGGCATCGCTCGAACGCTCAGAGCCCCAGGGCGAGCTGGCCGTGGTCCTCCGGCGGCGGCAGCTCCACCTCCTCGAGCAGGGCGGGGTCGTCCTCGTCGGGCCGGTTCACCCGGTCCGAGACGGGATGGGCCACGAGGTCGCCGAGAGGGTAGGGGCGCAGCAGGCGCGACAGGCGCTCCGGATCCTCGATCCCGCGGTCGAGCCAGGCCTCGCAGGCTTCCGCCGTCAGCACCGCCGGCATGCGGTCGTGGACCGATCCGGCGATCTCGTCCGGTTCGGTGGTGAGGATGGCGCAGGTGCGCAGGACGGCGTCGTCCGACCGCTTCCAGCGCTCGTAGAGACCGGCGAGGGCCAGGGGTTCGCCGCCGCGCCGCCGCAGGAGCATGGGGATGCGCTGCCGGCCCCGCCGACGCCATTCGAACCAGCCGCTGGCCGGGATCAGGCAGCGCCCGCGGGCGAAGGCGTTGCGGAAGGCCGGGCGCGTGGCCGCCGACTCGGCGCGGGCGTTGATCATGCGGCTGCTCTCGGCCGGGTCCCGGACCCAGGACGGCACCAGCCCCCACTGCAGCTCGGCGAGGACCCGGCTCTCGCGCTGGATCACCGCCGCCACCGGCTGGGAAGGGGCGATGTTGTAGCGCGGCTTCAGATCGAGCAGGCTCTGCTCCACGGCGAAGCGTTCCGTCAGTTCCTCGGTCCCGTGGTGGAGGGTGAAGCGGCCGCACATGCCAGCTACGTTAGCGGCGGTGCAGGGCCGCGGCCAGGAACCCCGGCCACGGTTGGTGCCCCGGGGGGCGTTGCCTACTCTCTTGCCATGGGTTTCGAGAGCGCCGGACTGGTCGAGCATCTCTCCCGCCGCGTCACTCCTCGCCGCCTGCGGCGCATGCGGACGGTGCTGGCCGAGCGCACGCGCTGGATCACCGTGGTCCTCGAGGAGATCTACCAGCCCCACAACGCCAGCGCCGTGCTGCGCTCGTGCGAGTGCTTCGGGGTGCAGGAGGTGCACGTCGTGGAGGAGCGCAACGAGTTCCGCGTCAGCCGCGACGTCGCCCTGGGCGCCGCCCGGTGGCTCGACCTGGTCCGCTGGCAGGCGGGGGAAGGCGCGGCCATCGGCCGGTGCTGCGACGCGCTGGCGGCGCGGGGGTACCGGCTGGTGGCGGCCACGCCGGCGGCCGACGCGAGGTCCGTGGACGACTTCGACCCCTGCCGGGGGCCGGTGGCGGTGCTCTTCGGCACCGAGCTGGAGGGGCTCACCGACGAGGCCCTCCGTCGCTGCCCGGAGAGGCTCCATGTCCCCATGGTCGGATTCACCGAGAGCCTCAACATCTCGGTGAGCGCCGCGCTGGTGCTGCGCGAGCTGACCCGCCGCGTGCGCCGGGGCGCGGCCGACTGGCGGCTGGGAGAGAAGGAGCGGGAGGAGCTGTTGCTGCGCTGGCTGCGCGCCAGCATCAACGGCAGCGACGAGATCGTCGCCCGCTATCGACAGCAACAGGGGAGCGGGGCATGAGGTCGCCGGGTCTCGGACGACGGCGGGATCCCATCCTGACGCGGGAGCAGCAGGCCGCCGTCACCGCCGCCGTGGACGAGGAGGCCCTGGCCGCCGACACCCTGGCCTTCATCGAAGTGGTGAGCGAGACCGGGGCCGAAGGGGAGGGGAGCCGCTTCCTCGAGGCTCTGCTGCGCCGGGAGGGGTTCGAGGTCGAGGTCGACGATTTCCTCCCCGGCCGGCCCAACATCTACGCGCGCCTGGAAGGAGCCGGCGGCGGCCGCGTCCTCGCCTTCAACGGCCACACCGACACCATCCCCGTGGGGGACTGCCACGGGCCGGGCCGCGACGGAGACTGGATCCTCGGCCGCGGCACGGAGGACATGAAGGGCGGCCTCGTGGCCATGGTGCACGCCGCCGCCGCCCTCGAGCGCGCCGGGGTGAGGCTGGCCGGCGACCTGTGGCTCACGGGCGTCGTCGGGCACGAGACCCCGGTGGGACGCAAGGAGGGGCCGCGCCGGCTGATCGAGCACTTCCGTTCCGGCCGCCTGCCGGCGGCGGCGGTGATCATCGTCGAGGGGCCTTTCGCCGTCTGGGCCGCGAGTCTCGGCTCTGCCATGTTCACGGTGAGGGCCTTCGCCGACCGCGAGCCGATCCACACGATCAAGGTGCCCTGGCGGTCCAACCCGGTCCGCTGGCTCGGCGCGCTGCTCTCCGAGCTGGACCGCCTCGAGGCGAAGTACGAGGCCGGAGCCCACCATCCCCTGTGCGGCCGCCAGCAGCTCAACGTGGGCATGGCCCGTGCCGGCGACTGGTTCAACCGCCTGCCGGTGGAGTGGCAGGTGACCGGCACTCTCCGGTGGATGCCGGGCACGACCCGGGCCGACGCCGAGGCCGACCTGGCGGCGGTCTGCGACCGTCTGGCCGCCGCCTCGGGTCTGCGTTTCGAGGTGGAGCTGGCCAACGACCGGGAGCCCTTCGAGACGCCCGCCGGCCACCCCGTGGTGGAGGCCCTGCTCGGCGCCGGCGAGCGCGTCAACGGCGAACGCCCCGGGATCGTCGGCATGGGCCTGGTGGGCGACGCCAATCTCTACGCCAACGACGGCGGCGTGCCCACCGTCTACTACGGGCCCGCCCACGAGACCGCCCACTCCGACGGGGAGCGCGTCTCGGTGGCACAACTCGGCCGCTGCGCCCGCGTTTACGCCCTGACGGCGGCGGGCTTCTGCGGCCTCGCCTGATGCCGGCGCTGCTGCGCGGCGGCTCCCTGATCCTGCCCGACCGCGTCGTCGAGGACGGCGCCCTCCTCATCGACGACGCCGGCCGCATCGCCGCCGCCGGTCCCGCCGCCGGGAAGGAGGCCCCGGGACGCGCCGCCGAGATCGACCTCGGCGGACGGCTGGTCGCGCCCGGCTTCATCGACCTCCACTGCCACGGCGGCGGCGGGGCCGACTTCATGGACGGCACCGCCGAGGCCTTCCGCACCGTCCTGGAGGCGCACCTGCGCCACGGCACCACGACCCTGGCCCCGACCACCACGGTGGCGGTCCACGAGCAGATCCTCGCGGCCCTGGAGACTTGCGCGCGGGCGGTCCGGGCGGGCGGTTTCGGCCTCTTTGACGAGGGCCGGGGGGCGGGCAGCCGCGTGGCCGGCGCCCACTTCTACGGCCCCTACTTCGGCCCCGGAGCCCACGGCTGTCACCCCGCGGAGCCGGTCCGCGCCCCGGTACCGGAGGAATTCGAGGCCTACCTGGCCTTCGGCGGCCTGCCGGAGGGGGGCGCCATCGCCTGCGCCACCGTGGCCCCGGAGGTGCCCGGGGCCGAGGCCTTCGCCCGGGCCGCCCGGCGGCGGGGCATCCGGATCCACGCCGGCCACTCCAACGCCACCCTCTCGCAGGTGGAGGCCAGCCTGGCCTGGGGCGTGGGCCACGTGGACCACCTGTTCTGCGCCATGTCGGACAAGACAAAGCTGCGGCGCGAGGAGCCCTGGCCGATGCGCGCCGGACTGCTCGAGGCGGCCCTGCTCCTCGACGAGCTGTCCACCGAGGTCATCGCCGACGGCGTCCATCTCGACGCCGGGCTCCTGCGTCTGGCCTACAGGACCAAGGGGCCGGACCGCCTCGCCCTGGTGTCCGACTGCAACCGCGCCCTCGACCGGCCCGACGGCGAGTACCTCTTCGGCCCCGAGGCCGGCGGCGAGCCCTTCGTGCGCCGCGGCGGGGTCTGCATGCCTCCCGACGGCGGCGGGCCGGCCTCCTCCTGCCAAGGCATGGACCACATGGTGCGCACCTTCCGCGAGCTGACCGGCGCCCCCCTGCCCGAGGTCGTGCGCATGGCCTCCCTGACGCCGGCGCGGATCCTCGGGATCGACGCCCGCGCCGGCAGCCTGGAGGCGGGCAAGATCGCCGACCTGCTCGTCCTCGACGAGGGTCTGCGCCTGGAGCGCCTCTTCCTCCAGGGGCGAGAGATCGTCCTGTAGCAGCCCCTTCGCGGACCTCCGGCTCCCGGCGGCTGCCGCCGGACGGTGGCGGATGCGGCCACCGCCGCAACACTCTCCGGCGTCTCCTCTCCTGTCCCGCTCTCTGGCGGCGGGCTGCCCCCGGCGGCGGGCACGGGCCTTGCTGTACCCGTCCTCGACGTCACTCGCCGGGGAACGGCCCCGGCGTCCATCCTTCACCGGGAGGGAGCCGTGAATCGGGGATTCGACAAGGCGACGATCGAGCGCGTCGCCCGCATGTACAAGAGCAACCAGGAGGCCTGTGCCGCCCTCGGCATCACCCTGCGCAGCTTCGGACGGCTGTGCCGCAAGTACGGCGTGGAGACGCCCTGGGTGCAGAAGCGGCGGGCGCGGGGCACGCTGGATCCGGCCGGGTCCCCCGGCTGATCCGGCGCGGGGAGCCGGCCGCCGTGCGCGGCCCCGGGGCGGCCTGAGGGAGGCGAGCCCCCGGGTGGTCGTCTCCCTGTGGCGAGACCCGCCATCGAGATGGCGGAATCAGCCGATTCTCCATCTCCCTGCAGGGATCCGGTGGTTCTTGTAACAAACTGCATGACAGCAACTTGAACACCGTATCCGGCAAGAGGGTGGAGGCGATGGCACCCGAATTGCACAGAACGCATCCACAAACCCAGCGGGAGCGAATCGGAGGCAGAGATGGTCAGATCGACGTTGTCCCGGATCACCGGTATCGTCAGGTCGAACGTCCACGACCTGCTCGATCACCTGGAGGATCCGGAGAGGATGGTGCGCCAGATGGTGCGCGACATGGAGGCCGAGGTCGACCGGGTCGTCAGCGCCACCGGGGCCGCCGTGGCCGGCCAGCGCCGGCTGGAGAAGGACCAGGAAGAGCACCGCGAGCGCAGCCGCCGGCTGGAGAGCCGGGCCCGCCAGGCCCTGGATGCCGGCGACGAGGAGCTGGCCCGCCAGGTGCTGGCCCGCAAGGTGCTCAGCGACCAGGCGGCCGACGACATCGAGCCGGCTCTCGAGGAGGGGCGCCGGACGGCCTCGCAGCTGCGGGGTCAGCTGGTGACCTTGCGCCAGGAGCTGGAGGAGGCCCGCAACCGCCAGGCCGCCCTGATCGCGCGCATCCGCGCCAGCCGCCAGGTGGGCTGCCGGCGCGACGATCTCGACGCCGATCCGGCGGCCGAGTTCGACCGCCTGGGGCAGCGCCTGGAGCACAACCGCAACGAGTTCGACCGCATGCGCCAGCGCCTGGAGCTGGCCCACGTGGCCGGGGAGGCCTCGGCCGAGGCGCGCCGCACTCTCCTCGGGGAGGACGGCGTCCTCGGTCGCCGCTTCGAGGAACTCGAGATGCGCCGGCGGGTCGATGAGGAGATGGCCGCCCTGCGTCCGCGGGCCCCGAAGACGGGGGAGGGTTCGCCATGACCGGCTCCCTGCATTCCCCGCGCTCGCGCCTGGCGGCGGCGCTGCTCTGCTTCTTCCTCGGCTGGATCGGCGCGCACCGGTTCTACGTCGGCAAGATGGGCACCGGCCTGTTGATGGTCCTCACCCTGGGAGGGTTCGGCATCTGGTCCCTGGTCGACCTGATCCTCATCGTCTGCGGGGCCTTCACCGACGCCGGCGGCCTGCGGCTCTCGGAGTGGATGCCGGCCGAGGCCGCGGCCGGATCCCGGTCGGAGGAGCTGCGGGGGCGCATGGACCGCATCGACCGGCAGTTGACCGATCTTCAGGGTGTCATGATAGATATGACCGACAAGCTGGACCGGCGCCGATACGGACACCTGGCCTGACCGCCCGGAGGACAGCCATGCCTCGACCCTGCCCACCCCTGATTCTCGCCGTCGTTCTGGCGGGGTTGAGCGTTGCGGGACCACCCCTGTCCGCCCGGGCGGAGTTGCCCGAGTACCTGGCCCTCGCCCTGCCGATCTCCGGCATCACCGTCGACGGCGACCTGTCCGACTGGCCGGGTGAGATGCCGGCCCTGCCGATCCTCAACGAGTTCGGCGCCTACGGCCCCACGGACACGGAGGGGACGGACCTGTCGACCAGCCGCGACCTCAGCCCCTCCTTCCGGGTCGGGTACGATCCCGAGGAGCAGCTGCTCTACGTGGCCGTGCAGGTGCGCGACGACATCCTCTATCCGGTCGACAGCAGCGTCTCCCGGACCGACGCCTGCGAGATCTACGTCTCGGGGCTCCTGTCGGAGGACCACCCTCCGATCCAGTACGCCCTCGTGCCGGGACAGGCCACCTATCCCGCCTTCGACCGCAGGGGGGTCCACCTCAACCTCCGGATCGACAGGAGGTCGCGCGGGGCCTGGCAGCGCCAGGGCGACCTCACGACCTACGAGTGGGGCGTGCAGGTGCGATCCTCCAACCCACGCCCTCTCCGGACCGATCCGCGCTACGGTCACTCGCTGGCGAACCCCGCCCCCGGCCGTGCGGTCCCCCTCGAGGGCGGCGGGATGATCGGGTTCGACGTGGTCGTCGTCGATGGCGACGGGCCGGCCCCGGAGTTCCGTGGTCACTCCCACCGCCTGCTGTCCTCCGAGGAGACCGCCTCCTGGGTGCCCTGGGGGCCCCCGGTCCCCGTCAAGATGATGGGTGACAGCCGGGTGGGCCGTCTCGTGCTGGCGCCCGAGGACTGGTCGGGGGGGTTCGATTTCGATGCCATGGAGGTGTATCTGGCGACTTGGCTGAGGGACCATCCGGATGTCTGGATCTCGGCCATAGAGAGGTCCGTGGCCAGGCGGTCGCGCCCCCACGACCACCCGCTGGCCCGCAGGCTGGACCAGGCGGCCGGCGTGGCCAGGGCCGACGCGCGGGTCCTCGGGATCGAGGCGCCGGGTGCCGCCACCTGGGACCACAGGACGGCGCCGTGGCGCTCACCCGGCGATCCGATGGGCGAGGGCTTCAGTCCCACCTACGTGCCGCTGGGGGCCTCCTCCGGACGCGGCGACTGGCCGGTGCTCCTCGGCGGGTGCCTGCTGGGGCTGGCCTTCGGCCTGGCCGCGGTCTACGTGCTCCGCCGCCGGTCCGGGTCCGACTCGGCCGTCCTCGGCGACCGCCTCGCCGCCCTCGAGTCGCGCATGACCGACACCCAGGACGTGATGATCGCCCTGAGCGAGAAGCTGGACCGCCTCGACGCCCGCGACCGCGGGGGGAGCGGCTCGTGAGCGCCGTCGAGGAGGTGGCTCCGATCCCGGGTGTGGTCCCGGAGGCCGGATCGGCCCGCGGCCTCGACTCGGCCCCGCCGGGGCGGCGCCGGAGCGCCGCCCCCTTCCTCGCGCTGGCCCGCCTGCCCGGGTGCCTCGTGCGCCTGGGCCTGGGCCTGGCGGCGACCCTGGTGGTCACCGGGCGCGTGCAGCTGGCCATTCTGCAGCGCTACCCGGAGGCCGACTGGATGGCGCTGGCGGGCGGGCTGCTGGCGGGCGGGGTGGCGCTCTTCGGAGCCCTGGCCCTGGCCTTCGGCCTGCCCGCCCCTCGGCGGGCCCTGCTGCTCATGGCGGCGGTTCCCATCCTGCTGCTGGCCGGAGGGTGCCTGGCGGTGACGCATTTCCCGGAGGCGGGGTTCAGGACCCATGAGCTGCGCGGCGAGTGGGAGCGCCTGCACCCGACCCTGAGGCTGTCCCTGTGGATCGCGCGGCTGGGGGGAGACGTGGTGCTCACCGGTGTGGCCCGCGCCCCGGTGGAGTACGACTCCGCGGGTCTCCCCGGGCCGGGGGGCCCGGATTCCTTGCTCGCGCCGCGGCGGGGTTACGCGCGGGCCGTGGACCTGCGCACCCCGGAGGCGGGACCCCTGGCCGTCTGGGCGCGGCAGGGGCTGTTCCTCGGCCTCGGGCTGAAGGCCGCGCCCCACTTCGGGGCTCCCGGCCACCTCCGCGTCTCCCTGCCGTCCCGGTGACAGCGGCGGTCTTCACGATCTCAGAGAGGGCGCGGTCCGCTCTGTCCCGCCGGGCTCGCGCCTCCGGCGCGTTCGGAGGCGCTCACGAGCCCGGCGGACCCGCGGTCGACCGGACGAGGCCGGGTCGCTTCGGCCCCGCCGTCGAGTCTGCAACGGGTTGAGGAAGGCGATCAGCGCCCCACGGTCGTCGGCGCTCATCCGCCTCACCGCCTCTCTCGACTTCTCCCCCTCGCAGCCGTGGAACATGATCGCCTCCATCAGGGTGTTGGCGCGGCCGTCGTGGAGGTAGGCGGGGACCCGTTCACCGTCGCCGTCAGGCCGATGCCCCACAGGGGCGGAGTCCGCCACTCGCGCCTGTCCGTCTCGTAGTCCGGCCGGGGATCGGCCAGCGCCTCCCCCATGTCGTGGAGCAGCAGCTCGGTGTAGGGATGGATGATCTGGTTCGACAGGTCGGCGACGTCGTCCGGTCCGGTGCGGAGGGTGGGCACGTGACAGCCCGTGTACCCGGCGCCGGCCACGGGACTGCGGAGCGCTCGCGGCCGCGGCGTTCTCCAGATGCCCCCGGAGAGAGAGTCCGGCCGCCCGCGGGCGGTCCCCCTCGAGGCGGGCGTGGACGTCGGCGATCGTGGCGTGGGCATCCGTAGCCGCCAGCGCCACGCCCGGACCCGGCCCGAAGCCTCGATCCAGGTCTCGTGCCACAGCGGGGATCACCGCCGCCTCGGCCTCGGGGCGCACGGTGCCGTAACGGCGAGGTAGAAGTGGCCGGCGCCCAGGACCACCGGGCGCCATGGAGCTGGAGTACGAGGAGTTCGGTGAGTTCGAGCAGGAGGTCCAAAAGGGCGGGGAGGTGATCCGGAGGAGCTGTACGTGAAGCGCTCTTCGGCGATGGTCTGAGGAGAACAGAGTGTCAGGCCAGGGGTGACCAGGCCCGCGGGGGAGCCGGACCGCCCCGGCACTGGCGCCGCCGGCCTCGAGTGTCGACCTTTGGCTCGCTGTCCGGGCCCCCTTGGCCCAGGCCCGTCTCATCCCGCGGGACCACCCGCATGACGGGCCGTGGACCGCATTCGGCAACCACCAGGCACAGCAGGGAAGAGACATGACGGAGCGGGAGGAGCACACCGCCGCCGAGCGCTGGATCTCGTACCGGGAGGAGATCAAGGTCCTGGACGCGACGATCCGCGACGGCGGCCTGATGAACGACCACCAGTTCGACGACGACGTGGTGCGGGGCGTGTACCAGGCCTGCGTGGCGGCCGGCATCGACTATATGGAGATCGGTTACATCAACTCGCGGAAGCAGTTCCCGGTCAACGAGTTCGGTCCCTGGAAGCACTGCGTCGAGGAGGACGTGCGACGCATCGTCGGCGACAACGACACGGGGCTCAGGCTGTCGGCCATGGCCGACGCCGAGAAGAGCGACTACGAGGAGGACGTGCTGCCGCGGGAGCAGAGCGTCCTCGACATGATCCGGGTGGCCACCTACATCCACCAGATCCCCCTGGCCCTGCGCATGATCAAGGACGCCCACGACAAGGGCTACGAGACGACGGTGAACCTCATGGCCGTCTCCAAGGTGCAGGAGCGCGAGCTCGACGAGGCGGTGGAGCTCTTCGTCGACTCGCCCGTGGACGTGATCTACGTGGTCGACAGCTTCGGATTCCTCTACTCCGAGCAGGTGGAGGCGCTGGTGGAGAAGTTCCTCGCCGTGACCCGGGGCAGCGGCAAGGAGGTCGGCATCCACACCCACAACAACCGGCAGCTGGCCTTCGGCAACACCGTGCAGGCGATCATCAAGGGCGCCAACTTCCTCGACGCCAGCGTCGCCGGCCTCGGGCGGGGCGCCGGCAACTGCCAGCTGGAGCTGCTCCTCAGCTTCCTGCACAACCCGAAGTACCACCTGCGCCCGGTCCTCGAGTGCATCCAGAACCACATCGAGCCGATGCGCCGGGAGCTGATGTGGGGCTACGACCATCCGTACATGGTCACGGGGATACTCAACGAGCACCCGCGCTCCGGCATGGCTTTCAACGCCGACAACCGAAGCGACCTCGTCGCCTTCTACGACGAGATGGTGGCCCAGGAGTAGGGGGAGGCGTTTCTTGCCGCGGCCCAACGTCCTCCTGATCTGCGCCGACCACTGGCCCGGGCCCCTGCTGGGGGCCGCCGGCCACGAGCGCATCCTCACCCCGACCCTCGACCGGGTGGCCGCCAACGGCACCCTGTTCACCCAGGCCTACACGGCCACGCCGACCTGCATCCCGGCGCGGCGGGCCCTGATGACGGGGACCACCGCCCGGACCCACGGCGACCGCGTCTTCAACGAGCACCTGCGCATGGACCCGGACCTGCCCACCATGCCGCAGGTCTTCCGCGACCACGGCTACCAGGCCTACGCCGTGGGCAAGCTGCACGTCTATCCCCAGCGCGACCGCATCGGCTTCGACGAGGTCATCCTCTGCGAGGAGGGGCGCCACCACCTCGGCGGCGACGACGACGACTACGAGCGCTTCCTGCGCCAGGAGGGCTACCCCGGCCAGGAGCTCACCCACGCCATGGGCAACAACGTCTACACCACCCGGCCCTGGCACCTGCCCGAGCACTGCCACCCGACGAACTGGACGGTGCGCGAGATGAGCCGGGCCATCCAGCGCCGCGACCCGACGCGCCCGGCCTTCTGGTACTGCTCCTTCATCACCCCCCATCCGCCTGTGGTGCCGCCCCAGGCCTACTACGACCTCTACGAGCGGCTGGGCGTGGAGGACCCCGTCGTGGCGGATTGGGCGCAGGACCCGGACGGGCTGCCCTGCGCCCTGCGCCTGCACCACGCCAAGGCGCCGCCCATGAACGAGGCCGAGATCCGCCTGGCGCGGCAGGCGTTCTACGGCCAGTGCACCTACATCGACCACCAGTTGCGGCTGCTCGTCGGCTGCCTGCGGGAGGAAGGCCTCCTCGACGACACCATCCTCGTCTTCACCTCCGACCACGGGGACATGCTCGGCCACCACGGCCTGTGGGCGAAGCCGCCCATGTTCGAGTGGTCGGCGAAGATCCCCATGATCCTGATGCCCGCCGCTGGCTGCGAGCGGAGCGCCCCCGACCAGCGCGACGACCGCCTGGCCGAGCTGCGGGACGTGATGCCCACGCTCCTGGACCTGTGCGGGCTGCCGGTGCCGGAGACGGCGGAGGGCCTGTCGCTGGTCTCCGACAGCCGCCGGCAGCACCTCTACTGCGAGCACTTCGAGGACGAGAAGTCGATGCGGATGGTCCGCTGCGGCTCCCACAAGCTGATCTGGTACCCCGTGGGCAACCGCCTGCAGCTCTTCGACGTCGACCGGGATCCGATGGAGATGAGCGACCTGGCAGCCGACCCCGCCCACGCCGGCGTCCTCGAGGATCTTACCCGCCGGCTGCTGGGCGAGCTCTACGGCTCGGACGAGCGCTGGGTGCAGGACGGCCGTCTGGCCGGCGAGCCGGACCGCGACGTGAGGCCGGCCCCGAACCGCGGCCTCTCCGGCCAGCGAGGCTGGCGCTAGCGTGTCCCGGTACACCCTGGCGAAGCGGCTGCCGGCCCTGCTGGCCGCCCTGCTCGTCGCCGCTCCCCTGGGCGCCGCGGAGCGCACCCTGGAGCTGCGGCCCTGCTCCGACGAGGTCGACGTGGGCGGTGCCGAGTGCGGCCGTCTCGAGGTCTTCGAGGACAGGGAGTCCGGCCAGGGACGCACCATCGAGCTCAAGGTGATCGTCCTTCCCGCCCTCGGACGGGGACCACCGCCCGGACCCACGGCGACCGCGTCTTCAACGAGCACCTGCGC
>JAPOZM010000100.1 GCA_026706075.1 Gemmatimonadaceae bacterium
GGGCGCCGAGGACGAGGGGAGCGGCCAGCAGCCACCCCCAGCGCCCGGAGAGGGCGCCCGCCTCCAGGACCAGCCAGCCTCCAGCGGCCAGAACGCCGAGGACGACCGCCGCGAACAGGGTCGACACGACGGAGGAGAGGATGACGTTGTCCTTGATGCCGTGCACGATGCGGCGATGGGGCAGGTCCGGGCGGCGGCGCGCCCACAGGTAGAGCCAGGCCTCCCCCGAGTAGTCGATGAGGTGGCCCGAGTAGAGCCGCCGCATCAGCATCGCCGGCCACAGCCCCGGCACGGCCCCCCAGAGCCGGCGGAAGACGAAGACCTCCGACAGGGGCGGTACCAGGTACATCCCCGCGAAGATCAGGTAGAACCACGGGGTCGCCGGCAGCGACTCGGCCACCTGGCGCCACCCCACCTCGGTGATCTGGTGGATCACCCACCCGGCGACGCCCGCCGTGAACAGGACGCCGGCGGCGCGGAGCGCAGGCCGCCCGCGGAGGCGGCCGGCCCGGGGAGCGGCGCCCGGGGGGAACGGCGCCTCTGGATCAGCGTTGGACAAGGACAACCGGGGGTTAAGTGCGAGGGGTCGCTGCATCTGCGGACGCACGCCCGGGAGGTCGGGTTCCGGGCGGCGACTCCCCCGGGGCCCCCGCATCTGGCCCGAGTCGGCCGGTTTGACGACGTTCTCCTGGCCGCGGCGCCCTGCCACCGGCCCGGTCCCGCCCGGCCATCGGCCGCCGGGGATCTTTCGGCGGGGCCCGGCCGTCTGTGCTTGATGACTCCGAAGAGCTGACCACGTGGAACTGACCCTCGGCAAGACCCTGACCGGCCGCCCGTTCTCGCGCCCTGGCGCCAGGGCCGAGAGACTGGCGCGGTGGGTCTCCGGCACCCTGACCCCCCCCATGTGCGCCGCCGCCGCGGCCACGGCCGTGGCCGCCCATGGGGGAACCGCCGCCGCCTGGGGGTGGGCGGCGCTGCTCATCGCCGTCGGGGTGCTGCTCCCCACCGGCTACACCCTGTACCTCCACCGCAGCGGACAGCTCAGCGACCTGCACATGAACGTGCGCCGGGAGCGCCGGCGGCCCCTCGCCGCCTCGGCGGCTTCGGCGGCCATGGCCCTGGGGCTGCTGTGGGCCGGCGGCGCCGGACCCCTGCCGGTCATCGTGGCCGCCGTGTGGACGGCGCAGTCGCTCCTGTTCTTCGGCGTCACCCTGCGCTGGAAGATCAGCGCCCACTGCTCCGGCTGCGCCGGACTGGCCGTCCTCTGCGGGTGGCTCTACGGGTCCGGGGTCCTGGTGCTGCTCGCACTCGTCCCGCTGGTGGCCTGGTCCCGCGTCTTCCTGCGCCGGCACACCCTGGGACAGACCCTGGCCGGCACCGCCGCCGGCTGCGCTACGTGGCTGCCGGCACTCGCCGGGCTTCCCGCTCTCTGAGGCGCCGGCGGCGCCTCTGGCACGGCCGCAGCCGCCGGCCGGCCGCCTCCCCCATGCGCATCGCCCTCTTCACCGAGACCTTCCTGCCCAAGGTCGACGGCATCGTCAACACTCTCTGCCGCCTCCTCCACCACCTCGAGGAGAGGGGGCATCCGTCGATCCTCTTCGCGCCCCGCGGCGGCCCCGAACGCCATGCCGCCACCGAGGTCGTCGGCCTCGGCGGCCTCCCCCTGCCCCTCTACCCCGAGCTCAAGGTCGTCAATCCCCTCACCGACGTCCGCGGCCGCCTCGACGCCTTCCGGCCCGATCTGGTCCACGTCCTCAATCCGTTCTTCCTCGGCGTCGCCGGGGTCCGCTACGCGCGCCGCACCGGGGCGCCCCTGGTCGCCTCCTACCACACCGACGTGCCCGGCTACTCCCGCCGCTACGGCTTCGGCTTCCTGGAGGGGCCGCTCTGGCGTTACATCCGCTGGCTTCACAACCAGGCCGCCCTGAACCTTTGCCCCTCGAGCGTCACCCTCCGGGAGCTGGAGGACCGGGGGGTGCGCAATCCGCGCGTCTGGACCCGGGGCGTGGACACGGGCCGGTTCTCGCCGGAGTGGCGGTCGGCCGAGATGCGCGGGTTCCTCTCCGGCGGCCATCCGGAGGCTCCCCTGCTGCTCTACGTCGGCCGCGTCGCCCCCGAGAAGCGGGTGGACTGGCTCGCAGATGCCCTCGAGGGCGTGCCGGGGGCGCGCCTGGCGGTGGTGGGCGGCGGCCCGGGCCTGGAGAGACTCCGCGCCCGGCTCGAGGGGACGCCGACGGTCTTTGCCGGATACCTGCGGGGAGCGGAGCTGGCCAAGGCCTACGCCAGCAGCGACCTCTTCGCCTTCCCCTCGGCCAACGAGACCTTCGGCAATGTCGTCCTCGAGGCCTGCGCCTCCGGCCTGCCGGTGGTCACCGCCGATTCCGGGGGTGTCCTCGACATCATCCGCCACGAGGAGAACGGTCTGCTCTTCGACGCCGAGTCGCGCCCCGGGTTCGTGGCCGCGGCGCGGCGACTCGTGGAGGATCCGGAGCTGGCGCGCGGCCTGGGCCGGCGGGGCCGGGAGACCGCCCTCGGCCGCACCTGGACCGCCGTCCTCGACGGCCTGATGGAGGACTACGCCCGCGTCGCCCGGCCGGCGGACTGACCGGCCGCAGCGGTCCCGCTCCCCGGACCGGTGCAGCCCCCTCGGGATCACTGATGGCCGGGGGCCATCCCCCGGACCTCATCGCCGGGACCCCCCCCACGGTTCCAGCCGTATCTTTGCCTGCAGCTTCAGACCGCCCGAACGAGTGAGACCATGCCCGAAGCGCGATTCCCGATGGTGAGCATGCCGACCCGGCCCGGGAGGTCCACCGGGACCCGCGCCTCCCCTCGCCGCCGCTGGTGCGGCCTGGCAGCCGTTCTCCTTGCCGCCGCCGCCATCGGCGGCCCGGGCCCCGCCCCCGCGGCGGCGGGTCCCGGCCGGATCCTCATCGACGACTTCGAGAGCTACCGGGGGGGTGATCTGCCGGCCTGGCGCATCGGCCGCAAGATGCATCCCTTCGGCCCCCGCTTCATCGACGAGGACGAGTACTTCGTCGTCCGCGAGGAGGGGGGCCGCCGTTTCCTGCGCGGCTTCACCCGCGGCGAGGCGATCTGGATCGGCCTGCCCAACGGCGAGGGCTACGACTGGGACCTGGCCACCCACCCGAGGCTGCGGTGGGACTGGCGCGTCCACCAGCTCCCCAAGGGCGCGAGAGAGGACAGGAAGAGCCGCAACGACGCCGGCGCCGCCGTCTACGTGATCTTCTCCCGGGACTGGAAGGGCCGCACCAAGGGCATCAAGTACACCTACAGCTCCACCCTGCCGCCGGGGACGCTGGCCGAGTACGGACCGCTCAAGGTCCTCGTCGTGGCCTCCGGCCTCGGACAGCGCGGCGCCTGGCAGTCCGTCGAGCGCGACGTCGCCGCCGACTACCGCCGCGCCTTCGGCAAGGCGCCGCCGGACCGGCCGGTCACCATCGCCGTGTGGAGCGACTCGGACTCGACGAAGGAGTCGGCCGAGGTCGACTTCGACAACCTCCTCCTCCTGCCGGCGCGGGACTAGGCTCCATGTGGTCCAAGGCGCGCGCGTCCCGGGTCCTTGGCCTGTCCCTCGCGGTCTACGTCCTCCTCGTGGCCACCAACGAGGGCGAGTTCTGGCCGGCGAGCATCTATCCCATGTTCTCCATCGCCGGCCGCCCCTGGACTCGGGCCCTCGTGCGCGACGTGGAGGCGGTGCCCGACTCGGCCCGCTGGCGGGCGACCGACCTCGACGGGCTGCCCGGCCGTCCCGTGGTGCTGCCCGAGATCGGCATCGACCCCATCGACTTCGCCAACTTCCTGTCGAAGACGCGGGTCTGGGACCCGGACCGCGTCGGCGGCCTGCGGTCGCTGTTCACCGAGGACCTCCTGCGGTCGCGCCAGCTGATGGTCTACAAGGTCCGGGGCCGTCTCGCCGCGGGCGACTCCGTCGTCGTCGAGGCCACCCCCTTCCTGCTGCTCTCCGGCGAGGGCACGACCCGCAATCCCAACCTGCCGCCGGCGGCCTACGCACGGGACCGGTGAGAGGGATCCTCGACAACCTCTTCGACTTCGGCCGGACCCGGGACGAGACCCCGGGCGAGGCCCTGCACTTCCGCATCTGGGAGCTGTTCATCGGCTTCCAGGCGGCTCGCTACGCCTGGGTCTGGGGCTGGGAGAGCCTGCGCATCACCGATGTCGTCCTGCCCCTCGGCATCGCCCGCTACATCGACATCGGCCGCCTCATCGGCGGTCCCCTCCCCCTGGTCAACGCGGGGCTCCTCACGGCGCTGGTGGTCCTCGGCTTCCTGCGCATCGGATCGCGCTGGCCCTACGCCGCGGCGATGGCCCTCCTGCACCTGCAGTACGCCACCCGCTTCTGCCTGGGGGAGATCCCCCACAGCTCCAACCTCGTCGGCATGGGCCTGCTCTCCCTGGCCGTGGGCGGCGCCTGCTTCCGCGACGCGGCGGCCCAGCGCCGGTTCGTGTGGGGCAGCGTCTGGTTCTTCACCGGCCTCGGATACGCCTCGGCGGGGGTCTGCAAGCTGGCGGCCACCGGCCCGGGGTGGATCGACGGCCGCCACCTGTGGCTGTGGATGGCGGAGAAAGCCTCCGACACGATCTCGAAGACCGGCGGCTTCGAGCCCAACCTGCTGCAGAGCCTGGCCGCCGACCACTGGATCGCGGCCACGGCGATCCTCGCCGTCGGCCTGGGGACCGAGCTGATCGGGGTCCTGCTGTGGTGGCGGCGCACCCGGCCGTGGACCACCGCCGCCCTCATCGCCATGCACTTCGGGATCGGCTGGACGATGAACATCTTCTTCACCGTCTTCATGGCCGAGCTCGTCATCATCGGCTTCGCCTGGGGCGGCTGGCTCGACCGGCTCCGGGCGGGGCGTCTGCCCGAGGCCCTCCTGAGGTTGCGGGGCGCCTTCTGACAGGGTCATGGGCCGGTCTCCCCGTCAGCTGCAGAGCGACCAGTACCGGTTCCCCTACCACTACCTCGTCGACCTCAAGGGGCGCCGGTTCGGCTCCCACCTGGGCTGGGGCCTCGACTACGCCGCCTACATGGGGCGGGCCCTCGCCCTCCTCGAGCGCCATCACCGCGATGGAGACGTTCTCGACCTCGGCTGCGGAGACGGCTTCCTCCTCAACCACTTCGCCCGGGGGCCCGCTTTCGACGACACCTTCCGGGCCCTCGGGATCGACCCGGACGCCCGGGCCATCCGCTTCGCCCGCGCCTTCGCCCCGGAGGTGGAGGGACTGGAGTTCCGCTGCCGGGAGGTGGCCGAGCTGGAGACCGGCGCCTTCACCACGGTGACCCTGGTGGAGGTCCTGGAGCACGTCCCGGACGAGGCGCTGCCGCCGTTCACCGGGCACGTGGACCGGGTCCTGGCTCCCGGCGGCACGCTGATCCTCACTGCGCCGTCTACCAACCTGCCCCTCGTCGCCAAGCACCACCGGCACTACACGGCCGACTCCCTGGCCGCGCACTTCCCCGGCTGCGAGGTCCTGGAGCGCCACTTCCTCACCCGCCGCTCCGCCCTCTACCACCTGCTCTCCTTCCTGCTCTGCCGGCTCGACCTGGGCCCCGGCCCGCTGCGCCGGCTGCTGCTGGCCGCCTTCGACCGCCGGGTCCTCGAGGCCACGGAGAGCACCGGTTCCCGGGTGATCCTGGTCCTGCGCAAGCCCTGAGCCGGGCGATCCCGCCTGCGCCCGCTGTTGCCTGGCCACCTTCGACCGCCGGGTCCTGGAGGCCACGGAGAGCACCGGCTCCCGGGTGATCCTGGTCCTGCGCAAGCCCTGAGGTTCCCGCCTCGAGCGAGGCCGGGGATCCTGGTCCCGTGCGACCCGAGGCCGTGGGTTCGCCCGCCCCGACCGGCGGACCGAGCCCTCAGCGCAGGTACTTCAGGCTGAGCCAGTCCCGCAGGTGCCCGCGGTCCTCGCGGCTGATGACGCCGGTGAGGGAGCCGACGACGAGGAAGACCACCCCGTAGGCCACGACCGTCGCCCCCATGCGGGGCACCTCCTCCAAGGGCAGGACGTGCAGCAGGCGCAGGCCCCAGGTGGCGCCGGCGCTGGCCAGGGCCACGGCGAGGACCTTGCCGTAGTACCCGAAGGGCAGGACCCGGTGCGCCGGCAGCTGCATGTGGCGGGAGAGGATGGCGAGGATGTGGAAGAGGTTGAGGAAGCTGGCCAGGGCGGTGGCGCCCGCCGTGCCGACCGTCCCCCACCAGAGGGTGAAGGGGATGGTGAGGGCCACGTTGCCGGCGAACCGGGAGAGGGCGACCCAGAGGACGGCGCGGGTGTCGCCGAAGGACTGGAGGATGCTGGAGAACGAGGCGACGCGCAGCAGCAGCACCGTGGTGCAGATCTGGAAGGGCCGGATCGCGGCCTCGTAGTTCTCGCGCCCGAAGATCAGGGGGATCGCCTCGGGGGCGATGGCGATGAGCAGCACCGTGATGGGCACGACGAAGAGGGACATCTTGCGGATGCCCTTGTACCACAGCTCCAGCAGTTCCTGCCGGCGGTCGTCCTTCACGAGCCGCACGTAGCGGGTGATGAGCACCGTGCCCACGGCGTAGGGGAGGACTGCCACCAGGGGGATCTCCTGGGAGGCGATGTTGTACTCCGCCAGGGCCGCGGGGGTGAGCATGGCGCCGACGACGAACTTGTCGGCGTAGCGGTTCATGCGGTTCACGAGCAGGGAGCTGCCGAGGGGGATGGCGAAGCGGACCTGCTCACCCAGCAGGCCCGGGCGGGGCCTGAGCGTCGAGGCCGGAAGCACCAGCCAGACCCAGGTCACGGAGACGATCAGCCGCACCGCGGCGTAGACGGCCAGCCCGATGAGGGCGTAGCGCAGGGAGTACCCGAGGGCCAGAGGGCCGATGAGGCCGGCGAAGGTGAGGACGCTGAAGAGAACCTCGTAGAGGGCGGCGTGGCGGTGCCGGCCCGAGGCGAGGAGCACGTTCATCGCCGGCCACGTGGGGATCTCCAGGACCGCCACGAGGGCGAGCCAGGGCAGGAAGCGCTGCAGGTCCTGGACGTTGCCGCCCGTCCAGTCGTCGCTGACGAGATGGGGGACCGCGTGGGAGGACAGCAGGAGGAGGCCGCCGGCACCGGCGGCGGTGGCGGCGAGGACGAGGAAGGTCTGCAGGCAGATGGCGCGGCGGGCGGAGCCGGAGAGGCGCTCGAAGAAGTAGAAGACGCTGTCGGGGAAGCCCATCATCGCCAGGTAGCGCAGGACCTGGTAGAGGATCAGCAGGTAGCTGAGGACGGCGAAGTCGGTCTTGCTGAGGAGCCGGGCCGTGGCCACGGCCGTGGAGATGTCGACGAGGGTGCTGGCGATGCGCGCCGCCACCACCACGCCCACCTGTTGCGACAGGCGCCGCTCCGGGGCCTCCGTCATCGGACGATCGAGTCCAGCAGGTCGGCGAGCTGGCGGGTCGTGGCCCGGGCCTCGTAGGCGGCAACCCTCTCGCGGTCACAGGCGAAGGGGATCGGCAGCGGGTCTCCCTGCCGTTTGGCGTCGGCGCAGCGAAGCAGGAGGTCGGCAAGTCCCGCGGTATCGTCCACCGGCATCTGCACCCCCGTGCCGGTCTCCTCGAGAATCCGCGCCACCTCGGGGTTCGGCGACAGCGACAGGATCGGGCGGCCGACCGCCAGGTACTCCAGCAGCTTGGCGGGGATGATCTCGTCGCGGTCCGGGTGCGTGCTCAGCAGGAGCACGTCGAAGCGCCGCAGCGCCGACAGGGCCTGCTCCAGGGGTACCGCCTCCTCGGCGTGGAAGCGGTCCGCCAGGCCGTGGGCCTCGGCGCGGGACCTGTCTTCGGTGTTGAGGGGCCCGAAGGAGTGGACGTGAACCTCCGCTGCGAGCTCCGGGTCCCGCCGTCCGGCCTCGGCGAGGGCGTCGATCACGGGGCCGGCGGGGGACATCTCGCGGAAGCGGCCGAAGAAGCCGATGCGCAGCCGGCCGCCGGGCCCCGCCGGGTGGGGCCCCGCCTCGAGGACGGGGTCGGCGAGCAGGGCCTCGTCGAAGCTGTTGATGATCGTCGTCGTGCGCAGGCCCAGCTCCGCGAAGCGCTCGCGGTATCGGCGCTCCGTCTCGGTGGCCTGGAAGAGGACGGCATCCGCCCCCCGCAGGACGCGGCCTTCGAAGCGCCGGTCCAGGGCCCGCACGACCGGCCCTCGACCGCGGGAACGGACCCTGCAGAGCGTCCAGGGATCGCGGAAGTCGGCGATCCAGGGGATGCCCAGCCTCCGGCAGAGCATCTCGGTGATCACCAGGCCGGACCAGGGGTCGCCCGTGCTCCACACGGCGTCGGGGCCGATGCGCCGGACCTCCCGGAGGATCCGCCGGTAGGACCAGAGGAAGAAGGGCAGCCAGCCGTCCACCGGCAGGCGAAGCCGCAGCAGCCCACTGGCCGCCGTTCGTCGGCCCTCCCCCTGCCCCAACTGGCTCTCGGAACCTCCCGTCAGGTCGACGGGCGGGCGCAGCTCGACGACGGGGATCCCCTTCAGGAGTTCCGCCTCGCGAGGCGTCAGTGCCCCCCGGGAGGCGATGGTCATGACCACCGGGTCCCAGCCGAACTCGCGCAGGTGGATGGCGAACCGCAGGGGCCGCATGGCGCCGACGCGCCGGCGGGGCAGGAAGTAGGGGGCGAAGAGCAGGACGGTGGGCATGCTCGCTCGTGGATTCTACGGACGCCGGGCGCCGGCTCGCGTCATGAGCCGGTTGTCCCAGAGGCCATGGAACGATACCGCGCCGCGGCGGGGCCGGCGACCGGTGGCAGGGCCAGGCGCCGATCTGGGCGCCGGGGGCGGGCCTCGCCGCGCCGGCCGACTCCAGGAGGGGGTCAGGGCCCGGGCGGCTGCTGTGGCGCCGGGCCGCCGACCGATCACCGAGGCCGACCGGCGACGACGGGGACGGGATCCGCTCTCGTGCGCCCGAGCCACACCTGGAGCGACGCCAGGACCCGCGGAGGCGGGCCCGGCCTCGAGGGTCCCGCGTCCGGGACGAGTTTGACCGGGAGTCCGGCCTCCGGGTAACGTAGGCCGCCTCGACCGCTCTCGTCCGGCGACCCTGGTCGCCGGCAAACACGCGCCGCAGCCCAGGATGATCCCCATGTCCTCGCCCACCGCCGACTGGTCCGCCTTTCCCCAGGGTTACAGCCTGCTGCTGAACGAGAAGGCCCAGTTCCCACAGGACCTCTCGTCCTGGCGTACCCGGATCGACGGCTCCCGCCAGCTCTTCGCCGACACCTTCTGGATCGCCCGCAGCACCAACCTCGAGCGGCGCCTGCACGAGGTGCGCAAGCATCCGGCCAACCCCCTCGTGGAGGACGTCTGGGCCTGCTGGGTGCACCCCGAGCCGGAGGGCGGCTACCGCCTCTTCGCCAACGGCTGGCGGGGCCGGCTCGCCGGGGCGCCGGAACCCGCCGAGGCCCGCGAGCGGATCGTGTGGACGGCCCGCTCCGGCGACGGCCTCGACTGGCGGTTCGACCCCGATCCGGTCCAGGCCCGCGACCATGAGTCCGCCCCCTGGCGGCCCATGCAGGGTCAGCTCCACGGGCTGCTTTTCGAGCCCTGGGAGCCCGATCCCGAGCGCCGCTGGAAGATGCTCATCCTCGACCGCGGGAGGCCCCGCCAGCCGCCGGGAGAGACGCCGTTCGCCGGGACCACCGTCGCCATCTCCCTCTACACCTCCCCGGACGGGGCGCGCTGGACCTGGCGGTCCGACACGTCCCTGCTGCGAGGCACCTCGGGCCTCCGCCACACCGGCCCCTATGACCCCTTCCCGGAGGGAATCGGCGACGTGCTGCAGGTGCGCTGGGACCCGGTCCTCGAGAAGTACGTGGCCCACACCAAGCACACGGTCGGTCCGGACCCGCGCTTCCCCTTCCACCCCCACTCCCGCGACGGGGGCGCGACCGGCCGCTACGAGGCGCGCGTCGCCGGCTGGTCGGAGAGCGACGACCTGGTCCACTGGAGCGCGCCCCGGATCTACGCCTACCCCGACGCCGAGGACGCGCGCACCCCGGGGATGTACGGGATCTACGAGGCCGACGGGTTCCCCTACGAGGAGATGTGGCTCGGCTGTCTGTCGATGACCGCCAACATCCCGGACCCGTCCTGCGAGGCGACGCCGAGGCACGCCGGCGGCTACAAGCGCAACTGGATCCGGCTGGCCGGCAGCCGCGACGGGCGGCATTGGTACTACCTCGGCGACCGTCGGCCCCTGATCCCCGTCGGCCCCGACGACGGCTGGGACGCCCACTACCTGCGCATCGCCCAGAGGACGACCGTCGCCGGCCCGGTGATCGGACCGGACGAGGTGCGGCTCTACTACCACGGGCACTACGGCGGCGTCCCCGGCTGCAAGGGGCTGACCCTGCCCAAGGACACCTGGCAGTCCGCCCTCGGGCTCGGGGTCGTGGAGCGCGACCGCTTCGTCTCCCTCGAGGCCGGCGCCGAGCCCGGCGAGGTGATCACCCGGCCCCTGGTCTTCAGCGGCGCCGGCACCCTGTGCGTCAACGCCCGCGCCGACCGGGGCGGATCGGTGCGAGCCGCCGTCCTCGAGGAGGACGGGACGCCGATCGCCGGTCTCGGCTTCGACGACTGCGCTCCCCTGGGCGGCGACAGCCTGCGGGCGCCCATGTCCTGGTCGGGCGGCGATTCCCTGCGGGCGCTGAAGGACCGCTACGTGCGCCTCGCCTTCCGCCTCGAGCGCGCCGGGATCTACTCCTTCTGGATCGAGTGAGACCCGCGCCGGAGGCTCCCGCCGTTGGGCGCCGCCGATGCAGCCCCTATGATTCCGGGCTCCGCAGCCGGCCCTTGCGAACGACCCGCTGATCAAGGAGAGCCCCTCATGGCGGACGGCACCTTCGTCGATCTGCGTACCCACTGGCTCGGCCGCATCGGGGCCGCGGCCGTCTGCTTCGCCCGCCACCAGGGCGGCGTCCTGCACGTGGCCAGGGACACGGGGGAAGTCCCCGAGCCCCCGGCGACGGGGGAGACGCCCGCCCACCTCGTGCGCCTGGCGACTCGCCTGCGCCTGCAATCCCCCTCCGGCGGCACCCGGCTCGTGCGCCAGGAGAACGACCCGGCGCCGAAGTTCCACTTCCTCGAGGAGGGGCAGGTGCGCCTCGGCATGCGGGTCGCCTTCGACCTGCTCGACGAGGACGGACGCTACCACGGCGACGGCCGCCAGGACGTGTGGATCTACCCCGAGGGCGACCTCCACGTGACCTGGGCCCTGCAGACCGTCGACCCCGTGGGCCACGGCCCCGTGGAGGCGGTCTGGGCCGAGGTCGACGGCGACGCCGGGTACCGGCGGGTGCGCCTGGGGGACGCGGACTTGAGCCAGTCCGGGACCAGCGCGCGCCGGGCCTTCGGGGAGGAGTTGGACTCGAGGCGGATCCTGCTCTCCGGCCCGGGGCGCCTCTCCTGGGCCTCTACTGGCAGCGCGACGAGGGAGAGGCCCTGACGATGGGCTATGATCACGGAGCGGTGCCGCCGTTCTACGCCTCGCGCTGGCCCACGGGGATGCAGCAGTGGGCCCGGGGCAACCTCGGCTGGAAGCGCTCCCCGTCGGCGGCGGTGGACGCGAGCCTCTGCGGCGAGGGGCCGCGGGTGCGGCTCTGCTGGCTCGAGGACGGCGCCGAGCCGGACATCACCCACGCGGCGACCCTGGTGCTCTCCGTGGCCACGGACGAGGCGGACCTGGAGCGCCGCATCGCCGCCGTGCAGGAGCCGCTGACCCCCGAG
The DNA here is from genome assembly GCA_026706075.1 of Gemmatimonadaceae bacterium. GTDB lineage: Bacteria > Latescibacterota > UBA2968 > UBA8231 > UBA8231 > UBA8231. The sequence goes on from JAPOZM010000100.1 coordinate 11,770, forward strand.
GTCCACGGCGGCGGCTTCCGCAGCTACACCCCCGAGGACGGCACCTACGAGATCGGCCAGGGAGACCCGGCCTCGGTGCGCATCACCTTCCCCCCCGACGAGCACGAGCGCACCGTGCGCCTGCGCCACTACCGGCGCAAGACCGACCCGCGCCACCGCGGCGGCGTGGTAGCCACCGTCGACGGGCAGGTCACGCGGGCGCAGCTGATGTCGGAGGGGGAGTTGACCGACGACATCTGCGTGGTCATGGAGATGAGCCACCGCAACGACTCGGTGGACGACGTCATCGTCAGCGCCGTCCTCAAGACGGATGCGCCGACGACGATCGGGATCGACAAGGTCCCGGGCATCCAGGCGACCTACCAGAGCGAGATCGCCGGCCTCGACCTGCAGCGCCGCGCCGGCAACCGCCGCGACATCGCCGTATGGAGCAGCCGCAACAAGGAGCGCCCCGAGCTGGAGCTCGACCTCTTCAGCGGCGCCGTGCACCGCTGGACCAACCACGGGCAGACGGAACCCGTCCTCTGGGAGATGCCGATGGCCTGGTTCCTCTCGTGCGGCATCTCCCGCCACCACTACTGCAACACCAACGACACCTTCGAGGTGCTGGAGAACGGACCGGAGCGGGTGCGGCTCCACTTCAGCGGCACCAACCCCAACCGGCGGGCCCGCTCGCGGACCTGGCTGACGATCCCCGGGGACCACCCGCGGCCCCGGATCGAGGTGCGCATGCGCATGGAGGTGGAGGAGCAGTGGGAGGGCGCCAACGTCGAGTTCTCCGACATCTTCCCCTACCCCTCGCGGCTGGTGGAGACCTGGCTCCACGACGCCGTGCTGTTCATGGCCCGGGGCGGCTCGACCCTGATCTACAACCTGCGCCCGGACTGCAGCGCCCACAGCCCCGCCAAAGGCGACCCCGGACCGCACCTGTTCTACGGCCTCTTCGCCGCCGACCACGGCAACGTCCTGGCCTTCTTCGAGAACCCCCAGCACCCCGGGACTCCCTTCCACTACTCCGTGTGCGGCAACTACATCGACGTGCACGTCAACCTCCACCCCGAGCGGGACCCGGTGCCGGCCGGCACGGTCTTCGAGGTGAGCTACGCGGCCGAGCTCTACGGCGACGGCAGCACGAGCGCCGACGAGGTTCGCGCCATCGGCGAACGCAGCCTCGAAGCCGGGACCCTGGTGATCTGAAGGAAGAGATGACGATGGAACCGATTCGACTGACGGTGACGGCCCGCGACGGCCAGGATCGCTCGAGCTGGCCGCTGACGCGGGGCGTGACGCTCCCCGAGGGAGCCGTGGGCGATGCCGGCGAGCTGACGCTGGCCGGCCCCGAGGGCGTGGTCCCGGTGCAGTTCCGGCCCCTGGCGCGCTGGCCGGACGGCTCCCTCAAGTGGGTGCTGGCCGACTTCCAGGCCCGGGTGGACGGCGGCGAGCCGTCGGTCTACCACCTGCAGGCCGGTACGCCCGCCGCGGTCTCCCCGGAAGTGGCGGTCGAGGCAACAGAGACGGAGGAGGCCGTGGTCGTGTGCACCGGGCCGCTGCGCTTCTCCCTCTCCCGGCTGCGCCCCGGGCTCTTCGACCGGATCGAGCTGGGACGCCGCGTCGACGGCGTCTTCCAGGCCGAGGCTGACCTGTCAGGGGAGGAGGGCGGCGAGCTGTGGGCCCGCATCCGCGAGGGCGAGTTCCTCGGCGGCACCCGGCGGCGGATCTACGGCATGGGCGGCGAGTGCCTGGCCAGCCTGGCGCCGGAGGAGTGGTCGGTGGAGGTGGAGGAGGCCGGCCCCCTGCGTACGGTCCTCACCTGCCGCGGCGCCCTGGAGCAGCGGGCGCCGATGCACCACTACACCGGCTACCGGCCCCTGCGCTTCGTGGTGCGCATCCACGCCTTCGCCGGCCGGCCCTTCGTGCGCCTACAGCACACCGTGGTCTTCACCCTCAACCCGCGGGAGACGCAGGTCGCCGAGATCGGCCTGCGCCTGGCCCTGCCCGATGGAGGCGAGGGGATCCGCTGCCGCTCCGCCTCGGAGCCCCACCGCGCCGTGGCCCTGCCCCCCGGCGGCGAGCTGCTCCTGGCCCAGCAGGAGGACAACCACTTCCGCCAGCTCGAGAGCGGCGGCGGCGGGCGGGTCAGCGAGGGGGAGCGGACCGAGGGCTGGCTCACCGGCGAGAGCGCGGCCGGCGGGCTGGGGGTGGCCATGCGCCACATGGCCGAGCAGCATCCCACGGCGCTGCGGGTTTCCGGCGGCGGCCTCTCCGCCATGCCCTGGCATCACCCCGAGGGCCGGCTCCTGAGCCTGGAGCGCTACTCCGAGGAGGTCGCCTGGCACGAGGGCGAGGGGGTCTATTCCGACGGCACGGGGGCGGCCCGAACGACGGAGCTCTTCGCCGCCTGGTTCGCCCCCGGGGACTCGGAGACCGCCGTCGACAGCCTGCGGGGCCTGCTGAATCCGCCCCACGCGGCGGTCGACCCAGGCCACCTGGCGCGATGCCGGGCCACCGGAGGGTTCGCCCCGGCCGGCGGCGCCTTCCCGCGCTCGGACCGCATGCTCGCCGGCTTCATGGAGTGGATGCAGCGACAGATCGAGATCGGCCGCTGGTACGGCTTCTTCGACTACGGCGACGCCCTCGTGTCCTGGGACGAGGCCGGCGGCGATTGGCGCTTCACCGGGCGCTGGGGCTGGTGCAACAGCGAGTGGGACCCGCGCCACGGCGTCTGGATCGAGTACCTGCGGACCGGCGACCCCCGGTGGTTCGACCTCGGCGAGGCGATGACCCGCCACTCCGTCGACGTCGACACCTGCCACTGGCACCCCTTCCGGCCCTACTTCGTGGGCGGCTGCTACCGCCACAGCACCGACCACTTCGGCGACGAGCCCTGCGCCTCCCACACCTTCATCGACAACTGGGTCGACCACTACTACCTCACCGGCGACCTGCGCACCCTGGAGGTCCTGCGCGAGGCCGGGGGCTTCCTGCGCCGCTTCCACTGGACCGAGGACGCCCAGTACAGCTTCAGCCTGCGGGGCATCGGCAACGCTTTCCGCGGCCTCCTCTACCTCCACGAGGTGACCGGGGAGGAGTCGTTCCTGCGGCGGGCCGAGGAGGTCTGGGAGGTCATCGCCCGGGGGCAGAACGACGACGGCAGCTGGCACAAGCGCTTCCAGGTCTCGACGCCGGACCGGCTGTCGGTGCAGAACCCCTACGGCATGGCCTCCGAGGGCACGACCCTGGCCGTCGAGCTCGGGGCGCCCCCCTTCAGCGACGAGGAGCACCTGGGGCTGCGGGGCCGGGACCGGCCGATCGTGCGGGTCATGCCCTACGAGGAGCAGAAGGGCTACCAGACCCACTACCTGCTCATCGGCGTCGAGCTGCTGCACCGGCTCACCGGGAGGGAGGACGTGGCCGCCGCCTACGTCCGCGCCGTGGACTGGTTCTGCGGCGGTCCCGGGTCAACGGGGCCGGAGTTCGCCCTGCAGCAGCACTACTACGGGATCGTCTGCCGGCACCTCGCCTACGCCTGGCGCCTCACGGGACAC
>JAPOZM010000018.1 GCA_026706075.1 Gemmatimonadaceae bacterium
GACTTCATGCTTTGGCGGAACGGCCGACAGGGGGTGATATAGGGGCCAATCTGCGGCCCATAAGCGGGGCGGGCAGCCCTTAGGGGCTCGGGCTCGAATGCGATGGGCGGGATGGAGCCTCAAGCCGGTTCCGAATATAGGCGAGGCGCTCGATAACGGTATAGTTGGTCGTAACCGCGAGCAGCACAAGGACGAATGCGAGGCCTTCGTGCCCCACCAGGCCGCCGGCCGCCAGGGCGACCAGGCGCTCCGGGCGCTGCATGAAACCAATCTTGCAGTCCTGTCCCAGCCCCTCGGCCCGAGCCCGCACATAGCTCACCATCAGGGATCCCGAGAGGGCGAAGAACAGGATGCCGCTCAGAACCCACTCGCCACCGCGGACCAGATACGCGCCGATTCCGAAGTAGAGGAAGATCTCGGAGTAGCGATCCGTCGTCGAGTCCAGCAAGGCACCAAACTTCGACTCGCTGCGACCCTCCCTGGCCACCTGGCCGTCAAGGACGTCGCAAAGTCCGGCCACGAGCATGATGGCAGCCCCCCAGCGCAAGTTGCCCATCGCGAAGGCCACCGTGGCGACCACGTTGAAAAACAGTCCGAGCATGGTAAGCCAGTCGGGGCGCCAACCCAACCGGATGAAGAGTCTGGCCAGTGGCCGAAGCGCGCGCCTGACGCCGGACTGGAGCTGCGAAACGATCAAGGGGGCAATTCGACTAGCGAGTCAACGTTGCGGATGGGCGGTGTGAATATACATGCTCTCCACAGAGGGCTGCAAGGCATGCTGTCCACCTTGTGGATAGCCCCTGGCGTCCCTGGGAAGAGAGGGCAACGAGGACTCCCGACCCCTTCCCAGTAGGAACCGGAAGGCCCGGTTAACTGGAGAGATTACAAATGGATAGCACATCACGAGCACCGGGCTGTCGCCGCCTCTGATTGTGGATGAGTGCAAGATGATCGTCCTCGCGATGCCTGCTTTTCCACCGTGATTTCCACATCCGGGGTCTCATGTGTGGGAAAAGGGCTGCCAGAAGGTGTGCCGGCAGCAAAGGGAGGGCCTCGCTCCACATTGCTGGCCCTCTGGGTCAGAGGCCGGGGGGAGCGTGACCAGCAGGAAGCCGTCAGGGGCCAGAACGTGAGTCACCAAGGCGGCAATCCTCTCCGGGTCCGCCACCGCCCGAGCAAGGACGATGTCTGCTCGCGACCTCGGGCGCCACTCCTCGATCCGCCCGTGGACGACCTCCGCGTTGTCAAGCGAGAGTTCCCGGGCCACAGCGCGGAGAAAAGAGGCCCTTCGACGGCGGCTCTCCACGAGAGTGAACCGGGATGACGGCGAAGTGATCGCGAGAGGAATACCGGGGAAACCGGCCCCCGACCCCAGGTCCACCACGCTCTCATGGCGCACCCCGCGAATGGATACCCGCAGCTGGAGAGACGGCACCACGTGCCTTTCCCAAACGGCGCCACGGTCGGCCTCAGACACCAGGTTCAGCCTTGCATTCCAACGCCCGAGGATCCGGAGGTAGCCCAGCAGGGCAGCCGCCGCGGCCTGCCGATCCCCGAGGGCCATGTCCGGGCACAGTTCCCGCAGAACCGCAACATCACTGGTCTGCGGGCGGCTGCTATCTGGCGAGGGGCGCACGGGATCAGACCGAAGGAGACGAGCCATCGTCCGGTCCCCCCCGGGGGCGTTCCACGTGGAACGCCCCCAAGGGCGGCGCCGGGGCCAGCGGAAGTGTTCCACGTGGAACGATCTTCCCGGACCTACTTGCCGATGCAGAATTCGCGGAAAATCCTGTCCAGTACATCTTCGTCCACTGACTCTCCGAGCAGCTCGCCCACCAAGCGCAAGGCCTCGCCGAGGCTTGCCGCGGCCAGCTCGTGGTTGCCCGTCGACAGATCCCCGCGGGCCCTGTCGGCCAATGCCACCACACGGGTCAGTGTCTCGTGGTGGCGCTCCCTCAGCAACGCCGGACCGTCGGGAGGATCTCGCCCCGGAAGTGCGGCCATTATCCGGGCCCTGAGCTCCCTGAGGCCCTCCCGCCCGTGGGCGGAGACCGGGACGGCCTCTGCTCCAACGGGCAGTCTCGCCAAGCGAGGTAGATCGGCCTTGCTCACCACTGCCACGGTTGCCCCCCACCGAGGGTTGGCAAGCTCGTCCTCCAGAATCGTGCGGTCCCCGGAGCCGTCTACAACCGCCACCACCACGTCGGCATGCGCCGCCTGATGGCCTGATCTCCTCACGGCTGCGGCCTCTACTCGGTCCGCTCCTTCGCGAAGGCCCGCCGTGTCGACGAGACGGATGCGCTCGCCTTCCCAGACGAGGGTGGCTTCCACCCAATCGCGCGTGGTTCCTGGCTCGTCGGCGACGATGGACCGGTCTTCACCCAACAGAGCATTCAGCAAGGACGATTTCCCGGCATTTGGGCGTCCTACGATCACCACCTTCCAACCGTCGTGGCGACGGCGGACGCCTTCGAAAGTCTGCATCAACTCCCGGGCCTCGCAAATCACACGGGACAAGATGCCGTCGACCTCTCCCACCTCCTCCTGGTCTATGTCTTCGACGAAGTCCAGCTGTGCCTCGAGTTGCACCAATGCGCCGGCCAACTGCTTTCGCAAGGAGTTGACCACCTCGGTCAGGCGGCCCGAGACGGCTCCATACGCGGCCTGCATACCGCTCCGGCTGCTCGCGTGGATGAGCTCGACGACCGCCTCGGCCTGCAGCAGATCGATTCGCCCGTTGGTGAAGGCCCGCCTTGTGAACTCCCCGGGGGCGGCAATCCTTGCGCCATGGTAGATGGCCGAGTCCAGCACGAGCTCGAGAAGGGCGTCGCTGCCGTGGGTCGTAATCTCGACCGTATCCTCGCCCGTGTAGGATTTCGGTCCCTTCAGAAACCACGCCATCGCCGTATCCAGAGGCTCCCGGCGACTGTCCATCACGTGGCCGTACTGAACGTAGCGCGGCCTCCCCAGCGGTGGTCGAGAGACGAAGATGCTCGTCCCGATCGCCAAGGCACGGGGGCCACTGAGGCGCAGCAGTGCGACGCCACCGGCCCCTCGGGGTGTGGAGACTGCAACGATTGTCGATGAATCTGGCAGCGCGGCCTGTTTGCCGCCGAGGACCCACCCCGGTCAGCTTCGAGCGGGGACGGTGGATGCGCCCCCTTGCTTCTGCTTCTTCAGATAGTTGGTGAGGTACTGCTGGGCGATCTGAAGCACGTTGAAGACCGTCCAGTATAGGACGAGGCCCGAGGAGAAGCTCCACATGATGAAAACCATGACTACGGGCATCACGTAGACGAGGGCTGCCTGCTTGGGGTCCTTCATCGTCATCTTGGACTGGAAGAACATGGCCGCCGACATCAGGAGTGGCAGCACGTGCAGATCGAAGCCCCCGAGGGTGATGGTGTCGGGAAGCGACAGGTCGTCCACCCACAGGATCCACGGTGTCTGGCGCAACTGGATCGCACTGGAGAACACCTGGTACAAGGCGATGAAAATCGGCATCTGGAGGAGCAGGGGCAGACACCCGCCGAGAGGATTCACGCCCTCCTCCCGGTAGAGCTTCATGGTCTCCTGGCTCAGTTTCTGATTGTTGTTCTTGTACTTCTCTCTGAGGGCTGCGATCTTGGGCTGCAGTTCCTGCATCCGCGCGGCCGACTCATACGACTTGTGGGTCAGGGGGTATACGAGGATCTTGACAACCACGCCGAATGCAACGATGACCCAACCGTAGTTGGGGATGATGGCATACGCTGCAACGAACAGGGTCAGCAGGACGGTTGCGATCTGACGCACCACCGGGAATCCCAGATCCATGGCACGGTCGAAGTCGCGGTCGTAGCGGCCCACTTGCTCAAGATCCAGGGGACCCAGGTAGACCAGGAGTCGCCAGACCCCATCTTCGATGTCGCCCCAGCGTGTGCCGAGGGTAAATCCGTAGTCCCTGTAGGGTGGCTGGGTGTTTGGCGCCCCATAGAGGGTTACCCGGTGCCGAGCCTCCGACTCTGGAGCCAGAGCACATAGGAAGTACTTGCTGCGGACCCCGACCCACCCGACGCTGCCTCGCTCGCTGTCCGAGTCCTCCTCGTCTTCATCCACCTGCACGTCGTAGAGACTCTCATTGATGTAGGCGAGAGCCTTCATCCTCTGCAGGTCGAGATCGGGGTCGCGCTCGGCCAGGGCGATCCCCCCGTGCCATGTCAGCCTCACGATGGAGTCGTTCGAAAACCCGTGGAGGGAGACTCCCGCCTGAAGCCCGTACTGATCGCCCCGCACGACAATAACCTTCTCGATCGACCGACCATCATCGAGCTCACACCGCAGCCGCAGCCGGCCCTCGCCGTCGGCCTCGACCCGCATGCGGTCCCGGTCGGGTTCGAAGTGCCGGCTGGCCAGGTCGACCAGTACATCCTCGGCGGCCTCGGGCTGGACGGTCACTCCCAGCCCGGCCCCCCCCGCGGGTACCAGCTCCAAGGGCCCGCCGCCGCCCTGCTTGTACTCCTTCAGCCGCGCCGACGCCAGCACGCCGCCGCGTGTGCTGAACGTCAGGTGCTGCAGGGGAGTCTCGACGATTACATGCCGTTCCGGCTGTAGATCCCGCGGCTCTCCGGCCAGGCCCCCGAGAGGCTCTGGGAAGTCCTCTTCGGAAGCGTCGGCAGGAGGATCCATCGGTACCAGGGCGGGGACAGCGCGGGTCTTCTCCTCCCGCGGCTTTGCCTCATCGCCGTGGCTCTCCAGGGGCGGCTCGGGCTCCGAGACACCGACCAACTGGTAGTAGGCGGGCATCAACAGGAAAATCAGGCCCACCAGAACCATGGCGATGATCGTGCGCTTGTCCTCCATCGGGCGCCTCAGTCCGCGGGGTCGTAGCCGGAGCCCCCCAGGGGGTGGCAACGGCAGAGTCTGCCAACGGCCCGCCACAGGCCAGACCATGGACCATGGAGACGGATGGACAGCAGGGCGTACTCCGAGCAGGTCGGGTAGAAGCGGCAGTGGGGAGGCAGGAGCGGCGACAAGACCAACTGGTACAGACGGATGGCGCCGGAAAGAAGGGCCTTCATCTCGGGGCCTTGGGCTCCCTGTCGTCCAGACTCAGCAGGAGCCGGGTCAGTTCAGTGCGCAGAGCGGTAAAGGAGGACTGCGTAGCCGGCGGCTGAGCGAGGACCACCAAGCCTCTGGCTGCCGACGTTGGAAGATGTCGGCAGATGTGGCGCAGGCGCCGCCGAAGCTTGTTGCGAAGGACGGCGGTTCCGAGGGACTTGCGCAGAACGAAAACGGCCCCCAAGGAAGGCGTCTGACCGCGGCGAATCCAGAGAAGGGAGCCCTTCGACCACGGCATCGGACGCGCCGTCCGGTGGCGGCACGATCAGACGGCCAGACGCTTGCGGCCCCGCCTCCGACGACGCGCCAGAATGGACCGTCCGGCGGGGGTGCGCATGCGCTTTCGAAAGCCATGCTTGTTCCTGCGCCGCCGCCGGCTCGGCTGATAGGTTCGCTTCAAGAGGGACAGAAACCTTGGGAAAGAGAAGTCGTGGCTGGGTCCGGTTTGCGACCGTCAAGCTGGCTTAACCTAGGATTCCCTTCTGGATCTGTCAATTGTACCGGAAGGATCCGGGGGCGGCCGACCGACTCCATCTCGGATACGGGTGGGTCCTTGACGCATCCCTGACCGGGCGCTACTCTAGCGCCCCCTTTTTCGGGATTGGAGCGGCGAGGTTTTCCGAGCCGGCCCTTGACGCACGCAGCTCGGCCGCAGTCCGGGACTCGGCCGTATCAACTCCCCTCGGTCGACTCCCCATGTCACAAGATCTGCAAGAACGGTGGGCCCAGTGCCTGCTCGGTATCGAGCGAAGACTCCCGCGGGCGCAAACGTTCGAGACCTGGTTCCGCCGTACCACCGCTCGGCGGTTCGATGAGGACGTGCTCGAGATCGAGGTTCCCAGTTCCTATTTCGGCCACTTCGTACAGGACAATTACCTGCCCCTGATACAGTCGGTGGTCGAGGAGGAGACGGGGCTATGGCCCCGCGTCGCCTTCGCCGTCGTCGATGAGAGGGCAGTCGCTCGGACGGACTCGGCCGCGGGGCCTTCGTCCCAGGAGGCGGGCCCCGAGACCCCCGAGGGGACCATCGCCGCGGAGCCCATGGACACGGCGTCGCCGTTGCACATGCCGCTCAACGAACGGTATGTGTTCGATACCTTCGTCGTCGGCGAGGGCAATCGCCTCACCTATGCGGCTGCCCAGGCTGTTTCCCGATCACCAGGAAGTACGCAGTTCAACCCTCTCGTCGTACACGGGGGCGTGGGCCTTGGCAAGACCCACCTGTTGCAGGCAATCGGCCACCATCTGCTGGCGGCGGAGCCCTCCCTCAGCGTTGTCTACGTGACCGCCGAAAAGTTCCTGAGTGATTTCATCGAATCCCTGCGGAAGCAGAAGACCTCGGAATTCCAGCGGCTCTATCGTTCGGTGAATGTGCTGTTAGTCGACGACATCCAGTTCCTCATCCGCAGCGAGGGCACACAGAACGAGTTCTTCCACACCTTCAACACTTTGCACCAGAACGGCCGTCAGATCGTCATGACCTGCGACGGCCCCCCGGGCGAGTTGAAGGGCTTGGAGGAGAGGCTGATTTCACGCTTCCAGTGGGGGTTGGTTACAAGCATCGAACCGCCCGATCTTGAGACGCGTATCGCGATCCTTCAGAAAAAGGCAGAGATCAACGGGATCCACCTACCCGAGGGGGTCGCCGGTTTCCTGGGCAACTACATCAGCTCAAACATCCGCGAACTCGAAGGTGCCCTGAATCATATCATGGCCTATTGTGCGGTAAACCAAGTCGAACTCAGCGTCGATGCCGCACGCAAAGTCGTTCAGCAGCGAAGCACTGCGGAAACCTCCAGACCTTCAATCGAAGGGATTCAGAAGCAGGTCGCCAGCCACTTTGACCTGACTCCCGAACTCCTGACTGGCAAGACCCGGAGACGGGAGATCACCGGCCCCCGACAGATCGCCATGTACCTGATAAAGCGTCATACCGGAAATCCCCTGAAAGTCATCGGACTGCACTTCGGAAACCGCGATCACAGCACGGTGATCCATGCCATCCAAACGGTAAGCAAGAAGTGCAACCAAGACCCTAGCTTTGCCCGGGTGGTTGAGTCCCTCTCAGAGCAGATACGGATATCCATCCAAGGCAAATAGGAGATATCAACACAATATCCCCATAAGGTGTGGATATTGTGCCTTTACTGTGGATAACCTCGGTTCCAGGGGATGGCCGCAGCTCAGAGCGGCTTCTCAATGTGGAAATCTCGTTCATATCCCGACAGTGGGATGCGACCTCTTCTCCAAGCCATGTAGAAGACCCGTATCTCATTGTACAGAAGCATCTTAGGGATACTTCCAGGACGGTGCCTCACTGAGAAAAACCGACTTATCAACAACGTTATAGTAGTAGAATTGGATATGAGTTGGAGGTTCACTACCTACATACCTTCAACAACTAACGGGTTGGGGTTAGGTTCTTTGGCGCTCGGCTGTCCCTATACCTATATTATAGGTGGCGAGTGCATTCAGATTCGGATCAAGGTTGATCCCCCCTCGCCGCCAATCTGAGGATCTCATCCCAATGCCATGTCCCACTCCCAAGCCCCTCGCCTGTCGCCTTGGGTTGCTTGATCTGCAGGAGGACCGATGAAGCTGAGCGTCGACCGGAATGAGCTCTGGCGAGGACTGAGTACGGTCCTGGAGGCTGTCGCCTCCAAGCCGGCTCAACCGGTCCTCTCCAATATTCTGTTGGACAGCCAGGGAGATCGTCTTGCCCTGTCGGCAACCGATCTGGATCTGTCGATTCGAACGCGGGTAGTGGCAGAGGTTGAAACACCTGGGCGAGTCACTGTACCAGCCCGGACTTTGGCCGAAATAACGAGAGAGTGGCCGGAATCGGTGATTCATCTGGTACTCGCGGGAGGACATCTCATACTCTCCGGAGCCTTGGGGGCAGATTCCGGCGGAGAAGGGCGCTATTCACTCCCGGGAACTCCACCCGAAGAGTTTCCGGAGATACCGGAGGATCTTCAGGGGCTGCGTCTTCCTCTTCGGGCGGATGCGGCGGTCGATGGGGCTCTTCTTCGGACGATGATCGAGAAGACGGGATTCGCGATTTCCCATGATGAAACACGGCCGGTCCTCAACGGGGTCCTGTGGAGACTGGAGCCGGAGATCATAACCATGGTTGCCACCGATGGCAGCCGATTGGCCGAGTTTCGGCGCACTCTGGAGGAAGGGACGGGAATAGAGAATTCCGCAGAGGTGATTCTGCCCCCGCAGGTCTGCGGTCAACTGAGCAAGCTGCTGGAGAATTCGGAGAGTCAGGGCGAGGCGATCCTCGGAGAGAGTCAAGTTCTGTTCCAAGTGAACGAGACCCAGTTATTGTCCAGGCTTATCGAAGGACCGTACGTCGATTACGAGCAAGTCATTCCCCGGGATAACGACAAGAGACTGACGGTCCCGGTGGATCGACTCCTTCCTGCCCTTCGGCGTGTGTCCATCCTATCGAGCTCTTACACGCACCAGGTGAAGGTGGGTCTCCGAGAGGGAGCGATTGAGCTTACCGCCTCGAGCCAAGAGATCGGTGGCGATGCCCGGGAGGTTCTGCCTGCAGACTACAGTGCCGACCCCATAGAGGTCGCATACAACGCCCAATATATGATGGAGATTCTGCGCAAGATCGGTTCCGAAGAAGCCATCATTGATCTGAAGGATTCCGTTACTGCCGCCATCGTTCGCCCCGCTGAACAGCTGCAGGGAGAGGACTCCTACTATCTCCTCATGCCGATGCGTCCAAGTGGCTGACATTGAGCGGTGCGTATTCGCCGGCTTCGATTGGAGCCCTACCGGAACTTCCCCCGTCTCAAGCTGGATCTGGACCACGAGGCATGTCTGATCATCGCGGACAACGGCCAGGGCAAGAGCAACGTCCTTGAGTCGATCTCGTATCTGTCCATCGGCAAGTCGATCCGCGGGGCCCGCGATCAGGAGGTGGTTCCCCACGGGACGGGTCATTTTGACATCCAAAGTGTCTGGGATGACGGATGTCGAGACCGCCAAGTCCGCATGTTCTATAGCACCGCCGAAGGTAAACGCGCTTTCCTCGACGGGGTCGACCTGCCCCGGCTCTCGGATCTGGTCAGCCTGCTCTGCACCGTGCACTTCGCGCCCGAAGATGTCTCCCTTGTCCTCCAGTTCGCGTCCCAGCGCCGCCGTCTCCTCGATATCCTCCTGTCCCAGGCCTGCCCCGAGTACCTCCAGGGTCTCCAGCGCTACAACCGCGCCCTCACGCAGCGGAACCACTATCTCCGCCGTCTGGCGGGTCGGCGGCCCGACCCGGCCGAACGCCGGGTGTGGGGAGAGCAATTGGCGGTGCCGGGAGGGGCCATCCGCCGCCGTCGCCTCGAGACACTGGTCCAGATGACGCCGGTGTTCATGCGGTGCTACCAGACCTTCAGCACCGGCCAGGAGCAGGCCGGGATCAGCTATCGTTCCGAGCCGGTGCCGCTGTCCGTCGAGGAAATCCCCCCGGCCGAACTGCTCGAGCAGGGTCTGCTGGCCGAACTCGAGGCCGACCCGTTTCGAGAGGAGCAGGCCGGTCATACCTTGTGCGGCCCCCATCGCGACTCCCTGAGCTTCACCCTCGCCGGTTCTCCCGCCGATACATACGGCTCCCAGGGGCAGTTGAAGAGTCTGCTGCTCTCATGGAAGATGGCGGAGGCGCGGTTCCTCGAGGAGCGGAGCGGTAGCCAACCAGTCCTTCTGCTGGACGATGTGTTCTCGGAGCTCGACGAGACCCGTTCCCGCCGGCTGGTGTCCCTGACCGAGGATTTCGAGCAGGTCATCCTGACGGCGGCGAGGCCCCCCGGCGAGGAAGTGGGGGATCGCTTCCAACGGATCGAGATCGCCGAGTGAGGGCCAATGCCCGCGGCTCGGTCCCGCGGAGTGGTACCGAGCCGCGAGACTCGGGCCCGGAGCCGATCTCCGGCCTGATCGGGCGCGTGCTCGAGGATCTGGGTGCGGCGGGGAAGGTGCAGGAGTGTCAGGCGCTGCTGGCCTGGGAATCGGTGGCGGGGCACCAGCTTGCTCAGCACGCGAGGGCGGTGAGGGTGCACCGCGGCCGGATGCAACTGGCGGTGCCCTCGGCCGTCTGGCGGACGCATCTGAGCTTCTCGAAGCAGCTACTTGTCGAGCGGATCAACCGCCACCTTGGCCGCCGGGTGATCCGCGATCTGGTCTTCGTCAACCGGCCGATCCAGGATCGCGCCGGAGCAACAACGGGAAAGGGAAAAGGAGCGGATGGCTGAAGCCGACGACGGCGTCACCTCGGGGATCACAGCCGGAGGCAACGGATCGCCGCACGCCTCGGAGTACACCTCCGAGGAAATTCAGGTCCTGAAGGGCCTGGAGGGGGTCCGGCGCCGGCCGGCGATGTATATCGGGGACACCGGTGAGGGTGGACTGCACGAGCTCGTGAAGGAGATCGTCAACAACTCTGTCGACGAGGCCATGGCCGGCCGTTGCAGCCGCATCGAAGTCACTGTGATGAAGGACGGGTCGGTGCGCATCGAGGATGACGGGCAGGGGATCCCCACCGGGATCCACCCCGGCGAGGGCAAGTCCGGCGTCGAGGTGGTGATGACGATGCTCCACGCGGGCGGAAAGTTCGACAAGAAGGCCTACCAGGTCTCCGGCGGCCTGCACGGAGTCGGTGCATCGGTGGTCAATGCCTTGTCCGAGTTTCTCGTCGTCGAGGTCAGCCAGAACGGCAAGGTCCACCGGCAGCGCTTCGAGCGCGGTGTTGCCCGGACCCCGCTGGAGGTGGTCGGGGACACGGATGGCCACGGAACGGTGATCCAGTTTTTGCCCGACAGGCAGATTTTCGAGACCGTGACCTTCGACGTGGAGCTGATCTCCCACCGCCTGCGCGAGCTGGCCTTCCTAAACAAGGGCCTGGAGATCGGCGTCGCGGACGAGGCAAGCGGTCGAACCGACACCTATCTGTTTGAGGGCGGCATCGTCGAGTTCGTGACCTTCCTGAACGAGGGCCGCAACTCCCTGCACCCGGATCCGATCTACCTGGAGGGCGAGCGGGACGGCGTCAGTGTCGAGATCGCCATGCAGTACAACGACAGCTACCAGGAATCGGTGTTCACCTACGCCAACAATATCAAGACCATCGAAGGTGGCACCCACATGGTCGGGTTTCGGGCGGCCCTGACCACCACCATAAACGCCTATGCCATGCGCCAGGACATGCTCAAGGCCGTCAAGTTCAATCTCAGTGGGGAAGACTCCCGGGAAGGGCTGACGGCGGTGGTCAGCGTCAACGTGCCGGAGCCTCAGTTCGAGGGCCAGACCAAGTCCAAGCTTGGGAACAGCGAGGTCAAGGGGCTGGTTCAGTCCCTCACCTCCGAGGCGTTGAACACCTACCTGGAAGAAAACCCCGATGTTGCCAAGCGCGTCATCAGCAAGATCATCGAGGCGGGGCGCGCCCGGGAGGCGGCGCGCAAGGCGCGGGAGCTGACCCGGCGCAAGGGCATCCTCGAAGGGGGCTCGCTACCCGGAAAGCTGGCTGACTGCGCCAACCGAAACCCCGACGAGACCGAGATCTACCTCGTGGAGGGCGACTCGGCCGGCGGTTCGGCGGCGCAGGCCCGGGACCAACACTTCCAGGCCGTGCTGCCCATGTTCGGCAAGCCGCTGAACGTTGAACGGGCCCGCATCGACCGGGTGCTGGGCAACGACAAGCTACTGCCGCTGATCTCGGCCCTGGGAGTCGGCATCGGCGAGGACTTCGACCTGACCCGGTTGCGCTACGGCAAGGTCATCATCATGGCCGACGCCGACGTCGACGGCAGCCACATCCGGACCCTTCTGATGACCTTTTTCTTCCGCTACATGCGGCCCGTCATCGCCGAGGGCAAGCTGTATCTGGCGCAACCGCCGCTCTTCCAGGTGAAGAAGGGCAAGAACGAGGTCTACGCCTTCGACGAGGAGGAGCGGGACCGCCAGTTGGCGCTGCTCCGAGGAGAGGGGGATGGCCGCGGAATCATCGTGCAGCGGTACAAGGGCCTGGGCGAGATGAACCCCGAGCAGCTGTGGGAGACGACCATGGATCCCGCCCGGCGCACGCTGCTGCACGTGACTCTGGACGACGCCGTGGAGGCCGAGCACATGTTCACGCTCCTGATGAGCGAGCATGTGGAGCCGAGGCGCGCCTTCATCGAAGAGAACGCTCTGTCAGTGAAGTTCCTCGACGTGTAAGCCCGCGGGGCGGGAGTGCCCGCCCATCGCTTCCTACACCCACCAGACCCCAGACCGATGTCAGAACCACGCGACCCCCGCATTATCCCGGTGAAGATCGAGGAGGAGTTGAAGACCTCCTTCCTCGACTACGCCATGAGCGCCATCACCGCCCGGGCCCTGCCAGACGTGCGGGACGGCCTCAAGCCATCCCAGCGCCGAATCCTGGTGGCCATGAACGATCTCAACCTGGCCCCGGGCCGCGGGTTCCGAAAGTGCGCCAAGATCTCAGGCGACACCTCCGGCAACTACCATCCGCACGGGGACGAGGGCGTGTACGCCACCCTCGTCCACCTGGCGCAGGACTTCCGGCTGCGGTACCCCCTCGTCGATGGCCAGGGCAATTTCGGCTCTATCGACGGTTACCCTCCGGCGGCCATGCGCTACACCGAGGCGCGCATGACGACGGCCACCGTCGAGATGCTCGCGGAGCTCGACCGCGATACCGTCGACATGGTCGACAACTACGACGAGACCCGCACCGAGCCCTCCGTCCTGCCGTCCCGGTTCCCCAACCTGCTGTGCAATGGATCGGTCGGCATCTCCGTGGCCTACGCCACCAAGATCCCCCCCCACAACGTCACCGAGATCTGTGACGCCCTCGCGGCGCTGATCGACGAGCCGGAGATGACCATCGACGCCTTGTTGGAGCACGTCAAGGCTCCCGACTTCCCCACCGGCGGGGTGATTCACGGCATGGCGGGCGTTCGCCGTGCCTACCGGACAGGCCAGGGGATCATCCAGCTTCGAGCACGCACCCACGTGGAGGAGCTGCGCGACGGTCGGGAACGGATCATCGTCACCGAGATCCCCTTCCTCGTCGACAAGTCGACGCTGCTGGAGAAGATGGCCGATCTCGTGCGCAACAAGGTCGTGGACGAGATCTCGAACTTGCGCGACGAGTCGGGCCGCGACGGGCTTCGCATCGTGATCGAGCTGAAGCGCGGCGCCCAGAGCGAGGTCGTCCTCAACCAGCTGTTCAGCCACTCCATGTTGCAGCAGAACTTCGGGGTCAATGCCATCGCCATCGTCGACGGCCGGCCCGAGAGGCTCAACCTGAAGAGGCTGTGCGAGCACTACCTCTCCCACCGCCATGAGGTCGTGCTGCGACGCACCCGGTTCGACCTGTCCAGGGCCGAGGCGCGCGCCCATCTCCTCGAGGGTCTGCGAGTCGCCCTCGATAATATCGACGACGTCATCGAGCTGATCCGCAGCTCGGCGGACCCCGCAGAGGCTCGCGGGCGGCTGATGGGCGGCTTCGAGCTCTCCGAGATCCAGGCCAATGCCATCCTTTCCATGCCGTTGCAGCGGCTCACCGGCCTGGAGCGCGACAAGATCGAGGCCGAGTACCAGGAGTTGCAGGAAGCGATCGGGCACTTCCGGGCGGTCCTCGACAGCCGCGATCTGCAGATGGGCATCCTCAAGGAAGAGTTGTCCGAGGTTCGGGAGCGCTTCGGCGACGATCGTCGCACGGAGATCGTCTACTCCGCAGAAGAGTTTGACGTGGAGGATCTCATCCCTCGAGAGGACATGGTGGTGACCATCTCCCGGGAGGGCTACGTCAAGCGCATGTCCCCGAGCTCCTACCGGACCCAGCACCGCGGGGGAAGGGGCGTCACCGGCATGCGCACCAAGGAGGAAGACTTCGTGGAGCGGCTCTTCATCGCCTCCACGCACTCCTACATCCTGTTTCTCACGGCTCGCGGGCAGTGCCATTGGCTCAAGGTCTACCGCATTCCCGAGGGTGAGCGAACCGCCCGGGGACGGCCGCTGGTCAATCTTCTTCAACTCGACCAGGGGGACGAGGTGCGCGCCGTGGTCCCAGTGGACGCGTTCACCGAGGACCGGTTCCTGTTCACGGCAACCCGGAAGGGCGTGGTGAAGAAGACGGTCCTGTCCGCGTACGGCAACGTTCGCCGGGACGGGATCATCGCTCTGAAGATCCAGAACGACGACGACCTGATCGGCGCGGGCTTGGTGGAGCCAGGGCAGGACGTGCTGCTGGCTACGCGGGAGGGCATGGCCGTGCGGTTCTCCGAGAAGGACGTCCGATCCATGGGGCGTGTCTCGACCGGGGTGAAGGGCATCGACCTGAGGGGCGCAGACGAGGTGGTGGAGATGGTCGTGCTCGGTGAGCAGGGAACCCTGCTCACGGTCTGCGAGAACGGCTACGGCAAGCGCACGGAGTGTTCGGAGTATCCGCGGCGCCGCCGGGGCGGGAAGGGGGTGATCGACATCAAGACCAGCGACCGAAACGGCGCCGTCGTGTCATGCAAGCAGGTCGACGACGACGACGAGGTGATGGTGATCACCCAGCAGGGGATCATGATCCGGGTGTCCGTGAAGGGCATTTCCTGCATCGGCCGGAACACCCAGGGAGTGCGGGTAATCAGCGTCGACGATGGCGACCGGGTCATTGACATGACCCGCGTCGTCGGTGTGGAGGCGGAAGGCGGCAACAGCCAGCTGGGATGAGGCAGCTCCAGCGCCGCTGGCCATGGACCTATCTCCTTGTAAATAAAGCGGTTGACGATAGAAACCCGGGGGTGTATATTCCTCTGCTGGGTTGCCCGGCCGGGGGCTATGCCTGTGGAGGGCTAGACCTAATTGGTAAGGCAGCGGTCTTGAAAACCGCCGGGTTCACAC
>JAPOZM010000049.1 GCA_026706075.1 Gemmatimonadaceae bacterium
GAGGACTGGACCGACGTGATGTACATCCAGATGTACGGCAGCGACGCCTACCCGGGGTACGCCGACTTCGCCCAGGCCCACCTGCGCGAGACCTCGCTGGGCCGGCCACTCCTCGGGGCCGCGTTCTTCGTCTCCTTCGTGATGTTCGGCACCATGATCATGCTCAACCTGTTCATCGGGGTGATCATCAACTCCATGTCCGAGGCCGAGGGCGAGAAGGAGGCCGAGGAGCGGCGGCGCCATCTCGAGCGCGACGGCGAGATCAGCGTCGGTGACGAGATCCGCCTCATCGAGGAGGAGGTGGAGAAGCTGGGCCGGCGTCTTGGCGAGCTGCGGCGGCGGGAGGGACGCCAGTTGCCGCGTCGCGGTGATTGACTGACCATGTGGGACGAGGGTCGTAACCCTGTACCGTGCAGTAGCGAGCCATGAGCGCAAGAATACCCTTCAGCCAGGCGAGGGCGAGACTGGCCGAGATCTGGGACGAGGTGGAGAGCTGCCGGGAGCCGGCCATCCTCGAACGACGGGGCCACGCCGCCATGGCCCTTCTGCCGGCGGACGAGTTGGCGAATCTCCAGCAGACCGTGTACCTCCTGCGCTCTCCGAAGAACGCCGCGCGGCTGCTGTCGGCCCTCCATCGCTCCCGCCAAGGCCGGGCCGCGGTCGACCTGGACTCCCTCGCGGCCGAGCTCGGCCTCCCTCACCCGCCGGACTGATCCCATGACATCCGACCTCCGAAAGATCGTCGTCTCCCCCGCGGTCAACGCGCCGGACCCCTTCCCCGGCTTCGGCGGGTTCTGCGGCTGGCCGCGCATCTGCCGGCTGCGCGACGGCACGCTGTTCGTCGCCTTCAGCGCCGGGTACTGGCACGCCTCGTGGGTCAACCCGCGGCCGGAGCTGCCGGGTCACGCCGAGTACATGGAGTCCCAGTTCGAGGGCGGCGGCACCTGGGAGGCGCCCACGGGAGGCCGCATCCTGTGGACCCGCAGCCGCGACGACGGCGCCACCTGGTCGCGCCCCCGGGTGCTGGCCGACGTGCCCGACGCCTATGCTCCCGGCGCCCTCTTCCAGCACGGCGACGGCACCCTGTACATGGGGGCCCTGATCCAGACCGGCTGGTACTGGGCCGGGCGCCTGCCCTCCGACCCGGTGGAGTTCCTGCGGCGCATGGACCGCACCTTCCCCGAGCAGATCGCCGTCTTCCGCAGCCGCGACCTGGGCGAGAGTTGGGAGGAGGTGGGCCGCACCAGCGGGCCCTTCCTGACGCGGCTGGAGCACCCCTGCTCGCTCTCCGAGGCCTCCGACGGCGGGCTGTGGATGCTGGTCGACGGCCACGCGGTGCCGGGAGCTCCGGAGACCCGCTGGGTGATGGCCCTGCTGCACTCGGACGACGGCGGCGCCACTTGGGAGACCTGGTCGATCTTCGGCGACCCCGAGCGGGACATGGAGGAGGGCCACCTGGCGCGGCTGCCCGACGGACGCCTGGCCACGGCTTCCCGCCCCTGGGGATTGTGGGCGACGAGCGCCGACGACGGCCGCACTTGGTCGGCGCCGCGGCCGCTGCTGGATCTGCCCGTGCCCGAGGGCCGGCCCCATCCGAACGCCGTGAAGAAGGGCGATCTGCTGGTGCTCTCGGACGGGACGGTGGTGCTGATCACCTGCAGTGGCCCCGGCGGCAACGGCCAGGTCCTCTACAGCCGCGACTGCGGCGAGACCTGGGTCACGCCCGCGGCCGACCGGGGCTTCCAGGCCGACCCCCTCGCCTACTACCCCTCGGCCTGCGTCCTGCCCGACGACAGCGTCTTCATGGTCGGCGACCACCAGGGATTCCCCAACCGCTTCGGACCCTTCGGCGCCGAGGTGGTGGCCTGCCGCTTCCGCATCCTCGACGAGGAGGAGGGCGAGGGCGTGGAGGTGCTGCCCATCGCCGGGGACCTGCACGAGCCGGGAGGCGGCGGCGGCTGGTCCGAGGGGACGGGGGACGCCGGCGCCGCCGAATCCGCCGACAAGAGCCTCTGAAGAGGGCCGGGGCTCCCGAGTCCCGGGCCGGCCGGAGGCCGCATCGCTCCACACCTGCGAAAGCGCGGCCGGCCATCCTTGGCCCGGGCCGGGGCGGGTGCCGCGGGCTCCGGCAGCTCGCGAGCCTCCCTCCCAACCGGTAGAGCACCGGCTCCGCCTGGCGTCTCCGCCTTTGGGCAGCCCCTCCGAGGCCGCTATCTTCCGCCCGGGTGAGACGCATCCTGCCCTCCGAGTACCGCGCCCACCTCGAGCGGCGCGAGGACACCGGCGCCGGCGGCACCGGTCCGGCGGTCACCTTCCGAAGCATCGTCATCGGTCTCGCCTTCTGCGTGCTCATCGCCGTCTGCGTGCCCTACGGGAGCATGCTGATCCGCGGCAGCCGCATGGGGCTCAGCTCGGCCACCCCCGCCGCCTTCTTCGCCCTCTTCCTGCTGCTGCTCTTCGTGCAGCCGCTGCTGCGCCGCCTGAGCGCCGGCTGGGCCCTGCGCCGGGGCGAGCTGATCGTCGTGTTCTTCATGATGATGGTCGCTTCCGCCATCCCCACCCGGGGGGTGATGGGGATGCTGCTGCCCATGATCAGCGGCCACGACTACTACGCCACGCCCGAGAACCGCTGGGAGGAACTGGTCCATCCCCACGTGCCGGAGTGGATGGTGGTCGACGACGCCGGGGCTGCGCTGCTGTTCTTCGAGGGCGGCGGCGCCGTGCCTTGGGAGGCCTGGCTCCCGGCTCTGGCGTCGTGGGCCGTGTTCTACCTCGGGCTCTACCTGACCCAGCTGTGCGCCCTGGTGCTGCTGCGCCGCCAGTGGGTGGAGCGCGAGCGCCTCGCCTTCCCCATGGCCCAGGTGCCGATGGCGATGCTCGAGGGGGCGGGGCGGCGCTGGCTGCCTCCGTTCTTCACCAATCCCCTGACCTGGATCGGCATCTCGCTCCCTCTGGTGATCAACCTGTTCAACGGTCTCTCGAAGTACGACGCGGCCTGGCCCTCCCTGCGGCTGTCGGAGAGCTTCCTCGTCTTCGGCATTCCCCTGAACGTGTCGGTGAACTTCCTCATCCTCGGGTTCTCCTATCTCATCGGTTCCTCCGTCTCCATGGGCCTGTGGTTCTTCTACCTGCTGCACAAAGTCCAGGACCACGTCTTCCACCTCTTCGGCATCCGGGGGTACGAGCAGTCGGTGGGCGACTGGAGCCAGCCGGGGGTGGGTCACGAGATGACCGGGGCCCTGGCCGTGCTCTTCCTCTTCGGCCTGTGGACCGCGCGGGGCCACCTCCGTCAGGTCCTGGCCAAGGCCTTCGGACGGGCGCCCGATGTCGACGACTCGGCCGAGATCATCTCCTACCGCGCCGCCGTCCTCGGCCTGGCGGCCGGTGTCGCGATCATGTCCATCTGGCTGTGGCGCTCGGGGCTGCCTGCCCTCGTGGTGCCGCTGGTCGTGGCCTGCGCCCTGGTGCTGTTCATCGGCCTGGCGCGGGTCATCGCCGAGTCCGGCCTGCCGACAGTGACCCCGGCCATGATCCCCGCCGGCTTCGTGCTCTCCGGCGTCGGCGCCCCGGCCCTGGGCCCGGCGGGGCTGGTGGCCCTCGGCTACTCCTACATCTGGACCGGGGACTTCCTGGTCTTCATGAGCGCCCCCCTGGCCAACGGCCTGCGGCTGGCCAGCGATACCGGCCCCCGCCGCAGGCGCATCTCCGGGGCCGTGGCCCTGGCCATGGTGGCCGCTCTCGCCGTCTCGTGCTGGTTCCTGCTGGAGCTGGCCCACCAGCACGGGGGCATCAACCTGCACTCCCAGTACTTCAAGAGCTTCGCCACGAGGCCCGCGGAGTTCGCCGCCAAGCAGCTCGTCGCCCCGGTGCAGCTCAGCACCGAGGGATGGGTGCATACGGGAGCCGGGGCGGCGGTCATGGGCCTGCTCTTCCTGGCCCGGCAGCAGCTGGCCTGGTGGCCCCTGCATCCGATCGGCTACCCCGTGGCCATGGGCTGGGCCATGAACCGCCTGTGGTTTCCCGTCTTCCTCGCCTGGGCCTTCAAGGTGCTGGTCCTGCGCTTCGGCGGGGCCCGTACCTATACCCGCAGCCGCCCCCTCTTCCTCGGCATGGCCCTGGGGCAGATCGTCTCCGGCGGCCTGTGGCTCCTCGTCGACGGCTTCACCGGCAAGGTGGGCAACGTGATCCCCGTGTACTGAGGGCGCCATGCGCATCGAGAGCGTGGAGTTCCACACCGTCCATGTGGCGCCGCACGTGGACTGGACCTTCGCGCAGGTCCACACCGACGACGGCCTGAGCGGACTCGGCGAGCTGAACCCGTCGGTGCGGCGCTCGGGTCGCCTGCCCCTGGCGCGGGAGATGGCCGGGTCCCTCGTCGGCCGGGATCCGCGCCGGGTCCGGCAACTGGTGGAGAGCTTCCGCCCCGCCGAGCTGGACGCCGCGGGCGTGCGCGCCCTCAGCGGCCTGGAGCAGGCCCTGTGGGACCTGCTCGCAAAGTCGTTGCAGGCGCCGGTCCACGCCCTGCTCGGCGGCGCCTGCCGCCAGGAGATCCACGTCTACGCCAACATCAACCGCGCCACCCGGGGAGACCGGTCGCCCGAGGCCTTCGCACGCCATGCGGCGGCGGCGGTTCGCGGCGGCCACGACGCCGTCAAGCTGGCCCCCTTCGATCACCTGCCATCCGCTCTCGACAGCGCCGGGGCCGGCCGCGAGGGCATCGAGTGCCTGCGGGCCGTCCGCGACGCCGTCGGCCCGGAGGTGGGCGTGCTCGTCGACTGCCACTCCCGCTTCACGACAAAGGGCGCCCTCGAGGTCGCCGAGGCCCTGGGCGACCTGCACCTGTTCTGGTTCGAGGAGCCGTTGCCCCAGGACGACTACGACGGGTATCGACAGGTGCAGGCCGGCTGCCGCATGCCGGTGGCCGGAGGCGAGAGCCGCGCCCTCCGCCGCGGCTGGTGGGAGGTCCTGGAGCGCCGGGCCCTCGACGTGGCGATGCCGGACGTCACCATCGTCGGCGGGATCTCGGAGCTGCACCAGGTGGCCGCCATGGCCGCCGCCCGGGGGATCCCCACCTCGCCCCACGGCCCCTTCGGCCCCGTGGTCACCGCCGCCTCGGCGCAGGTCATGGCCGCTCACCCGGAGTTCCTGATCCTCGAGTACGCCTGGGGCGAGGCGCCGTGGCGGGAGGTGCTGATCCAGCCGGCCGAGAGGGTCGTCGGGGGGCGTCTGTCGGTGGCGGACGCGCCGGGCCTCGGGGTGGAGCTGGACATGGGCGTCGTGGACGCGCACCGGCTGCGGGACTGAGGCCGGCGGGACCGCGGCCCACCGGATCCAGGAGCATGGAAGCGTCCACGGCCGGCCCGGACCGGCATCCGCCCGTCGACCGGCGGTCGGTGATTCTGGTGGGGGCCGGGACCTTCGCCTTCTGGCTGGCCCTCTACCTCTACGTGCCGGTGCTGCCCCTGCACGCCGAGGAGCTGGGGGCCAGCCTGTCGATGGTCGGTCTCGTGGTCGCTTCCTATGCCATCGCCCAGCTGCTCCTGCGCATCCCCATCGGGGTGGCCGCGGACATCCTCGGCCGCCGCAAGCCCTTCGCCGCCGGGGCCCTGGCGTGCTCGGCGGCCGGGGCCGTGGGGCTGGCCCTGTCCCCCGACCCCTGGAGCCTGTTCGCGGCGAGGACCGTGGTCGGCGTCGGCGCCGCGGGATGGGTGGCGATCAGCGTCCTCTACTCCTCCTACTACCCGCCCCGGCGCACCCTGCACGCCCTGTCGCGCCTGATGACGATCAACACGACGGGCCTGCTGGCCGCCACCTTCGCCGGGGGGCTGATCTCCGAGCACCTCGGGACCGGGACCGCCTTCTACGCCGCCGCCGCCATCGGCGCCGCGGGGGCGGTGCTGATGCTGTCCGCCCGGGAGCCGGAGTCGCGGCGCGGGGGCACCTACTCGGCGGCGACCTTCGTGCGGGTGGCGCGCACTCCCCTGCTGCTGCTCGCCGGCGGCATCGGCATCCTCGCGCAGTTCGTCACCTTCGGGGGCAGCTACGGCTTCGTGCCCCTCCACGCGGAGCGCATCGGCGCCAGCGACGCCCAGGTCGGATACGTGACCACGGCCATGCTCTTGACCCAGGTTCTCGGAACGATGGCGACGACGCGCCTGGTCAACCACTGGGGCAACCGCGCCGCCCTTCTCCTGGCCTCGGTGCTCGTGGCCGTGAGCATGGTCCTCGTCCCCTTCACTTCGTCGGTGTGGACCCTCATGGCGCTGCAGGGGTTGGGCGGCCTCGGGCGCGGGGTGGCCAACACGGTGCTCATCGCCCTCAGCCTGCGGGCGATCGCCCCGGAGGACCGGGCCACCGGGATGGGCGTCTACCAGGCGATCTACGCGGCGGGCATGTTTGCCGGCCCGGCGGCCTCGGGGTACCTGGCCCAGGCGGCCGGCCTGGACGCCGTGTTCCACCTAGCGGCGGCGGTGTCGCTGGCGGGCGGGTTCCTTGGGCTGCTGCGCACGATCCCGTCACGGCCGGGCTGAGCCTGCTCTCCACACACAACAGGCGAGGGGCAGGGCAGCCGAAAGCCGTGTCCGCGGGGTCCGTCGGGCCGCGGGCAGCGTATTTCATCGACATTGGCGGGCGTTCAGGATTCGCCTCCGCTCCCAGCGCTCGACCCACACGCGGCATGGCTGTCCCGAGGCAAACCTCAGCGACGCTCTGGACCTTGACGGATCCGCGATCTCCTGGGTTTCAGGCTGCCCAACTCTCGCGGGTCAAAGTTGCCCCTCACTCGGAGACTTCCGGGGTACCTTCGGCCGCTGCAATCCATGCACGCGCATTCGGGAACGCAGACGCTCCGGATTCATCCCCAACAGCTTGGCAGCACCGTACTCTCCGTAGATCCTCCCCTTTGTCGCTTGGAGGGCGTCCATGATCTGTTGCTTCTCGGTCCGGTGAGGAGGAGATGAGCCCAGCCCCTCCGGCTCGGCCGGCAGCGACACGTGGGAGACCTCCATGACCGCGCCCTCGCACAGTATCACCCCTCGTCGCATCAGGGCCGCCAGTTCGTCGATGTTTCCCGGCCAGGAGTGTTTCTGCAAGTATTCCGTCGTCTCCTCGGTCAGGGTCGGGACGGAGCAGTTCAGTTGCCGCGCCCATTCGGCGGCAAAATGCGCCGCCAGCCCCGGGATCTCCTCGCGGCGGGCTCGCAAGGGCGGCAGGATCACCGGAAACGCCTTCAAGCGGTAGTACAGTTCGGCCCGGAAGGCCTCTTCCCTGACCATCGTCCCCAGATCACGGTTGGTTGCGGCAATCACCCGCACATCCACCGGAACCGAGGTCACTCCGCCCACACGTCTCAGAAGGCCATCCTCCAGCATGTGGACCAGGGCCTGTTGCCCCTCAGGTGGCAAGTCAGCTACCTCATCGAAGAACAGGGTCCCTTCATGCGCCTGCTCCATGAGACCGATCTCCCGCCTCTCCTCTCCTGAGAGTACCTGGTCGTGACCACACAATTGAATCTCAACCAACGCGGAGGTCAGGGCACGGCAATTGACGTGGACGAAGGCGTGTCGCCTCCTTGGGCTCAGGTCATGAATCCCACGGGCAAGAAGACTCTTGCCCGTACCTGTCTCTCCACGCAACAGCACGGTCATGTCGGTCGCCGCCACCCGCCGGAGGTGCGACAGGAGCCGCGTCATGGTCGCACCGTGGCCGGGCGCCGAATCCACCGGGCCCTGCCGCTGATACTCCAGCTGGGGGGAGCCCTGGTCATTCGCGTCCGGGAGTACCCGAACCTGTAGATGGGCTGCCTCCGACACGTTGCCTTCCGGGTCCCGGACCCGCACTTCGAAACGATACTCGCCGGCGGGCAGGTCCTGGTAAGAGACTCTGTTCGCCTTGGTGAATTCGCTCCATTCTCCCTCCGCCTCGCTGGCCACCAGGCGGTGGCTGTAGAGCAACGGATCTCCATCGATCCTGAATCGGATGCCCTGGAAGTGAATTGTCACTTCGGTCGTACCCTGCAGAAAGGACACGGAATCAGGCGCCTCCAGGAGACGCCCCTCCACGGCGTGGCGTATCACGATGCCCGGGGAGGCATGGTAAGGTCGGTAGCAGATGAGGCCTGCCTCGGTTCCAAACCAGAGCGTGCCCAGTCGATCGCACAGAATCGTGTGGACAGTGTCCTCCTGGGGACACTCGCCCAGGTTCGGAAGCCGGTGGAAAGCCTGGCCATCGTAGACCAGGGCCCCTCCGCCGTCGGTCCCGATCCACAGCCGCCCCTGCCGGTCAGTGCCCAGAGAGAGTATGTGATTGGCTGAGAGGCCCTGATCCATGGTAAACCTGCGCACCTGTCTGGAGCGCAAGTCAAGCGAGAAGAGTCCACACCCAGTCCCCAGCCAGAGCATTCCCGCGTACTTGCACAAGGCGTTCACCTCGTAGACCGCTTCCAGTCCGACGAAATCAGAGGCATGGAGGCGATGGGTGCTGTCCCGGCAATGCAGTGCCGGACTTCCGTGGGCTGAACCGATCCAGAGGGCGCCGCTATCCTGCAGTATTGTCGTGCACCGACGGGACAGCCGCTCCTCCAGAGCCACAAATTGATCGTCCTTGATGTGTCCGAGGAGCCCATCGAAAGTGCCGACCCACAGCCGCCCGTCCCGGTCCCCGCACAGCCCCGTAACGCGCCCGTGACCGGCCGCTGCGAGGTCGGCGACTACCCGGGGTTCGGCGCTCGTCCCTTTGGACACCCTGCCATCGGCGTCGCCAATCCAGAGCGTTCCCCTTCGATCTACTTCCATTGCAACGACCGCGGGCCCCGCCTTCATCGGGTGGATCGTGTCATCCTTGAGGCAGGCTCCCCCTCTCGCGGTGCCGATCCAGATCCGGCCTCGCCGGTCTTCGGCCAAGCATCTGACACAGGGGTCGGGGAGGCCATCAGCTCCCGTGTACCTCTTGACGCCAGACCTGCTGCAGAAGACCAGGCCGCTGCCCCACGACCCGACCCAGATGTTCTCTTCGCCGTCCTCGTACGTGAGGCGGGTATTCCGGAGAATCGTACCGGAAAGGCCGGCCGAGAACGGATGCCAACCCCGCCCGTCGTACACCAGCACCCCCCGTTGGGCCATCCACAGCCACCCCCTCCTGTCCACGCGAACATGGCGTATCCCGGGGGTCACGATCTGGGCCACCTCGGACGGGGCCTCCACGTCGATCAGATCGAGGTGCCTGCTCCGCGGATCGTAGCGGCCGACCACGGCTTCCCTGTTCCGGCGATGGGAGGCGATCCACAGATGTCCGGATGCGTCTTGGGCCAACTTCCAGGCCCACTTGTGGGCACCCCTCTGGAAGAGCGGGCTCATGCTGTGGCCTTCCAGGCTGATGATCCCCCGGGTCCGCGTGGCCAGCCATGTCGTGCCCTCCGAGTCGGTCACCATGTCGTGCACCCTCCCGATGGGCTGTCCCCCGATCTCCGTGGTGCACTCTACGCAGCGTCCCCCGGCGAACCGGCCGATTCCCTCGCCCGTCAGCACATGCACGGAGTCGTCGGGCTGCGGTTGCAGGCCGATGATCTCGTTGGATGGCAGACCGTGCTCGGTGGTGTACACCTGGAATCCCCGGCCATCGAAGGCGGCCAGTCCCCCGCCGAGTGTACCGAACCACATCCGCCCGACAGCGTCCTCGACAATGCTCATCACCGTGAGATGAGGCAGACCATCGGACAGCCCGAAGTTCTCGAAGACTTCCCCGTCGAACCGGCTCACCCCGCCATCGGCCGTGGCGATCCAGAGCAGGCCTCGTCGGTCCTGGCAGAGATCCTCGACCCGCATCCCGGCCAGTCCGTCTTTGAGGGTGTACTGGCGCACTCCCCTGTAAGCGAATGAGTCCATTCCTTCTTGGCTCCCTGCGTCTACCGTCTGCACGCGCTGCCCCTCGTCCTGTCGCGACGCCATGGCCAGGTGGGTGATTGCGGCCCCTGTCCGAACGCGCCAGGACCTCGCCAAATCAGGAGTCCGGCTGGAGATGGGGCAAACGGCCGGTCCGAAGAAAGCCCCTGGCTTCGAGAAGGGACTCGCCGTGCGCCGGGGGGCGAACCCCGTCCTTACGCCTTCCCTTGTCAGCCGTTACGGCAGAATCCACCGGCCTCCTCCAAGAGGCTACCAATCCCCGAAATACGACAATACCGTATTGGAGAGTAACTACGCATAGGTGCCAAGTACCTCATGAACAGCCGAGAGTGTCCAAGGGGATACGCACTTTGCGTATTGCATACGTAATGGCAGCTTGCTGCAGCAGGGGATGTTGAAGACCGAGAGTTCTCTTGACATGGAAGGGAAGTCGGAATCACCTATCCCGGCCGGGACGGCGCAATGGACGCAAGAAAGGGGTCCGACCTCCCTCAATTGGGGGATGGCAGGCGCAGCTTCCCCTCCTATGGTTGATCTCCCGCAACAATCAGGGGGACCACAACGGCGGTCGGGTGCCAATGCCATGTGCCAAGGCCATGAACGAACGGGAGTCATTCGAGGCCATCGTGGACTCGCCCCACACGGACAGACATCTCCCTCGACGGAGGGCGCTGCCCGACAGCAGGATCGTTCACATCACCGATCTCTTCGACCAAGGAGCTGAGAATCCCCGGCGCGTCCAACGAGGGGATGCGGCGGTTTGATTCCGGAATGGGCTGAACGTGCGCCTGCACGCCCCGGGGGGCTCGCGCATCGTGTGGGGATCGCGGATCCCATCGACGCAAGCGGCTGGTGTCGATGACCGAGCTTTTCGCCAACACCCGGGTCGGGGTGATCCAGCTCGACCGGCGCGGGCGGATCGTGGAGGCCAACGACCGTGCGAGGCGGCTGCTGCGCCGACACGACGGACTGTCCGATCAGCGCGGGATGTTGCGGGCGGCCGCGCCGGAGGACGACGACCGGCTTCAGGGGCTGTTGGCCCGGGCGTTGCCGCGCTCCGGCGGACAGGGGGCGAGCGGTGCGATGCTGGTGAGTCGGCCGTCGCTCCGGCCAAGGTTGGTGTTGCACGTGAAGCCCGTGGCGCACCTGGGGCCGGACTGTCGGTCCCGGTTCGTGGCGGTTCTGGTGCTGATTGTCAACCCGCTGGAGAGGACGAGGCTCGACCCGGATCTGGTGCAGGCGGTTCTGGGTCTCACGCCGGCGGAGGCCCGGATTGCGATTCTGCTCGCCGAGAACCGGACTCCCCGCCAGATCGCGGCTGCGACCGGTCGCGCCTACAGCACCGTCCGCACGCACCTGAAGCACATCTTCGCCAAGCTCGGAGTTTCAAGGCAGGTGGAGGTGGCACAGCTGGTGCTCGCTCTGTCCAGTCTGCCGGGGTCCGGGGACCAGGGCCCTGCACCGCCGGCGTGACGGGGGGCCGGGCGCACCGCGCAAACGGGAGGGTCCGCCTGCTCTCCGCCGCATCCTGGCGGTCCCAGCCACACGCCTGTATGCGCGGTAGAATGATTCCCGTGCCTTGCACCGCCTCCTGCATCTGCCAATACCGCAGCTCTCATGACATCCGGGTCGCTCGCATGCCACGTCGGGTCGCCCATGGGCTCTACTCGCGCCGAGCACCGGCACCGGAGGAGACCGGCAGACGTCGCGCTCGGAGAGCGCGATCCGTCTCTTTCCTCCCTGCTAATCAACACCCTCTCTCATCCGTTCCGGGCTGTACCCTCTGGAGCGGGTGGGGAACGCGTTACCGCCCTCTTCCCGCATCCCGGGGTCGAAAAAAGAAGGCGATCTCCCCCAATTGGGGGACGCGCCGGAGTGTCGGAGGCCCTATCCTGCACTCGCCATTGAGGTCAGCGCATGACTCAATTCTCTCCAATGGCCAAACGGTTCTACGGCCATGCCCCTGGACCTCCACGGAGGAAGAGGTGAATAGCCGAACAGGAACTCTCTGGTGCACCCTACGTACAAGCCCGGTCGCTGCCCTGATCGGCCTGCTTGGGACGATCGCGTTTCACGACCCCGACCCGGTTGCCGCCCAGGGGTTCTACCTCGACTGCCCTACCACGGAGGTTCGCGAAGGCGAATCTTTCGTCGTCACCCTCGTATACACCGGCAGCGCCCACAGAATTGGCGCGGCCTGGCACACCGAGGCGGGTACGGCCGACTCCACCGATTACGTGGCGCAGGATACAGAACTCATCTGGGGCAGCGTGGAAGATTCGAGGGACGGCCGGCTGGACCGCACTTTCCGCACTCGTCAGGACACCCTGATCGAGGGTAACGAGACCTTCACGGTTTTCTTCACCCCCACGAACAACGTCGTGGACATGGACGACCCCGACCGTGACAACGAGTGCGGGATCACCATCATCGACGACGACCCGAACATCACTGACGTCCGTATCATCTCGACCCCGGCCAGGGACGAAACCTACGGAGTGGGGGAATCCATCCGATTCCGGGCGACCTTCAGCCGCGCGGTGGAGGTGGACGGCAATCCGGCACTTGGCCTCTGGGTTGGCAGCAACTGGAGGTCCGCCGGTTACCTCTGGGGTTCAGGCACCAAGAGACTGGTGTTCGGCTACACGGTGAAATCCGAGGACTCCGACACCGACGGCGTGAAAATGGACGGAGGCTACCAGGACCGCGACGGCCGGTGGCACAACTTCAGCAACCACACGGCGGTCACGGCGGTGGGAACGGATACAGTCGCCTATCGGGCCTACGCCGGATTCGACGACCAGTCGGGCCACAAAGTGGACGGCAGCCTGGCACCTGTCGGCACAAATACCGAAATCACCTCGAGTCCCGAAAGCGGCGACACCTACCGCTACGGGGAGACCGTCGAATATTCCATCACCTTCAGCGCCAAGTTGGAATTGGAAGGGAGCCGGCACGTAAACCTGCTCGTGGGACCCACCGACAGCGAGGAATCGAAGAACGCAACGTATCAGAGCGGCTCCGGCACCAACACGCTGGTCTTCGGCTACACCGTGCAGACCGCCGACCGCGACACCCTCGGCGTCCGTATGCTGGGGACCCGGTTTGAAGACTTCCAGATCAAGGGTCTGGAGGGCAGCGGGACCATCAAGGTGAAGGGCACGGACAGGGAGGTGAACCCGACCTTCGACGGCCTTACCGGCCCCAAGATCAACGGCCAGCCATACCCGAAGGATATTTCCATCACCTCCACTCCCAAATCCAGGAGCGATACCTACGGCCGGACCGAAGTCATCCAGGTCAGCGTAGACTTCGGCCAGAGCGTGACAGCACACGATAGTTCCTTCGCCATCCTGATGATATTTGCCACCTGGGGGTCCGAGGAGCCCGCGGTGCTCGTTTCGGGCAGCGGCACCGACACGCTGGTGTTCGAGTACACGGTGGCGGTAGAGGACCTCGACAACGACGGGGTAGCCGCCTATGTGCCCCGCGGCCTGGACATCAAGGCCACCGGCACGCAGATCGCCTACCAGCCCGACCCCGGCGGAAGGATCCCGGTCATGCCGGACAACCCGGCCCACAAGGTGGAGGGCCGGCTGTTCGATGCCGACGAGACGCCGCCCAACATCTCATCCATCTCCTTCGCCGACCGCCCAGGACCGGGTGCGGACTCCACCTACGTCGCCGGGGACTGGATCGGGGTGTGGGTGACCTTTGACGAGGGCGTGCTCACCACCGGCACGCCGCAGGTGGAGCTCGACATCGGCGGCACGGCCCGACAGGCGGTGTTCGGACACCTCCCCGGCGAGGTGAGAATCGATAGGGACACCCCCAACCCCACGTGGCTCTTCGGCTACACGGTGCAGGAGGGGGACGTGGATACCACCGACGGAATCTCCATCGGCGAGAACAAGGTGAGCCTGAACGGAGGAACCATCAAAGACGAGGCGGGCAACGATGCTGTGCTGACCCATGACGCCCTGGCCGCGGACTCAGGGCACAAGGTGAAGGCACCGGACAAGACCGCCCCGACCGTGTCGTCGGTGGCCATCACCTCCAGCGCCGGGGACGACTCCACCTACGCCATCGGCGACAGCATCCGGGTGACGGTGACCTTCAGCGAGGACGTGACGGTGGACGTCTCCGGCACCCTGCAGCTCGAGCTGGACTTCGACGCTACCGCCAAGAACGCGGACTACCACAGCAGCGATTCGTCGGCCGTGGTCTTCAACTACACGGTTGCGGCGGCCGACGCCGATTCAACCGGCATTGCCATCGGCGCCGACAAGATCAGCCTGGACGACGCCACCATCCGGGACGGGGCGGACAACGACGCCACCCTGACCCACGCTGCGCTGGCCGCCGATGCCGCTCACAAGGTGGACGGCGTGCGCCCGGCCTTCTCTAGCGCCGCGACCTCCACCGACGGCACGCAGGTGATCGTCACCTTCAGCGAGGAGACCACCATTCCGGCGCTTCTGCGCTCGATCAGCACCATAGTGAACGTCGCCCTGGACCGGTTCTTCATCGCGGTCGTAGGCGTTGCCGTGGACGACGACGAGGTGGTCCCAACCGCGGCCAGCCTTGCCGATACCACCCTCACAATGACTTTGGGATCGGCTGTAACCCGGAGCCAGGAGGTGGAGGTGGCCTACGACAACATCTTCGCCCGGGACGCCGTCGGCATCTTCATCGACGGCGCCGGCAACGCGCTCAACACCTTTTCCTCCCAGGATGTCACCAACAACTCCACGGTTGCCGACGCCGAGGCGGGGGACGACCCGCCGGAACTGACGCTTGGCCAGACGGAACTCAACATTACCGAAGGGGCGACCGCCGACTACACCGTGGTCCTGGGAAGCGAGCCCACGGCGGACGTGACCGTGACGATTGCGAGCTCTTCGAGCAAGCTGTCGGCGAGTTCCACAACCCTCACGTTCACCACCGACGACTGGGAGACGGCGCAGACCGTGACGCTCACCGCCAACCAGGACGACGACGAGCTCAACTACTGGGTGAGCGTGGCCCACACGGCC
>JAPOZM010000011.1 GCA_026706075.1 Gemmatimonadaceae bacterium
GCAACCCCATCAGCGGCGAGCTCACCGTCGACCAGAACAAGACCCTGTCCCTCATCGAGGTGATCCTGCGCGACGACTCCCCCCAGGACGGCGGCGGCGCATCCTTCTTCCCCGCCGGCTCGGACATCATCATCACCTACGACGACGGCAGCGTCGACCGGGGCAAGCAGATCGGCTTCGCGCCGGTCATCGAGGGCGGCTTCGAGCGCGACGGCTTCCTGGCCGCCGACGGCACCGAGGAGATCCGCCTGCGCTACAACTTCGACAGCCCCGGCTTCGTCAACCACGCCAGCGGCTCGAAGGAGGAGATCGTCGGTATCGAGTTCCGCTATGTCCTGGGCAACGACTACCAGGTGTGGATGACCTCCGACAACCAGCTCAACCAGTCCGAGGGCAACGTGGCGCTCCTGGTCACCCAGGCGCAGGGCAACGTCCAGGACAACACCAACCTGCGGATCGTTTCCTTCGAGTACGGGCTGCCCACGGCCACCCAGATCTGGGGCGCCACCCTGGAGTTGAAGAAAGTCGCCGGCTTCGACGTCTACGGCGAGTACGACCTCGGCTACAAGTACCGCAAGTACCCGAGCGTGGTGAGAAAGGGCCACCGCACCGCCTCCGGAATCCGCGGCGACCGCGCCGCCGAGGCCTGGATGGTCAACATCTCCCGCAACCGCTACCCGTGGTTCGCCTGGGGCGAGCTCTACAGCATGGACCCCCGCTACTCGACCAGCACCTACACCGCCTCGGGAGACGGCTTCATCGACTACGAGGACAAGCGCATCCACGTGGTCGAGCTGGTGGAGGACAACGACGACCAGGACCAGTTCCCGGACACGGTGCGCAAGGACTGGCAGGCGGGCGATCCCACCGTCTTCCCGGGGTGGGACGAGAACAACGACTTCATCTCCGACTTCAACCAGAACGACAACCGCTTCATCAGCAACTCGATCCCCGACTACGACGAGCCTTTCCTGCGCCACAACGTGGACCGGCCGGAGTTCCTCTACGGCATCGACCTGAACAACAACTTCTGGATCGACCGCTTCGAGAACGACGAGGAGCCCGACTACCCTTACCGCAGGGACCACCGCGGTTTCAACATCTACGGCGGCGTGAACGTCACCCCCGACATCCGCGTCAGCGCCGGGATCCTGCGCGAAGGGCTGATCTCCTCGAACCAGAGGAACCACGCCGACTACGCCCTGGTGAGCATCGACCGGGACATCGCCGGCTGGGGCCGGCTGCGGATCTTCGACATGGTCAAGTCCGTGAAGGACGACATACCGAACGAGCTGGTGCAGTGGCTGCCCAACGCCAACATCCGCACCGGCGAGGCGACCAAGATCGAGGACCTGCTGCTGGCGCGCGACGCCTTCGTCAACACCTTGTGGATGGGCCACAAGTACGACCACCGCGGCTGGAAGACCGACAACTTCTTCAAGTGGGACCTCTACCAGTCCCGACTCGACGCCGAGGAGCGCGCCCGGCTCAGCCAGCGCGAGACGAACTACTTCTTCGGCGTCATCAACCGGGTCAGCTACCGCTTCGACGTCGGCAACATCCGCTTCGAGCCGCGCTGGAAGAGCATCTTCCGCCACCAGACGATCGACGTGATCTCCAACGACAGGAAGCGCTCCCTCACCGAGCTCGGCGGTCTGCTCGTGGGTTTCCCGCTGCTGCGCTCCACCGATCTTCAGGCGGGCCTGGAGTTCACCTTCCACAACGACATGCTGCGCGACTCCAGGGACTTCCGGGGCATCGTCGGCGCCGTGCAGTTCACCAACCTCTCGGCCTATCTCGGCTACGGCGTGACCACCCAGCTGGGGGCCAAGATCGACCGCCGCATGCCCGAGGTGGGCGAGACTCTCACCGTCAACTCGATCTTCATCTCCGCCTACGCCGGCATCGACCTGTAGGCCGACGGGGCGCCGGGCTCACCCTTGGCCTCGACCCCGCCCTCCCCGGCCTCACTCCGCCGGATCCTGCTCGTCTGCGCCCTGGCCTTCGCGGTGCGCCTGGGCCACCTCTTCTACCTCGAGCAGACGCCGCTCTTCGAAGCCCCCGTCCTCGACGCCGCCGCCTGCGTCGACGAGGCCCGCTACCTGAGAGAAGTCTCCTGGGCCGGCCGGCCGGAGCCCTTCCGGCAACCCCCACTCTATCCCTACCTCCTCGCCGTCCTGGGCGCGGTCGACGAGTCCCCGTGGCTTCCTCGCCTTCTACAGGCGGGCCTTGGAGCGGCCACCTGCGGGCTCCTGCTGGCGGTCGGCCACCGCCTCTTCTCCGCCCCCGTGGCCCTCGCCGCCGCCCTCGCCTGCGCCCTGTACGGGCCCTTCGCCTACTTCGCGGGGGAGCTGCTGCCCGTCACCCTGGCCGTCCTCCTCGACCTCCTGCTGCTGTGGATGCTGCTGCGCAGCCCCCCCGGACCCGCCTGGCGCTGGGCGGTTCCAGGCCTGGTCCTCGGGCTCTCGGCCCTGACCGCGGCCAGCGTCCTGCTCCTCGCCCCCTTCGTCCTCTGGTGGCTGTGGCGGTTCCGGCCGCAGGGGTCGGAGCGCGGATTGCGATGGCAGCGGGGGTTGTGGTTCGCCGCCGGCTGCGCGGTGGTCGTGGCCCCGGTCACGGTGCGCAACCTCGTCGTCGGCGGCGACCTCGGCCTCTACACCGGAAACAGCGCCGGTCAGGACCGCACGGTGGCCGGGCCGGAGCGGTTGCGGCTTGCAGATCCCTCACCGGCAGAGGCCGGCCGCGAGGGACTGTCCTCGCCCTCGCGGCATCTCCTCGAGCGCTCGTGGGAGGTCATCCGCGCCGAGCCTTGGGGGTGGGCGGGGCTGATGGCCCGCAGGGCCTGGCTGTTCTGGCGGGGCGAGGAGATCCCGCGGGGTCTCGACCCCTACTTCGCCAGGGCCGAGTCCCCGGTCCTGGCCGCCCTCCTCTGGGACCGGGGACTCGCCTTCCCCTTCGGCCTGGTGGCCCCCCTGGCCCTCGCCGGCCTGGTCTTCCTTGTCGCCTCTCCCGCAGATCCGGGGGGCGGGCCCAGCCGGGAACGCGCTCTCCTGGCCGGATTCGTGATCGTCTACGCCGCGGCGGCGGTCCTGTTCTTCGTCGCGTCGCCCTACCGCCTGCCCGTGGTCCCGCTCCTGTTGCTGGTGGCCTGCCACGGCGCCCGGGCCCTCGCGCGGCGGCCCCTCCGGTGGCCCGGGATCGTCCTCACCGCCCTCGCGTGCGTGGCCCTCAACGCCGGACCGGTCCCGCTGGCGGTGGCCAGCCCCGCCGACGAGCACTACTGGCGGGGCTCTGCCTACGAGCGCCGGGAGATGCCCGCCGGGGCCGCCCGGGAGTACCGCACCGCCCTGCGCCTCGATCCGGAGCACCCGGGGGCGCTGGTGGACCTGGCCGCCCTGGAAGTCGAGGGGGGGAGCCCCGCCTCCGCTGTCGACCTCTACCGCCGCTACCTCGCCGGGGATCCGGACTCGGTGCCCGCGCGCCGGGACCTCGCCGCCGCCCTGGTCTCGGCCGGACGGGCCGCCGAGGCCGTCGCCGAGGGCGAGCGCCTCGTGGAGATGCACCCCGAGCGGGCGGACTTGCACGGCAGCCTGGCCTACGCCCGGCTCGCGGCCGGGCGCCACGAGGAGGCCGCCCGGGCCTGGCGCCGCGTCCTCGAGCTCCGGCCCGACTCCGTGCTTGTGCGCTACCAACTCGCCCGCCTGCACCAGGCCCGGGGCCGCCCCGACTCGGCCGCCGTCCAGTTCCGGCTGCTGCTGGAAGCGGAAGGCTACCGGGCCAGGGCCCATCTGGGGCTGGGAGAGGTACTCGTCGATCTGGCCTCGGCCGGGCGCACCGGGGTCAGCCTGCCGGCCACCCCTCTGGCCCGGGAGGCCGAGCATCACCTGCGCCGCGCCGTCCGGACCGACCCCGGCTCCCTCCAGGCCCGCTGGAGCCTCGGGATGCTGCTGGCCCGCCAGCCCGACCGCTACGAAGAGGCGGTGCCCCACTTCGAGCGCATCCTCGAGCTGGCCCCCGAGGACCACGTTGCGCACCTGTTCCTCGGCCACCTCTACCAGCGCACCGGCCGGGGCCGGGCGGCCGAGGCCCACTTCGAGCGCTACTCCGCGGAGCGGCGCCAGCGGCGCATGCGGTCCGAGGCCCAGGCGCGGACCCTGGGCATGGTGGAACAGCTCTTCGAGAAGGGGGGGTGAGGGGGTCCCGTTGGCGGGACCTAGTAGACCACGCTGACGACCCGGTGCACCTCGTCGTCCCGGTGGTCGCCATCGACGGCGACCCGTACCAGGTAGAGCCCCGGCGGGACGAGCCGTCCCGCGTCGTCGGTGCCGTCCCAGGCCTTCTCCTCGTAGCGGCCGTTGATCTCCAGCCCCTGGCTGATGACCCTCAGCAGCCGGCCGCCCAGATCGTAGACCTTCAGCTCCACCTGGCGCGGCGACTCCAGGGACAGCAGGCTGTAGGTCAGGGACATGGCGTCGTTGACGCCGTCGCCGTTGGGGCTGAAGGGATTGGGCGCCATCTCCACCTGCCCCAGGAGCCGCCCCCCCAGCAGGGTGGGGCTCAGGACCGTGGTCCCCGACAGGGCCGCCTCGTCCCCCGGGGCCAGCTGACCCGTGTCGCCGCCCACCAGGGGCTGGATGGCCGGCTCGCCCACCCCGTCGGCGGGCGACAGCTTGGCCGAGCCCGTGAAGTCCGTGCTGTAGGTGAGCACGTCGCTGTGGAAGCGGACCCGGACCTCGGTCCCGTCCTGGTCGATCCGGGGGAAGGCGACCTCGAAGAGATCCTCCCTCACCTCCGCGATCCGGAAGCCGCCCTCGTCGAGGGTGTCGGCCAGGCTCGAGAACGTCCTGCCGGCCACCGGCTGTCCCTGGCCGTCGAGGACCTCCACCTCGTCGATCGACGTGACCCGCAGGGGCGTCTGGATCTCCAGACGGTCGAATCCCAGCAGATCGTCCGACTCGAACCGGGCCCGCACGGCGAGGGTGAAGGGCACGGCCCGGATCTCCTCCACCTCCCTCGGGAAGACCTCCGCCGTGAGGGAGTCGGCCAGCGGTGACCGGAGCACGTCGAAGCTCAGCGACTCGATCACCCTCGCCGCCTCCAGGTCGCTGCTGTCGAAGGCGATCTGCAGCTGCAGGTAGCGCCGCGGGCTCGGGGACGTGATCAGCGCTCCCGGGGTGTTGGCCACCTCGGCGTCGAAAGGCGTGCTGAATGGGCTCCAGTTGACGAGATCGTCCTTTACGGGGCCGGCGTTCCACTGCCGGCCCAGGCCGTCGAAGACGGGCAGCTTCCCGTACTCCTCCAGGCTCAGCTCGCGGGAGGGATCGTCCACCGACAGGGGGATCTCCTCCGGGTCGGCCTGCCCGTGCAGGACCCGCGTGAAGACGAAGGGGTCGGCGTCGGTGCCGGTGCGGGTCCGGATGTGGACCGCCGAGAACCGGGGGTCTCCCAGGATCCGCTCGGTCCAGCGCAGCTGGTGCCACACGGCCGGCTGTCCCGCGTCGAAGATGTCGGAGACGTACGTCGCCGTGGCCAGGAAGCCGGTGCCGAAGACCTCGAACTCGTCGATCTCGTAGGAGATGGTCGAGGTGGAGCGAAGACGGATGTGCTGGACGTACCGGGGCGGGTCGAGGAGCACGTCGACCACGGCCTCCTTGTTCTCCTCCTCGGCGGCCACCGGCTCTCCCCAGATCGGCAGGCCCGCCTGGGAGAGGACGATGCCGTCGTTGGTGAACAGCTCGAAGGAGCGCAGAAAGTCGTTCTGGAAGGGCGTCGCCGGCGCGATCTGAACGGTGTTGCGGGGATAGAAGCGGATCCTCTCGACTCCGAAACGGCCCCCCAGGTTGAGGATCACCAGGATACCCAGGGAGTTCAGATCCTTGCGCTCGAAAGCCTCCAG
This sequence comes from Gemmatimonadaceae bacterium, assembly GCA_026706075.1. GTDB lineage: Bacteria > Latescibacterota > UBA2968 > UBA8231 > UBA8231 > UBA8231. The sequence continues at coordinate 5,897 of JAPOZM010000011.1, forward strand.
CTCGCCGCCCGGGGTGATCAGCTCCTCCAGCGACTGCTTGAGATCGAGGGGCTTGAAGGTGCCGCTGAAGTCGAAGACGTTGGGCGCGACGATCTCGCCGCCGCGTTCGAGGGTGCCGTGGGCGACGTTCTGCCCGGGGGCGATGCGCATCGGGAGGATGGCCCCGGGGTGGTCCTGGCTCTCGAACTCGAGCAGGGCGCCCGGGGCGTTGCCCTCGAGGAGATTGTCGGAGTCGAGCAGGGAGCGGTGGCGGGCCGGGATCGTGGCGACCACGGCAGAGCCCCCTCCCGTCCAGTCGAGCTCGCCGCCGGCACCGATGGTGACGGTATCCGCGGCCGGGGAGATCCGCGGCCAGCCGAGGCCGGCCAGGACCGCCGCAGAGATGAGGGTGAATGCGCGATTCATGCCGCCGCTCTCGAGTCGGGTCCCGAGGCAAGGAAAGAGCGCCGCAGGGGCACTGTCAATTTCCTTGTCCCGCCGCTTCGGCGGCAGTACCGTTCCCTCCGGGGCCGGCTGGAGGCCCCCCGGGAGAGATCACCCATGCGACGCTCCTCAGCCTGTTGCGCCATCCTCTTCCTCGCCTTCGGCGCCGCCGCCGTCTCGGCGCGCACGGAGTACGTGCTGGGGGGCCCCGACGGCAATCCCTGGCAGGCGGCCCTCTCCGAGGAGGACGCCGGCGAGTTCGTGGTCTTCGACGAGGAGGGCACCCTCGTGCGCCGCGTCGCCGTGCCGACCACGCCGTGGGGCGAGGGCGGCGACAGCGTCATCGAGTACGACGCCTCCCCGGGCAGTATCCTCCCGCTCTTCGTGCGATCCGACCAGAACCTGGCCCTCACCGACCCCGACTCTCCCGAGATTCGAATCCCCCTCCCCGCTACCCGGGGGAACGCCTGGACGACGGACGGCTGCGGCGCCATCGACGACCAGATCCGGGCGGTGAAGAGGCAGTTCGACGGAGATGTCACCACCGCCCACTTCCGGCGGTTCACCCCCGGCACGAGCATCTTCTCAGGCGGCGGACGCATCATCGCCGGGGTCACCGGCGAGGGCTGGAAGAACGCCGTGGTCCTCAACTTCGGCGCCGCCGTACCCGTCAACCGGATCCGGTTCTTCCCACGCCTGAGCCGCGTCGAGGACCGGCTGCTGATCAAGGAGTTCCAGGAGCCGAGCCATCCCCTCGAGGACTTCGGCGAGAGCAGCTTCGCCGCCAACTTCGTCGAGGGCTACGAGATCCGCGTGGCCGACGACAGCCAGCGGTTCGCCAACAGCCCCTGCGACGCCGTCGGCTTCTCCCGCGGTCTGCGCTGGATCCGGACCGCGGACACCAGCCTCGAAATCCTGGAGTCCAGGCCCGAGAACCTCGAGCGCGTGGTCGACCTGACCTTCCCCACCCGGTCGATTCGGTACATGACCTTCAAGACCTTTCCCCTGCGGAACTGGGAGGTGGCGGAGTTCCAGGTCTTCGGGGAAGGCTACGTGGAGCACACCTCCTTCCGGACACAGATCCTCGACTTCGGCGGGCCCTCCGGGGGGCGGGTCAACTGGGGGAAGATCCGCTGGAGCGGCGAAGCCCCCGAGGGCACGCGCCTCGAGATCCGCACCCGCACTGGGCAGACCCCGGACCCCAATTACTACGTCGCCGAGAGCGTCAACGGCGACATCCGCCGGATCTCCACCGAGGAGTACCTGGCCATCGACGCCACGGGCCGCCTCGATCCCCGGCCCGACCTGGACAACTGGAGCTTCTGGTCGCCTCCTTACACCTTCGAGGCAGGTCTGCGAGACTCCACTGTTGCGGCCGAGAGCTGGGAGGACGGCACCGCCCTCCTGTCGCCTGGCCCGAGCCGCTACCTGCAGATCGACATCCAGCTCTTCAGCACCTTCACCCGGGCTTCCCGCATCGATCAGCTGTGGCTCCAGTTCAGCGAGTCTCCCCTGGCCAGGGAGGTTCTGGGCGAGATCTGGCCAACCGAGGTGCCCTCCTTCGACGCCACGCCCTTCACCTACGTGGTGCGTCCCGACTTCGACGACGCGGATCTCGGCTTCAACCGCCTGGAGATCCTGACCCACAATCGCGTCGATCCGGAGCGCCTCTCCCTCACCGTGGACGGGGCCCCGGTCGACTTCGACCTGCATCCACCCGACCTGCGGGATGACCGCCTCATCTTTGCCTTCGAGGAGCTCAAGGGCCGCTCCGACCGGCTGAAGCCAATCGAGGCGACCTTCGAGGTGCCGGTCCTGCGCTACGGGGCCGAGTTCCGCGGCTGGGTCTTCCACAGCGATGACCCGGACCGGATCCGTCAGCAGGTGCGCCCGGGCAACGCGACCTTCCGGTTCGGCGGCAACGTGCTGGCCGTGGCCACGCCGCTGAAGGGCGGTCTCCTCGGCGATCTGACGGCCTCCGGCCGGACCATCACCCCCAACGGCGACGGCCTCAACGACGAGCTCGTCCTGACCTACGAGCTTCGCCAGTTGACCGTTCAGCGTCCGGTCTATCTGCGCATCTACGATCTGGGAGGGCGTCTCGTCCACGTCCAAGAACCCAGGCCCGGGGCCAGCGGGCGCGGAAGCCAGAGCTGGAACGCCCGGGATGGCGACGGCTACCTGGTTCCGCCCGGAACCTACCTCTACGAAGTCTCCCTCAGCACCGCGGATGCGGAGCGCCGCGTGGGGGTGGTTTCGGTGGTGTACTGATGTGCAGGGTTTCGGACCCCCCAAAAAGCTTGACTTCTCCCTCGCCTTTTTGCACTATTCGGATCCTCTGTATTAGGAGATCCATCCCCCCAACCGGCTATTCCAGCCGCATTCCTGACTCAGGAGGACCTCGCATGAAGCGCATCATCCTCTGTGCGTCGCTGGTCGTCGCGGTTTCCGCCAGCGCCCACAATCCTCCGGGAGAGCTGTTCTTCGCCGCTCAGTTCCCCGACAACCTGGTGCCGCAGATGGACGGCGATCTCTCCGACTGGGACATCGTTCCCCTCGACGGCCCGTACTGGATCGGCAACGACCGGCTCTACTCCCCGGTGGCCGAGATCCAGCCGGTCGGCCGTGGCGAGATCGACGCCAGCGACATCAACATCCGCAACATCATCGGTTGGAACGACAACCTCAACAAGCTCTACTTCGCCACCTCGGTGTTCGACAACGTCCACAACCTGGACCGCGAGAACCCTTCGGCCTTCTGGTCGGACGACGCCTGGGAGGTCGAGGTCAATCCCGACCATACCCCCACGGAGGAGCACAACCAGGAAGGCGAGCCGGCCAACAACATCAGCTACAAGTGGGCCGTGCCGCCGGTGGAGGGCGCCTACCAGTTCTACCGTCCCAACCGGGCCATCCCCTGGTTCGTCGACGGCTCCGACTGGATCGACTTCGGCTGGGGCTTCGACGGCGACCAGTTCGGCGAGAGCACCTACTACTACGAGCTGGCCATCACCCCGATCCTGAACATGCCGAGAGGCGATGATGTCGACGAGAGCAGCGTGGTCGTCCACGACCTCACGGAAGAGGAGGTCATCCACCTCTCCGTGACGGTCGGCGACTTCGACGAGCCATGCACCGAGTGCGCCCTGGAGAGCTATCAGGGTTTCTGGACGATGTCGCCTGAGAGCTGCTGCACCGCCACCAACGATGTCGTCATGGCCCAGGTGGAGCCTTCCATCGCCGACCTGACCGCCGTCGAGGACGTCTCCTGGGGCCAGATCAAGGCCGCACGCTGATCCGACCCCGTTCCCGCCGCAGCTGCAGCGGCGTTGCTTCCTCCCCCGGGCGCCTGGACCAGGCGCCCGGGGGTTTTTGCTTGCCCTTCGGAGTCCTCCTCCTTCTGCTCTCTTCCTGCGCCGACCCGCCCCCGGTGGGCAAAGGCCCCCTGTTCGTCGACGTGGCGGTCGAGGCGGGATTGCGCCGAGCCCACAGGGGCGGCACCCCCGAGAAGGGGTACATCATCGAGGCCAAGGGCGGCGGCCTGGCCGTGCTTGACGCCGAGGGGGACGGAGACCTCGATCTCTACTGGGTGAACGGAGCGACGCTCGACGACTCCCTCGGGGGGCGAAACGCCCTCTACCGCAACGACGGCGAGCACGGCTTCCGGGACGTGGCCGAGTCGGCGGGCGTCGAGGGCCGCGGCTGGGGCATGGGAGCCCTGGCCGCCGACTTCGACAACGACGGCGACCCCGACCTCTACGTCACCTGCCTGACGAGGAACCTCCTCTTCCGCAACGACGGGGGGCGCTTCACCGAGCGGGGCACGCAGGCCGGAGTGGACCTGCCCCTCTGGAGCACGGGAGCCGCCGGCGGCGACTACGATCTGGACGGGGACCTCGATCTCTACGTAGCCAACTACGTGGACTTCGACCCCGACAGCGTCGCCCACCTCGGCACACGCTGGAAGGGCGTGCCCGCCTTCGTCGGCCCCCTGGGCCTGCGCCCGCTCCCCGATCGGCTCTACCGCAACGAGGGCGACCGGTTCACCGACGTGAGCGCTCCCTCCGGCGTGAGCGACGTGGCCCCGGGTTACGGGCTCGGCGTTCTCTTCGCGGACCTCGACCTCGACGGCGATGCCGACCTCTACGTGGCCAACGACTCGTCGCCCAACTTCCTCTTCCGCAACGACTCGCACGGCCGGTTCAGCGAGAAGGGCCTGGGGGCGCGCGCGAGCCACGGCGCCATGGGCAACGCCCAGGCCGGAATGGGCGTGGCCGCCGGCGACTACGACGGCGACGGATCCCCCGACCTGCTGGTGACCAACTTCGACGACGACTACAACACCCTCTACCGCAACAGGGGCAGCGGCTCCTTCGAGGACGTCAGCTTCGCCGCCGGCCTGGCCCAGGCCGGTCTCCCCTTCGTCGGCTTCGGGGCCGCCTTCCTCGACTTCGACCGCGACGCCGATCTCGATATCTTCGTCGCCAACGGCCACGTCTATCCCCAGATCGACACTTCGGGCACCAACTCGGCGTACGCCCAGGCCGACCATCTCTTCGAGAACGTCTCCAGCCGCTTCGAGCGGGTCCTCGACCAGGGGTCGGATCCCTTCGGACCGCCCCGGGTGAGCCGGGGAGCGGCGGTCGTCGACTTCGACGACGACGGAGACCTGGACCTCTTCGTGGCCAACCTGGACGACCGGCCCTCCCTATACCGCAACGACGCCCCGGGCGGCAACTGGCTGGGTCTGCGCCTGGAGGGGGTGCGCTGCAACCGGGAGGCGGTCGGCGCCCGCGTCGTCGTCGTCGCCGGCGGCCGGCGGCAGGTGCGTCAGAGCGTGCGGGGCAGCAGCTTCCTCAGCAGCGAGGACCCGCGCCTCCACTTCGGCCTGGGGGAGGCGGCCCGGGTCGACAGCGTGACCGTCTACTGGCCGGGCGGCTCCGCACAGACCCTGACGGACGTCCCGCCGAACCGCTACCTGGCGGTGAGACAGCCGGGATCCACCCATCCCCGTTGACAGGGAAAGCCACTTCTCCTACCGTCGGTCCCAACGCCGGAGACCTGCCATGCCGCCCGAGACCGTCCGCCTCCGATCGCTGACCCATCCCCCGCGCCCGGGGACCCCCTTGGTGGGGGTCTCCCTGATTCTCGCCCTGGGGCTCCTGTCCGCCTGTGGCGGCGGCTATCACCATTACGCCGGACCCCTGCGGCCCGTCGAAGACCAGGGGCCCACCATGGCGGTCGCCGACGACGGAGGGGTGACCTACGTCCAGGGCCGTCTGGAGGTGCGGCTGCGGCCGCTGACCGATGACGAGTTGAACCGCCAGTTCTCCGCCCTGTCGACCTCGGGCCCCCGGTCGACCAACCCCTACACCTTCGGCGACCAGGAGTTCTACGAGGGCCAGGAGACCCGCCAGCGCTTCACCGTCTTCAGTCTCGGCGTCAAGAACTACGCCTTCCCCAAGGTGAGGCTCGACCCGACGCGGATCGAGCTGGCCGCCTCCAACGGCCGCACCTACTGGAGCCTCCGCTTCAAGCAGCTCCAGGGCTACTACCGCGCCTACGCCATCGGCTACCGGGGCAACGAGTACTCCCGCTTCCGGGCGCGCCAGGACCTGCTGCTGAACACGATGCTACCCTCCGAGAGCATCTTCAGCGGCCAGGAGGTCGGGGGCTTCGTCGTCTTCCCCGCCCTTCATCCGGACGTGGACCGCATGAAGGTGATCGTCCACGACGTCAACCTGCGCTTCGACTACCGCAACGAGCCGATCGAGAGCGTCGACATCGTCTACGAGTTCGTGCGCGACGTGGGCCGCCTCTACACCGACGGCACCGTGGAGCTCACGGCCCGCGACTGATCCCACCGGCGCGGGGCGACCGCGCCTCCCCTGCCGGAGCGAGGACGTGGTGACCCGCGCCGAGTTCTACACCTATCCGTGGGACCTGTCGGATGAGGGAGTCGTGGCCGCCTCGGGGGTGATCGCCGACACCCTGGGCCCGGGTGGCGGCGTGCTGCTCACCCTCAGCTATCACGTCTCCACCTACTTCTCGCCCCGCAACCCGAGGCGGAAGATCTACTTCGGGGAGGAAGGCGCCGTCTACTTCCAGCCCGACGAGAGCCTCTACGGCCGCACGGGCATCCGTCCCCTCGTCTCCCAGATCGTCACCGGCCCCGACTACCTGCCCGGCCTCGTCCGCGGCATCGGCGAGAGGGGCCTGGAGTTCTCCGCCTGGGCGATCTACCTCTACAACCACCACCTCTCGCAGGCCTTCCCCGACACCGCCCGGCACGACTGCTTCGGCGAGCCCCACCTCGGCCAGCTCTGCCCCGCCCATCCCGACGTGCGGGCCTATGCCCTGGCCCTGACCCGAGACATGGTCCGCTTCGGTCCGCGGCACGTGCAGATCGAGTCCCCCGGCTACCTGGGGTTCGGCTACGGCTTCCGCAACCCGAAGGTGGCCGTGGCCATCGACCCCTTGCACCAGTTCCTGATGGGGCTGTGCTTCTGCCGGCACTGCGTCGAGGCCGCCAACGGCGCCGGGGTCGACGGCGAGAGGCTGCGGGCGGAGGTCGCCGCGGACCTCGACCGGGAGTTGCGGCTGGAGCCGGGCGACGGCCAGGGGGACCGGGACGAGTGGATCGAGATCTCCTACGACGGGCGCCTCGGGAGCTACCTGGAGGCGCGCACGGCCACCGCCACCTCCCTCTTCGAGGAGGTGGCCGCCGCGGTGCGCGAGGGCGGCGCCGGGGTCAGCTTCTTCGGCTCCCTGGACCGGGCCACGACCGGCCTCGACCGACGGCGGGTTCTGGCCAGCGTCGACGCCGTCTACACCTCGGTGCCCGGCCCGCCGGAGGAGGCCGTCCAGGGGGTGCAGAAGCTGCGGGATGACCTTGCGCCGGAGGTGCGCCTGGTCTCCATCGTGCGGCCGGGAGGCTTCGAGGACGAGTCCTGGACCCGGCGCCTGATCCACTCTCAGGCCGAGGCCGGCGTCGACGGGTTCGCCTTCTACACCTACGGCCAGCTCCGCGAGCACCACCTCGCCTGGATCCGGGGGTCCCGTGACGCCTGGTCGTGAGCTGATCCGGCTCTGGCGGTGGTCGGCGGCTCTACTCCTGTGGGCGGGGGTCCTGGCCGCCCAGGAGGACGACCGCGACCGGTTCCGCGGCGGAGGCGTACTCACCCTCGACGACCCGGCCCTGCTGCAGGCCCCCGACTCGGTGACCGCCGCCGACTTCGGCTACGTTCGCGCCGCCGCCGTGCCCCGGGTCGACGCCGTCCTCTACCCGATCCCGCTTCAGGAGGAAGGCAACCTCTGGTCCCAGTGGGGGGACGGCCTGATCGCCAGCGACGGGCGGTTCTGGTCCGCCATCGGCGACCACGGCGGCCCCGGGGGCCGAAGCTACGTCTACGCCTACGACCCGGAGGACCGCCGCCTGGAACTGGTCTTCGACCAGCAGCAACTGCTCGGGCAGCAGCAGGGGGACTGGGGGTTCGGCAAGATCCACTGCCGCCTGGAGGAGCTCGAGGACGGCCGCATCTGCTGGGGCACTTACTGGGGCAACGCGCCCCCCGAGGACTGGAAGCAGGAAAACGAGCACCACGGCATGGTGGTCGCCGCCGATCCCGTCTCCCGCCGCCTCGACATCCTCGGGATCCTCAAGCGCCCGTACGTAATCCCCGCGGCCATGGCCGATACCCGCCGCGGCCTGTTCTACGCGCTGCCCTGCGACCGCAACTGGCAAGGTCAGGGCTTCGCCGTCTTCGACCTGCGGCAGGGGCGGACGATCTACTACGGCCACGTCGAGACCGAGGCCAGCCGGCGCTTCGTGCTGGTCGACGAAGCCGGCGGCGGCGCCTGGTTCTCGGTGCGTACCGACACCTCCCGGCAGGTGTGGCTGGCCCGCTACGACGCGGACTCCAACACCGTGGAGGAGCGGGCCCTGCCCCTGCCCGAGGGATACGGCCCCATGCGCGCCGGCACCGAGAAGCGCGACGGCCGCGGGTTGTTCTACGGCGTCTGCGACGGCCTCCTGGTGCGCATCGACCCGGAGAGGCGAAGGTCCGAGCCCCTCGGCGCGGTCTGGCCGACCCAGGGCGGCAGGCCCGAGGGAGACCCCCCTCGCGGCGCCTACACCACGGCCCTCGAGATCAGTCCGGGAGGCCGCTACCTGTATGCCGTCCCCTGGGCCCACGGCCAGGCCTGGAGCCACGGCGCCCCGGTGGTGCAGTTCGACCTGAGGACGGGGGAGCGCAAGGTCCTGGCCTTCCTCGGCCCCCTCTTCGAGAGCCGCCTCGGCTACCGCGTGGGCGGCTCCTACTGCCTGGAGCTGGACGCCGGCGGCGAGCGTCTGTTCATCGGCATCAACGGCCAGCTGCTCGAGCCGGAGGCACCGCCGCCAAAGAGCGCCTTCGGCCATCCTTCCTGCATGGTCCTCCACATCCCCGCCCAGGAGCGCATGAATGACTCACCCTGAAAGAGTCCTCGCCGCCCTGCTGGTC
>JAPOZM010000123.1 GCA_026706075.1 Gemmatimonadaceae bacterium
GGTGGCCAGCCTCGACGATCCCTACAACGATCCCGCGGCGGCGGCGCTGAGCTGGTACCGCTGGACCTTCGCGGACACCGGCCTCGATCCGGAGATCCGTTCGGGGCTGGACGCGCTGCCCGAGGAACCGCCGGAGCAGCTGGCCCTGGTCTTTCCCGAGCAGCGGCGGATGCGCGCGCCGGGTGTGGGCAAGCGGGCGGACATGGCGTACTGGGGCGAGTGGTCGGAGGACGGATCGGTGAAGCCGGTCCGCGAGCCCTCCACGGCCACCCTGACCCTCGCCTGGCAGGTGACGGGGGAGGTCGAGTACGCCCTGCGCGCCCTGCGGAACGCCGGGACGCGGCTGCAGATGGCGAGGCGCGTCCTGCGCGGCGGACGGGAACACGCCGACATGGGAGGCGCGGTCTGCTCGGTGGCCGCCGGACACGGCCGCAACTGGGGGCAGGGAGCGGTCACGTCGTGCTACGGCCCGCTGCTGCTGGGCACGCGGGAGATCCGGGGAGAGGTCAGGCCCTTGCTGGAGATCCGGCGGGAGGACGGCAGGGGCTTCCCGCCTCCGACTCTGCTCTCATTGGTGCGCCCTCTCCCCGGGGAGCCGGCAGCGGCGGAGGTCGTCTTCCACAACGGGGGAGGGGAGCCGCTTGCCTTCGGCTGGCGGATCGGCGCCGATGGGGCGGAGAGCCCGTGGCGCGAGGAGCGGCTGGCGCCGGGCGGCACCCGCAAGCACACGGCGTAGGGTGATCGATGCGACTGCGCGATTTCCCCGTCCTCACCTTCGACACCTACGGGACCCTGATCGACTGGGAGACCGGGATCCGGGAGGCTCTGCAGCCCCTGCTCTCGCGGCTGGCCGATCCTCCGGGCCGCGAGGAGGCCCTGGCCGCCTTCGCGCGGGAGGAGTCGGCCTGCCAGGCGGCGAGCCCCGGCCTGCTCTACGCGGACCTCCTGGCCGCCGTCCACCGCGGCCTGGCCCGGCGGTGGGGCGCCGAACCCGACGAGAGCGAGAGCATCCGCTTCGGCCGGTCGGTCGGGCACTGGCCCGCCTTCGAGGACGCGGCCCCGGCTCTGCGCTATCTGAAGGACCATCACCGGCTCGTAACCCTCACCAACTGCGACCGGACCAGCTACCGGGGCAGCGCCACCCGCCTCGGCGATCCCTGGGACGCGGTGCTCACCGCCGAGGAGATCGGCTCGTACAAGCCGGCGGCGGCCAACTTCGAGTTCCTACTCGCGCGCGTCGCCGCCGACTTCGGCGCCGGCCCGGGGAGCATCCTCCACGTTGCTCAGAGCCTCTTCCACGATCATGTGCCGGCCAAGGCGATCGGTCTGGCGACGGTCTGGATCGACCGGCGCGGAGGCCGCAAGGGCGGCGCCACGGCCCCTCCGCGGCAGGAGGTGGAGCCGGATTTCCGCTTCGGCAGCATGGCGGAGCTGGTTGAGCGGCACCGGGCCGAAGGGGGGTGAGGTCAGGCGAGCAGCAGCCCCTCCCACCACTTCACGTAGTCCGCGTCGCCGATCTCGGGCGATAGCCCCCGCCCCTCCATGGCCCGTCCGAAACCCGCGGCCATGTGCTCGTCCCAGTAAGCCCGCACTTCCGCCGACTCCGGCCTCTCGCCCATGTCCCCCGTCTCCGCGATCCAGGCGTCGAGGCGTTCCGCAAGCCGGCTCCTCACCGCCTCATGGGCGGGGTCTCCCGCGAGGTTGTTCACCTCGTGGGGGTCCGCCTCCAGGTCGTAGAGCTCCTCCCGGGGCCGGGTCGGCGCGAGGAACGACTGCTGCGCGGGGGACAGCTCACCCCTTGCCGCCAGCAGCGGCATCAGCGTCCAGAGCGGGTACTGCAGCTTCTTGTAGCCGTTGAACTGCATGTACGGACGGTCGGGTTGGAAGTTGCGGATCAGCTTGTGGCGGCGGGTGCGGATGCAGCGGATGCGGTCGTCGGTGCCGTCGCAGCGGTCGCGGGCGGCGTACACGGCGTCCCGGTCCACGGCCCCGGGCCCGAGGAAGACCTGCCCCTGCACGTGGCGGGGGATCTCGACGCCGGCGAGGGCCAGGGACGTGGGCGCGAGGTCGACGCCGCTGACCAGGCGGTCGCTGACGAGTCCGGCCTCGAGGCGGCCGGGCCAGCGGACGACGAGGGGCATGCGGAGGCCGCCGTCGTAGAGGAACTGCTTGCAGCGGGGGTGGGCCCGTCCGTGGTCGCTCAGGAAGAAGATGATCGTCTCCTCCGCGATCCCCTCGGCCTCGAGGCGCGCCAGGACCTGTCCCACCTTGCGGTCCAGGAGCTGGATGCTCTCGAGATAGAGGGCCCAGTCCCGGCGGGTGAGGGGATGGTCGGGGTAGTACGGCGGCAGCTCCACCTCTTCCGGCGGGATGGGGGACTCGGGATCCGGCTGGAAGACGCGGTGCGCGTCGGTGATGTTGACCTGCCCGTAGAACGGCTGCCCCGGGGCGCGCTCGCTCCAGTCGACGCCGTCGAAGGGATTCACCCGCCGGAAGTTGAAGTCGGTCTTGCCGGGCCGGTCGAAGGGCGGTCCCTGGCTGTTGCAGGTGAAGTACCCGGCCTCGCGGAAGCAGTCGGTAACGAGCTTCAGGTCGGCCCGCAGCGGCCGGTCGCGGTTGCTGCGGTGGTTGTGGGCGTCGAAGTGGGTCTGCCAGGCGCCGGTGATCAGGGCGGAGCGGCTCGCCGAGCAGACCGGGGCGGTGACGAAGGCCTGGGTGTGGCGGATACCCTCGGAGGCGAGGCGGTCGATGTTCGGGGTGGAGACGGCGGGCGTGCCGTAACAGCCCAGGTCGGGGGAGAGGTCCTCGCCGTAGATCCAGAGGACGTTCGGTCGGTTGTCGGCGGGCAAGAGCGGTCAGGCGCCCGCCCCGGGGTGCTCAGAGCTTGATGACCGCGATGAGGACGCCAGTGAGGGTTACCAGCGTGCCCATGATCCAGCGGAAATGGGTGTCGAGGCGCTTGTTGGTCTCGTCGATGCGGACGCTCAGCGAGCGGTTGAATTCGTCGATGCGTTCACCCAGCGAGCGGTTGGTCTCGCTCAGCGAGCGGTTGGTCTCTTCGATGCGGTCGCCCAAGGAGCGGTTGGTCTCGTCGATGCGTTCACCCAGCGAGCGGTTGGTCTCGCTCAGCGAGCGGTTGGTCTCTTCGATGCGGTCGCCCAAGGAGCGGTTGGTCTCGTCGATGCGTTCACCCAGCGAGCGGTTGGTCTCGCTCAGCGAGCGGTTGGTCTCTTCGATGCGGTCGCCCAAGGAGCGGTTGGTCTCGTCGATGCGTTCACCCAGCGAGCGGTTGGTCTCGCTCAGCGAGCGGTTGGTCTCGTCGATGCGTTCGCCCAAGGAGCGGTTGGTCTCTTCGATGCGGTCGCTCAGGGAGCGGCTGGTCTCGTCGATGCGTTCGCCCAGGGAGCGGTTGGTCTCGTCGATGCGTTCGCCCAGGGAGCGGCTGGTCTCGTCGATGCGTTCACCCAGCGAGCGGCTGGTCTCGTCGATGCGGTCGCTCAGCGAGCGGTGGGTCTCGTCGATGCGGTTGTGGACGGCCGCAAATTGGGCCCCCACCTCGGCCCGCAACTCCTTGATGTCGTCGCGCAGGTAGCTGATGCTCCAAGGCATTTCCTCGGGGTCGGGGAGTGCACGCCTCGGAGGGTTGGCGCCTTCGCTCATACGGGCTCCCGGGGTCTGGCAGGATCAGGTGAATATAGTCGGCACGCCGGGAATCTACAGACCGCCACTGGTACCCGGAAGCAAACGTTCCGTGGCCTCGACCAGCGGCCTGGCGGCGGCGGTCAGCCTTCCAGCGCCCGCAGCTGATCCGTCTCGGCCAGGGGCTCGATCTCGTTCTCCAGGGTGCCGATCCCGCCGGAGAAGGTCATGCGCACCACGTCCCCCGCCTCCAGGCCGTCGGCCAGGTCCGCCTCGGAGAACACGATCGGCGTGCCCCAGTAGAGGGCCTGCAGCTGCCCCGGCTCCAGGGGCATCCTGCGGAAGAGGGTGCGCTCCATGTGCAGCAGCCCGTCGGGCATGTTGAGGTGGTCCCGGCCGGTGTCCCCCTCCTTGAAGCCGGCCCGCCGGCCGGCGCGCAGGATCTCGCAGTTCACCGTGACCCGGCGGTCGTCGTACTCGTCGGCCGTCACCAGCAGCGGCCCCAGGCTGGCGCAGCCGCCGGCCCAGTTCTTGGCCTGGGGCAGGTTCAGGGGGTTGGCCGCCTCCATGCCGTTGTCGGTGGCGTCGTTGCCGCCGGTGTATCCGAGGCGCTCCACCTGGCCGGCGCGGTCGAGCCCGTAGACGGTGACCAGCTCCGTCTCCGGCACCAGGCGCTCGGTCTCCGCCGGCCGCGTCAGGGCCTGGCCGTGGCCGACGACGGCGGCGGGGTCGTCCTTGGAGAACAGCTCCGGCCGGCCCCCGGCGGCGCACTCGCGGTACTTCTGGTCGTACACGTTCACCGCCTCCCCCGTGGCCTGTTGCGCTTCGATCTCGCGCAGCTTGGCGCTGTCCTCGTGGGTGACCCCCGCCAGCCACACCCGCAGGCCCCGGGGCCGGTCGGCCGGCGCGCTCACCGGTTTTAGCAGGTGGGGGGCGGAGGGTCCCCGCCCCTGGAGCAGCTCGTCCAGGGGCAACCGCCGGTGGCCGCCCGCCGCCCCGACGGCGGCGCCCAGGGCAACCCCGAAGCCGTCGGTGTCGCCGCCGCCGCCGTAGTAGAGCTCGTACACCGACCCGGGGCCGTCTCCTTCGCTCAGGTCGATCACCTCGTCACCGTCCACCAGCCCGAGGTGCCCGGGCCGGTCGGAGGCGGGGTCGCGGAACTGCAGCAGTCTCATGGGAACTCCCGCGTCACAGGAACAGGGGAGGGCCGCCGGCCGGCAGGACGCCCTCCCTCTCGGCTCGCGTCATCAGCTCCTCGATGGCGGCCCGGCCGTCGCCGCCGTAGTCGAGGGTGTAGTCGTTCACGTAGAGCTCGATGTGGGCCTCCATGACCTCGGGGTCCATCTCCTGGGCCTGGCCGGCCACGTAGCCCCGCACCTCGGCGGGATGGGCGTGGGCGTACTCGACGCTGCGCCGCAGGCCGTCCTCGAGGCGGCCGACCTCCCCGGCCCCCAGCCGGCGGCGGGCGGCGATGCCTCCAAGGGGGATGGGGTGCCCGGTCGTCTGCTCCCACCACTCGCCCAGGTCGAGGACGCGGTAAAGCCCGTAGCGCTGGAAGGTGAAGCGGCTCTCGTGGATGATGACCCCGGCGTCGGCCTCGCCGTCGCGCACCGCGCCCATGATGCGGTGGAAGGGCATCTCCACGGTCCGCTCGAGGCCGGGGGCGAAGAGGCGCAGGAGCAGGGCCGCCGTGGTCCGTCGCCCGGGGATGGCCACGCGCAGGCCGGCCAGCTCGCCGGGGTCGAGGCTCTCGCAGGCGACGACGAGGGGGCCGCACCCCCGGCCGAGGGCGCCGCCCGAGCGCAGCAGGCAGTAGTCGCCGAGCAGGTGCCCCAGGGCGTGGAAGGAGACCTTCACCACGTCCAGCTCGGAGCGGGCGGCCATGCCGTTGAGGGTTTCGATGTCGAGGAGGACCTCCTTCACCGCCGGCGCCCCGGGGACCCGCCCGTGGACGAGGGCGTAGAAGATGAAGGTGTCGTTGGGGCAGGGGGAGTAGCCGAGGGACAGGGGCTGGCTCATGGCAGGGCCTCCACCAGGATCCGCGCCGCCTCCTGGGCGCGGCGGCCGGCCAGGGGCAGGTCCCAGGCCGACGTGTCCCGGTCCTCCACCCGGTTGCTGATGGCGCGCACCTCCACCAGGGGGACGCCGTAGATCCAGCAGAGCTGGGCCGCGGCGGCTCCCTCCATGCTCTCGCACAGGGCCCCCGGCGCCCGGGCGGCCCTCTCGCGGCCGAGGGCCGCCGTGCCGCTGCAGGCCTGCACGGTGACGAAGGGGCCCAGGGCCACGGGAGCCTCCATCCGCTCCTCCAGGGCCGTCGCCGCGGCCCGGCCCAGCGCCGCGTCGAGGGGGTACTCGTTGTAGCGGCTCTCGCCGCCGGCCTCGGCCACGGGGATGCCGATCTCCTCGGCGGAACGCCAGCCGGCGGGGGTGACCACGCCGAGGTCGCCGAAGCTCTCCGTCGTGGCCACGGCCAGGTCGCCCAGGCCGAGGCCGGCGTTCTCGTAGGCGCCGCCCACCCCGAACTGCAGCACCCACGGGGGAAGCTCCATCTGCAGGCTGCGCGTCAGGGCATGGGCCGTGTTCACCGCGCCGAGGCCGGTCTCCACGACCTGCACCGTCCGCCCTCCCAGGACCCCCCGCGTCCACTGCCGGCCGGCCACCGACTGCCGCAGGGGCTGGTCCAAGCCGGCCGCCACCCGCTCCTGCTCGAAGGCGGTGGCGCTGAGGAGGAGGGGGGTCAGGGCGCCTCGAAGGAGAGGACGATCTTGGCGGGCCGTTCCGGCGCCGGCCTGTCGGCGGCCAGCTCGAAGGCGCGCTGGATCTCGGCGAAGGGGAGCACGTGGCTCACCAGGCCGGACAGGTCGAGGCGCCCCTCCTCGATCCAGGCGAGGGCGTTGGCGTAGTCGTCGTACGGCTGGTCGCCGGCGTTGAGGGTCATCACGAGGTTGATCTCACGGCGCTGCATCTCCAGCAGGGGCAGGTCGAGGACGCCCCCGCTGACCTGCTTGTCGGGCACCCCGAAGCCGATGACGGTGCCGCCCCGCCGGCACAGGCCAGCGGCGGCAGCGTAGGTCTCGGCGCCCCCCACGGCTTCCACCACCAGGTCGGCCATCGCCCCGCCGGTGATCTCGCCCACGGCTTCCACGGGATCGACGGCGGCGGGATCGATGGTGTGGGTCGCCCCCATCCGGGACGCGAACTCGCGCCGCCAGTCGAGGGGCTCCACGGCGACGATGTCGCGGGCCCCGAGGTTGCGCAGCACCGCCGTGAACAGCAGCCCCGCCGGCCCCTGGCCGAGGATGACGGCCCGCTGGTTGATGACGTTGCCGAGCTTGCGGAAGGGGCGGATGACGGTGCCCAGGAGTTGGGTCAGCAGCACCCGCTCGGGCACTTCGTCCGAAGGCAGCCGCAGCAGGCCCTGGTCATGGGTGAGGACGGCCTCCTGGAACAGGCCGTGGACGCGGTCGAAGCCCCACAGCAATACCCGCTCGCCTTCCGCGTAGGAACCCGAGGGGCAGGAATCGACGCGGCCGATCGCCTCGTGGCCGGTGCCGCCCGCGGCCTTTGGAAAGCCGGGGTGGACGCCGAGGAACTCGGGCAGGTCGCTGCCGCAGACGGCGACCTGCTCCAGGCGCACGCGCATCTGCCCCGCCCCGGGGACCGGCTGGTCCACGTCGACGAACTCCCAGTCGCGGACGGCGCGCAGGCGGGCGGCCTTCAAGATCCCGGCTCCGGGGCGCCGGCACTCACCGGCGGGGGACTGTGGCCGTCCAGCAGGAAGCCCTCGGCCTGCATGTTGAACAGCTCGGCGTAGAGCCCGTCCCGGGCCATCAGCTCCCCGTGACTGCCGCGCTCGATGATGCGCCCCTGTTGGAATACGTAGATCGTGTCCGCCATGCGCACCGTCGAGAAGCGGTGCGAGACGAGGACGGTGGTCCTGCCGGCGGTCAGCTCGAGGAAGCGGCGGAAGATGCCGTACTCGGCGCGGGCGTCGAGGACGCTGGTCGGCTCGTCCAGGACGAGGATGTCGGACTGGCGGAAGAAGGCGCGGGCCAGGGCGATCCTCTGCCACTGCCCCCCCGACAGCTCGGTGCCGCTTTGGTACCAGGAGCCGACGCGGGTCTGGTAGCCCTCGTCCAGGGTCTCGATGAATTCGTGCAGGCCCGCCTTCTCGGCCGCGGCCTCGATGCCGTCGGAATCGTCGAGCCGCTCGTATTGCGCGTAGCCGATGTTCTCGGCGACCGTCCCCTCGTAGTGCATGTAGTCCTGGAAGATGACGCCGAAGCGCCGGCGGTAGGTCTCCACGTTGTACTCGCGCAGGTCGCGGCCCCCGAGACGGATCCGTCCTTCCGTCGGATCGTAGAGCCGGGTCAGCAGCTTGACGAAGGTCGTCTTGCCGGAGCCGTTCTCGCCCACCAGGGCGATGCGCTCTCCGGGCCGGAGGGTCAGCGACACCCCTTCGATGGCGGGTTGGTCACTCGTCGGGTAGGTCAGGGAGACGTTCTCGAAGACGATCCCCGGGGCGAGATCGGCCGGCACGGCGGGAAGGTCCGGCTCGGGTCGGATCTGCGGTTGCAGGTCGAGAAAGGCCTGGTAGCCCTGAATGCCTTCCAGCGAGAGTTCCCAGGCCCACACCATTTTGGACAGGCCCGACACGGCCTTCTGAGCGATGAAGACCACGACAAGGGCCATGAGGGCCAGCCCGAGGGAGATCTCCCTGGCCGTCACCTGCTCGACGAGCCAGTAGCCCAAGCCGAGGGCGATCGCCGGGAAGGGCAGGTAGAAGGCCAGGTTCCTGGCCGCCCATCCGACGGTGAACAGGTGCCTGCGGCCGCACCGTTCGGCCAACTCCTCGGCCATGGCTCTGAGATAGGGGACGAGACCGAAGAGGCGGATCTCCTTGGCAGGACGCTGGTCCGAGAGCAGGTACTCCAGGTAGTTCAAGGGGGTCCAATCCTGATCCCGGGACTCCTTCGACCGGGTCAGCCACCCGACGATCTGGACGACCAGCAAGGCCCCCGCGGCCGCAAAGATCGGCCAGCCGATCAGGGTGCAGAGAACGATCAGCCCCACCGCCTGCACGCCGAAGAAGATGAAGCTGTATATCGAGTCCATCACCCCGCAGACGGTGTGTCTCAGGGCGTGACGGTTCGTCAGCAGATCCCGTTCCCCGGCCGCTTCGATCTCCACCAGGTCGAGCTCCGCGGACTTGGCGATGAACTCCCGTTGCAACAGCAGCTCGAGGTGAAACCGTGCCCGCGAACCCAGCCAGTAGGCGATCTGCCGCCCCACGGCCTCCGCCGCCATCAGGCCCCCCGCCAGCAGCGCCAGCCGGGTCAGCATCTGTTGGCTCAGCTCTGGCTCCTCGATGGCCGCCATGAGCCAGTCCACACCCCACCAGATGGCGAGGCAGCGCAGGATGACGAACAGTCCATGGACCACCGAGAACACGGCGCGGGCCACGAACAGGGCGGGAGAGGCTTCCCGCGACTTCGCGGTCGTCCACCGCAACACGTACAGCCATTCGTCCAGGTTGTCCCGGAACGACCGCGGGATGAGTCCTGTCGCCATCATGGGTCGGTCTCCCGTTGCCCCGGGTGATGCGCTCGCCCGGGACGGCCCCGTATACTAAGGCGCCGGATCACTCCGAGGGAGGGCCGATCGAGCCCGTACCCGGGCCGCATCACCAGAGGAGGCAGGCCATGCCGAGGCTATTCGGCCGCCGCTACAGCCGGCGGCAGGTGCAGGATCTCGTGGGGGACATGAGCCAGGTGGCCGGCGTACGCCGGGCCGAGCTGGTGGAGGGCAACGAGCGCGGCGCCGGGCTGGTGGAGCTCTTCAACGCCTCCGGCCTCTGTCTCTCGGTGCTGCCGGGCCGCGCCCTGGACATCGCCTCGGCCCACTACAAGGGGATGTCCCTCTGCTTCCGGTCGAAGACGGGGGACGTGGGGCCGGCCTTCTACGAGCCCCCCGGCGAGGGCTGGATGCGGGGCTCCTTCCTCGGACTGCTGACGACCTGCGGCCTCACCTTCGTCGGCCACGCGGAGGTCGATCCCGAGGAGGAGGACGAGGAGCTGGGCCTGCACGGGCGGCTCTCCTACATCCCGGCCAAGGACGTGCACGCCTGCGGCGGCTGGGAGGGGGAGGAGTACGTCATCCGCGTGGGGGGCCGCATGCGCGAGCATATCATGTTCGGCCACTGCCTGGAGATGACCCGCGAGATCTCCATGGTCCTCGGCGAGCGCCGCTTCCACATCCACGACCGCGTCGAGAACCTCGGCGCCGACCCGTCGCCGCTGATGGTCCTCTACCACACGAACCCCGGCTGGCCGCTCCTCGACCGGGGCTCCCGCCTGGTTCTGCGCTCGAACCGGACCACCGAGTGGACGGCCGACCGCGAGGTGGGGCCCGAGGTCTACACCACGGCCGCGGCCCCTCGCAGGAAGGCGCGGCACGACGTCTACGTGCACCGGCCCCGCGCCGACCGCGGCGGACGGGTCCACGTGGGCCTGGTGAACGACCGCCTCGGCCTGGGCCTCTACTGGCGCTTCCCGGTCGCGGAGATCCCCCTGATCACCCAGTGGCAGCACTTCCACCGCGGCTCGTACGTGACCGGCATCGAGCCCGGGAACTGCTCCGCCCTCGGCCGCGCCTGGAACCGCGCCAACGGCTCCCTGGAGTACCTGGAGCCCGGCGCGGTCCGAGACTTCCACCTGGAGATGGGGGTCCTCGACGGCGCCGAGGAGATCCAGGCCTTCGAGAACAGGCACGGTCCCGCGTCCGGCGGGGAGTCCGCCTGAGGCTCAGGCCTCCAGGATCCGCCGGTAGCAGTCGATCACGCGCCGGGCGACGCGGTCCTCGGTGTAGCGCGCCACCACCCGCTCCCGCCCCGCCCGGCCCATCTGCCGGCGGGCCTCCTCGTCGTCCAGCAGGCCTCCCACCGCCTCGGCCAGCGCCGCCGAGTCGCGGACCGGCGCCAGCCTTCCCGTGACGCGGTCGACGACGATCTCGCGGCAGCCGCGGATGTCGCAGGCCACGGCCGGCCGCGCCATGGCCGCCGCCTCCATCAGCGACCGCGACAGCCCCTCCCGGTGCGAGGCGAGGACGAAGAGGTCCATCGCCGCGTACAGGGCCGGCATGTCGTCCCGCCCCTCCAGGACGGTGCAGCGGTCGGCGACGCCGTGGGCCCGGGCCAGCTCCTGCGGGTCGACGGCGTCGGACTGCTCCGGCTCGAAGAGCCCGACCACGAGGAAGCGCACGTCCTCCCGCTGGCGGGCGATGCGGCCGGCCATGTCGAAGAACTCCTCGTAGCCCTTCTCCCGAACCAGGCGCCCGGTGGTGCCGACCACGAGGTGATCCGCGCCCCAGCCCAGCTCCTCCCGCCTGAGGGCTCCGGCGTCGGGATCGGCGGCTGGGTCGAAGTACGTCTCGTCGACGCCGTTTCCAACGAGGTGGAGTCGGTCGGCGGCCTTGAAGCGGTGGTCTCGCGCGTACTCCAGGTCCTCCTCGACCTGGAAGAGCAGGTGATGGCACCAGCGCGCCGTCCAGCGCTCGGCCGCCACGGCCTCGGCCCGACGCAGCCCGCGGGTGCGGTCGTGGAAGAGGAAGCCGTGGACGGTGTGCAGCACATGGGGGGCGCCGGCGACGCGGGCCACAGGCGGCCCCAGGAGGCCGCCCTTGGGGTTGTGGCTGTGCACGATGTCGTAGCCGCCGCGGCGCACGGCGAAGAAGAGCTCGGCGGCGCAGCGGATGTCGGCCGCCGGCGAGATCTCGCGCTCGAAGGTCTGGTAGTGGAGCCGCACCCCGAGGCCGGCGAAAGCGGCCTCGTAGTCGACCCCGCCCGGGGCGCCGGAGTCGGGGGCGCGTCCGCAGAGGAGGTGGATCTCGTACCCGGCGTCGGCCAGGCGCGCCAGTCGGCGGCGCAGCAGCAGGTAGGCGATGCGGTCCGTGGGGACCACGTGGGCCACGCGGGCGGCCATCCTGGGGCCTCAGTGCCTGCGTGTGCCGTGTGGCGTATGGACGAGGGCGCCGCGGCGCCTGGCCCGCACGGCGCGCGTCGGAGGCGGGCAGGGGATCCATCGACCGAGCGCAACGCGGCGCGCCGGCCTGTATCGGCGAATGGACTCGCGCGAGACTGGGCGCGCAGGCACTCAGATCCCCGCCTGGGAGAAGACCCTGGCGAGGGCGGCCCTCGTGGCGGCGCAGGCCTCGTCGGCCGGCATCTCCCGCAGCCGCTGGCTGAAGGGCTCGACCATCACCGGGCCGTCGTAGCCGATGCGCTTCAGGCTGCCGAGGAAGGCGGCGATGTCGATGACGCCGGTCTCGCCCGGCAGGCAGCGCTCGTGGTCGAGCTGCTCGCCCACGGGCAGGCGGGGAGCGTCGTTGACGTGGACGTCCACCACCTGCGCGGCCTCCAGCGCCAGCAGGTGGGAGGCGTCCTCCCGGGCCGTGTACCAGTGCCAGGCGTCGAGCAGGTAGCCGCAGTTGGGCCCCACGGCGGCGCACAGCTCCGCCATCTGGCCCATGGTGTGGATGAACTCGTGACGGCGCCCCCGGCGGCTGTTGTCGGGGCCGACGTACTCCAACCCGAGGCGGATCCCGTGGCCGGCCAGGACCTCCACCGCCGGCGTCAGCCGCCGCGCGTGGAGGGCGAAGTTCCCCTCGTAGCTCAGCTCGTCCGAGGCGGGGGAGATCCAGGTGGCCGTGCGCCCCACGCCGAGGGCCTCGGCGGTGCGCGCCAGGGCGGGCAGGGCCTCCAGGTCTCGCTCGAAGTCGGCCTCGGCGCCGCGGAAGTCGAGGGGGAAGCCGAAGGCGGAGAGGCGCACCCCGGCCGTCCCGGCCGCGTCCGTGACGGCGGAAGGGCCGAGGCGGGCGGCCTCGGCGATGCTGAAGTGGCAGCCCTCGAAGCCATGGGCGGCGGCCAGCCGCAGGGCGTCCTCCAGGCCGTCCGCGGCGACGCCGATGGCGCCGGGGCTCAGGGAGGTGAACATGCGCCTCTTCCGCGCCTCAGGCGGCGACGTTGTTGCGCGGGTCACCCTCGATCCAGGCGATGATGTTGTCCACGGCGCCGACATTGAGCAGCTCCACCCCCTCCGGGGTCTGGTCGGCCATGTGGGGGGTCATCACCACCTGCTCGCAGCGCTTGATGGGGTGGTCCTCCAGGAAGGGCTCGTCGGGGAAGACGTCGAGGCCGGCGCCGGCCAGGCCTCCCGAGTCGAGGGCCGCGGCCAGGGCCTCGAGGTCGACCACCTCGCCGCGGGCCCCGTTGAGGAGCACCGCCTCCGGCTTCATGCCGGCCAGCTCGGACGCCCCGATGAGGTGCCGCGTGTCGTCGGTGAGGGCCACGTGGAGGCTCACGTAGTCGGACCTGGCGAGCAGCTCCTCCAGCTCGACGAACCTCACCCCCAGGGCTTCGGCCCTCTCGGGGGAGGGGTTGAAGGTCCAGGCGATGACCTCCATGCCGAGGCAGGCCCCCAGGCGGGCCATCTCGGCGCCGATGTTGCCGGTGCCGACGATGCCCAGGACCTTGCCCTGCACGGTCAGGTTCATGCGCCGCGTCCACCGGTGCTCGCGCAGCTCGGCGGTCTGGAAGGCGGCGCGCTTGGCCACGGTGAAGAGCAGGCCCAGCATGTGCTCGGCCACCACCGGCGCCGTGCGCCCCGGCTGGTTGGAGACGACGATGCCGCGCTGGCGGGCCACCTCCAGGTCGATCATGTCGGTGCCGATGGAGCAGGTGGTGATCATCCTCAGGTCGGGCAGGGCCCGCAGCTCGTCGGCGCGCCAGCTCACGGCGCCCCGGGAGTTGATGACCACATTGAAGCCGCGGGCGCGCTCGACCTGCTCGGCCTTGTCCGCCGGCCGGGTCTCGTGGACGGTGACCTCGCCGTAGGGGGCCAGGCGGTCGAGCTGGGGGGATCCGGCGATCTGGGGCGGGTCGTCGCCGGGCACGAGAATCTTCACTCGGTCCATGGAATCGTCGTCTTGAGATGGGTGGAAGGCGGGGAGGGCGGCGGCGAAGGCTACATTTGCCGTCAAACTCTGTCAAAGAGCATGCCCAGAGCTGATCGCCCCGAGCCCCGGGCGCCC
Organism: Gemmatimonadaceae bacterium; assembly: GCA_026706075.1. Taxonomy (GTDB): domain Bacteria; phylum Latescibacterota; class UBA2968; order UBA8231; family UBA8231; genus UBA8231. The sequence continues at coordinate 13,726 of JAPOZM010000123.1, forward strand.
ACCCGGGTGGCCACCGCGCGGCGCGAGGCCGGGATCCGGGACGCAGGCATCATGGTCCTGTGGTGCATCCTGCAATGCTCGGGGGAGCAGTAAGTGGGTCGTACTGGGAGGCCCCCGCCGGCTCCCGCAGTACGACCCAGGCCCCGGCCCCGGTCGGAAACCGTGACGGCCACGTGGACCTGCTCCCTCACCGCCGACACGGATGCTGGGGGCCTGGTTGCCCACAAGGGATCGTCTAAAAAAGCCCCCTTTCACTATTTTCCACACTCAAAATACCACCTCTGTGTTCTTAATTTTCACCCCTTTTTCATCACGGAGTAGCCTATCTTTTGTCAGGATGTCAACCGTTGCCTGTATCTACGCCCGGACGCAGCCGCGTGGCGTTCTGGGGTTGGATTCCCCGCTGCCGTCGGCGCCTGTGGCCCGCTTCCTCGACGAACGGCCTGTCGCCACGACTGTCCTGCCCACGGGAGGATGATCCCATGCGCATCCGCATCTGTCTCCTGACGATCCTGACGGCCCTGCCGGCCGCGGTGACGGTGCCGGACGCCGCTCGGCGGGGGGTGTTGGAGGACAGTCTCGGTCTGGCCGCGGGCGAGCCAATCCTCGCAGCCGAGCTAGCCGAGCTGGAAGCCCGCGACGCCAGGCTCGATCGCCTGGCCGAGGCCCACGAGGCCACACGCTCGGCGAAGGGATCCGCAACTCGGAGTCGAGGCGACCCTGCGCCCCGGTCGATCCCGGTGAGGATGGTGACCGACACGCGAACGAGCGCCGCCGCGGTCGCTCGCTTTCTCGAGACCCGCGGCGTCACCCTCGGACACCTTGGGTGCGGGGGGGAGTGGCACCCGCGGTATCCTCTGGGCTGATGTACCCGTGCCCCTGCTCGCACGCCTTTCCGAACAGCCCAGGGCCGACAACACCGGAACACAGGCGCAGTCTTCCGTCACACCCGCGCTC